>NZ_JAEBEF010000002.1:0-927052 GCF_046548815.1 Amycolatopsis sp. cmx-4-83 | reverse complement strand
ACGAAGGCCTCCGGGCGGTGACGTGGTTCCTAGACAGCTCCACTTCACATCCGGAGGCCTTCACCTGTCTGCACGACAGGCCGTCACCGGGTCACCTCAGCTCGGGACAACGTCCCTGAACATCACAGCTAGCCCAGCCGCAGCTTCGGCTTGTGCTCCAAGTGGGACAGCCCGTTCCACGCCAGGTTCACCAGGTGGGCCGCGACTTCGTCGCGCTTCGGCTTGCGCGCGTCCAGCCACCACTGGCCGGTCAGCGCCACCATTCCCACCAGCGCCTGTGCGTACAGCGCCGCCAGTTTCTCGTCGTACCCGCGGGCCGCGAACTGCTGGGCCAGGATGTGCTCGACCTGGCTCGCGATGTCGTTCAGCACCGTCGAAAACGTGCCCGTCGAGCTCGCCACGGGGGAGTCGCGGACCAGGATGCGGAAGCCGTCGTGGGAATCCTCGACGTAGGACAGCAACGCCGTCGCCGCCTGTTCGAGCATCACGCGGGGGTGGCCGCCGTGCAGCGTCGAGACCATGCGGTCCAGCAGCAGCTGCGTTTCGCGGTCGACGACCACCGCGTAGATGCCCTCTTTGCCGCCGAAGTGTTCGTACACCACGGGTTTCGACACGTTGGCGCGGTGCGCGATCTCCTCGATCGACGTGCCGTCGAAACCCTTTTCGGCGAACAGCGCCCTGGCCACGTTCAGCAGCTGACGGCGCCGTTCGCTGCCGGTCATCCGCACCCGCGCCACCGGGGCGGCCGGACGCGCCCCGGTGACCTGCTGCTCACGCTTCGAACGTCGTCTCCCCGCCACCGTCGCAGCCTAGTTGACTAGCCCTTTTCCGTCGCGATACGGGCCAGGCGCTGCGGGGTCGGCCAGCGGACGTCGTGCACCCAGCCGAACTTCTCGAAGATCCAGATCAGCCGCGCGGAGATGTCGATCTGGCCGCGCTTGACGCCGTGGCGCGCGGACGTCGGGTCGGCGTGGTGCAGGTTGTGCCACGACTCGCCGAACGAGAAAATGGCCAGGGGCCAGAAGTTCGCCGACTTGTCGCGGGCGGCGAACGGGCGCTCGCCGATCATGTGGCAGATCGAGTTGACCGACCAGGTCACGTGGTGCAGCACGCAGATGCGCACCAGGCCCGCCCAGAAGAACGCCGTCACGGCGCCCCACAGCGACCAGGAGATGAGCCCGCCGAGCAACGCCGGCAGCATCAGGCTGACCAGCGCCCACAGCCAGAACAGGTCGTCGACCTTCTTGATCGCCGGGTCCTTGACGAGGTCCGGCGCGAAGCGCTCGGCGTTCGTCTGGTCGCGCTCGAACAGCCAGCCCATGTGCGCGTGCCAGAAGCCCTTGGCGATGGCCCACGGCGAGGTGCCGAACGCCCACGGCGAGTGCGGGTCGCCGTCGCGGTCGGAGAACGCGTGGTGGCGGCGGTGGTCGGCGACCCAGGTGATCACCGGGCCCTGCAGGGCGATGCTGCCCGCGATGGCCATGACCACGCGCAGCCATTGCTTGGCCTTGAACGAGCCGTGCGTGAAGTAGCGGTGGTACGACACCGTGATGCCGAGCCCGCTGATCGCGTAGAACACCACGAAGATGCCGACGTCGACCCAGCTCAGTCCCCAGCCCCAGGCGAACGGCACCGCGACCAGCAGTGCCACCAGCGGCGCGATCACGCCGAAGTAGACCGACAGCTGCACGCCGATTCCGCGCGTGCCTTCGATGACGGGTTTGGGGCCCTTGGGGGCCGCAGGCTCCCCAGCGGGCTGAGAGCGGTCGAGCGTGGCCGTCATACGCTTCACTTCTTCCTACACGGGTGCCCTTTTTCCAAGGGTGACCTAACCTACGATGCCGTAAGTTACGGTACAGGAGGTTCGAGCCACTGGGGAGTGCCCGAAGCCACACCTGGTGTTCGAACCCGGGTACCCGGCGGACGGGCCGCTAACGCATCCCCCGCGCGGACGACACCCGATCGTCGCTATCCTGACCTGGTTCGATCCGCCGTAGTGTAATCGGCAGCACTTCAGATTTTGGTTCTGACAGTTCAGGTTCGAATCCTGGCGGCGGAGCAGCAGTAAGGACCCGAACCACGAGACCGGGAGGTTGGCGCTGACCGACGAGGCGACCGACCCGGTGGCGGCCAGGCGTCCCGCACTGGCCGAGATGTCCGACGCCTGGCTCGTCGGGCGCGCGCGGGAACTGATCGCCGCGGTCCAGCGGCAGGAGTACGCCCAGCAGCTCCAGATCGTCGAGCTGATGGACGAGCTGCTCGACGAGACCCAGCGCCGCGGCGAGCCGACCATGGTCGCGCAGCTGCTGCGCGCTTCCGCGATCGCACGGCTGATCACCAGGGGACTGGCCGCCGAGGCCGAGCCGCGGCTCGACGAGATGCTCGCGCACACCCGGCGCCACGGCCTCGCGCTGCTGCGGGCCGACGCGCACGCGCTGCGCGGGCGCCGGCTCGTGATCGCCGCGCAGGAGGACCCCGCGCTCACCGAGATCGCCCGCGCGCTGGCGATCCTCGACGACTCCGCGATCCCGAACCGGCAGGTCGGCATCCGCCAGTGGAACCGGATGCTGTGGTCGACGTTGAACGACTGCTGGATCGTGCTGAACCAGCTCGGCGTCTACGAAGCCGCCGAGGAGGTCATCGGCCGCGCCGCGAGCGCGATCCGCGAGAGCGCGAGCCCGCACGAGATCACGCTGCAGCTGATGAACCGCGTCAAGATGCTGCTGGGCTGGGGCCTGCGGCTGGAGCGCATCGACGAGTACGACGAGAGCGCCGAGAAGTTCCGCACCGCCGCGTCCATGGCGGTCGCCGCGGAGGGCCCGTTCACCGAGTCGCTGTTCCCGCGGAAGGCGAACGTCTCCGCCGTCGACCAGGTCGGTGTCCTCGCCGCCGCGCAGGCGCTGCACAGCCCGACCACCGACCAGATCGACCGGCTCCGCCAGCTGCACGAAGGCACCGGCTACCCGGGCGAACGCGAGATCGTCGCGATCGCGCTGGCCCGCTGCCTGGACAAGGGCGGCCGCCGCGAAGAGGCCCTCGACGTGCTGCGCTCGGCGCGCGAGTCCCTCGGCGACGACACCTCGCAGCCGTCGATGCGGCTGAACATCGCCCGCGAGCTGGCCCGGCTGGACACGAGCCCGGACTACGCGTCCGGCGCGAGCCAGTCGCTGATCGACTACGCCACCCGGCTCGAGTCCGAGATGTGGAGCCTGCGCGAGTCGCAGATCGCCACGCTGAACGCCCGCCGCGAGCACGAACGGCTGTCCGCCGAGCACGGCGCGATCACCCAGCAGGCGCTGCAGGACCCGCTCACCGGCCTGCCGAACCGGCGCGCGCTGGACGAGAAGCTGCGCCAGCTCGCCTCGTCGGCCGACGCGCAGCCGCTCGCCGTCGCCTTGGTCGACCTTGACGGCTTCAAGGGCGTCAACGACAAGCAGTCGCACGCCGAGGGTGACAACGTGCTGCGTGTCGTCGCGAGCACGCTTCGTGACGCGCTGCGCGGCGACGACCTCGTGGCCCGCTACGGCGGCGACGAGTTCATCGTGCTGCTGCCGGGCACGCCGGCGTCCGCGGCGAAGATGGCGCTCGGCCGCGCCGTGAAGTCCGTCGCCGGCCTGCCGCACCACCTCTCGCACGGCGTCACGCTGTCGATCGGGCTCGTCTCGCTGCGGCCGCAGGAACGCGGCGAGCAGGTCCTCGCCCGCGCGGACGCGGCCATGTACCAGGCGAAACGCGGTGGCGGCAACCAGGTGGCGTCGGCGAACTCGATGGCCGCCGATCCGGCCGCGGCATGGGCGAACGAAGGCCCACCGACCGACCCCGCGTGGGACGCCGAAGACCACAGTTAGGATCGGTGCCCGACAGAAGCCACCCTTTGGTAACCGTTGGGAGCGCCGTTGACCGGCCCGCTGAGCACGTTGATCCTCGCCGCGGGTGAGGGCACCCGCATGCGTTCGTCGACGCCCAAGGTGCTGCACCCCATCGCCGGGCGATCCCTGGTGGAGCACGCCGTCCGGGCCGCCGTCGGCCTGGCGCCCGAGCACCTCGTGGTCGTCGTCGGCCACGGCCGCGAACTGGTCGGCGAGCGCCTCGCGCAGGTCGCCGACGCCCTCGGCCGCCCGGTCGGCACCGCGGTGCAGGACCGGCAGCAGGGCACCGGCCACGCCGTCTCGTGCGCGCTCGCCACCCTGCCCGCCGACCTGACCGGCACCGTGCTCGTCAGCTACGGCGACGTCCCGCTGCTCGACACCGAGACCTTGCGCGCCCTGCTCGAAGAGCACACGGAGGCGAAGAACGCGGTCACCGTGCTCACCGCCGTGGTCGCCGACCCGACCGGCTACGGCCGCATGGTGCGCGACGCGGCGGGCAAGGTCACCGGGATCGTCGAGCACAAGGACGCCACCCCCGAGCAGGCGGAGATCACCGAGATCAACTCGGGGGTCTACGCCTTCGACGCCGCCGTGCTGCGCGACGGCCTCTCGCGGCTCTCGACCGACAACGCACAGGGCGAGCTCTACCTCACCGACGTGCTGGGCATCGCGAACGGCGACGGGCTGCACGTCGGCGCGCTCGTCGTCGACGACCCGTGGCTGACCGAGGGCGTCAACGACCGCGTCCAGCTGTCGGTGCTCGGCGCCGAGCTGAACCGCCGGATCGTGCGGCGCTGGCAGCGCGAGGGCGTCACGGTCGTCGACCCGGCCTCGACGTGGATCGACGCCGGCGTCACCCTCTCCCGCGACGTCGTCATCGAGCCGGGCGTGCAGCTCAAGGGCACGACGTCGGTCGGCGAAGGCACGACGGTCGGACCGGACAGCACCCTGACGAACATGACCATCGGGGCCCGCGCCTCGGTGGTGCGCGTGCACGGCTCGGACTCCGAACTGGGCGACGGCGTCACCGTCGGCCCGTTCACCTACCTGCGGCCCGGCACCAAGCTCGGCGAGAAGGGCAAGCTCGGCGCGTTCGTCGAGACGAAGTCCGCCGACATCGGCGCCGGCACGAAGGTGCCGCACCTGACCTACGTCGGCGACGCCACGATCGGCGAGCACAGCAACATCGGCTGCTCCAGCGTGTTCGTGAACTACGACGGCGTCCACAAGCACCGCACCGTTATCGGGTCGTATGTCCGGTTGGGCGCGGACAACACGTTCGTCGCCCCGGTGCGGGTCGGTGACGGCGCTTACAGTGGTGCGGGTGCCGTGATCCGCGAGGACGTCCCGCCGGGCACACTCGCGGTGTCGGCGCCGCCGCAGCGCAACATCGAAGGCTGGGCGATCCGGCGCCGGCCGGGTACGCCCGCGGCGGAGGCGGCCCAGGCCGCCCTCGACGCCGAGTCAGCAGCAGGAACCGACGGGGAGTCGCCAGCATGAGTCCGAAGCAAGGCACGCCGAAGAAGAATCTGATGCTCTTCTCCGGTCGCGCGCACCAGGAGCTCGCGGAAGAGGTGGCCAAGCACCTCAACGTGACGATCACCCCGCAGACGGCGCACACGTTCGCCAACGGCGAGCTGTTCGTCCGGTTCGAGGAGTCCGTCCGCGGCACCGACGCCTTCGTCATCCAGGCGCACACCACGCCCATCAACGAGTACGTGATGGAACAGCTGATCATGGTGGACGCGCTCAAGCGGGCGAGCGCGAAGCGGATCACCGTCGTGATGCCGTTCTACCCCTACGCGCGCCAGGACAAGAAGCACAAGGGCCGCGAGCCGATCTCGGCGCGGCTGATCGCGGACCTGTTCAAGACCGCGGGCGCCGACCGGATCATGACGGTCGACCTGCACACCGCGCAGATCCAGGGCTTCTTCGACGGCCCGGTCGACCACCTGATGGCGCAGACCGTGCTGGCGGACCACATCAAGAAGACCTACGGCGACGCCGACATCACCGTCGTCTCGCCGGACTCGGGCCGCGTGCGGCTGGCCGAGAAGTGGGCGCAGACGCTGGGCGACCGCCCGATCGCGTTCATCCACAAGACGCGCGACCCGGACAAGCCGAACCAGGCCGTGGCCAACCGCGTGGTCGGCAAGGTCGAGGGCAAGCTCTGCGTCCTGATCGACGACATGATCGACACCGGCGGCACGATCGTGAAGGCCACCGAGGCCCTGATCGACGAGGGCGCGGCGGACGTCGTCATCGCGACGACCCACGGCATCCTGTCCGACCCGGCGACCGAGCGGCTTTCGCAGTGCAAGGCGCGCGAGGTCATCGTGACGAACTCGCTGCCGATCCCGGCGGAGAAGCGGTTCCCGGGCCTGACGGTCCTGTCGATCGCCCCGATGCTGGCGGAAGCCATCCAGCAGGTCTTCGAAGACGGCTCGGTGACTTCGCTCTTCGACGGCAACGCCTGACGTTTTCCGCCGGGCGCGAACTCCGCGCCCGGCGGGGGCTCCCGGCGCTAGCGTCGCCGGCATGGGGAACTTCAAGTTCGGCGTCAGCCTCCGCGGGATCAGCGGCCGGGACGAGTGGATCGAGCGGTGCCGCCGGGCCGAAGAACTCGGCTACGACGTCATCACCGTGCCCGATCACCTCGGGGCCGGCCGCCTCGCGCCCTTCCCGGTGCTGGCCATGGCGGCCGCCGTCACCGAGCGGCCGCGGCTGGGCACGCTCGTGTCGAACGTGCCCTTCTACAACCTCGCGCTTTTCGCCCGCGAAGCCGCCACGACGGCCGCGCTGCTCGACGGGCGCCTCGACCTCGGGCTCGGCGCCGGGCACATGAAGGCCGAGTTCGACGCCGCGGGCCTGCCGTGGCACAACGCCGCCACCCGCATCAGCTACCTCGGCGAAAGCATCGGCTACCTGCGAAAGCACTTCGACGACGAAGGCATCGCCCAGCCCCGCCTGCTCATCGCGGGCAACAGCGACGGCGTGCTCGACCTCGCCGCCCGGCACGCGGACGTCGTCGGGTTCGGCGGGCTCCGGCAGCAGCCCGGGAAGCCGCCGGGCACCTTCAAGCTCGACAACGCCGAGGCGATGGACGAGCGCGTCGCCTTCTTCCGGGCCAGGGCGACGCGCGAAACCGAGTACAACATGCTCGTCCAGCACGTCGAGATCACCGACGACCGGCGCGCGGCCGCCGAAGCGTGGCACGAGAAGACCGAGCGGAGCGCCGTGGCCGACGCCGGCGAGCTCCTCGACGCGCCGCAGCTGGTGCTGGGCACGGTCGAGGAGATCGCCGGGCAGCTGGTGGCCCGGCGCGAACGCTACGGCTTCTCGTACATCACGGTGTTCGAGCCCGCGCTCGAAACGTTCGCCCCGGTGATCGAGGAGCTCAGTAAGCGACCGTGAAGCGCGCGCGGCTGTGCTTCGGCTGCTCGATCTCGTCGACGTAGGCGATCGCGTAGTCGTCGCCGCCGATGAAGGACTTGCCGTTCTCGTCGGTCAGCAGGACGTCGCCGCCGAGGCGGAACGTCCCGGTGCGCTCGCCCGGAACCCACGCGCCGAACTCGGCGGCCGGGCTGACGTAGAACCAGTCGAGGTCGGCCGGCTGCTCGCGCAGCAGGTACAGCACCTCGGCGTGGTTGCCCGCTTCTTCCTTGTACTCGTCCGGGAACTCCGGGGTGTCGAACAGGCGCGGGCCGCCCTCGGCGACGTGCAGGCTCGACGCCCCGCCCACGAACGACAGCCGGGCGCCGTGCTCGCGCGCGGCGCGGACCAGCCCGGGCACGGCGTCGATCAGCTTCTTGCCGTCGATCGCGCGGGCCGGCGTCGCGACCACGAGCACGTCGGCGTCCTTCGCGAGCTGCGCGACGAACTCCTCGTCGTGCAGCGAACCCTGCCGCGCCTCGACGCCTTCGGGCACCGAGCCCTCGTTGCGCGCGACGCCCACGACCTCGTGCCCGCGGCGCAGCGCCTCGGCGCTGATCTTGCCACCGGCGTACCCCGTCGCCCCGAAAACCACCAGCTTGGCCATTGGATCTCCTCGTTCGAATTCGGCCTTCGAGGCCGATCGTAGGAACGGAAGATCCCCTACTTCAACGGAAGCAACGCACCCCCGGGTAGGTGTCCAGCTCAGCCGCCCAGCGCGGCGAACTCCGCGGCCACCTTCTGCTTCACGGCGTTGGCGTCGAGCGCCGCGCGGACCTCCGCGGTCGCGTTGGGCTTCGACAGGACCTGGTAGCTGGCCGTCTTGTTGGGCAGCTTGAACTTCACCGTGCAGGACATCTTGATCGTCGCGTACGGCTCGGCGTCGGCCGCTGTCGTGCAGGTCTGCGCGCCGAGCGAGTCGGCGCTCACCTCGACCGAGAGGTTGATGTGCACGACGCTCTTCTCCCCCGACGCCGGCGAGCCGACGACGCTGGTGGAGACGTCGACCGTCGTCGTGCAGGAGCCCACGAAGTCCTTGCAGTCGAGCTTGTCGTTGGTGACCACGGCGCTGGCCTGGACCAGGCCCTCGAACGGCTGGCCGAGCGCGCCGACGGCGGTGTCGAGGTCGGTGTGGAACGCCTTCAGCGCGTCCCCGGCGAGCGGGGCGACCTGGAACTCGGCGCCGTACTTCGGCCCGGCCTGCGGGTCGAGCAGCACCGGCGCGAAGCTGACGACGCGGCTTGGCTTGGCCGCGGTGACGCGCAGGACGCTCGGCGCGGCGCCGAGCTGGTAGACCTCGGTGCCGTCGGCGAGTTTCGCCTTGACCGGCTCCCCCAGCCGGTCCAGGCCGGGCAGTGCCTTGCGGAGGCCGTCGGCGAGCGCGGCCGGGGCGAACCGGGCCGCCGGATCCAGCGGCAGCTCGGAGCCGAGCGAACGCACCCAGCTCGTGCCGAACTGCGTGCCCTCGTCGATCGCGTGGGCCTTCCAGTACTCGGCGTCGGCCTGGAGGTAGAACTGGCCGCCGACGGCCGCGACCTGGACGACCCCGCCGTCGAGCGGCACGCCGCCGAGGGCGGTGCCGCCGCGGGTGACCCGGATCTGCTGCTCGGCGCCCTTGATCGTGGCCTTCAGCGCGACCGCGGGCGCCTGGCCCAGCGTCGTCAGCGCGGCGTCGACCGCGGCACGCTGCTCGGCGCGCCGCTCCGCCGTCTGCCGGTCGGCCGCCGAGACGCCGGCGCTGCCGGGGACCGCCACCTGGCAGCCCGCCAGCAGTCCGCCCAGCAGCAGCAGCACCGCCGCCGCCATGCCCCGTCCAGCCCGCATTGCCGCCCCTCGCTCTTGCGCTGCGCCCGAGTGCACCTCGGCCGGTGAAGTCCCGCCACCGGATTTGTGTCGTCACGCACCGGGGTTCAGGAGGGTTCTAGCCTGGTCGGTGCCCCCGCCGCAACCCACCGTGATGAGGTTGGTTTACACTCTTGAGGTTGTCTCGGCGAGGCGGGGCCCTGATGGGGTGCCCGGCGTGATCGACGCGGCGGCTCGAGTAGCCCCGGCTGTCGTGCACGCCCGCAAACTCGCCGCCGAACGCAACCGCCTGAACAGAAAACGCAAGCATCCCCGCCGCAGCATGCTGTCTCCCGCAC
Source organism: Amycolatopsis sp. cmx-4-83 (assembly GCF_046548815.1). Classification (NCBI taxonomy): domain Bacteria; kingdom Bacillati; phylum Actinomycetota; class Actinomycetes; order Pseudonocardiales; family Pseudonocardiaceae; genus Amycolatopsis; species Amycolatopsis sp. cmx-4-83. Next base: position 917,610 of record NZ_JAEBEF010000002.1, on the reverse strand, counting down.
CATGTTCGTGATTTGAAGGAGTGCCACACCGTGTCCGAGGTACGTCTGTCCGTCGAGCCGCGCACCGAGTTCGGCAAGGGCGCCGCGCGTCGCACGCGTCGCGCCGGCAAGATCCCCGCCGTTCTGTACGGCCACGGCTCGGACCCGCGGCACTTCGCGCTGCCGGCCATCGAGTTCGCCCGCGTCGTCCGTGAGAACGGCTCCAACGCCGTCATCACCCTCGCCATCGAGGGCTCCGACGAGCTCGCGCTGACGAAGACCATCGTCGTGCACCCGCTCAAGAACTACATCGAGCACGTCGACCTGCTGGTCGTGAAGCGCGGCGAGAAGATCGTCGTCGACGTCCCCGTCGTCGTCACCGGCAACCCCGGCCCCGGCGGCCTGGTCAACCAGGACGTCGACACCCTGCAGGTCGAGGTCGAGGCGCTGCACATCCCGGAGCAGTTCGAGGTCTCGATCGAGGGCCTCGAGATCGGCTCGCAGGTCCTCGCGGGCCAGGTCGAGCTGCCCCAGGGTGCCACCCTGGTCACCGACCCCGAGTCGCTCGTCGTGGCCGTCAACGAGCCGCAGCGTGAAGAGGCCGACGACGAGGCCGCCGAGGCGGGCGACGAGTCGGCCGAAGCCGCCGAATAACTCCGCCTTCCTCCCCACCACCACCCTCATCGGTGGAGCTTCGCTCCGCTGTTACCGTTTGCGCGTGACCGAAGACCTGCCCGGGGCCGGCGAGCTGATCTTGCTCGCCGGCCTCGGCAATCCCGGGCCCCAGTACGCCGGAAACCGGCACAATGTCGGGTTCATGGTGCTGGACGAGCTCGCCGCCCGCGTCGGCGGCAAGTTCAAGACGCACAAGACCGGCGGCGAAGTCCTCGAGGGACGGCTGGCCGGCCGCCGCGTCGTGCTGGTGAAGCCGCGCTCGTACATGAACCTCTCCGGTGGCCACGTGGTCGGCGCGGCGCGGTTCTACAAGGTGCCGCCGACCGGTGTCGTGGTGGTGCACGACGAGCTCGACGTCGATTTCGGCGCGCTGAAGCTGAAGTTCGGCGGCGGCGACAACGGCCACAACGGACTCCGTTCGATCACGAAGTCCATCGGCACCCGCGACTACTACCGCGTGCGCTTCGGCATCGGCCGCCCGCCCGGCCGCCAGGACCCGGCGGACTTCGTGCTGAAGGACTTCTCGACGGTCGAGCGCAAGGAGCTCCCGTTCGAGGTGGACCGGTGCGCGGACGCGACCGAGGCACTCGTCGGCACCGGCTTGGCCGCCGCGCAAAACGCCTTCCACGCGGGCTGACATGGGTGGGATGGTGAAGCCATGACCCCCGACGAAGTCCGGGTGATCGCATTCGGCAGACCCCGGTTCGGCCGTCGCGGCTACAACGAGGACGAGGTCGACGCGTTCCTCGACCTGATCGCCGAGGCGCTGTCCGGGCGCAACATCCTGACCGCGGACGACATCCACTACGTCGAGTTCACGATCATGCCGGTCGGCATGCGCAGCTACGACCAGGCCCAGGTCGACCTGTTCCTCGACGAGGCCGAGGCGGCCCTCGTCGAGCTGCGGAACCCGCGCCCGGTGGCCGAGGAGCGGCGCCCGCAGGGGCCGCGGAAGTGGTTCGGCCGGAGCTGAGGGTGTGAACCCGGCCACACAGCGCTGCGTAATCCCGGCTCACTCACAGGCGGACGGCAGCCGCCCGTCGGGGTGAGCTTCGGGGTCTGCCCCTTCCGGGGGTCCCTGTTCTCCGGCTAGGACGGTGTACGGCAGTTCGCACCGCCCAACCCCGGAATCGGAGAGTTGCATGTCGTTCACCGCCGAAGACCTCGCCGAGGTCACCTTCGGTAACGCCCCGATCGGCCGCCGTGGCTACGCCAAGCACGAGGTCGACGAGTTCGTCCGGCGGATCGCCAAGACGTTCGCCGAGGAGGACGACCTGACCGCCGCCGAAGTGCACCACGTGGTGTTCTCGAAGCCGCTGATCGGCAAGCGCGGCTACGACGAACGCGAAGTCGACGAGTTCCTCGACGCGGCGGAGGACCAGCTCGCCACGCGGACGGGCCACGCCCCCGACCTGCCGGGCGCCCGCACCCCGGCGGAGGCGACGGCCGAGCGCGCCACCCCGCCCACCCTGCGCGCCGAACGCCTCCAGCAGCGCTGAAGCGGAACTTTCCCTATGAAAGTGACGCCTTCGGACTTCGGGGCGCGGCACTTTCATAGGGAAAGTGACGCCTCCGGGCTTCCGGGCGCGGCACTTTCATAGGGAAAGTGACGTGTCAGGCGTCGGCGTTCTTCTTGATCCTGTCCGCGAACTGGGCCGCCGTGGCCGCGCGCTTGACCTTGCCCGACGGCGTCTTCGGCAGGCTGCCCGCCGGGAGCACCACCACCGCGTACGGGCGCATGTCGACCGCGTCGCGGACCCGGGCCGAGACCTGCTTCACCAGGTTCTTCTCCGCCTCGGCGTCGCCCGCCAGCTTCGACTCCACGACCACGGCGAACCGCTCGCGGCGGCTGCCCGCGTCCAGCCGGACCGCGACCGCGTTGCCGGCCCGCACGCCCTCGACCGACGTCGCCGCGCGCTCGATGTCCGTCGGGTACAGGTTGCGGCCGCCCATGATGATGACGTCCTTGCGGCGCCCGCAGATGACGATCTGGCCGTCGACCAGGTAGCCGAGGTCGCCGGTGTTCAGCCAGCCCTCGTCGTCCTGGGTGGCGACCGGGCCGTCCATCGTCAGGTAGCCGGGCGTCACGGCCTCGCCGCGCAGCCGGATCTCGCCGACTTCGCGGTCGCCGGCGCGCTCGCCCGCCTCGTTGACGATCTCCGCCTCGAGCCCGTCCAGCGGACGGCCGAGCAGCGCGAACGACCGGACGTCGTCGGTGCCGCGCCGCGGGTCGCCCTCGGGGACCGGCACCGCGCGGTTGCCCGCCTCGAGCGCGTCCGCTTCGACGACGTCGAGGGTCAGCCCGGTGAACAGCGGCGCGAACGAGACGGCCAGGGTCGCTTCGGCCATGCCGTAGGCCGGGAAGACGCACTCCGCCGGCATCTTGAACCGGGCCCCGGCGTCGACGAACGTCTGGACGGCGGTCTCGTCGATGGGCTCGGCGCCGTTGAGGGCGATGCGCAGCTTCGAGAGGTCGTACTCGTTGTCGTCGTCGACGCGGGCCATCCGGCGCCCGACGATGGCGTAGGCGAAGTTCGGCGCCGCCGTCGTGGTGCCGTGGTACTTGGTGATCAGCTGGGGCCAGATCAGCGGGCCCGACAGGAACTCGACCGGCGTGATCTTGACCAGCTCGACGCCGAAGGTCATCGGCACGGTCAGGAAGCCGACCATGCCCATGTCGTGGAAGGTCGGCAGCCAGGACACCATCACGTCGACGTCGAAGTCGAACTCCGCGCGGTCGACCATGGCCTTGACGTTGGAGTACAGGTTGCCGTAGGTGATCCGCACGGCCTTCGGGTCGGCGGTGGAGCCACTGGTCAGCTGCAGCAGCGCGGTTTCGCCTTCGTCGGTGACGACGACGTCTTCCAGCGGCTCGGCGCCGGCGAGATCGCTGATCAGCCGGTAGCCGATGCCCTTTTCGGCCAGCACCGGCGCGAGCTGGTCGAACGGCTCGCCCAGCAGCACCAGGTTCGACCCGATCATCCCGAGCACCCGCACGGTGTCCTCGGCCCACTCGGCGAGATCGGTCCGCGGCGTCGGCTGGTGCAGCATGGTGACGCTGCCCCCGGCCAGCCAAACGGCCTGCACGGTCGGCGCGATCAGCACCGGCGCCGCGGCCAGCACCGCGACGGCACCCCCGCGTTCGAACCCCCCGGCGACCAGTCCCCCGGCGATCCGCCGCGCTTCCTGGTGCACCTCGGCCCAGGTCCGCCGCACCGGCTCCTTCGGCTCCCCGGTGACCATGCCCCGCTGCTGTCCCCGCCCCGTCGCGGTGGCGACCAGCGTGTCCACGAACCTGCTCATGGCGGGAACATTACTGGGACACGGTCGACATCTGCCCACCAACGCGGAAACCGGCCCTTGAAGCCGGCGGCCTCGATGACCCGGCGAACCCGGGCCCGCGTGATCGGGTGGTACCGCCACGCGATGCCGGCGATGTGCTTCGAGCCGCGGCCAACGCGCCGTTTCGGGGTGCGGCTGACGACGCGGGCCACCGTCAGGGTGCGCGGGTGGTCCAGCCACACCAGCACGTCCAAGCGCGCGGTCATCCGCTCCCGGACCGCTTCGCCCGGCCACTCGATGGCCCAGACCTCGCCCGCCAGGCAGCCGAGGACGCCGGCCTGCCACGTCTCCCGCACGGTCCAGCCGGGCCGTGGAAGAAGGATTCGAACTCGACGCAGGGCACGCCGAGGCGCTCGCACCGCGTCCGCACGGGGCGACTTGCCCGAGCCCGCGGACCGGCCACCGCGGCCCGCCGGAGCGGTCCGTCGTCACTCCAGCAGTTCGGACGTCTCCAGCCAGCGCGCCTCGACGTCCTCGATCTCCCCCTGCACGCCCTTCAGCTCCGCGTTCAGCTCCATCAGCTTCGCCGGGTCCGTCGCCGCCGCCAGCAAGGACGCGTGGAGCTTCTCCTCCTTCGCGTGCAGCTGGTCGAGCTTGCGCTCCAGGCGGCCGAGGTCCTTCTGCGCCGCCCGCAGGTCCGCTGCCGACTTCTTCGCCTCCACCTTCGCCGCGGACGGGGCCGGGCCGGTGCTCTCCTTCGCGGCCGAGCGGCGGTTCAGGTACTCCTCGATGCCGCCCGGCAGGTGGGTGATGCGGCCGTCGCCGAAGAGGGCGACGATCGTGTCGCAGACGCGTTCCACCAGGTAGCGGTCGTGCGAGACCACGACCATCGTGCCCGGCCAGCCGTCGAGGAGGTCCTCCAGCTGCTGGAGCGTGTCGATGTCCAGGTCGTTCGTCGGTTCGTCGAGCAGCAGCACGTTCGGCTCGGCCATCAGCAGGCGGCACAGCTGCAGCCGGCGCCGCTCGCCGCCCGAAAGGTCGCCGACCGGGGTCCACTGGCGGGCTTGGGGGAAGCCGAGCTTTTCGCCCAGCTGCGACGCCGTCATCTCCTGCTTGCCGAACACCACGCGGCCGGCCACCTGCTCGATCGCCTGCAGCACGCGCAGGTCGCCGGGCAGGTCGTCGAGTTCCTGGCGCAGGTGCGCGAGCGCGACCGTCTTGCCCTCGATCCGGCGGCCGGTCGACCCCTCGATGTCACCGCCGAGCAGCTTCAACAGCGACGTCTTGCCCGAGCCGTTCACCCCGACCAGGCCGATCCGGTCGCCCGGGCCGATCCGCCAGGTGACGTGGTCGAGCAGCGTCCGGTCACCCACCGCGTACGTCGTGTCTTCCAGCTCCAGCACCGTTTTGCCGAGGCGCCGCTTGGCGAACGCCTGCAGTTCGACGGAGTCGCGCGGCGGCGGGACGTCGGCGATCAGCGCTTCGGCCGCTTCGATGCGGTAGCGCGGCTTCGACGAGCGCGCCTGCGGGCCGCGGCGCAGCCACGCGAGTTCCTTGCGGGCCAGGTTCTGCCGCTTCTCTTCGGCCGTCGCCGCGAGCCGCGCCCGTTCGGCGCGGGCGAAGATCCAGTCGGCGTAACCACCTTCGTACTGCTCGACGCGGCCGTTCGCGACCTCCCACGTCAGCGTCGCGACGGTGTCGAGGAACCACCGGTCGTGCGTGACGACCACGACCGCGATCCGGCGCGTGAGCAGGTGGTCGGCCAGCCAGCGGACACCTTCGACGTCCAGGTGGTTGGTCGGTTCGTCGAGCACGACGAGGTCGAGTTCGCCGGTCAGCGCGGCGGCCAGCGAAACGCGCCGCCGCTCGCCGCCGGAGAGGTTCGCGGTCGGCTTGTCCAGCCCGATCGCGGTGATCCCCAATCCGTCTACAATGGACCGAACGCGCGCGTCGGCGGCCCACTCGTGCTCGGCGCCGTAGCGCTCGAGGACGACGTCGCCGACCGTGCTGCCGTCCGGCAGTTCCGTGCGCTGGGTGACGACGGCCATCCGCAGGCCGCCGACGTGGCTCACCCGCCCGGAATCGGGCTCGGCGAGTCCGGAAAGGACTTCCAGCAGGGTGGTCTTGCCACCACCGTTGAGCCCGACGACGCCGATGCGCTGACCGGCCGCGATCCCGAGCGACACACCGTCCAAGAGCGGGCGAATCCCGTAGGACTTGCTCACCGACTCCAGGTTGACCAGGTTGGCCATCCGCTCAGCCGATCCTTTCCACTATCACGAACCGCGTCGCCACGACCTGCGTCGTGTCGTCCACGGTGAATTCCGGATCTTCCATGGCGGCGCGCATTTCGGCGCTCTGCCAGTAGTCCGTGTGGTCCGCGCGCCATTCGGCGACGCTGGTGAAGCCCTCACCTTCGTCGAGCGCGTGCCGCAAGTCCACTTCGGACAGCGAGAGCACGCGCACCTCGGTGGTTTCGAGCACCGCGACGCCGACGCCCGCCGAGTCGATCATCAGCTCGCGCTCGCCGACGACGGGCAGTTCTTCGCCGTACTTCTCGTATTCGGCCAGCAGGCCGGTGGTCGACGTCTTCTCCCCGCGCAGGATCGCCGCGACCAGCTTGTCGCGCAGCGGGCCGGGGAACGCGAATTCCGCGTGCTTCACGCGTGCACCCGCGGCGGTGTCGGCCGGTTCGCGTCGTCGCCGCCGACCACGCGGGCGCCCGGGACCGGGCCGTGGGCCACGCGGACCGTGCGGCACACCCCCGCGCCCGACAGCTCCGCGGCGACCTCCACCGCCGAGTTGGCGCCTTCGCAGAGGAACGCGCACGTCGGGCCGGAGCCGGACACCGTGCCCGCGAGCGCGCCCGCGTTCACGCCCGCGCGGAGCGTGCGGCGCAGCTCCGGGCGCAGCGAGACCGCCGCCGCCTGGAGGTCGTTGCCGAGCAGGAGGGCCAGCTGGCGTGGGTCGCCCGAGGCCAGCGCCTCGACGACCGGGGTGTGCGAACCGATCCGCGGCGGCTTGCCCGCCGCGCGCAGCCGGTCCAGCTCCTTGAACACCTTCGGCGTCGACAGCCCTTCGGAGTCGAACGCCAGCACCCAGTGGAACGTGTGCCGCGAAAGCACCGGGACCAGGTGCTCGCCGCGCCCGGTGCCGAGCGCGGTGCCGCCGTAGAGCGCGAACGGGACGTCGCTGCCCAGGCCGGCGGCGAGCCCGGCCAGTTCGTCGCGCGTGACGTCGAGGTTCCAGAGCGACGCGAGGCCGACCAGGGTCGCCGCCGCGTCGGCGCTGCCGCCCGCCATGCCGCCGGCGACCGGGATGCCCTTGCGCAGCACCACCCGGACCTTCGGCTCGCCGGTGCGCCCGACGTGCTTGGCGAGCAGTTCGACCGCCCGCCACGCCAGGTTTTCCGGGCCGGTCGGGACGGTGCCTTCACCTTCGCCGTAGACCTCGATGCCGGGGTCGTCGGTGACCGCGACTGTCACTTCGTCGGTCAGCGACAGCGCCTGGAACACGGTCACCAGCTCGTGGTAACCGTCTTCGCGCAGGTCGTCGACCGAAAGGTGCAGGTTGACCTTGGCCGGGACCCGGACGGTGACTGGGGGCGGAACTACGGCGAGCACCCGACCAGCCTACGTGTCCGCGTTCCGACCAGGAGAAAGGATGTCGAGCCCGACGGCGAGCGCGACGTCCGGCGGGGTTTCCGGGCCGCCTTCGACGCTGGTGAGCTGCACGGCGACCAGCGCGAGCCGCGCGCGCAGGCTCGCTTCGGGGGCGTCGGACCCGCCGCAGAGCAGCTCGTGGAGGCGGAGCATCCGGTCCGCGAGCCCGGCGCCCGCGGCGATGGCCTTCAACGCCGTCGCGTTGCGCTGCACCAGGCCGATGACCGGGCCGAACTTGCTTTCGACCAGCCCGGCGTACGCGGTGAGCAGCTCCTCGGGCCGGGTTTCGCGCTCGAGGAGGTCGTCGAGCGCCGTCCCCCAGTCCTCGAGGAGGCTCGTGACGATGTCCTCCTTCGTGCGGAAGTGGTAGTACAGCGCGGCTTTCGTCACCTCGAGCCGCTCGGCGATCTCCCGCAGCGAGCTGCCTTCGTACCCCTGCTCGGCGAACAGCTCGAGCGCGACGCGCTGGATGCGTTCGCGCGTGTCGGTGCGTCGCCCGGCCATGCTCCACCCCTCAACTTACTTGACGGCCGACTAGTAATCACCTAGCTTGGCATTGCTTGTCGGCCGACAAGCAATGCATCTGCAGCTTACCTCGGGGGTTCACCGTGACCACCACCGCGCCGGAGCGCGTCGCGGGCCGCTGGCTCGCGCTCGCCGCGCTGGGCCTGGCCCAGCTGATGGTCGTGCTCGACACGACCGTCGTGAACATCGCCCTGCCGTCGGCCCAGCGCGCGCTGGGCCTGTCCGGCACCGGCCGCCAGTGGACGATCTCGGCGTACACGCTGGCGTTCGGCGGCCTGCTGCTGCTCGGCGGGCGGCTGGCCGACCGGCTCGGCCGCCGCACCACCCTGCTCGTCGGCATCGCCGGGTTCGCCGTGGCGTCCGCGGTCGGCGGCGCGGCCCCGTCGGCGGGCTGGCTGATCGGCGCCCGCGCCGCGCAGGGCGTGTTCGCCGCGCTGCTGGCGCCGTCGACGATGTCGTTGCTGACGCTCACCTTCACCGACCCCCGCGAACGCGGGAAGGCGTTCGGGATCTTCGGCGCCATCATGATGTCCGGCTCCGCGCTGGGCCTCACCGTCGGCGGCGCGCTCACGCAGTTCCTCGACTGGCGCTGGAGCCTCTACGTCAACGTGCTGGTCGCCGTGCTGGCCGGGCTGGGCGCCTGGTTCGCCGTGCCGCCGACGGCCGCGCACCGCGACACGCAGCTGGACTGGACCAGTGCGGCGCTCAGCTGCGGCGGCGTCGTGCTGCTGGTGCACGCACTGTCCGAAGTGGCCACTCAGGGATTTTCCCTGCCGGTGCTGGGTTTCCTCGTGCTGTCGCTGTTCCTGCTCGGCTGGTTCGCGCGCCGGCAGGCCCGGCACCCGCACCCGCTGCTGCCGCTCGCGGTGGTGCGCGACCGCGCTCGCGCCGTCGCCTACCTGACGATCGGGGCGGCCTCGTTCGGCGCGTTCGGGATGTTCCTGTTCCTGACCTACCAGCTGCAGGTCGTGATGGGCTACGGCGCGCTCGCCGCGGCGCTGGCGTTCCTGCCGACACTGGGGGCGAACATGCTGACGTCGACCCAGCTTTCGGGACGGCTGCTCCCGCGCGTCGGCCCGCGGCCGCTGCTGGCGGGCGGGTTGTCCGTGCTGGCTTGCGGGCTCGTGGCGGCCACGCGGCTGACGCCGGACGCGTCCTACGCCGGGGTCGTCCTGCCGATGCAGCTGCTGCTCGGCGTCGGGGCCGGGCTGTGCATGCCGGTGGTGCTGAACGTCGCCACCCGCGACGTCGGTGCGCGGGACGCGGGCGCGGCTTCGGCGTTCGTGACGACGTCGCAGCAGGTGGGCGCGTCCCTCGGCACGGCCGCCCTGAACACCATCGCCACCGCGGTCTCGGCGGGCCTCACCACGCCGACGGCGATCGTCCACGGCTACACGACGGCGTCGGCCTGGGCGGCGGCGATCGTCGCCGCGGCCGCCCTCACCGCGTTCCTCGTCCTCCCGCGCGGCTCCCGCTGAACGCCGTGAAGGCCACCTCGAATTCCTCGAGGTGGCCTTCGCGACAGATGGGATCAGGCGGCGACGACGGCCTGGGGGCCGCGGGCGGTCTGGGTGACGTGGCCGCCGCGCTCGGCGACCCACGCCAGCGCCGCGTCGGCGCGCTCGCCGCGGACGCCGAGGCGGAAGCGGCCGACCGGGGTGTCGCCGATCCGGGTCAGCCCGCCGCCGATGGTGGCGAACTCGACGTCGAAGCGGCCGGCGGCCTCGGGCAGCAGCGCGCCCACCGACGCGAACCCGACCAGCACGACGTCGACCGCGCGGTCGTAGCGCGAGGACTGCGAGCGCGACGTCTCGATGGCCGGCAGCAGCGCCTGCGCGGTGCGGCTGCCCGGGTTCGAGATCAGGTCGAGCACGGTGCCGCGCTCGACGACGGTGCCGTCTTCCAGCACCGCGACGTCGTCGCAGAGCCGGCGGACGACGCCCGCGTCCGGCGTCGTGACGACGACCGTGGTGCCGAGCTCGGAGCGGGCGCGGTCGAGCACGGTGAGCACCGAGCCGGCCTCCTCCGGGTCGATCCCGGCGGTCGGGTCGTCGGCGAGCAGCACGGCGGGCGCGGCGGCCAGCGCCTTCGCGACCGCGACGCGGCGGAGCTGACCCGCGGTGAGCTCACCGGGACGCTGCGCGGCGCGCGGGGTCAGGCCGACGAGGTCGAGCAGCGAGCCGACCCGGCTGCGGCGCTGCGGGCCGTCGACGCCGAGCTGCTCCAGCGGGGAAGCGATGTTGCCGGCGATGGTGCGCTCGGCGATCAGCTCCGGCTTCGTCGAAACGACCCCGAGCTGACGGCGGATCTCGCGGAGGCGGCGGCCGTCGAGCGTGCCGGTGTTGAGGCCGTCCAGCCGGACGACGCCGCGGTCGGGGCGCTCCTGCAGCGCGATGCACCGGGCCAGGACGGACTTGCCCGAACCGGCCGGGCCGACGACGCCGAACAGCGAGCCGGCCTGGACCTCGACGCTCACGTCGTGCAGGGCGACGACGGAATCTCCGTTGGTGGCAAAGGATTTGGACAGGTTTTCGACCGTGATCACGATAGCTCCAGAAAAACAGGGCGCAGCGCACGAGGGCGCGCCCGGCCACAAGCGAGTGTCCGTCCTCAGTGGACGGTGCGTGAAGAAGGGGTGTGTCGGCTCAGACGAAGCTCAGCGCGAGCGTCGACATGCGGAGACGGAGCGGCGGCCTTCGTCGACAACGCGGCGCCTGGTCAACAGCAGGGGGCGAGCTACCCTCTTCATCGAAAACGGCCTCCATCGGTCCTGGCGGTAGCACCTGCCCTGTGGAGGGTGGTTGCTGCGACTTCGACGAGCCAGGTCTCTCGGTCGCTCGGGATGGACGTACTGAGTTAAGCCGATCCCACGGAGCGAAAGCAAGCCCGTTGGCCCACATCACACGACTGGAGGTGTCGCAGTCACGGGGTGACGGCCGAAACGTGCGTTTTTCACCGCCTCCACTGTGGTGGATTCAGTGGTGGACCCGCGCGCGTGCCGCGATCCGGGCGAAAGCGTGCACGTCGAGCTGCTCTCCCCGGGTCTTCGGGTCGACCCCGGCGGCCGTCAGGAGCTCCCCGGCCCGTTCGGCCGAGCCCGCCCAGCCCGCGAGCGCGGCGCGAAGCGTTTTCCTGCGTTGTGAGAAAGCGGCGTCAACCAGGGAGAAGAGACCGTCCCGGTCTTCGGACGCCGGGGTGGCGGCGCGCTCGAAGGCGACGAGCGCGGAATCCACGTTGGGCACCGGCCAGAACACCGACCGTGGTACCGCGGCGACTTTCCGTGCGGGACCGTACCAAGCGAGCTTGACGCTCGGGACGCCGTAGATCCGGCTGCCCGGCCCGGCCGCCATCCGCTCGGCGACCTCGGTCTGCACCATGACGAGCCCGGAGGCGAGCGAGGGCACTTCGGCGAGCAGGTGCAGCACGACCGGCACGGCGACGTTGTAGGGCAGGTTGGCGACGAGCGCGGTCGGCTCGCCGGGCAGGTCGGCGTTCTTGACGCGCAGCGCGTCGGCCCCGACGACGGTCAGCCGGCCGGCGGCTTCGGCCCCCCGCTCGGCGACGGTCTCGGGCAGCCGCGCGGCGAGCTTGGGATCGATCTCGACGGCGACGACCCGCGCCCCGGTGGCGAGCAGGCCCAGCGTCAGCGACCCGAGCCCGGGCCCTACCTCGAGGACGACGTCGTCCTCGGTGACGTTCGCCAGCTCGACGATCCGCCGGACGGTGTTGGGATCGTGCACGAAGTTCTGCCCGAGCTTCTTGGTCGGCCGCACGTCCAGCTCGGCCGCCAGCGCCCGGATCTCGGCCGGTCCCAACAGTTCAACCACCGGGCGAGCTTACCGACCGTACTCCGGCCCTGTTCCGCTCGGTGCGGACCGCAGACGAAACGACCCCCGCCCAAAAAGGACGGGGGCCGTTCCGAAGCGAAACTCAGGCCTTCTTGCCGCAGACCGGCCAGGCGCTGTAGCCGCCACGCGCGTCGCGGACCTTCTCCGCGACCGCGATCTGCTGCTCGCGCGAAGCCTGGCTCGGCAGGTTCGCGTACGCGTCGCCGCCGTAGGCGTCCCAGGTGCGCTTGTCGAACTGGAGGCCGCCGTAGTAGCCGTTGCCGGTGTTGATGGCCCAGTTGCCGCCCGACTCGCACGCCGCGATGCGGTCCCACGCGGAACCGTCGCCGATGGCCGGGGTCGGGGCCTTCTTGGTGCCGACGTGGATGATCTTCGGCTTGGCCGCGGTGATGATCTGCTCGGAGATGCTCTCGCGGGCGACCTCTTTGCCGTTCTTCTGCGTGACCTTGTAGGTCACCATCTTCTCGCCGGGCGTGCCGGGGTCTTCGACCTGGGTCTTGCCCTTGTCCAGGTCCGGGTCGTCGACGCGCTGCTCGGGCGGGTCGATGGACTCCTTCTGGACGACCGTCGAGACGCCGGTGCGGCTGATGTGGACCTGGGCGCCGTCGGTCAGCTTGACGTCCAGACCGCCCTCGGCCTGGTCCTCCGGGCCCAGGGTGAGCTTGTACTCGCCCAGGAACTCCTTCGTCGTGACCGCGGTCGTCTTCACCTGCTTCGGCGCGTTGGCGCCGTCGTACAGGGTGATGTTCTTGAGGGTCTTGATCTCGACCGTGGCGCCCTGGAGCGGCAGCTCGCCGTCCTTCGGCATCGACATCCACGTGCCGGGCTTGTCCATCCCGGTCATGCCGAGCTGGGACAGCGCGTCGCCGAGGTGGGTCGCGCGCACCCAGGAGGTGTGCTCCGCGCCGTCGACGATCATCTTGAGCTGGCGGCCGCGCTCGAGCTTGATGACGCCGCCGTCGCCGACCTCCGCCTGCGGGGAGGGCGAGAGCGAGTCGTGCTCGCCGACGGACAGGCCCGCGTCCTCCAGCACTTCGCCGACGGTGTCGCCGAAGGAGTGGATGGTCTGCTGCTGGCCGTCGACGTCGACGGTGACGCTCTTGTTCATCGCCAGCGCGGCCGCGCCGCCGCCGGCGACGCTGATCATGACGCTGAGGACGGCGCCCTTGAGGAAGCGGCGCTTCCAGACCTTGCTGGTCTGGCGGATGCTCTCGTCCATCGCGGCGCGCTTGGCCTGCGGGGACGCGGTCCGGTCCGCCTCGATCTCGTCCGGGATGACGATCGGGGGCAGGTACGTCGTCTCGGCGTTGATGAGGCGGATCAGTTCGTCGACGTCGACGTCGATCTCGGCCATCATCGCGTCGGCGTCGGGGCCGAGCGCGGCGAGGATGTCCTGCTGCGTGATGTTCGGGTCGTCGGAGAAGTCGAGCTGACCGTACGCGGTGTTCTCGAAATAACTGCGTTCGAGAACGGCGGAGCGCGCTCCAGCCTGTCTGCTACCTGTCACCGGGGATCGTTCCCTTTCACGAGACGGCGGTCGGGGGCGCCGTCTCTACGACTGGGCGTGACGATCGGAAGCTGCTGAGCGCAGGCCCGACCGGCACGATCACGGGACAGTAACGGGTCCCGCCGGGTTGCGCAAACACCCCCCGGAGTGTCGTGATCCCCGTCACTCCATCAGGTGGACGATCAAGGAACCCTGATGTCGCAATGCGTTCACCCCGTTGTGACGCTGGGGAGTCGGTACACCCGCTCGGCAGTGGTTCGGACCGCTTCGGCGACTTCGTGGACAGCTTCGCCCCTGAGCGCCGCGAGGTGACGGACGGTGTAAGCCGCGCCGAACGGCTCGTTCGGCCGTCCACGGAACGGGTGGGGGGTCAGAAACGGTGCGTCGGTCTCGACGAGGTACTGGTCCGCCGGGCAGAGCCGGGCTGCCTCGTGGAGGCCCTTGGCGTTCTTGAAAGTCACCGTGCCCGCGAAGGAAAGGACGTATCCCGCGTCCACGCACTTGCGGGCCATTTCCGCGTCTCCGGAAAAACAATGGAAGATTACGGCATTCGGCGCATTCTCTTCGGCCAGGATGCGCAGCACGTCGTCGTGGGCCTCGCGGTCGTGGATCATCAGCGGCTTGTCCAGCCGCTTCGCGAGGTCGATGTGCCAGCGGAACGCCTCCTGCTGGGCGTCGTGCGGCGAGTAGTCCCAGTAGTAGTCGAGACCGGTCTCGCCGACCGCGACCACGCGGTCGGTCGCAGCCAGGCGCTCCACTTCGGACTTCTCGGCCTCGCCGAACGCCTTGGTCCGCGTCGGGTGGATCGCGACGGCGGCCCACACGCGCGGGTCCCAGGTCGCCGCCTCGGTGGCCCAGCGGGCCGAGGCGAGGTCGTCCGCGACCGTGACGACGCGGGCGACACCGGCGCGCTCGGCGCGGTCGACCATGGCCGCAACATCGGCCGCGGTGACCGCGCCGCACGCGTCGAGATGGGTGTGCGCGTCCACCACCGACACCGGGAGCCGGTCCGGGACCGGCGGCAGCTCGCGCTTCTCGTCACCCATGCATACCTCTTACTCCTTGGTGATCGGCGCCCACTCCGGGCCGGTCTCGCCGAGCGCCGGGTCGAGCTTGGTGAACAGCGGCGACGGCTTGGCCAGCGGCACGCCGACCTCGATCGGCTTCGACTCCCACTTCGCCTGCTCGCCCGCGTAGTCACCGGTCAGGATCGGGTTGACCCGGCCGGCGATGTCGAGGTCGTCGACCTCCTTGAGCTCCGGCTGGGCGGCCCAGACGCCGGTGCCGCCGAGGGCCTCGTGCACCTTCTGGGCCGAGTGCGGCAGGAACGGCGTCAGCAGCGTGTTGGCGTCGGAGACGACCTGCAGCGCGGTGTGCAGCACGGTGTCGCGCCGCGCCGGGTCGTCCTTGAGCTTCCACGGCTCCTGGTCGGAGATGTACTTGTTCGCCGCGGTGACGACCTTCATCGCCTCGCTCGCCGCCTGCTTGAACCGGGAGCGGGCCAGGTGCGCGCCCGCGGTGTCGAACGCCTTGCGCGACAACGCCTTCAGCTCTTCGTCGGCCGCCGTCGGGGCCTCCGGGCGCGGGATGGCGCCGACGTTCTTGTGCGCCATCGAGATGGACCGGTTGACCAGGTTGCCCCACTCGTTGGCCAGCTCGAAGTTGGTCCGGCGGACGAACTCGTCCCAGGTGAAGTCGGTGTCCTGGGTCTCCGGGCCGGCGACCGAGATGAAGTACCGCAGCGTGTCCGGGCCGAAGTCGCGCAGGAAGTCCTCGACGTAGATGACGCGCCCTCGCGAGGTCGAGAACTTCGAGCCGCTCATGGTGAGGAACTCGCTGGAGACGATCTCGTCGGGCAGGTGCAGCTTGCCGTACTTGCCGGGCTCGCCGCCCTTGTCGCCTTCGCCGTTGTGGCCGAACAGCAGCGCCGGCCAGATCTGGGCGTGGAAGGTGATGTTGTCCTTGCCCATGAAGTAGTACGACCGGGCGTCGGCGTTGTTCCACCACTCCTGCCACGCGTCCGGGTTGCCGGAGCGCCGAGCCCACTCGACGCTGGCCGAGAAGTACCCGATCACCGCGTCGAACCAGACGTAGAACCGCTTCAGCGGCTGGTCGCGCCAGCCGTCGAGGGGGATCTTGACGCCCCAGTCGAGGTCGCGGGTGATCGGCCGGGGCCGCATGTCGTCGATCAGGTTCTTGGTGAAGTTGAGGACGTTCGGGCGCCAGTCGGTCTTGGTGCCCAGCCAGTCGCCGAGGGTCTTGGTGAACGCCGGCAGGTCGAGGAAGTAGTGCTCGGTCTCGACGAACTTCGGCGTCTCGCCGTTGATCCGCGACTTCGGGTTGATCAGCTCCGCGGCGTCGAGCTGGTTGCCGCAGTTGTCGCACTGGTCGCCGCGCGCGCCGTCGTACCCGCAGATCGGGCAGGTGCCCTCGACGTAGCGGTCGGGCAGCGTGCGGCCGGTGGACGGGCTGATCGCGCCGCGCGTGGTCTTCGGCACGACGTAGCCGTTGCGGTGCAGCGCCAGGAAGATCTGCTGCGTCACCTCGGCGTGGTTGCCGGTCGTGGTCCGGGTGAACAGGTCGTAGGAGAGGCCGAGGCCCTGCAGGTCGGTGCCGATCTGGCGGGTGTACTTGTCCGCCGTCAGCTGCGGGGTCGAGTCTTCCTTGTCCGCCTGGACCGTGATCGGGGTGCCGTGTTCGTCGGTGCCGGAGACCATGAGCACCCGGTTGCCGGCCATTCGCTGGTAGCGGGAGAAGACGTCGGACGGGACGCCGAATCCGGACACGTGGCCGATGTGGCGGGGGCCGTTGGCGTAGGGCCAGGCCACCGCGGTCAACACAGGGGTGCTCATACCTTATTAGCCTACGGAGGGCGTCACGCGCATTGTCGAGAGGGAGGCCCGGTTGTCGGCGACACGGCTGCTCGTGCTCGGGGTGGTGCGGATGTACGGCCGCGCGCACGGCTACCAGGTGCGGCGCGAGCTGCTGAGCTGGTCGGCGGACAAGTGGGCGAACGTCCAGCCCGGCTCGATCTACCACGCGCTGAAGAAGATGACGACCGAAGAGCTGCTGGAGCAGGTCGACGTCGAGCCGGGCGCCGGCGGCCCGGACCGCGTCGCCTACCGGCTCACGTCCGAGGGTGAGCAGGAGTACCAGGTGCTGCTCTCGAAGGCGCTGTCCGACCCGGAGCTCAACCACCCGGACCTGTCGGCGGGGATCTCACTGATGACGACCCTGCCGCGCGCCCGCGTGATCAACCTGCTCCGGCACCGGCTGGTGCACTTGGAGGCCGAGCAGCGACAGGCGGTGCTGATGCTCGACGAGGTGAAGGCGAGCATGGAGCTGGGCACGCCCGAACACGTCGGCGAGCTGTACCGGCTGTGGGGCGGGATCACGGACGCGAGCCTGACGTGGCTGGAGGGGCTGATCGCCCGGCTCGAGGCCGGTGAGTACGAGATGGCGGGCGAGTCCGGCGCGTCTTTCGGGGAGCCTCCGGCCGGGTAGGCGGGCGGCCGGCCGCGGGAGGTCATGAACGACTCGTTCATGACGCCGGACGCGGTGAACGACCCTTTCATGACGTCAGGCCAGGGGTCGGTAATCAAGTTTGACTAGTGGGTCCTCGCTGCGGCACAGTGTGTCCCTCAAGTAGTCAAGTTTGATTAGAGAGGGGTTCCCATGATCACCGCACGCGGTCTCGAGCGGCGGTTCCGCCGCAAGGGCCGCACTGGGGGCGAAGTCCACGCGGTCAAGGGCGTCGACCTCGACGTCGGCGCAGGCGAGCTGGTCGCCTTCCTCGGCCCGAACGGCGCCGGGAAGACCACCACGCTCCGCATGCTCACCACGCTGCTGAAACCGACCGCGGGCACCGCGACCGTCGGCGGCCGCGACCTGCTCGCCGATCCGCTCGGCGTGCGCGAACGGATCGGGTACGTCGCCCAAGGCGGCGGGACCGCGCCCGAATCCACCGTCGCCGACGAGCTCGAGCTGCAGGGGCGGCTCCACCGGATGAGCAAGGCCGACGCGATCGCGCGCGGGGCCGAGCTCGCCGAGCGGCTCGACCTCACCGGGCTGGACCGGCGGCCGGCGAAAACGCTGTCCGGCGGGCAGCGGCGGCGGCTCGACATCGCGCTCGGGCTGATCCACTCGCCCGGGCTGGTGTTCCTCGACGAGCCGTCGACCGGGCTCGATCCGCAGAGCCGGGCGAACCTGTGGGAGCACATCCGGCGGCTGGGCGTCACCGTCTTCCTGACGACCCACTACCTCGACGAAGCCGACGCGCTGGCGGACCGGCTGATCGTCATCGACGGCGGCCGGATCGTCGCCGAGGGCCCCCCGGACGCGCTCAAGGCGCAGGTCAACGGCGATCGCGTCGAGGTCGGCGTCGATCCGGAACAGGGCGCGGACGCCGCCGAGATCGCCGGACGGCTGGCGGGGGCGCGCGAGCTGTCCGCGGCCGGCGGCGAGATCCGGTTCCGGGTGCCGCGCGGTGACGTCGCGCTGCCGGAACTCCTGCGCGCGCTGGACGCCGAGAGCATCCCGATGCGGTCGGTCCAGGTGCACCGGCCGACGCTCGACGACGTCTTCCTGACCCTGACCGGACGATCCCTGCGCGAGGCCGAGGAGGGCACCCGTGCTGCGTGACACCTGGCTGATCTTCCGGCGCGACACCGTGGCCGCGGTGCGCAACCCGACCTGGCTCGTCATCGGGATCATGCAGCCGCTGCTGTACCTGTTCCTGTTCGGGCCGCTGATGGTCAAGGCGGTGCGGGCCCAGGGGCTGTCCGAAGTGGACGGCTGGCTGCTGCTCACCCCGGCCCTGATCGCCCAGCTGGCGCTCTTCGGCAGCTCGTTCGTGGGGTTCGGGCTGCTGGCCGACTACCGCTCCGGCGTGGTCGAGCGCTTCCGGGTGACGCCGGTCAGCCGCGCGGCGCTGCTGCTGGGCAAGGTGCTGGCCAACGCGCTGCAGGCGGTCGTGCAGGCCCTGCTGATCATCGCGCTGGCGTACCTCGCGTTCGACCTCGACGCGCCGGTCGGCGGCGTGCTGCTGAGCCTGGTGATCGTGTTCCTGCTGGCGGTGTCGCTCGCGTCGTGCTCCTACGCGCTCGCGCTGACGCTCAAGAGCGAGGAAACGTTTCCCGCCCTGCTCAACGCCGTGCTCATCCCGCTGCTGCTGCTTTCCGGGATCCTGCTGCCGATCACGGCCGGCGCCGCACCTAAGTGGCTGTACACCGTTTCCCAGCTCAACCCGTTCCGGCACGTCGTCGACGTCGAGCGCAGCACCTTCCGCGGCGACTTCACGGTGGACGCCTTGTTCACCGGCAGCGTCGTGGTGCTCGTCATGGCGGTGGTGTCCGTGTGGTGGGGCACCCGGACCTTCCACCGCGACAACGCCTGACCGGAAAGTGCCTGATCAACCTGGGCGTTGCTGACTGCGGGCCCGCCTCCGGCGACGTATGGTGTGCTCTCATCTACGCGCCGGGGGCGGACTGTGACGGAGCCGGAGAGCGAACGCGGCATCTCGCTGTCCCACCGCGAGCGCGTCGCCGACTGGTACGCCGTGCGCGCGGCGGACACGAGGTTCGTGTCGGTGACGATCACCGAGAACGTCAACTGGAGCAACGGCGCGGCCGAGCGCAACCTGGCCGGCGCGCAGGAGGCCGGGCTGCACGTCGGTGGGCGGCACTACGCGCGGCCCGGCGCGGTGCACGACCAGGCCGACCACTTCGTCCGGACGGCCAGCAGGCTCGGCGCGTTCGCGCCCGGGTCGCTGGCGCCGGCACTGGAGGTGGCGGCGCCGAGCGTCGACGACCGGTTCATCAAGGCGTGGATCAAGCACGTCCGGCACGCGGCGCGCATCGAGCGGGTGCTGGTCTACGCCGACCACGACTGCTGGGCGCACCGGCTGCACCCGGACCGCTGGGCCGACAGCGAGGTCATCCTCTGGCTGACCCGCCACAACGGCATCCCCGGCCGGCCGGGCTGGTTCCACTCGCGGCTCGGCCTGCACCAGCACGCGTGCGCGCCGGACGTCCCCGGCATCGCCGGGCCGGTCGAGCAGAACGCCGTCGTGTACCCGTTCACATTGGGCGACTTGCTGCTCTGACCTGTGGTGGTATGGCGCCATGCGCGTGACGAGCACCCCACTCCGGACGGACGTCACGCCCGCGCGCGCGTTCGCGGTCCTCGCCCACCACGCCGCGGCCCGCGGGCTGCCGCCGCCCGCGATGCTGTCCGGCGAGTGGTTCGGCGCGCAGGCGGTGATCGCGCCTTCGCCCGCGGTGTCCCCCGGTCCGCTGCCGACCGTTTCACCGGTGCCCGCGCCGCCGGGGGTGATCGGCGGCGGCTGGTTCGGCTACCTGGGGTACGACCTCGCGGATCCGTCGGGCCGCACCGGTTTCCTGCCGCCGTCGGCGTGGGGCTGGGCGGACCACGTGCTGCGCTGGTCCGCCGCCGGCACCTGCCACCTGGAGTCGCTGGACGGCGGCGGCCCGCCGGTGTCCACGATGGAATCCCGGCTGGCTTCCGACGTCCCCGGACTCACCTGGACGGCCGGGCCGCTGCGGCGTCCGCTGCCGTCGGAGCACCGGGACGCGGTGAAGGCGTGCGTGCACGCGATCGAAGCCGGGGAACTGTTCCAGGCCAACATCTGCTCGCGGTTCACGGGCACGTTCTCGGGCTCGCCCGAGGCGTTGTTCGCGGCCGGGGTTTCGTCGTTGTCCCCGCGCCGCGCGGCTTTCCTGGCCGGCCCGTGGGGGTCGGTGGTCTCGTTTTCGCCGGAGCTGTTCCTCGCGCGCCACGGGCGGGCGGTGCGCTCGACGCCGATCAAGGGGACGCTCCCCCGGCGCGGCCCCGCCGACGACGGGAACGCCGCGCTGCTGCGCCGGTCCGCGAAGGACGTCGCGGAGAACGTGATGATCACGGACCTGGTGCGCAACGACCTCGGCCGGGTGTGCGAGGTCGGCTCGGTGACCGTGCCGTCGCTGCTGCGCGTCCGCCCGGCGCCGGGCGTGTGGCACCTGGACTCGACGGTGACGGGCACGCTCCGCCCGCCGGTTTCGGACGCCGAGCTGCTGGCCGCGACGTTCCCGCCGGGCTCGGTGACGGGTGCGCCGAAGATCCGCGCGCTGGACCTGATCGCCGCGTTGGAGCCGGTCGGACGCGGCGTCTACACGGGCGCGATCGGCCTGCTGTCCCCGGCGGCCGGGCTGGAGCTGAACGTCGCGATCCGCACGTTCGAGATCACCGGCGGCGCCATCGCGCTCGGCGTCGGCGGCGGCATCACGGCGGACTCGGACCCGGAGGCGGAGTGGCAGGAGTGCCTCCACAAGTCAGCACCCCTGGAACGCCTGCTCGCCACCGGCTCGTGAGTGTTCAGGGCGGTGGGAACCGCCCTGAACACTCACGACTACTTGCCGGGGTCGAGCAGGAGCTTGCCGACGGTCTTGCGGGAGCGCAGGGCCTCGTGCGCGGCGCGGGCGTCCGCCAGCGCGTACTCGCCGCCCGGGATGGCCTTGAGCCGGCCCGCAAGCACCAGGTCGAAGAGGTCGTTCAGCGCGGTGCCGAAGACGTTGCCGGGCAGCCGGAAGACGTGCGGCAGCCACATGCCGCTGATGGTCGTGCTGTGGCCGAGGACGTTGCGCAGCTCGACCGGCTTCGGGCTTTCGCGCCCGGCCATGCCGTAGAACGCGAGCCTGCCGAACGGCGCCAGCGCGGCGATGCTCTGGTCGGTGGTGGTCCCGCCGACCATGTCGAGCACGACGTCGACGCGGCGGCCGCCGTTCGCCTCGATCAGCGCGGCGGTCATGTCCCCGGCGCGCGAGTCGATCGCGACGTCGGCGCCCAGCTCCAGCGCGAGCGCGCGCTTCTCCTCGCTGCTGGCGGTGGCGATCACGCGGCCCGCGCCCCACGCCTTGGCGAGCTGCACGGCGATGGTCCCGACCCCGCCGGCGGCGGCGTGCACGACGACCGACTCGCCCTTCTCGAGGTGGGCGTTGCGGCGCAGCAGGACCCACGCGGTGGTGCCCTGGACCAGCATGGACAGCGCGGTGAGGTCGTCGACGCCGTCGGGCACCGGGAAGGTCGTGCCCTCGGGCGCGACGGCCCGTTCGGCGTACCCGCCCCCGCCGTTCAGCAGGGCGACGACGCGCTTGCCGTCGTGGGTCCCGACCACTTCACCGCCGGGGACGAGGGGCAGCTTCGACGGCGCGAGGTAGCTGTTTTCGGCCTGGTGGGTGTCGGCGTAGTTGACGCCGACGCGATCGACGGCGATCAGCACCTCGCCGGGCCCGGCGACCGGGTCGGGCAGCTCGACCGGCGTGAGCACCTCGGGTCCGCCGAACTCGGTCACCTGCACTGCGCGCATGTCGTGTTCCCTCTCCGTCGTGGCTGTGAGACATTCTGGCATATGTCTCAGGAGTTCGAGCGGGCACGCGAGTGGTTCCTGGCCGGCCGCCGGGTCGACATGGGCGAGCTGGCCGAGGACCGGTCCATCAGCCGCGCCACCCTGCACCGCCGGGTGGGCTCCCGCGACCGGCTGCTCGGCGAGATCCTGTGGTCGCTGTCGGCGGCCTCGATCGCCCGGCTGTGGCCGTCCTGCGTGGGCCGCGGCGCGGCGGGGGTGGCGGACTTCGTGAGCGGCTACGTCGGGTTCGCGAACGACTCCCCGCCGTTCCGCGACTTCCTGCGCCGCGAGCCGGAACGCGCACTGCGGCTGCTGACCACCCGCGCGAGCGTCTGCCAGCAGCGGACGACGGCGAAACTGGTGGAGCTGCTGTCGGGCGAGGTCTCGGCGGGGCGGCTCCTCCCGCCGCTGCCGGTCCCGGACCTGGCCTACCTGCTGGTGCGGATCGGCGAGTCGTTCGTGTACACGGACGTGATCACCGGCGACGCCCCCGACGCGGCGAAGGCGCACGCCGCGGTGACGGCGCTCCTCACCTGAGCCCGGCCGCCTCGGCCCGCGAAGCGCGCGCTTCCGCCGCGGCCCGCTCCCGGTCTTCGGCGAAGAGCAGGAGAGGGGCCAGCGCTTCGAGCGCTTCCGCGATCGCCACCCGCCAGGCCGCGGTGCCGAGTTCTTCACCGGGCTTCGCGGCCCGCACCCGCCGAAGCTCCCTCAGCGCGGCGCGCAACTCCGGCGTCACTCGGCCTTCCGCGCCGCCAGCACGGCGTCGTAAAGCTCCTTTTTGGACACGCCTGTCGCTTCGGCGACCTCGGCCGCCGCGGTCTTCAAGCGCTCGCCCGCCGCGACGCGGGACTGGACCTCTGACACCAGGTCCGCCACCGAAAACTCCCGCGGCGCGGCACCCGCGAGCACCACCGTGATCTCCCCGCGCACCCCATCGGCCGCCCAGGCGGCCAGCTCGGGGAGCGTCCCCCGCTTCACCTCTTCGTACGTCTTCGTCAGCTCCCGGCACACCGCGGCCCGCCGCGTGCCGCCCAGCACCGAAGCCGCGTCCGCCAGCAAGGACGCCAGCCGGTGCGGGGACTCGAAGAACACGGCCGTCCGCGGCT
Organism: Amycolatopsis sp. cmx-4-83; assembly: GCF_046548815.1. Classification (NCBI taxonomy): domain Bacteria; kingdom Bacillati; phylum Actinomycetota; class Actinomycetes; order Pseudonocardiales; family Pseudonocardiaceae; genus Amycolatopsis; species Amycolatopsis sp. cmx-4-83. Next base: position 894,625 of record NZ_JAEBEF010000002.1, on the reverse strand, counting down.
CGTCGCGCAACGACGTCAGCCACCGGGTCCGCTCGCCGGGCTTGCGCGGCGCGAACCCCTCGAAGCAGAACCGGTCGCACGGCAAACCGGACAAAGCGAGCGCCGTGGTCACCGCGGACGGCCCGGGCAGGCACGTCACCGGCAGGTCCTCCGCGACGCACGCCGCCACCAGCCGGAAGCCCGGATCGGACACACTGGGCATACCGGCGTCGGTCACGAGCACGACCGTCTCGCCCGCGCGTAACGATTCGATCAGCTTCGGCAGCCGCGCCGTCTCGACGTCTTCGTAGAAGCTCACCACCCGGCCGCGCGGGGAGACCTCCAGCGCGGACGCCAGCGACTTCAGCCGCCGGGTGTCCTCCGCCGCGATGACGTCGGCTTCCGCCAGTGCTTCCGCCAGTCGGGGCGACGCGTCGCCGACGTCGCCGAGCGGGGTCGCGGCGAGCACGAGACGACCGGGAAGCAGCGAAGGACTCACCCGGCCAGCCTAGGCTGATCAGCGGATCCGGACGACGGACGCCCTGTCCCGCCCGTAGGATCGCCCCCGTGACCGCCGTGCTGACCCGTCCCGACGACGAAAGCGTCCGGCCGGACCCGGTCGAGGCGCTCCGGCCGCCGACCGACCGCGAAGTGACCCTGCTCGGCCGCGGCATGCCGACCGACCGGCTGCGCGGCTGGATCGTCACCCTCGTGCTGACCGTGATCGGCGGCATCGTCCGGCTGCAGAACCTCGGCGTGCCGACCGACAAGGGCAGCCCGGTCTTCGACGAGAAGCACTACGTGCCGCAGGCGTGGCAGGTGCTGCGCAACGGCGGTTACGAGGACAACTACGGCTACGAGCTGGTCGTCCACCCGCCGCTGGCGAAGCAGCTGATCGCGATCGGCGAATGGCTGTTCGGCTACAACGGGTGGGGCTGGCGGATCATGCCCGCGCTGGCCGGGACGCTGATCATCCTGCTCACCATCCGCATCGCGCGCCGGCTCACGCGCTCGACGCTGCTCGGCGCCATCGCCGGCATCCTCGTGATCAGCGACGGCGTGCTCCACCTGCAGTCGCGCATGGGCATGCTGGACATCTTCATCGCGCTGTTCGTGCTCGCCGCGTTCGCCTGTGTGCTCGCCGACCGCGACCAGGTGCGCGAGCGGCTCGCGACGGCCGTGCGCGAAGGCTGGGTCAACGAGTCCGTGTGGGGGCCGAAGCTCGGCTTCCGCTGGTGGCGGTTCGCGGCCGGCCTGATGATCGGGCTCACCTTCGGCGTCAAGTGGTCGGCGCTGTACTACATCGTCGCGTTCGGGCTGCTCACCGTGTTCTTCGACGTCGCGGCGCGACGGGCGGCCGGCGTCGAACGGCCGTGGCTGGGCACGATCCGCCGGGACGTGCTGCCCGCGCTGTGGGCGATCCTGGTCATCCCGTTCCTCATGTACTTCGCCGCGTTCTGGGCGTGGTTCGCCAGCGAGACCGCCACCGACCGGCACTACACGGAGATCAAGGACATCGCGCCGGGCGCCTTCGCGTGGGTGCCGCCGGCGCTGCGCTCGCTCGGCGACTACACGGCGAACGTCCTGCACTTCCACGAAACGCTGGTCACGCCCAAGGACAACCCGCACCCGTGGGAGTCGAAGCCGTGGACGTGGCCGATGGGCCTGCGCCCGATGCTCTACAGCTACAACGGCGAAGCCACCGGCTGCGGCGAGTCCCGCTGCATCAGCGCGACGATGCTGATCGGCACGCCCGCCATGTGGTGGGCGGCGATCCCGATGCTCGGCTGGGCGGCCTGGCGCTCGATCTTCCGCGCGGACTGGCGCTACGCGGCCGTGCTCGTCGGCTACCTCGGCGGCTACGTCTTCTGGTACACCAACATCGACCGCCAGATGTACTTCTTCTACGCGACGCCGCTGGCCGCGTTCCTGGTGCTGGGCCTGACGTTGTGCCTCGGCCAGATCCTGGGCAGCGCCCGGCGCGGCTTCGAGAGACGCGGGACCGGTCTGCTCGTGGTGTCGCTGTACGTCGGTCTGGTGGTGGCGAACTTCGCCTGGCTGTGGCCGATCCTGAACGGCATCGCGATCACGAACGGCCAGTGGGAAGCCGAACGCTGGCTGCCCTCCTGGCGGTAGCTAGCCCGCGAAGTAGGCCACCGGCGTGACCCCGACGGCGCGCCGGAACGCCGCCACGAACGCGCTCGCCGAGCTGTAGCCCACGCGGTGGGCCACCGCCGCCAGCGGCGTGCCCGCGGCCAGCAGCGGCAGCGACGCCCGCAGCCGCACCTGCGTGCGCCACGTCCCGAACGGCATCCGGCCTTCGCGGGCGAACGCCCGCGCCAGCGTCCGCTCCGACGCGCCGACCGCCCGGCCGAACTCGGCGAGCGTGCGGGGATCGGCCGGGTTCGCGAGCAGGACCCGCTCGACGTCTCGGGCGCGCGGGTCGGTCAGCGGCGGTACCGCGATCGGCACCACGTCGAGCGGCTCCAGCAGGTCGAACGCCACCGCTTCGGCACGCACCCGGGCGGCCGGCGCGACACCGGCGCCGGTCAGGTACTCCAGGAGCTCGCGCAGCAGGGGCCGGACGACGACCACCCGCGGCTCCGGCCACGACACCGGCGACAGCGCGGGGTCGGCGTAGATGCCCCGCAGCGCCGCCCGGCCGAGCGCGCCGGTGCGGTGCCGGACGCCCGCAGGCATCCACAGCGCGCGCGTCGGCGGCAGCACCCAGCCCGCGTCCCCGGACTTGACCGCGACGACCCCGCGCGCCGACCAGACCAGCTGGTGCGCGGGGTGTTCGTGCCAGGGGAACCAGGTGCCGGCGGGTAGGTCGAACTCGCCGAGCAGCATCGCTTGACCGGTTGACGACATCACCTGGCACGCTATCGGCTTCCGGCCACGCCCGCGCCGAAATAGCGTCGGACGCATGCCGATGAACCTGATCCACCGGAAGATCTGCAGCTCGGAGAAGTGGGCCGCGACCGTCGAGGAGCGCCTGACGCCCTGGCTGGCGGACCGCGATCTCGGCGACGACGTGCTCGAGATCGGTCCCGGCTTCGGCGCCACGACAAGGGTGCTGCTCGAGGCCGTCCCGAAGCTGACCGTGCTGGAGATCGACCCCGCGTCGACCGAGCTGCTGCGCGCGAAGTTCGGCGACCGCGCCGAGGTCGTCGAGGGCAGCGGCGCCGAAATGCCGTTCGAGGACGGCCGCTTTTCGGCGGTGGTGTGCTTCACGATGCTGCACCACGTGCCGACCGCCGAGCTGCAGGACGCGATCTTCGCCGAAGCGGCCCGGGTCCTGCGCCCGGGCGGCACCTACTGCGGCAGCGACGGCCAGCTCAACCTCAGGTTCCGCCTGCTGCACGTCGGCGACACGATGAACGTCGTCGACGCGGCGACGTTCCCGGCCCGCCTCGAGAAGGCGGGCTTCGAACAGGTCGACGTCCGGCTGGAGCCGAAGCAGCTCGTGATCTTCGAAGCGGTGAAGCCTGGCTAGCGGCGGGGCACCTGGCCACCCGGCTGCCGCGGCACCACGCGGGTCACCGGGCCGTCCGCGGACTTGCCCGCGCGGGACAGCCAGCCCTCGACCTCGCGGCGCACCGAGTTCAACGTCGGACGACGGCGCGGCTCGGGGTCCAGCGAAGCCGCCAGCAGACGCGCGTGCGCGCTCCGCTGAGGCAGCCGCGACACCGGCTCCGCACGGGCCGCCGCCATCAACGCCGCCATCGGGGTCTCGCGCGTGCCGCGCGGAGGCTGGCCGGAGAGCGCGTAGCTGATCGTCGCCGCCAGCTGCCACGCGTCGGACGCCGGGGACGCCGCCGAGCCCATGGCCTGCTCCGGGGCGACGAAGTCGGGCGTGCCGATCATCATCCCAGTGGCCGTCATCTTCGAATCGCCCTGGCTGCGCGCGATGCCGAAGTCGATCAGGTGGGCCAGGCCGCTCGGGTCCAGCACGATGTTCGACGGCTTGATGTCGCGGTGCAGGACGCCCTTCTCGTGCGCCGCGGCGAGCGCGCCCGCCATCGTCGCCCACAGGCGGCCGGCGGCGACGTCGTCCAGCGGGCCTTGGCCGTCGACCAGCTCGGCCAGCGGACGGCCTTCGAGGTACTCCATGACCAGCGCGAGGCCGTCCGGCTCCTCGGCCAGGTCGTACACCTTGACGCAGTTCGGGTGGCTGACCACGGCCAGCGCGCGGGCCTCGCGCTGCATGCGCTCGGCGGTGTCGCGGTCCGGCGCGTGCGCGATCTTCAGCGCGACCGTGCGGTTCAGCTGCGTGTCGACGGCCTGCCAGACCGTGCCGAAGCCACCCGCGCCGAGCTGCTTGACGCGCCGGTAGCGGCTGCCGCCGGCGTTGCGGGAGCCGGGCGGCGGCGGGATCGGCCCGGGGGCCGCGGCCAGCGCGCCCGCCATCGGCGGCGGTTCCGGTGCCGACGCCAGCGCCGTCTTCGGGTACGGCTTGTTGACCGGCGGCGGCGGTGGCGGCGGCGGGGTCGGCCGGGGCTGCATCTGGGACGGCGACGGGGGCGGCGGCCGGTACGGCTCGGGTTCACGGCGCGGCGGCGCGTCCGAGCGGTTGATCACCGACCACGGCGGTGGCCCGACCATCGCGACCGGGATCAGGCCCAGCACGCTGAACGGCAGGAAGCCGAGCCAGAAGTGCAGCGCGGTGTTCGCCTCCATGCCGACGCTGAACGCGAGCATCGCGGCGAACGGGATCCAGAAGAACCGGGACGGCCACTTCGGGCCGCGGCGGAAAGCGGTGCGGCCCTGCAGCATCACGAACAGCAGCGAGCCGGCGGGCAGCAGGATGAACGCGGCCACGTACACGAAGGTCGGCAAGGCCGCGTTGTTCTTGTAGAACAGCACCTCGTAGACGTTCGGGCCGCCGCCCAGGTACTCCTTCTGCGTGTCCACCCAGCAGGAGCCGCTCGCCAGCGTCGCGGCCTCCGCGCGCGGCAGCCCGGACTTCGTGCCCGCCCGCTCGGCGCGGAAGACACCCGAGATGCCGTTGGACAGCAGCCACGGCAGGATCAGCGCGCTGACCAGGCCGATCGCCCCGAACACCGACAACGTCGTGGCGTCGTAGCGGTTGCCGGTGCCCTTGCGGATGATCGACACCGCCAGCGCGCCGATCGGCGGGAGCAGCGCGACGAGCGCGCCGGCCGCACTCGTGGCCCAGACCCAGTCGCCGGGGCAGAAGCCCGGGCCGAACAAGGAATGGGCTAGCGAGAGCAACGCGCTCGCGAGTCCGTTCACCGCCGGATCCCCTCACTGTCCGTGTTCACTTCTTACCGTCTCGCGGCATTTCCCCGCGGTCCAGCTTAGGACGCAGCCGGCGGCCGTGGGGTTGCCGGGTCTTCAGCGTGCCTGGAATCCGGCGGGCTCGCCGCTCGCGCGCCATGATGGGGTCCGGCGGACGTTCGACGCGAAGGAGCGGCAATGGGCGCGTACTCCGAGGCCTACCGGCACAGCCTGCGGGACCCGGAAGCGTTCTGGCTGGCCGCGGCCGGTGCGATCAGCTGGACGAAGCCCCCGGCCCGGGCCCTCGACGAGTCGGACCCGCCCTTCTTCCGGTGGTTCCCGGACGCCGAGCTGAACACCTCGTACAACGCGCTGGACCGGCACGTCGAGGCCGGGCGCGGGGGCCAGGCCGCACTGATCTGGGACTCTCCCGTGACCGGACGGCAACGCACCTACACCTACGAAGAGCTCCGCGACACGGTCGCGCGGTTCGCCGGCGCGCTCAGCTCCCTGGGGGTCACCAAGGGTGACCGCGTCATCGTCTACCTGCCGATGGTGCCGGAGGCGGCGATCGCGATGCTGGCCTGCGCGCGGATCGGCGCGGTGCACTCGGTGGTCTTCGGCGGGTTCGCGCCCAAGGAGCTGGCCGCGCGGATCGAGGACGCGAAGCCGAAGGTGATCCTGGCGGCGTCCTGCGGCATCGAGCCGACGCGGGTGGTCGAGTACCAGCCGATCATCCGGGCCGCGCTCGAGCTGACCGAGCACCAGCCGGACCATGTCGTCGTGCTGCAGCGCGAGCAGGCCCCGGCGACGCTCGAAGGGCGCGAGCGGGACTGGCGCGAGCTGGCCGCGGGCGCGGACCCGGTCGATCCGGTGCCGGTCGCGGCCACCGATCCGCTGTACATCCTCTACACGTCCGGCACGACCGGGAAGCCGAAGGGCGTCGTGCGCGACACCGGCGGCCACGCGGTCGCGCTCGCCTACTCGATGGACGCGGTCTACGACGTCCACGCCGGCGACGTCTGGTGGACGGCGTCCGACGTCGGCTGGGTCGTCGGGCACTCCTACATCGTCTACGCGCCGCTGCTCGTCGGCGCCACGACGGTGATGTACGAGGGCAAGCCGGTCGGCACGCCGGACGCGGGGGCGTTCTGGCGGGTCATCGCCGAACACGGCGTCCAGGCGCTGTTCACCGCGCCGACCGCGTTGCGGGCCGTCAAGAAGGTCGACCCGGACGCGCGCGAGCTGGAGAAGTACGACCTGAAGGCGTTCAAGACGCTGTTCATGGCCGGCGAGCGGCTCGACCCGGAGACCCTCCACTGGGCGCACGAGAAGCTCGGCGTGCCGGTGATCGACCACTGGTGGCAGACCGAGACCGGCTGGCCGATCGCCGCGAACCCGCGCGGCCTCGAGCCGATGGCCGTCAAGCCGGGGTCGGCGACCAAGCCGGTGCCCGGCTGGAACGTCCGGATCCTCGACCAGGCGGGCGAGGAGCTGCCGCCCGGCCGCGAAGGCGCCATCACGGTGCGGCTGCCGCTGCCGCCCGGCTCGCTGCCGACGCTGTGGGGCGACGACGAGCGCTACCGCGAGGCCTACCTCTCCCGCTACGAGGGCCACTACCTGACCGGCGACTCCGGCTACGTCGACGAAGACGGCTACCTGTTCGTCATGGGCCGCACCGACGACGTCATCAACGTCGCCGGCCACCGGCTGTCGACCGGGTCGATGGAGGCGGTGCTCGCCGCGCACCCCGCGGTCGCCGAGTGCGCCGTGATCGGCGTCGCCGACCAGCTCAAGGGCCAGCTGCCCCGCGGGTTCGTCGTGTTGAAGGCGGGCGCGGACATCCCCGAGGAGCAGCTGCGCGACGAGCTCGTGGCCATGGTCCGCCGGGACATCGGGCCGGTCGCCGCGTTCCGCGATGTGTCCATTGTGGACGCGTTGCCGAAGACGCGGTCGGGCAAGATCCTGCGCAAGACCATGCGCGCGATCGCCGACGGCCGCGACGAAGCCGTGCCGTCGACGATCGAGGACCCGAGCGTGCTGGACGCCATCCGGCAGGCCCTTCGTTAAGGATAGTTCCAAATGCTCCGGCTGGTCTGTACCTTTGGGAGCAGTCCCCGACCGGAGGTGCACTGATGCGCTTGTCCAGAGCCGTCTTGACCGCGGCGATCGTGAGTCTCACGGCGGCCGGCCTGCCCGCCTCCGCGGCGGCGGCTTCCCCCGCCGCACCGGAACGCAGCGTGACCGACGTCGTCCCGGCGCCCGTGTCCGCGAAAGCCGACCCGCGCGGCGACTTCCGGCTCACACCGTTCACCGTGATCACGGCCGACCGCGGCGCCGGCCAGGTCGCGGACTACCTGCGCGGCCTGCTCCGCCCGGCCACCGGCTACCCGCTGCCGGTCGTACCGCACAGCGTGGGCCTGCCCGCGATCTCGCTGAAGCTGGGCCGCGACGCGCGCATCGGCACCGAGGGTTACGAACTGAAGGTCGCGCGCGACGGCGTCACCCTGAAGGCGAACACCGCCGACGGGCTCTTCGACGGCGTCCAGTCGCTGCGGCAGCTGCTGCCCTCGGCGATCGACGCGAAACGCGTGCAGCACCGGACGTGGACCGTCGCCGGCGGCACGATCCTCGACTACCCGCGCTTCGCCGAGCGCGGCGCGATGCTCGACGTCGCCCGGCACTTCTTCAAACCGGACCAGGTCAAGCGGTACGTCGACCAGATCGCCCAGTACAAGGTCAACACCCTGCACCTGCACCTCGCGGACGACCAGGGCTGGCGCATCGAGATCAAGAGCTGGCCGAAGCTGGCGACGGTCGGCGGCAAGACGGCCGTCGACGGCGACCCGGGCGGCTACTACACCCAGGCGCAGTACCAGGACATCGTCGCGTACGCGGCTTCGCGGCACATCACGGTGATCCCGGAGATCGACATGCCGGGCCACACCAACGCGGCGCAGTCGACGTACGCCGAGCTGAACTGCGACGGCAAGGCCGTGCCGGTGCGCACGGACACCGAGGTCGGCTACAGCTCGCTGTGCATCTCCTCGCCGATCACGTACAAGTTCGTCGAAGACGTCGTGCGCGAGCTGGCGGCCATCACCCCTGGGCCGTACCTGCACATCGGCGGCGACGAGGCGCACTCCACGCCGCCCGCGGACTACATCGCGTTCGAGAAGAAGGTGCAGCCGATCGTCGCCAAGTACGGCAAGAAGGTCACCGGCTGGCACGAGATCGCGAAGTCGGACCCGCCCGCGTCGGCCGTCCCGCAGTACTGGGACTTCGGCGGCGACAACCCGAGCGTCGCGGCGGCCGCGGCGCGCGGCAGCAAGATCCTGATGTCGCCGGCGAACTACGCGTACCTGGACATGAAGTACGACGCTTCGACACCGCTCGGCCAGGACTGGGCCGCGCTGATCGAGGTTCGCGATGGGTACAACTGGGACCCGGCGTCGCTGGTGACCGGCGTCGGCGAGCACCAGATCGCGGGTGTCGAGGCGCCGCTGTGGACCGAGACGCTCCGCACCAGCGCCGACATCGAGTACATGGCGTTCCCGCGCCTGCCGGGCATCGCGGAGATCGGCTGGTCCCCGAAGTCGACGCACGACTGGGACGCCTACCGCGCGCGGCTGGCGAAGCAGTCCCCGCGCTGGGTCGCCCAGGGCATCAACTTCTACCGCTCCCCGCAGGTCGACTGGAAGTAGTTACGCGCCGGCCAGGCGGGCGCGGATCGCTCGCCTGGCCAGCTCGTACGCCTGCGTTCCACCGTTCAGCACCGCGTCGGCGTTGGCCGCCCGGCCGAGTGCGTGCAGCTCGAACGCCAGGACTTCCGCGTCCGCGTCCAAGTGACCGAGGGCGACTGCTTCGCGAGCTGACTCGCGGATGAACGCGGCGAACGAGCCGCTCGCCGCGGCCACCGCGTCGTGGACCCGGCCGGGCCGCGCGTCGAACTCCGCGCCGACGTTGAAGAAGAAGCACCCGCCCGGGAACACGCGCTTTTCCGAGTACTCCAGCCAGTTCTCGCAGATCGCCCGCAGCCGCGGCAACCCCGGCGAGACCGCCGAAGCCGGCGTCACGACGTGAGAACGGAAGATCTCCAGCGCCGCTTCGATCGTCGCGAGCTGCAGGTCCTCCTTCGAGCCGAACAGCGCGAACACGCCGCTCTTGCTCAGCTCCAGCTCGGTGGCGAGCCGGCCGAGGGAAAGCCCCTCGAGGCCGTCGACCGACGCGACGTCCACCGCCCGGCGCAGCACCAGGCGGCGGGTCGCGTCGCCGCGGGCGATCCGGCCGTCAACCGGCACGCCGCGCCCGCCAGCGGTCCACAGTGGACTGGATGCCCGCGCTCCACGACACGGCCAGCTCGGGCGTCGCCAGCACGCGGTCGGCGAAGTCCAGCGCCGCCTCGACGCGCTCCGGCGGCAGCTGCCCGTAGTTCGCGAAGGAGATGACGTAGACCTCGGCGATCGTCGGCCCGGCCGCGCGCTCGACCAGCTCGACCGCCCCCGACGTCGGCACCGTGCCCGGCCGCAGCACGCGCAGGTACCAGCCGCTGCGCCCGGAGTCGATCATCGCCGGCGTGATGTCCTTGCGGCCGGTCTTCATGGCGAGCTTGTAGCACGGCGACCGCGGCTGCGAGACCTGCACGAGCGCGTCGCCCCAGGCCCAGACGTCCCCGATCCGCACGTCGTCCTCGGTGATCCCGGACAACGAAATGTTCTCGCCGAAGTCGGCCGTCTCGACCTCGAAGCCGTCTTCTCGCCAGGCCGCGTAGTGCTCGGCCGGGTAGACGTAGACGGCTTTGTCGGGGCCACCGTGCACGGTGAGGTCGGCCTGCCGGTCACCGTCGAGGTTCAGCTCGGTCAAGGTCAGCTCCGGCGCCGCGACCCGCGCCTTCGTGATCCCGCTCAGCACCGGCTGCTCCCGCCGGTGGCCCAGGACGCTCGGTTCCCCCACATACACGCCGTCGACGTTCATGCCCCCGAATATAGCACGACCGTTCGTATAGTTTACCCCCTTTAGGCTGGCGGGCATGGATCTGCCCGGCAAGGCCCGCGCCCACGTCGACTCCGGTGCGCTCTTCACCGAACTGGCCCGGCTGGTCGCCTACCCCACGGTGAGCGACGCCCCCGAGGGCCGCGCCGCCGTCCAGGCGTACCTCGACGAGGTCCTGACCCCGGCGCTGACCGGCCTCGGCTGCGACGTCACCCAGCACGCCAACCCGGACCCGGCGGGCGGCCCGTTCCTCGTCGGGGTCCGCACGGAAGGAGAAGACCTGCCGACGCTGCTGTGCTATGGCCACGCCGACGTCGTCGGGGAAGCCGGGCAGTGGCGCGACGGGCTCGACCCGTGGACGCTCACCGCGGACGGCGACCGCTGGTACGGCCGCGGCACCGCGGACAACAAGGGCCAGCACCTGATCACCCTGACGGCGTTGCGGCTGGTGCTGGCCGAACGCGGGAAGCTCGGCTTCAACCTGAAGTTCCTCTTCGAGACCGGCGAAGAGATCGGCTCGCCCGGCCTCACGGAGTTCGCGGCCCAGGAGAAGGACCTGCTGAGCGCCGACGTCCTGATCGCCTCCGACGGCCCGCGTCTCGACGCGGCCACACCGACGCTGTTCCTCGGCGCCCGCGGCGGCATCCGGCTCACCCTCGACGCCGACCTGCGCCCGGACGCCCGCCACTCCGGCAACTGGGGCGGGATCCTGCGCAACCCGGCGACGACGCTCGCCGCCGCGATCGCGACCCTCGTCGACGGCCACGGCCGCATCCGGGTGCCCGGACTGCTGCCGCCGGAACTGCCGGACACCGTGCGCGCCGCACTGGCCGACGTGGTCGTCGACGCACCGGACGAGGACTGGGGCGACCAACGGCTCACGCCCGCCGAGCGGCTCTACGGCTGGAACACCCTGGAGGTGCTGGCGCTCGACGCCGGGAACGCCGACCGCCCGGTCAACGCCATCCCCGGCAGCGCCCGCGCGGTGCTGCAGCTGCGGTACGTCGCGGGCACCGACGTCGACGGCGTCGCACCCGCCATCCGGAAACACTTCGCCGCGCACGGCTTTCCGATGCTCGACGTCCGAGCCGACGCGAGCTTCCTGGCCAGCCGCACGCCGGTGGACGACCCGTGGGTGGGCTGGGCCAAGTCCACTTTGGACGCGGTCGCGGAGAAGCCCGTCGCGCTCCTGCCCAACTTCGGCGGCGGCCTGCCCAACCACGTCTTCACCGACGTGCTCGGGCTGGCCACGCTGTGGCTGCCGCACTCCTACCCGGGCTGCCTGCAGCACGCGCCGGACGAGCACCTGCTCGCCCCGGTCGCCCGGGAAGGGCTGGTGCTCGCCACGGCGTTGTTCGACGCCTTCAGTTCAGCGCCGCGGACTCCTCGTCGGTGAGCAGCCGGGAGCGGATCAGGAAGCGCACGCCTTCGGGCGCCTCCAAGGAAAACCCGCTCCCGCGCCCGGGCACGACGTCGATCGTCAGGTGCGTGTGCTTCCAGTACTCGAACTGCGGCCCGGACATCCAGACCGGCACGTCCTCGATGCCTTCCACTTCCAGTGCACCGAGGTTGACGTCGGACTGCCCGGTCTTGAACTCACCCGCCGGGTAGCACATCGGGGCGCTGCCGTCGCAGCACCCGCCGGACTGGTGGAACATCACCGGCCCGTGAGTAGACACCAGCTGCCGCAGGAGGTCCGCGGCAGCCGGTGTCAGGTCGACGCGCTCGGTCATCAGAAGAACCCGAGCGCCTGGTCGGAGTAGGAGACGAGCATGTTCTTCGTCTGCTGGTAGTGGTCGAGCATCATCTTGTGGTTCTCGCGGCCGATGCCGGACGCCTTGTAGCCGCCGAAGGCCGCGTGCGCCGGGTAGGCGTGGTAGTTGTTCACCCAGACGCGGCCCGCCTGGATGTCGCGGCCGGCGCGGTAGGCGGTGTTGCCGTCGCGCGACCAGACACCGGCGCCGAGGCCGTACAGCGTGTCGTTGGCGATCTTGATGGCGTCGGCGTAGTCGTCGAACTTCGCCACGGACACGACCGGGCCGAAGATCTCCTCCTGGAAGATCCGCATCTTGTTGTCGCCGGCGAACACGGTCGGCTCGACGTAGAAGCCGCCGGAGAGCTCGCCGCCGAGGTCGCTGCGGGTGCCGCCGGTGAGGATCTCGGCGCCCTCCTGCTTGCCGATGTCGATGTAGGACAGGATCTTCTCGAGCTGGTCGTTGGACGCTTGGGCGCCGATCATCGTCTCGGTGTCGAGCGGGTGGCCCTGCTTGATCTTGCGGACGCGCTCGACGCCGTCCCCGAGGAACCGGTCGTAGATGCCCGACTGGATCAGCGCCCGCGACGGGCAGGTGCAGACCTCGCCCTGGTTCAGCGCGAAGAGCGCGAAGCCCTCCTGCGCCTTGTTGTAGAAGTCGTCGTTCCGCGAAGCGACGTCGTCGAAGAAGATGTTCGGGCTCTTGCCGCCGAGCTCGACGGTCACCGGGATGATGTTTTCGCTGGCGTACTGCAGGATCAGCCGTCCGGTGGTGGTCTCGCCGGTGAAGGCGACCTTGCGCACGCGGTTGCTGGAGGCCAGCGGCTTGCCCGCCTCGACGCCGAAGCCGTTGACGATGTTGACCACGCCCGGCGGGATCAGGTCGCCGATGATCGAGAACAGCAGGTGGATCGACGCCGGGGTCTGCTCGGCCGGCTTGAGCACGATCGCGTTGCCCGCGGCCAGCGCCGGGGCGAGCTTCCAGACCGCCATCAGGATCGGGAAGTTCCACGGGATGATCTGCGCGACCACGCCCAGGGGCTCGTGGAAGTGGTAGGCGACGGTGTTCTCGTCGACCTGCGAGATGCCGCCCTCCTGGGCGCGCAGCGCGCCGGCGAAGTAGCGGAAGTGGTCGATGGCCAGCGGGATGTCGGCGGCGAGGGTCTCGCGGACCGCCTTGCCGTTCTCCCACGCCTCGGCGACGGCGATCGCCTCGAGGTTGCGCTCCATCCGGTCGGCGATCCTGAGCAGGACGTTCGCGCGTTCCTCCGGCGAGGTCCGGCCCCACGCCGGTGCGGCGCCGTGGGCGGCGTCGAGCGCCTTCTCGACGTCCTCGGCGTTACCGCGGGCGATCTCGCAGAACACCTTGCCGGTGACGGGCGTCGGGTTCTCGAAGTACTGGCCGCTCGCGGGCGGGACGTACTCGCCGCCGATGTAGTGGTCGTAGCGCGATTCGTAGCTGACGACGCTGCCTTCGGTGTTCGGTGCGGCGTACTGGACCATCTTCCCTGCCTCGTTGCTCGGAGTGACGGGTGACCTGGTGGCCGCCGAAGGTAGGTGCGGCAACGTTGCACGCGCGTTGCACCGCTGTGAGCTGGCTCTCTACGCTGGAGGACGTGGCAGAGGCGCCCGAACCGGAGCTGCTGCGCGACCCCGAGTCCTACGCGCGGCTACTGGAGCACGTCCGCGAGGCGGTGCTCCAGGGCGTTCCCGGGCCCCGGCCGCCGCGGTCGGTCGTCTCCGACTCCTGGAACCGCTCGCTCGCCGCCCGCGTCGACCCGGACGAGGGCGAGGCGCCGTTCGTCTACGACACCGGCGACCTCGCGGCCCTGCGGGAAGCCCACCCGCTGGCGCCGGTGCTGCCGGTGCTGCGGCAGATGCTGGTGAGCATCGCCGACGACGCCGAGCACGTGATGATCGTGACCGACGCCGACGGCCTGATCCTGTGGCGCGAGGGCGCGGCGGGCCAGCTGCTGCGCGGTGACCGCGTCGGCCTCACCGAGGGCACGCGGTGGAGCGAAGCCGCGATCGGCACGAACGCGATGGGCACCGCGCTGGCGACCGGCGACCCGGTGCAGATCTACTCCGCCGAGCACCTGGTCCGCCGCTACCACGCGTGGACGTGCGCGGCGGCGCCGGTGCGCGACCCCGAAACCGGCGTGCTGCTCGGCTCGATCGACGTCAGCGGGCCGTTGCGCACGGTGCACCCGGCCATGCTTTCGCTGGTCACGGCGACGGCGCAGCTCGCGGAAGGCCAGCTGCGCGCCCAGCTCGCGATCCGTGACGAGCAGCTGCGGCGGGTCAACATGCCGCACCTGGACGCGTTGCGCGGCCGCCCCGGCGCACTGCTTTCGGCCGGCGGCCGGGTGCTCGCCGCGCAGGCGTGCCTGCTGCCGTCCACTGTGGACGTCCGGCGCGGCGGCGGCACGGTGACCCTGCCCGACGGCCGCATCGCGACGGTGGAACCCTTGGCCGAGGGCTACCTGCTGCGGCTGTCGTCGCCGTCCACCGGTGGCGGGCCGCGGTCCCGGCTGTCGCTGGAGTACCTCGCGGACGGCGCGTTCTCGACCACTGTGGACGGTCGCGAGGTGCCACTGACGTTGCGGCACGCGGAAATCCTGACCCTGTTGAGCCTGCACCCGAACGGCCTCTCGGCGGAACGGCTGGCGCTGCAGCTCTACGGCGAGTCGGGCAACCCGGTCACGGTCCGCGCGGAGATCCACCGGCTGCGCTCCCAGCTGGGCGCGTCGGTGGTGCAGACGCGCCCGTACCGGCTGGCGGCGGACGTCGACGCCGACTTCACCCGCGCCCGCACGGCGTTGCGCACCGGCTCGCCCGCCGACGTCCTGCGTGCCTTCCGCGGCCCGCTGCTGCCGGACTCGGAAGCGCCGGCGATCCGCGAGGAGCGCGAATCCCTTACTGCGCAGGTGCGTCAGGTGGCGCTCAACAGCGGCGACGCGAGCGTGCTGTGGTCGTTCTGGGAAACCGCCTGCGGCGCCGACGACTTCGCGGTGCTCGACGCGCTGCTCAAGACGCTCCCCGCGGCCGATCCGCGGCGGGCCGCCGTGACGGCCCACCGCGCCCGGCTCGCTTGAGCCGTCAGGGTTCCAGGTCGGTCAGGCCGCGCCCGGTCGCCACGTCAAACGGCACGGACGCCTGGTCGTGGCCGATCACCCAGCCGTCGCCGGTGTCCCGGAAGACGAACGTGGCCCGGACCCACATGCCCTCGGTGGTGACGCCGTTCTTCAGCGTCCCGCTGACCCGGCCGAAGCCGTGCCCGACGGCGAGGTCTCCGCTCACCGCGACGGTCAGGTCGCGCAGTTCGTAGTCCACCTCCTCGAAGATCGTGAACACCTTCGCCCAGTTCTTCAGCTTCGCGTCGACGCCCACGTGCTGCAGCGGCGGCTCGACGTCGAACGACACGACGTCCGCGGCGTAGCTCCGCCGCAGCGCTTCGAGGTCCTTGCTCCGGAGGCCGTCGATCATCGCGTCGATGCGGCCACGGATCGCGGCCTCGGCGTCCCCGCGCCGCAGCGGGGCGAGCGCGGTGCTCCAGGCGACGACGTGGTCGAGCACCGTGTCCAGCGCGGTGAGCTGGTGCTCGCCCGGCGCGAAGGTGGCGCGGTCCGCGAACTCGGTCGCCAGCGGCAGCGTGACCTGCGGGGCCACGTCCGCCAGCTGCAGGGCCCCGCAGACCAGCCGCAGCTGCTCGACCGACCGGGCCCCGCCGACGCCGCCGTAGGAGACGAACCCGGCGGCCTTGGTGTTCCACTCGAGGTGCACGACGTCCATGGCGTTCTTGAGCACGCCGGGAACGGAGTGGTTGTACTCCGGCGTGACCAGCACGAACCCGTCGCACGCGGCGACGGTCGCGGCCCAGGCCCGGGTGCGTTCGTCGGAGTACTGCCCCGAGAATCCGGGCGGCTGCTCGAGGTGGGGCAGCGGGTGGTCGCGCAGGTCGATCAGCGTGAACCGGGCGTCGGTGCGCCGGCTCGCCCGCTCGTGGACCCACCGGGCCACCTGGTCCCCCACGCGGCCGGGCCGGGTGCTGCCCAGCACGATTCCGATCTCGATCATCGTTTTCCCCTGTTCGGTTCGGCTTCGAGGGGTACGACGAAGCAGGGCGGCGGGATGTCAGGCTGACGTTCGAAGGAGCTGCGTCGTCGGAGGGGACATGACGACACCCGTCGACGGCGAACGCCGTCACCTGCTCAACCTCGCCTACCGGCTGCTCGGCTCCCTGGCCGAAGCCGAGGACGCGGTGCAGGAGACCTACGTCCGCTGGTACGCGCTCTCGCCGGCCCGGCGCGACGCGATCTCCTCGCCCGGCGCGTGGCTGACGACGGTCGCCGGCCGGATCTGCCTGGACGTGCTGGGTTCCGCGCGTGCCCGGCGCGAACGGTACGTGGGCGAGTGGCTGCCTGAGCCCGTGCCGGACCAGGCCGACTCGGTCGCCGACCGGATCACCCTCGACGAGTCGGTCACCATGGCCTTCCTCGTGACGCTCGAAGCGATGACCCCGGCCCAGCGGGTCGCGCTCGTCCTCCACGACGTCTTCGGGTACGCGTTCACCGAGGTCGCGGCGATCACCGGCCGCACACCGGCGGCGTGCCGCGAACTGGCCTCGTCGGCCCGCCGCCGCGTCCGCGCGGCTCGCCCCGCGACCACCGCCACCGGGCACGCCGAGGTGATCAGGGACTTCAAGCAGGCGTGGGAAGCGGGCGACATCGACGCCTTGGTCGCCCTCCTCGACCCGGCCGCGACCTTGACGGCGGACGGCGGCGGCGTGGTCCGCGCCGCGCTGACCCCGATCGAAGGCGGCGAGCCGGTCGCGCGGTACGTGGCGGCGCTCGCCGCGGGCGGCCTGACGCTCGTGGAGCGCGCGGTCAACGGCCTCCCGGGCCTGCTCCTCCAGCGCGGCGACGACCTCGCGGCCGTGTACGCGTTCGACGTCGCCGACGGCCGGATCACGCGCATCTGGGCGATGCGCAACCCGGAGAAGCTCCGGCCCTGGACCACGTCTCGCTGACACGCTCCCCGCGCCGGTGTTGCGGGCGCGTCCGGACCCGAAGTAGACACCGTCTACAGAAGTTTGATAGACAGTGTCCACAAGGTGAACCACGGGTTACGGAGATCGGGATGAGCCACCACCGTTTCGTCGTCCTCGGCGACAGCTGCGCCGAAGGTCTCGACGACCCGTACCCCGGGCGGGACCACTACCGCGGCTGGGCCGACTTCGTCGCCGCCCGGCTGGCGGCGGGCGAGCCGGACTTCCGCTACGCCAACCTCGCCGTGCGCGGACGGCGGCTCGACCAGATCGTGCCCGAGCAGGTCCCGGCCGCGACGCGGCTCGAGCCGGACCTGATCGCGCTCTTCGGCGGCGGCAACGACGTGATGAGCCGGGGCTGGGACGCGCGCACGGTCGCCCGCCGCGTCGACGCCGCGATCCGCGCGTGCACCGAAATCTCGCCCACCGTCGTCACGTTCACCCTCAGCGACATCTCCACCCGGATGCCGCTCGGGCAGCGGATGCGGCCGCGGATCGTCGCGCTCAACGAGGCCATCCGCGAAGCCGCCGTCAGTTACGGCGCGCTGCTCATCGACCTGTGGCCGGACCAGGCCGTCACCGACTCCCGCTACTTCGGCGCCGACCGGCTGCACCTGTCCGAGCTCGGGCACCGCCGGCTCGCCGCGTACGTCCTCGGCCGGCTCGGGCTCGAGTACGACCCCGGCTGGCTGGCGCCGCTGCCGGGCACCGCGGCCGCGGGAAACTGGCGTGCCGACCTGCATTGGCTGTTACGCGAGGTGCTGCCGGTCGCCGTGACGCGCACGCGCAACCGGCTGATCGGCCGCCAGCCGGGCGACGGCTTCCTGCCGAAGCGCCCGGACCTGCTCCCCATGACGAGGGACGAAGCGTGGGCACCCGGCAACGCCTGATCGACACCGCGTCCGAGCTGCTGGCCGGCGAAGGCGTCGACGCGGTGACGCTGCGCGGGATCGCGAAGGCCGCCGGCGTTTCGCACGGCGCGCCGCTGCGGCACTTCTCCGGCCGCGCCGAGCTGCTGTCCGCCGTCGCGACCCGCGGGTACGCCGACCTGCTCGCCCGCCGGGCGACGCTGCCGGAGAACTCCCCGCGCGAGCGGCTCACCGCGGCCTGCCACAGCTACCTCGACTTCGCGCTGACCAACCCGGCGATGTTCGAGCTGATGTTCCGCCGCGACCTGGTCGACGCGGACGACCCGGCGCTCTCGGCGGCGGCGAGCGCGGTGTTCGACACGTTCGCCGTGCTGGTGGCGGCGGTCCCGACACCGGTCGCGCGCTCGGGCGCCGACCTGCGGCTGGTGGCGGCGTCGCTGTGGGCGGCACTGCACGGCCTCGCCCAGCTGTGGCTGTGGGGCGGCCTGGCGGGGGCGAGTTTCGCACCCTCCCCGGAGGCGGCGCTGGCCGTCACGCTCGACGCCTACCTGGGCTGAGGAGCGCGCCGAGGTCCTGCCGAACGGCGAGCACGGCCGGCAGCGAGCGGAGGCCGAGTTCGCGGTCGACCCGGCGCCCCTCGACCGTGCGCGGTGCTGCGCCGCCTCCCCATCCCGGGCGGTCCGCGACACGCTGTGACCCGGTGCACGCGCCCGAACACCTGATCGAATACCCTCCCACCATGACCGAGTCAGACCCGCAGCTCGAGCGCATCCGCAAGCTGCTGGCGAAGGCCGAGGACCCGGCGGTCACCGAGGCGGAAGCCGAGGCGTACAACCGGAAGGCCGCCGAGCTGGTCGCGCGGTACGGGATCGACCAGGCGATGCTCGCCGCGTCCGGTGCCACCGCCGACGAGATCGGCACGCTCAAGATCCCGATGAACGACCCGTACAGCCGGGACAAGGCGAGCCTGCTCACCTCGGTCGCGTACCCGCTGCGCTGCCGGACGCTGCTGCACCGCTACGGCCAGAAGGTCGAGAGCGTCACGGTGTTCGGCTACCACTCCGACCTCGGCCGCGTGGAGCTGCTGTTCACCAGCCTCCTGCTGCAGGCGAGCACCCAGCTCACCCGCGTCCGGCCGGACGGCTTCTTCCCCGGCGAGTCGCTGGCCGCCTACCGCCGCACGTGGCTGCACGGCTTCGCGCGCGCGGTCCACGAGCGGCTCACCCACGCCGAATCGGAAGCCGTCCGCACGGCGGTCCCCGGCGAGCGGTCGGCGGAGCTGGTCGTCCGCGACCGCGCGCAGATGGTGCAGCACGCGTTCGACTCCCAGTACGGCGACCTGCGCTCGGCCGCGCCCCGGCGGCTGTCCGGCAGCGGCTACCTCGACGGCCACGACGCCGGCACGAAGGCGAACCTCGACCCGTCGGCGTTGACCCGGCGGCAGAAGGCGTTGCGCTGACCGTCGCCCGGATGCCGCTATCCCGGCGGTGATCTTTCCGTTTCACTGGGCCCATGCGCGTTGTCGATCTTGCCGAGCACCCCGACCTGCTCGACGCCGCCCTGAACCTCGGCGACGTCGGCGGCCAGTTCATCTACCAGGGCGCGAGCGGCCGGATGATCACCGGCGAGCGGTTCCTGCGCCTGTGGCCGCGGTACTTCCTGATCGCGTTGGACGACGACGGCACGCCGATGGCCCGCGCCCTTTCGGTCCCCTTGGCCTACCCGGCCCCGGACCGCACGGAGCTGCCGGACCACGGCTGGGACCAGGCGATCGAGTGGGCCGCCCAGGACGTGCTGGACGGCCGCGAGCCGAACGCGTTGTGCGCGCTGGAAGTCGTGATCGCCCCGCACCTGCGCGGCACCGGCCTGTCGGCGCCGATGCTCAAGGCGTTGAAGGTGAGGGCCGCGGAAACGGGGCTGCGCAAGCTGATCGTGTCGGTGCGCCCGATCGGCAAGGAGGCCGAACCCGGCGTCCCGATGCCGGAGTACGCGGCGCGGCGCCGTCCCGACGGCCTGCTCGCCGACCGCTGGCTGCGCACCCACGAACGCCTCGGCGCGCGCGTGGTGAAGGTCTGCCCGTTCGCGGTCACCCTGGCCGGCTCGCTGGCCGACTGGCGCGCCTGGACGGGCGTGAAACTCCAGGAGGGCGAGAACTTCATCCCGGGCGGCATCGCCCCGGTGTTCGCATCGATCGCCCACGACACGGCGACGTACGTCGAGCCGAACGTGTGGCTGGAACACCCGATGTAGCATTGCTTAACGGTTGGTCCAGGACTTTTCACTTGTCCTGACGGTTCCGCTTCGGCACCGTGGAGCACGTGACTGGTTGGATGCGCATCGCGGTACTGGCTCTGCTGTGGGGCTCGGGGTTCCTCTGGATCAAGCTGGCGTTGACCGGGTTGAGCCCCGTCCACCTCACGTTGATCCGCTGCGCGCTCGGCGCGCTGACGCTGCTGGTGCTGGCTTTCGCGGCCCGCCAGCGGCTTCCGCGCGACCGCGGCACGTGGGGACGGCTGATCGTCGCCGCCTTCTTCTGCAACGCGCTGCCGTTCGCGCTGTTCGGCATCGGGGAACGCACGGTGGACTCCGGCGTCGCCGGGGTCATGAACGCCACGACCCCGTTGTGGTCGCTCCTGATCGGCGTCGCGCTGGGCACGGAACGACGGCTCGGCCCGGCGCGCCTGCTCGGGCTGGCCCTGGGTTTCGCCGGCGTCGTGGTGATCTTCGCGCCGTGGGACCAGGAGGGCCTGCTGAGCACGGGCGCCCTCGCCCTGCTCGCGGCCGGCCTCAGCTACGCGATCGCGTTCGCTTACATGGCACGGAAACTCCCGCCGAACGGCGCCCCGCTCGCGCTCTCGGCCGCCCAGCTGACGACGGCCACCGCGTTGACGGCGCTCGCCCTGCCGGTCGCCGGGACCGCGCCGGAGGTGAACCTCACGGCGCTCGCCGCGGTCACGATCCTCGGCGTCTTCGGCACCGGGATCACGTTCTACCTCAACTACCGCGTGATCGCGGACGAAGGCCCGACCGCCGCCGCCACGGTCGGCTACCTGCTCCCGGTCGTGTCGATCGGCCTCGGCACGCTCTTCCTCGGCGAACCGCTGACCCCACGGGTGGTCGGTGGCATGGTGATCGTCCTCTTCGCCGTCGGCCTCACCCGGTGGCGGGCTCAGGTGCCGGCGAACTGCCCGGCGAGCTCGGCGGCCGGTTCGGCGACCCCGAAGTAGTCGCCCGTCGCCAGCTCGGCGCCGGCCGAGTGCCACCAGCTCGCCTGGTCCTCGGTGTGGATGCCGTCGACGACGAGCGTCGCGCCGACCTGGCGGACCAGCGGCACCAGCGCGCCGAGGAACGTCGAGTCCGACCACGCCTGCCATTCGGCGAGCCGCCGGTCGACGCGCACGATGTCGACCGGCAGGTCCTGCACGGCCCGCAGGTCGTCGGGCCCGAGCCCGAAGTCGTCGAGCATCACGTGCACGCCGAGGTCGGCGAGCGCGGTGACGTTCTCGATCACCCCCGACACCGGCAGCGCGCCCACCGGCACGCCGAGCATCAGCTGCTCCGGCGGCAGGCCGGTGTCGGCCAGCAGCCGCGTCACGCGCGTGCCGAGCGCGTCGTCCGACACCTGGTGCCCGGTCAGGCCGGCGACCATCGGCAGCCCGAACCCCGCGCGCTGCCGCCACCACTCGCCCTGGCGGCCCGCCGCGTGCAGCATCCAGTCGCCGAGCGGCAGCACCAGCCCGGTCGACTCGGCGAGCTCCGCGCACTGTTCGTGCGCCGGCACCGGTTCCGCCGGCCGGTCCCAGTGCAGGCGGGCCTCGACGCCG
This sequence comes from Amycolatopsis sp. cmx-4-83, assembly GCF_046548815.1. Lineage (NCBI taxonomy): Bacteria > Bacillati > Actinomycetota > Actinomycetes > Pseudonocardiales > Pseudonocardiaceae > Amycolatopsis > Amycolatopsis sp. cmx-4-83. The sequence continues at coordinate 872,920 of NZ_JAEBEF010000002.1, read as the reverse complement.
GCCACCCCGCCGTCGGCCAGCCGCGCCATCGGCCGGTACCGGACGCTGATCTCGCCGTGCTCCCAGGCCCCGGCCATGCCGACGGCCAGCTTCTGCGTCCGCCGGTCTTCGGCGTCGGCCTCCCGGTCGAACATCTTCCACTGGCCGCGCCGCCGCGCCTTGGCCCGCCGGAGCGTCTGGTCCGCCGCTCGCAGCAGCTCCACCGGGTCGATGCCCTTCGACGGCCGGTGCACCACGCCCGCGCTGGCCGACAGCGCGAGCCCGTGCCCGTCGACGAAGAACGGCTCGGCGAGCTCGTCGTTGATGGCGCGCACGATCGTGCCGATGTCCGGTGTCGTCGCCGTGTTCTCGACCAGGATGCCGAACTCGTCGCTGTGGAACCGCGCGATCATCGCGTTCTCCCCGGCCATCACCGCCTTCAGCCGCTGCGCGAAGTGCATCAGCAGCTGCTCGCCGATCCGGCGGCCGAGGCTGTTGCAGACCATCCCGAACGCGTCGAGGTCGACGTGGAACAGCGTCACGCCGTACACCGGGTCGGCGCGCCGAAGCGCCGTCTCCAGGTGGGTGCCGAAGTACTGCCGGTTCGGCAGCCCGGTGAGGACGTCGTGGAGGGCCTGGCGGCTCAGTTCCCCTTGCAGCAGCATCAGTTCGGTGCCGTCCTCGACCACGACGACGAAGTGCCCCGGCCGGTCCTCGGCGTCGCGCAGCAGGGACGCGGTGAGCGAGATGCGGGCGACGTCGCCGTCCTTGCGCAGCAGCCGTTGCGACTGCCGGACCCGCTCCTTGCCGCTCTCGAGCAGCGCCACCATCGCCTCGCGCAGGACGCCGACGGTTTCGGGGTGGACGACGTCGTACAGCACGGACCCGGTCAGCTCGCCGGGCTGGTGCCCGAGCATCTCGGCCAGCGCCGCGTTCGCACGCACGATCCGGCCGTCCAGGGCGACCAGCGCGATGCCGCTCGCCGACGACGTCACCACCTCTTCGAAGCGCCTTTCGCTTTCCTTGAGGTGCCACTGGGCGTCCCGCACCGCCTTGAGCAGCGAGAGGTGCATGATCTCCTGCTGGTCGAGGACGCTGCGCTCGTGCGCGAGCAGGAACCCGCACGAGAGCGCGCCCAGCGTCAGCGCGATCCGTTCGGCCAAGCGGTCCACCGCCTGGAGTTCGGGCAGGCCGGGCAGGCCCTTCGCGAGGACGTCGAGCGTGCACCGCAGCCCGGGCTCGCCGACGTAGCCGAGGCCGACCAGCCGCCCGCCGATCCGCTCGGCGGGCGCGGTGTCCGCGGTCGTGGCGCGCAGGCAGTCGCACAACGTGCCGAGCACGCCGCGCAGCTCGGCGTCGAGTTCTTCGCGGCTCAGCGAAACGACGGTGACGCCGCTGAGCAGGTACGCCCATTTCCGGGCGAGCAGGGACCGCCCGCGGTCCGGGTCGGGAACCGCGGGCCGGTCCGGCTGGGAGTCGAGCATCGGCATGGAACGCGTCCGATCAGTTCTTCCGGCCGATTCCGGCGTAGACCAGCATGTTCATCTCGGCGGCGGCGGAGATGTCCGCCGGCCCGGCCGGCCGCCATTCCCCGCAGCCGACCAATCCGGGTTCGACGATTTCGAAACCCGCGAAGAGCTCGGAGACTTCGGCGTGCGTCCGCAGGTTCACTTGATCGGGACTCTGGCTTTCCTTGATCGCCTCCGTCGCCTCTCCGAGGTTTTCGCCCTGGTGATCACCGGTGACGTGGGTGATGGCGAGAAAACTGCCGGGCGCGAGCACCGCGCCGTAGCGCGCGAGGAGTTCGAGCGGGCCGGATTCGTCGGGAACCCAGTGCAGCATCAAGAGCATCAGCAGCCCGATCGGTTTTTCGAAATCGAGCAGAGCACGCACCTGTGGCGCATCGAAAATTTTCTCCAGATCTCGCATGTCTGCGTGTACTATCGCTGCACGATCGTTGCCGACGAGCATCAATTCGCTGTGCGCGACCGCCACCGGGTCGCGGTCGACGTACACCACGCGGCAGTCCGGGTCCTGCGCCTGCGCGACTTCGTGCACGTTCGCCACGGTCGGGATCCCCGAGCCGATGTCGAGGAACTGCCGGATCCCTTGCGCCGTCATGAACCGCACCGCGCGCCCGAGGAACGCGCGGTTCACGCGCGCGGCGTCCCGCAGGCCGGGCATCGCGCGTTCGATCTGCTCGCCCACCGCGCGATCGACGGCGAAGTGGTGCCCGCCGCCCAACATGAAGTCGTACGTGCGCGCCATGCTCGGCACGGAGATATCGACACCCGGCGGTACCCATTCCGGTGATCGGGTCACGAAGAACACCTTCTCAGTCTGTCGGCCGGAAAGAGCTTAGCGATTTCTGCGGATTCGTCCACTGCGCCATATGCGTGAGCCCGCGCCACCCGATCGGGCACTGTACCGTTCGACCGGACGCGCCTACCGTAGGCCGTCTCCTTGGGAAATCCACACAATGGCGCAACGAGGAGTCCACATGACCGTCCCGGTCGCCCCGGGCCGGTGGCCTTTTCTCGGGCACACCCCGGCACTGCTGAGGCAACGCTTCGCATTCACCAGTTCATTGCACGAGCACGGCGAGATCGTGAAACTCTACCTCGGTCCGGCCCCCACCTACTTCGTCACAAGCCCGCGGCTGGCACACGAAGTGCTGGTCACGGCCGGTCCGAAGTTCCGCAAGGGCGCCATGTTCGACAAGTTCCGGCCGTTCGTCGGAAATGGCTTGGTGCTTTCGAACGGTGACTTCCACCGGCACCAGCGACGGCTGATGCAGCCGGCGTTCCACCGCAACCGCTTGATCGCCTACACGGAGATCATGCGGCGCGCGGCGGCCGATCTCGCCGATTCCTGGCGGGCCGGCGAAGTCCGGAAGATCGACGAGGACATGCAGCGCGTCGCGGTGACGATCGTCGGCGAGGCGCTGTTCTCCACGGAACTGGGAAAAGAGGCGATCGCCGAGGCGCGGAGATCCATTTACCTGATCATCCAGCAGGGAATGATTCGCGCGTTGTCGCCGAAGTTCGTCGAAAAGCTGCCGGTTCCCGGGAACCGCCGGTTCGACGAAGCGATCACGCGGATGCAGGCGATCGTGCTGGCGGTGATCCGCGAGTGGCGGACCGAGGGCACCGACCACGGCGACCTGCTGTCGACGTTGCTGCTGGCCGGCATGACCGACGAGCAGGCGCGGGACGAGGTGCTCACGCTGCTCACCGCGGGCATCGAGACGAGTGCGCTGGCGCTGGCCTGGACGTTCCACGAGCTCGGCAGGCACCCCGAAGTGGAGGCGCGGGTGCACGCGGAGCTCGACGAGGTGCTGGGCGGCCGACCGGTGACCGCCGAGAACCTCGGGCAGCTGACCTACCTCCGCCAGGTGGTCGACGAGGTGCTGCGCCTGTACCCGCTGTGGATGCTGATGCGCCGCACCCTCGAGGAGGTCGACCTCGGCGACGTCCGGCTCCCGGAAGGCGCCGAGGTGATCGTCAGCCCCCACGCCCTGCACCACGACCCGGCGTCGTTCCCCGACCCGGCCCGCTTCGACCCCGGCCGCTGGGCCCCGGAACGCACCGCCGAACTGCCGAAGGGCGCGTTCATCCCGTTCGGCGCGGGCAATCGCCAGTGCATCGGAAACCGCTTCGCCCAGAACGAAATCGTCATCACGGTGGCCACGGTGGCCGCGCACTGGCGGCTGGTCCCGCTCCCGAACCACCCCGTGCGCGTCAAGTTCACCTCGGCCGCCTACCCGGACAGCCTGCCGATGACGGCTGTCCCCCGTCACTAGCTGGAGGTCGTACCCCCCGTGCTCCGCTTACGTGTTTGTGCTGCGGTTTTCCTGATGATGACTCTTCTCCCGGCCCCCGCCCGAGCGGCCACGACGACGTGCGAGGACCTGAACGTCCCGGTGACGGTGGCCCTCCTCCCCCAGACGATGCACGGCCGCCTGTGCACCCCACCGGGCGCGACGACGGTGGTGGTCCTGATCCCGGGCGGTACGTACAACGCGTCCTATTGGGACATCGGCTACACCCCGCAGACCCGTTCGTTCCGCCTGGCGATGAACAACGCGAGCGTCGCGACCCTGGCTCTGGACCGCCTGGGCACGGGAGCGAGTTCGAAGCCCCTGAGCGCCCTCCTGAGCGCGACGGTCCAGGCAACGGCGGCCCACCAGGTGATCCAGTCGGTGCGCCCCCGCTTCCCGAAGGTGATCATCGGCGGCCACTCGATCGGCTCGGCGATGGCCATGATCGAGGCCGGCCGCTACCACGACGTGGACGGCGTCCTGGTGACGGGAATGACCCACCGGATGAACCTGATCACGGTGGTCCCGGTGCTGGCCAACATGATCCCGGCCCCATTGGACCCGGCGGTCCCGGGCCGCGACGCGGCCTACCTGACGACGAGCCCCGGCACCCGCTACACGGCCTTCCACACCCCAGGCCCCCTCGACCCGGCGGCGATCGCGTACGACGAGTCCACAAAGGACGTGTTCGCGACGACGGAGGCGGTGGACAGCCTGACGCTGACGACGGTGGTGACACCGGCTTCACAGCAGATCACGGTCCCGGTGCTGCTGGTGGTGGGCAACGACCCCCACTTCTGCGGAACCCTGGGCAGCGACTGCACATCCCCGGAAGCGCTGAGAGCATCGGAAGCCCCCTACTTCGGCGGCCCCCTGCAGACGTACATCCTGAACGGCTACGGCCACGCGATCAACTACGCCCCCAACGCCCCGACGTACTTCGGTGTGGTGACGAGCTGGCTGAAGACGCTGTCATGACGACGTCGGCGGGCGGGTTGGGCGACTCCGAAGTCGCCCAACCCGCCCGCGGCCGCTCAGCGGTTGCACCGCCACGAGTACGGATCGGCGGCGTTCAGCACCGTCGCGTAGGCACCGCCGCCGTACTGGTCGGTGCAAGCGGCGTTGACGTTGATGCCGACCTGGTAGCCCCAGGGCGCCCGGCAGCGCCAGCTGTAGGCGTTGTGCGCGTCGGCGACCACCGCGGCCAGGCCCATCCCCGGGTTCTGGACGGTGCAGGCCCGCTGCATGTCGACACCGCCGATGACCGCCGCGTCGGCCGGCCCCGCGGTCACCACGGCCATAGCCGCCAGACCGATCGTCGCGACGACCACCCGCGACAGCAAGCTGGGCCAATGGGTTTCCATCGGAACTCCTCTCTCTTCGCGGCTCCCCGCCGCAAACCGAGCGTCCCAAGACGGCGACCCCCGGCTCCATCGCTCGCGGAGTGACGAATCGCGCCCACCACCTCATCGCGGGAGGACACCCGAATGCCGGCGAGACTGAGGGTCGACGCCGAGACGACCCTCATCCTGCGGGAGGCGTTCCACAAGATCGACGCCAACTACCGCACCGACCACTACGGCCTCTACGACTACGCGCGCGCGGTGATGAGCAAGATCGTGCCCTTGGACCACTTCTACATCGGCTTCTTCCACGGCGCGAACCGCGTCCGCTACCCGTACGGCTACGACGGCGGCATGTACACCGACCCGCAGTCCCACATCTACGGCCCGCACGGGCAAGCCGCGTGGCTCCTGCGGCACCGCCAGACGTACCGCATGCAGTACGACAACGGCGCCGCCCTCAACGCCGGCGTGGCTTCGGGCGACACCAGCCGCGCGTCGGCCGACGCGGTCACCACCCCGCTGTTCCGTCGCGGCCGCGACGGCGAGCCGACGGTGTTCGGCATCATGTCCATGCAGAGCTACCAGCCGGACACCTTCGACGACAACTCCGTGCGCGCCTTCGAATGGCTCGCCGACCTGGTCGCCCGCGTGCTGACCAAGGAAGCCGAAGACCTCGACGCGCTCCGCCGCCTCCCCGCTGACGCCGGCGACGCACCCCAGCTGGTCACGGCCGACCACATCGTCGAGTTCCTGTCCTCCCGCGTGGCGGACGTGCGCCAGCGGGCCCAGGACGCGTTGCCGGCCCAGGACATCGGCTCGCTGCGCGAAGCCCTGCAGCGCATCGTCACGGATTGCCAGCAGCTCCAGTCCGACCTGGTCGAGCTGACGCTCGACATCGACAACGGCCCCGAAGAACGTTTCAGATCGCTGACCGCGGCCGAGCAAGGTGTGGCGGTGCTGCTGAGCAGCAACATGCCGAACGACGAAATCGCCCGCGAACTGGGCATCAGCCTCCACACGGCGAAGACCCACGTCCGCAACATCCTGGCCAAGTACGCGATGCCGGGCCGCGCGGCGGTGGCGGACGACGTCCGCAAGCACCTGGCCCGCTGACTGTTGCCACATCCTGGACAGTTCAGGGACAGTTCGTCGCCTTCCCCGTCGGTACGGCCGTGCCTGTACTACAAACGGCCCTCAGGACGAGACCACCGGGGAGTGCGCATGCGGGTCGTGGCGGTCATGAACTACAAAGGCGGAGTCGGGAAGACGACGCTGACCGCGAACCTCGGCGCGGTGGCCGCCAGTCGCGGGCTGCGTGTCCTCCTCCTCGACCTCGACCCGCAGACCAACCTCACGTTCTCGTTCTACTCGATCGACGACTGGCACCACCAGCTCAAGGACAACAACCGCACGATCAAGCAGTGGTACGAGGACGAGTTGCCGGGCCGGGACACACCGCTCGCCGGTCTCGTCGTCACCCCGGAGCGGGTCAACAAGGTCCTCGACGGCACCGGCGGGCGCCTCGACCTGATCTCGTCGCACCTCGGCCTCATCGACATCGACCTGGAACTCGCGGCCCGGCTGGGCGGGGCGACCACCATCGAGACGTCGAAGCGCAAGTTCCTCGACCTGCACGGCTGCCTGCGGCGCGCGTTGCGCGACGAGCACTTCGCCGACTACGACCTGGTCCTGATCGACTGCGCCCCGAACTTCGGCATCGTCACCAAGACCGCGATCGTCGCCAGCGAACAGGTTCTCGTGCCCGCCAAGGCGGACTACCTGTCCACGCTGGGCCTGGACTACCTGGTGGGCAACTGCGCCGAACTGGTGACGCAGTTCAACGACTTCGTCAACCACCGCGGCGGCACGCAGGGCCACCGCCCGATCGACCCCGGCATCCTGGGCGTGGTGTTCACCATGGTGCAGATCTACTCGCAGCAGGTGACGCTGGCCCAGCACGCGTACATCGAGGAAGTGCGCTTGAACTCCCGGGTTCCGGTGCTGAACAGCAGGATCCGCAACAGCCCCCGCCACTTCGGCGACGCCGGCGAGAGCGGCGTACCGGCGATGCTGCGCACGGCAGGCCGGGACGAAGTCGTACGCGAATTCGACCAGCTGGCCGACGAAGTCCTCGGCGCGCTCTCCCTGCCCGGCGGCCGCCAGTGAACGACCTGAAGCAGCTGGCCGCCTTGCAGGCACGGGTGTTCGAGTTTCTGGCCCAGCAGGACGAATCGACGTTGGCGGCGATCGCCGACGGCGAAGTGCAGCTGGCCATCGCCGGCTCACAGCCGCCGCCGGAACAGGCCCAGCGGCCCCCACTGGAAAGCCTGACGGTGGCGGAACTCAAGGCGATGGCCAAGAAACGCCGCTTGCGCGGGTACAGCAAGCTCACGCGCGACGGACTCGTGGCGCTCCTCGGCGGCCCCGTCGCGAACGAACCGGCGGAAGAAGTCCGTTCCGAGGCACCACCTGTCGTCACGACGAGCCCGGACCCAGCGGCGGCAGCCATCGCGTCGCACCTGCGGGACACCGAGACCGAGGAAGAAGGCGCCGCCTACCTGCAGGCGCAGCGCCTCGACCGCGAGGGTCTGCTGGCCGTCGCGGCCGAGCTGCAGCTGACGCGCGTAGACCGCCTGAACCCGAAGGAGCTCGAGAAGAGAGTGCTCAAGCAGGCCATCGGCGCCCGGCGCAAGTTCGCCGGCCTGCGGAAGTGGTGACGGCCGACGGCCGCTCGATGCACTTGATCGGCGGCCGGCGCGTGATGGTCTCGGACCTGCTGGACGCGGGCCTGGTCCAAGCCGGCGCGAAGCTCAGGTTCAGCCGCAAGCGCATCGGCGCCACGTTCGAGGCCACGGTGACGGACCAGGGCCGCATCCGCCTGGAGCCCTCCGGCGAGGAGTTCCGATCACCCTCCCGAGCCGCCATGGTGGCGGCCGGCATGCGCGCGGTCGACGGCTGGCGCGCGTGGGTCCTGGTCGACCAGGACCGCCTGCTGGACTCGGTACGCCAGGAGTTCCTCGACAGGGCGATCTCCGCGGCCCACCGCCAACCCGAAGACACGCCCCGCCAGCGCGTCCACGAACGCCTCCGCCAGGCGCGCGCCCGCGCCGACGAACAGGACCCCGAACGCATCTCCGTCCGCGACCTCCTGGCCCTCTGGGGCGCGACGGACCGCGGCGACCAGGTCAGCCGGATCGAAGCGGACCTGGCCAACCACGGCTTGGTGACATCCCCGAGCTTCCGCGCGGTCACGCTCGACACGGTGGTCTCGCTGACCACCCCACCCGACGAGGTCGAGGACGTCCCGATCACCGAGGACGACGAAGGCGGCGACGACCTCAACGTCCGTCTGACGGTCGGAAACCTGACCCCGCTCGACGGCGTCGCCTCGGTCGGCCCGAACAGCGGGCTGGACGAAGCGATCACGAAGATGCTCCTCAACGACTATTCCCAACTGGCGGTCCTCAGCGGCCCCCGCAACGCCCGCGGCGCGGTCACCTGGCGTTCGATCACCCAAGCCCTGCACCAGAAACCGGCCGCCACGGTCGCCGACGCGATCGTCTCCGCCGAACAGGTCGCCTACGACCGCGACCTGTTCGAAGTCCTCCCGACGTTGCAGCAGCACGAGTTCGTGTTCGTCCTGAACGAGACCAAAGAGGTCAAGGGCATCGTCACGACCGCGGACGTGGCCCACCGCTACGGCGAAATGGCCACGCCGTACTTCCTGCTGGGCGAACTGGACCAGACACTGCGCTGGATCCTGAGCCGCGGCCTCGACCTCCCAGCGGTCCAACCCCACTGCAGCAGACCGGTGAAGAGCTTCGACGACCTGGCGTTCGGCGACTACCAGCGAATCCTGGAGAACAAGGAGATCTGGCAGAAACTGGGCTGGCCCTTGGACCGCCAGACCTTCACGTCCCGTTTGGAGAAGATCCGCCTGATCCGCAACAAGGTGATGCACTTCCACCCGGACCCGGTCTCCGAAGACGCGATCAAGAAGCTCAGAAACTTCGCGAAGCTGCTGCACCAGTACCGCGACCCGACCTGAAGTCGCACACAAAAAGGCCCGCACCTATGAGGTGCGGGCCTTTCAGATTGTGGAGCTGAGGGGAATCGAACCCCTGACCTTCTCGATGCGAACGAGACGCGCTACCAACTGCGCTACAGCCCCTTGGTTGTGCTCGTAGAGCTTAGCAGTGCCCCACGAGCACCCCACGCAGGGGGGTCACTCTCCCACCGCACGCCGATAAGGCCCGGTCCCAGGCTCATCGAGCTCCTCGAACGCCGGGTCCTCATCATCGAGATCGACCACCACGGCACTGCGCCGGATCCGCGACGTAGTAGGCGAAGGACGACGCTCGACGACCTCCCGGCGAACCGGCTCGACCACCTCGACGTCCTCGGCGTGGTCCTCCTCCTCGACCGGAGCGGACTCCTCCACCGAAGCACGCCGAGGTGCACGAGTGCTGTTGAAGCGAGCGAGCCGACGCTGCCGGATCTCCTCCTCGATGCGCACCTGCCGGCGCAGGTACACGAGGTACCCGACGAGCACGACGTCGACGATCGCGTGGCCCCACCAGACCAGCGGCACGAGGAAGCCGGCGACCGCGGCCGTCGCGACCGCGATCACGAGCAGGATGACGACGACCCGCTGCCGGAAGCCGTACTTCGCCCGCGCCGCGATCTCGGCCGCTTCGGGGTCGAAGCCGCCCCGGCCCGGGCGGTAGCCCGGCCGGTCGCGTTCAGCGCGAGAGGCGCGCGACTCGCGCTTCGGCTGCGGAAGCGGCTCGGGGTCGGGCTCCGGATCCTCGAAGTCGTCCTCGAGTTCGAGGTCCGCTTCCAGCTCCGCGAGGTCGTCCTCGACCGACGGCCGGGTCTTCTCGGGACTGTCGGACATGGCGAATTCCTCCCGGTCTTCGTTGCGTCCACCACCACCACTGCGCACGACCCTGGCCGCCATCGCGGAGTCGGTCGTCCTCGCGACCTGCTGCCGCTTGCGCGCGACCATGGGCACGAGAACGACGAGCCATGCCGCGGCGAGCGCGACGATGATCACCGAGCTGGGCATCTCCCGTCACCTCCCCCGATCCTTCACCTGAAATCACGCTAGTCACAGGAGTAACAGATCGGACGGAGGCTCGCCGGGTTGGATCACGGAAATGCCTCACCGGATTAGGTGAATCTCACAGCATGTGGTAACGCGGCTACCGACCCAGGTGGGTAATCACGGTCAGGCGTAGTCGGCTCGACCCGCCGCGACCAGCCGGGACACCAGCCCGGGCCCGGTCTCTTCCCGCGTCACGGCGAAGCAGTAGTGGTCCCGCCAGGCCCCGGCGACGTCGAGGTAGCGCTCGAACAGCCCCTCCTGCCGGTACCCGGCTTTGGTAAGAACTCGCAGGCTGGCGGCGTTTTCCGGCCGCACGGTGGCCTCCAGCCGGTGCAGGCCGGCCGGGCCGAAGGCGTGGTCGGTGACGAGGGCGACGGCGGCCGTCGCGACCCCGCCGCGGACCACGTCGGACGACACCCAGTAGCCGATCCAGGCGGACCGCAGCGACGCCCGGATGACGTTACCCACAGTGATCTGTCCCGCGAGTCGCCCGTCCAGGGTGATCGTGAACGGCAGGCACTGACCACGCCGAGCGAGCGAACGCAGCGCCGCCCACTGCGATGGCCATGACCAGAAGGCGTTGCGTTCCGGCCACGGGCCGACGCCGGTCGGCTCCCACATCTCGAGGTGTGCCCGGTCCCGGAGCCGGATCCGGCTCCACTCGCCCGCGTCGCGCAGCCGGACCGGCCGGATCGCGACCACGCCGGCGGGCACCCGCAGCGGGCCGAGCCGCGCCGGCCAGCCCGGGTGCCTGCTCTCGACCGGGTAGGACACGCCGGACACGGAGTTCATCAGGCCCGTTGCGCCAGGAAGGTGACCTGGACCTGCTCGCCGGCGGCGACTTCCGTCAGCTCTTCCGGCACGTTGATCAGGCAGTTCGCCTCGGCCAGCGACGCGAGCAGGTGCGCCCCGGACTGTCCGAGCGGCTGGACCAGGTACTCGCCGTTGGCCTCGTCGCGCAGCAGCTGGCCGCGCAGGAAGCCGCGCCGGTCCTCGGTCGACGTGATCGGCGACAGCAGCCGCGCGCCGACGATCCGCCGGTGCGGGTTGCGGGTCCCGCGCGCCGCCCGGATCAGCGGTCGCACCAGCACCTCGAACACCACCAGCGCGCTCATCGGGTTGCCCGGCAGCAGGAACGTCGGCACCGAATCGGGGCCGAGCCTGCCGAACCCCTGCACCGAGCCGGGGTGCATCGCGACGCGGGTCAGGTCGATCCGGCCGAGGTCGGACAGCGCGGCGTGGACCTCGTCACCCGTCGTGCCCCCGGCGCCGCCGGCGACCACCACGATCTCCGACATCAGGAGCCGTCCCTCGACGATCTCCCGCAGCCGCTTCGGCTCGCTGGGCACGATGCCGACCCGGCTGACCTCGGCGCCCGCGTCCCGGGCGGCCGCGGCCAGCGCGTAGGAGTTGACGTCGTAGACCTGCCCGACCGACGGCGTCCGGTCGATGTCGACCAGCTCGTCGCCGACCGACACGATCGAGACTCGCGGCCGTGGGTAGACCAGCACCTTCGCGCGGCCGACCGCGGCGAGCAGGCCGACCTGCGCCGAGCCGATGGTGTCGCCGTTGCGCACCGCGACGTCGCCGATCTGGACGTCCTCACCGGCCCGCCGCACGTACCCGGCCGAGGGCACCGAGCGGTGCACGGTGACCTTGGCCTGGTGCCCGTCGGTGTAGGCGAGCGGGACGACGGCGTCGGCGAGCGTCGGCAGCGGCGCGCCGGTGTCGACGCGCACGGCCTGGCCGGGCTGCAGGCGCCGCGGCTGGCGCGAGCCCGCCGCGATCTCCCCGACCACCGGCAGTTGCACCGGCTCCTGCCCGGCCGTGCGCACGTCGACGCTGCGCACCGCGTACCCGTCGATCGCGGCCTGGTCGAACCCGGGCAGCGCGTGCTCGGCGACGACCTCCTCGGCGCAGAGCAGGCCCTGGGCCTCGGAGATCGCCACCCGCACCGGCCGGGGCCGGACGGCGGCGTCCAGCGTCATGGAGATCTGCGCGTCGACCGAGCGGAACTCGGCCTCCTCCTCGGCCACTTCGGGCCGTGCCGCGTCGAGGGATTCCGTCATGGGCGATCTGTCCCGATCCGTTCCGTCAGCCACGCCCGTAAAGATGGACCGTACTCGGGCGTTTCAAGCGCGAAATCGACCGCGGCGCGCAGGAAACCACCCGGATTCCCCAGGTCGTGGCGTCCGCCGCGGTGGACGACGACGTGCACCGGGTGTCCTTCGGCGATCAGCAGCGCCACGGCGTCGGTCAGCTGCAGCTCGCCGCCGCTGCCCGGCGTGATCCGCTTCAGCGCGTCGAAGATCGCCCGGTCGAGCAGGTAGCGACCGGCCGCGGCGTACGTCGACGGCGCGTCCTCCGGCTTCGGCTTCTCGACCATCCCGTGCACGCGCTTGACGTCTTCGTCGTCGGTGTCGCTGACGTCGAACACGCCGTACGGGGAGATCTCGGCCTTCGGGATGTCGAACGCGCAGAGCACGCTGCCGCCGTGTTCGGCGCGGACCGCGCTCATCCGCTCGAGCACGCCGGTCGGCAGCACGAGGTCGTCCGGGAGCAGCACGGCGACGGCCTCGTCGTCGGGCGTCAGGTTCGGCTCGGCCTGCGCGACGGCGTGGCCGAGGCCGAGGGCCTGCTCCTGGATGGCGGTCTCGACGGCGAGCAGCGCGGGCCCGCGGCGGACCTTCTCGAGCAGCTCGTCCTTGCCCTTGGCTTTGAGGTTCTCCTCCAGTTCGGGCTGCGTCTCGAAGTACTTGACGACGGCTTCCTTGCCCGGCGAAGTGACGATGACCAGGCGTTCCGCTCCGGCGGCGGCGGCCTCGGCCGCGACCAGCTCGATGCCCGGTGTGTCGACCACGGGCAGCAGTTCCTTGGGCACGGCCTTCGTCGCCGGGAGGAACCGTGTCCCGAGCCCGGCGGCAGGCACGATGGCGGTTCTGAACGTCTGGGTGGTTGCGGCGCCCGTCATGGGCGCAAAGCCTAACGTGAGGTCATGCACGCGCTGGGCAATGAGCACCTGAGCAAAGCGGAGTGGCGCGACCGGCTGAAGCGCGCACGGGCGGACCAGACCGCCGAATCGCACGCCACCGAGGCGTCGGCCCTGGTCAACGCGGTGTCGAAGGTCACATCCGGCACGGTGTGCGCGTACCTCCCGTTCGGGACCGAACCGGGCACGGCGGCGCTCGCCGACGCGCTGGCCGCCGGGGGCGCGCGCGTGCTGCTGCCGGTCATCCAGCCGGAACCCGGCCCGCTCGAGTGGGCCGAGTACACCGGCGAAGCCGATCTCGTGCCCAGCCGGTTCCGCGGGATCCGCGAACCGGGCGGAAAATGCCTGGGTGTCGAGGCCGTGCGGGCGGCGGAGCTGATCTTGGTGCCCGCGCTGGCCGTGGATCGCCGGGGCGTCCGGCTCGGCCGCGGCGCCGGTCACTACGATCGTTCGCTGGTGTTCGCCGAGGCCGGCGCGACGCTGCTGGCGGTCGTCCGGGACGCGGAACTGGTCGACCGGCTGCCCGGGGAGCCCCACGACGTGCGGATGACCGGGGCCTTGACCCCGGGTCGAGGCGTGGTCGAGCTGCCGATGTGAGCAACCTGGAATTGCTTTAGGGGAATGTCTTCAAGCACAATCGGGTTGGCACTCTGGTCGGATGAGTGCCAGCAAAGGAGCCGTCAGTGCCTACGTACCAGTACGCCTGCAAAGAATGCGACCATCGGTTCGAAGCCGTGCAGTCGTTCTCGGACCCGAGCCTGACCGTCTGCCCGCAGTGCTCCGGCACGCTGCGCAAGGTCTTCAGCTCGGTCGGCGTCGTCTTCAAGGGGAGCGGGTTCTACCGCACGGACTCGCGCGACTCGGCGAAGTCGAGCACCGCCGCGACGCCGGCGAAGTCCGAGACCAAGACGGAGTCGAAGTCCGAGTCGAAGTCGGACACGAGCTCGACATCCTCCTCCTCGGGTACGACGAAAACCGCTGCCGCGGCTTCCTGAGCCACGGAGTTGTCCACAGCACCCCGGTTGTCCACAGGTGCCGGACGAGGCCCTTCCGGCGGCCCGTCCGGCTTCCCTAACGTCGATCCGGTGCGGCAAGCCGTCGCACCCGATCCGACCGAGGGGGCACCGTGGACGCACTGGCGAGGTTCCACCCACCCGACTTGTCCCGGCTGCGAGGCCGGCGGACGCGGCTGATCCGCCGCTGGCTCGCCGCCTGCCTGCTGCTGGCCGGTGCGCTGCTCTTCCTCCACCCCGGTTCCGCGCGGGGTGCGCCGACGAACCCGACCGTCGTCGCGGCGCACGACCTGCCCGCCGGCGCGGCCCTGCGTGCCGCCGACGTCCGGCTGGCCTTCCTCCCCGACGACGCCCGTCCCTCGGGCGCGCTGAGCTCCCTCGACCTCGTCGACGGGCGCTCGTCGGCCGGTGCCGTCCGCGCCGGCGAGCCGCTGACCGACGTCCGGCTGGCCCCCATCCCCGCACCGGGTGATCCGGGCACCGCGACCGTGCCGGTCCGGCTGGCCGATGCCGCCGTCGCCGAGCTGCTGACACCGGGAAGCCGCGTGGACGTCGTCGCGGCGCCGGAGCCCGGCGTACCTGCTTCCGTGCTGGCCGAGGGGGCCACGATCGTGACGATCGGGCACCAGGACCCGTCCGCGGCGAAGGGGCCCTTGGTCTTGCTGAGGCTGCCGGAGGCGAGCGCGACGAGGGTGGCGGCGATTTCACTGGAGCGTCCGGTAACGGTTACTCTCCGCTAGCCCCCCACCAGCCCGTTCTCGAGGAGAGCAAGTGTTCAAGGGTTTCAAAGACTTCCTGATGCGCGGCAACGTCGTCGACCTCGCCGTCGCGGTGGTCATCGGCTCGGCGTTCACGGCGATCGTCACGGCGTTCACCAACGGCCTCATCAAGCCGCTGATCAGCACGATCGGCGGCACGGACGCCGCGAAGGGCCTCGGCTACCAGATCTTCGACAACAACGAGGCCACGTTCCTGGACTTCGGCGGCGTGATCAACGCGGCGATCAACTTCGTGCTGGTCGCGGCGGTGGTTTACTTCGTGATCGTGCTGCCGGTGAAGCACGTCCAGGAGCGGCGCAAGCGCGGCCAGGAGCCGGGCCCGTCCGAGCCCACCGACGTCGAGCTGCTCATCGAGATCCGCGACCTGCTGCGTGCCCAGGCCCAGCGCGACAACGGCCGCGACTGAGCCCGCTCAGCGATCGTGGTGCGGTGGCCGGTTCTCCCGGTACCAGTCGTCCGGGAGACCGGTGCGCCGCTCGGGATCGCGCTCGTCGGAAGTCGTCTCGGGCAGGACGTCCCCGAAGATCTCGTCGACCCGGCGGCGCCGCTCGCTGCTGGTCTGGGGTTCCCGCTGTTCTCCCGGCATGGCCCCAGTGTCCCACGAAGCGTTGATTGACAACTCCAGAGCGAACCCCGAGCGGCAGGCCCGCTCACCTGTGGATCAGACCTCTTCGAGGCCCGAAAGCTCGTCGATCACGTGCGGAACGAGCGAGGTCAGCGTCGCCATCCCGTCGCGCACCGCGGACCGCGACCCGGCCAGGTTGACCACGAGGGTGCTCCCCGAAACTCCGGCGAGCCCCCGCGAGATCCCGGCGTCGACCGCGCCGGCGGCGAGGCCGGACGCGCGGATCGCCTCGCTGATCCCCGGGATCGGGCGGTCGAGCACACCGGCGGTGGCGTCGGGCGTCCGGTCGCGCGGCAGCACCCCGGTGCCGCCGACGGTGATCACCAGGTCGGCGCCGCCGATCACGGCCGTGTTGAGCGCGTTGCGGATACCAGTGGTCTCGGCGTCGACGACCACCACACCGTCGACGATGAAGCCCGCTTCTTCGAGCAGCTCCGTGACGAGCGGGCCGCTGGTGTCCTCGTGCTCGCCGTGCGCCACGCGATCGTCCACGATGACCACGAGGGCCCGGCCCAGCCGTTGTGCACTCCGTTCCATGGCGCCCACCGTAGTCGGTTTCGGCCGTCCGGCGGCGGGAGGTGCCGGGTGAGTTCTGACGATCCGGTGACGTGGCCGCGCAGCCCTCGGCAAGGCCCCGTGCGGCCGCCTAGCGTGACCGGTGTGCGCGTACTGGTCACCGGCGGAGCCGGGTTCATCGGGTCACACATCGCCGACTTGCTCGCCGACGGCGGTGACGACGTCGTGGTGCTCGACAACCTGCTCCCGACGGCGCACGGCTCCCGCACGCCACCGGCGTACACCGGCAGGCACCGGTTCCTGCGCGGCGACGTCACCGACATCGAGATCGTCGCGGAACTGCTCGACGGCGCCGACGCGGTGTGCCACCAGGCGGCGGTGGTCGGGCACGGCATCGACCCGTCGGACGCGCCTTCGTACGCCCTGCACAACGACTACGGCACGGCGGTGCTGCTGGCCGCGATGCACGCGGCGGACGTGCGGAAGCTGGTGCTGGCGTCGTCGATGGTCGTCTACGGCGAAGGCCGCTACGCCTGCCCGGACCACGGCGTGGTGCCGCCGTCGCCGCGCCGCGCGTCCGATGTGGACGCCGGCCGCTTCGAGCCGCGGTGCCCGTCCTGCGACACCGAGCTGGCGTGGCAGCTGGTGCCCGAGGACGCCCCGCTGAACCCCCGCAGCACGTACGCGGCGACGAAGCTCGCACAGGAGCACCTGGCCGGCGCCTGGGCCCGGCAAACGGGCGGCAGCGTCTGGGCGATGCGCTACCACAACGTCTACGGCCCACGGATGCCGCAGAACACCCCGTACGCGGGGGTGGCGTCACTGTTCCGGTCGTCACTGGTGCGCGGCGAGGCCCCGCGGGTCCTCGAGGACGGCGGTCAGCAGCGCGACTTCGTCCACGTCCACGACGTCGCCAGGGCGAACGTCCTGGCACTCAGGACACCCGGCCCGGAAGCCGACCTCACCCCGCTGAACATCTGCTCCGGCACCCCGCACACGGTCGGCGAACTGGCGGTGGAACTGGCCCGCGCATGCGACGGCCCGGCCCCCCAGGTGGTCGGCGGCGCCCGCGCGGCCGACGTCCGCCACGTGGTGGCCGACCCCGCCCGCGCCCGCGAACTGCTGGGCTTCACCGCGGAAATCGGCTTCGAGAAGGGCATGACGGACTTCGCCACGGCGGAGCTGCGCGACCCGGTGTCTCCCTAGAGCCGGGCCAGGCGGGCCTTCGCGCCCCGCATGGCCCAGATCACCCTTGCCAGCCCTCCCCCCTTCGACGTACAGTATTCTGTACGTCGAAGGGAGGAGTGTCTGTGAAGACCATGAGCTACTCCGAGTCTCGCGCGAAGTACGCCGAGACGCTCGACTCCGTGGTCAACGACCGCGAAGAGGTCGTGATCACTCGCGCCGGGCACGAACCGGTCGTGATTGTTTCCCTTGACGACTACCAGTCGCTCAAGGAAACCGCCTATCTGCTTCGCAGCCCTGAGAACGCGCGACGTTTGATCACGGCAATCGAGCGGCTGGAGTCCGGCGGCGGGACACAGCACGAACTTGTGGAATGAAGCTGGTTTGGGACGAGCTCGCTTGGCATGACTACCTCTGGTGGCAGACCGAAGACCGGAAGGTTCTCAAGCGCATCAACGCACTGCTCGAGGATGTCCGGCGGAACGGCAACGAGGGTCTCGGCAAACCTGAACCCCTGAAGCACGGCTTCCAGGGTTACTGGTCACGCCGGATCACAGACGAGCACCGGCTCGTCTACAAGATCGCCGAAGACGAGATTCGCATCGCGGCCTGTCGCTACCACTACGGGAAGTAGTTCAGGACATCGCCAGCGGCAGCCGCACCTCGAACCGGCACCCCGGGCCGTGGTTGTGGACGCCGATCTTCCCGCGGTGCGCCTCGACCAGGCCCTTGGTGATGGCCAGCCCGAGCCCGCCGCCGCTGGTCGTCCCGCCGCGTTCCGGTGTCCGCGCCTGCGTCCCGCGGAAAGCGACGTCGAAGACGCGGGTGATCTCGTCGTCCGGGATGCCACCGCACGAGTCGTCGACGGCGAGCAGGGCTTCGTCGCCGTCGACGCCGATCTGCACCGCGACCGTGCCGTCGGGCGGGGTGTGCCGGATCGCGTTGGAGACCAGGTTCCGCACGATCCGGGCCAGTTCCGGGTCGCTGCCGGTCACGACCGGCCAGGTCGAGGCGTTGGCGAGCACCCGCACGCGCTTCTGCTCGGCGACCGGGGACTGGGCGGCGACGGCGTCGCTGACGACGTCCCGCAGCGGCACCGCGGACATGGTGAGTTCGAGCGCGCCCGCCGTGATCCGGGAGAGTTCGAACAGGTCGCCGACCATCGCGGACAGCCGGGTGGTCTCGCCGGTGATCCGCTGGGCGTAGTCGGCGACCTCGTCGCGTTCGGACACCACACCGTCGGCCAGCGCCTCGGCCATCGCCTGGATGCCGGCCAGCGGGCTGCGCAGGTCGTGGCTGATCCAGGCGACGAGCTCGCGGCGGGACGCCTCGGCCGCGCGTTCGCGATCGCGCGCTTCCCGCTCCCACACGCTGCGGCGTGCGACGGCCCGGCCGAAGGCGATCGCCGCGGGCACCGTGACCAGCGCGACGAGCAGGCAGACCAGCAGCATCGTGGTCAGCGCCGGGGTGAACATGAACCCGCTGATGCCGAGCACGCCGACCAGCGTGGCGACCACCGGGATCAGCACCAGCACGGTGAGCGTGGTGGCGAGCGAGCCGCGGCGCAGCACGTAGAGCACCACTCCGCCCAGCACGGCCACCGGGAGCGCGAAGAGCAACGCGACCGGCAGGATGTGCCAGATGTGAGCGACGATCTCGTCGAAGGACTCACCGGGTTCGATCACGGTTGCTCCCGGTCGTAGCGGTAGCCGACACCCCACACGGTCGCCACCCGGGCCGGCTTGGCCGGGTCGCGCTCGATCTTTTCGCGCAACCGTCGCACGTGGACGGTCACCGTGGACTGGTCGCCGAAGTCCCAGCCCCACACCTTCTCGAGCAGGTCCGCGCGCGAGTAGGCGACGCCGGGGTGGGCGAGGAAGAACGCCAGCAGGTCGAACTCCCGGGTGGTGAGCGGCAGTTCGCGGCCGGCGAGCGTCGCGGTGCGCGCGCTCATCTGCAGGCGCAGATCGCCGTCCGCCAGTTCCGCGGCGGCCGGTTGCGGGCGCGGCATCCGCGCGCGGCGCAGCACGGAGGCGACGCGGAGGGCGAGTTCCTTGGGGCTGAACGGTTTCGTCACGTAGTCGTCGGCGCCGAGCTGGAGCCCGGCGATCCGGTTCTCCTCCTCGCCGAGCGCGGTGAGCATGACGATCGGCACCTGGCTGACCTGGCGCAGCCGCTTGCACACCTCGAGGCCGTTGATCCCCGGCATCATGACGTCGAGGACGACGAGGTCGGGCTCGTGGGCGGCGAACTTGGCCAGCCCTTCGGCGCCGTCGCCGGCCTGGTCGACGGTGAACCCGGCCACCTCCAGGTAGCGGCGGACGACGTCGCGGACCGTCTCGTCGTCGTCGACCACGAGCACCCGCCCGGCCTGATCGTTCATCACGTCTCCCTCACCAGCCGGTCAGCAGCAGGTGGTTGACCGCCAGGGCCGTCGCCGCCTGCGCGGCCAGCCACCACCGGCGTCCGGGCCGCGGCAGCAACGCCGTCAAGGGCAGCAACCACACCCCGAACGGTAGCCAGATCCGTTCCGTCTCCGCTTTCGACAGGCCCGAAACGTCGGCGAAGACGATGGTGAGCAGGGCGGCGAGCCCGAGGAGCAGCACCGGATCGGTGAGCAGGGCGCGACTGGGCCGCGCCCCCGCCAAGCCCCGCCGCAGCGCGGCGATCACCGCGGGGCCGAGGGCGACGGACACCGCGGCCAGGTCCGCCCACACCCAGTACGAATAGGGCCGGACCAGCGCGACGCCCTGGTAGTAGCGCTCGACGACCAGGTGGTAGCCGTCGAGCCACCAGAAGCCCGCCCAGGCGAAGACGCCGACGACCGCCAGCGCGCCCGCGATCGCCAGGGCCGCCGCCCGCCACTGCCTGCCGAGGATGGCAACGGCCACCGCGAGCACGCCGAGCAGCACCAGGCCGTAGGAAAGGAAGATGCCGAAGCCGAGCAGGAGTCCCGCGGCCACGCCGACCGGAGCGGCGTACCGGCGGCCGCCGGTGAACCCGCGTGCGGACAACGCGAGCAGCGCCAGCCCGGTGGCGGTCACCCCGGCGAACATGCCGTCCGCGGACACGCCGATCCACACCGCGCCGGGCGTGAGGACGGCGAACGGCAGCATCGCGCGGGCGGCGTCGGCCCGGCCGAGCAGGGCGACCGTCGCGGGCACGGCGACCGCGACGAGGCTGCCGACGAGCACGACGGCCGTGGCCGCCCACGCGCCGCCGTGCAAGCCGATCCGGTCCAGCCAGACGAACACGAGCGTCGCGCCCGGCGGGTGGCCGGAGACGTGCGTCGTCCACGAATTCGGCTGGAAGTCGAGGATGCGGGAGGAGAACTCGCGCAGCATCCGGGGGATGTCGGTGATCCCGGGGACCTCGTGGAGGTACTCCTGCGGGATGGTGAGGTGTCCCGCGAACCCGCGTTGCCAGCCGTCGACCATGGTCAGCGAGAAGATCCAGGCGAGCGAAGCCAGGTAGCCCGCGGCCAGCGCGCGGCGCCACGGCAGGCGGTCCGCCAGTGCCGGGCCCTGGAGCACCACGACCACGGCGATCAGCACGGCGAACACCGAGCCCGGGCCGACGTGCGGCAGCCAGTCGGCGAACAGCGGCGGCGACGAGACGAAGATGATCACGCCGGAGTTCGGCCGGTTGTAGTACAAGCCGACCGTGGTCGCTGCGGCGACGAGCGCCACCGCCGCCGCGACGGCGAGGAGGTCTGCGCGGCGCCCGGAGGCCGGGGCTTCGGGTTCACGGGCAGGAGGCTCGGCGAGCCGGGCTGCCGAATTCGGCTCACTCATCGCCGCCCAGCCTAAGTCAGCCGGCGGCCGTCCGCGTTCTCGCGACGGCATCCGTAACGACGCGGTAAGAAGTCGTCACACGTCATGATTCAGTAAGGGGCGCAAGGCTTTTGCGCGGTCCATCCTGGACTTACGGTCGGCGCCGTGACTGACTCAGGAGTGGACGTCGTCCTCCCTTGCCTCGACGAAGCCGGCGCGCTGCCCGGCGTACTGGCCGGCCTGCCCACGGGCTACCGCGCGATCGTGGTCGACAACGGTTCCGCCGACGGCTCGCCCGAAGTGGCGGCCTCGCTCGGCGCGAAGGTCGTCCACGAACCGCGCCGCGGCTACGGCGCGGCCGTGCACGCGGGCCTGGAAGCCGCCACCGCGGACATCGTGTGCTTCGCCGACGCCGACGGATCCCTCGACCTCGGCGACCTGCCGCGGCTGGTGACCGCGGTCCGCGACGGCGCCGACCTCGCTGTCGGCCGCCGGGTGCCGACCGGCCCCGGGGTGTGGCCGTGGCACGCGAGGGCGGGCAACGTCGTGCTGGCGCTGTTGCTGCGCACCCGCGGGCTGCCGGTGCGGGACATCGCGCCCCTGCGCGCCGCGGACCGGCGAGCGCTGCTCGGGCTCGACGTCACGGACCGGGCGTTCGGCTATCCCCTGGAGCTGCTGATCAAGGCGCAGCGCGCCGACTGGCGGGTGCGCGAGTTCGACGTCCGCTACGGCGAACGCGCCAAGGGCACCAAGTCGAAGGTCTCCGGTTCGGTGCGGGGCACGCTGCGCGCGGTCCGCGACTTCGGGCGGGTGCTGGCCCGATGACACCGTTCGTCCTGCTGGTCGTGGCCAAGGCGCCCGTGCCGGGCCTCGCCAAGACCCGGCTCTGCCCGCCGGCGACACCGGCCCAGTCGGCGGAGATCGCCGCGGCGGCGCTGCTCGATACCCTCGACGCCGTCTGCGCGGTGCCCGGCGCCGCTCCCGTCGTCGCGATGACCGGCGACCTCGGCGCCGCCGCCCGGGCCGCCGAAATCGGCCTGGCGCTGCGGCGCGCCACCGTCATCCCGCAGCGGGGCTGGGACTTCGGCGCCCGGCTGGCCAACGCGCACGCCGACGTCGCCGCGGTGCACGCCGGCCTGCCCGTCCTGCAGATCGGCATGGACACGCCGCAGGTCACGCCGGAGTCCCTCGCCGCCGCCATCGCCCCGATCCGGCACGGCGGCCGCGACTCGGTGCTCGGCCCGGCCGCGGACGGCGGCTGGTGGGCGCTGGGCCTGGCCGACCCCCGGCACGCGCAAGTCCTCGCGGGCGTCCCGATGTCCCGTGACGACACCGGTGAACGCACGTTGCGCGCGCTCGGCGAATGCGGCCTGCGGCCGGCGAAGGCCGCCCTGCTGTCCGATGTGGACACCATGGCGGACGCCCGTGCGGTCGCGGCGGCGTGCCCGGCCGGCCGGTTCGCCCGCGCCGTCGCGGCCGTCGGCGGACGGGCGGTCGCGTGATGCCGGCCCTCGCCGGGCACGAGTTCGACCTCGGCCTGCTGGGCCACCGCTGCTGGCTGGAGCTGACGACCGGCGAGCGGATCGAGCTGCCGGTCGAACGCTGGACAGAGCCATCCGAAGGCGACGACGTCCTGCTCGCCGCCTGCGCCGGCCCGACCATCGACCTCGGCTGCGGTCCGGGCCGGCTCACCGCGGCGCTGGCGAGCCGCGGGGTCGTCGCGCTGGGCGTGGACAGCTCGCGCACGGCGGTCGGCCTCACCCGTCGTCGCGGCGGGATGGCGTTGCACCGCAACGTGTTCGACCGACTGCCCGGCGAAGGCCGGTGGCGCCACGCCCTGCTCGCCGACGGCAACATCGGCATCGGCGGCGACCCGGCGACCCTGCTGCGGCGCACGGCACGGCTGCTCGCTCCCGGCGGCGACGTCCTCGTCGAATTGGAGCCGCCGGGCCACGGCCTGCGCCACGAGCGCGTCCGGCTGCGCCCGGGTCACGCCGACGTCGCCTGGTTCACCTGGGCCTGGGTCGGCGTCGACGCGATCGCCGCAGTCGCCGTCCGTGCCGGGCTGCGCGTCGACTGGACCACCCGCCACGGACACCGCTGGTTCGCGCGATTGGAGCGATCGTGAAACTGCCGATCCCGAAGGAAGAACAGTTCCGGGCGCCGGCGCACGACGAGCGCGTGACGTCGAAGATCGGCCTGGCGCTCGCGATCACGTTCACGACGTGCTTCGTGACCGGGCTGATCAGCCACCTGATCCAGCACCCGCCGGGCTGGTTCTGGTGGCCCAGCCGCCCGGTCGGGCTCTACCGCGTCACGCAGGGGTTGCACGTGATCTCCGGCGTGGCGTCGATCCCGTTGCTGCTGGCGAAGTTGTGGAGCGTCTACCCGAAGCTGTTCGGCAGGCCGCTCGTCCGCTCGCTGCCGCACGCACTGGAGCGGCTGTCGATCCTGGTGCTCTCGGGGGCGGCGTTCTTCGAGCTGACGACCGGGTTGCTGAACGTGGCGCAGAACTACCCGTGGGGCTTCTACTTCCCGCAGGTGCACTACGCGGTGGCGTGGCTGGCGATCGGGTCGATCCTGGTGCACGTCGCGGTGAAGCTGACGATCATCCGCCGTGCCCTGACCCGGACCACCACCGAGGAACCGCCGTCACCGCCCGGTGGCCTCTCCCGGCGCGGTTTCCTCCTCACCACCGGCATGGCGACGGGCACTGCGGTCGTCGCCACCGCGGGCGCGACGGTCCCGTTCCTGCGCGGCGTTTCCGGCCTGGCCTGGAAGACGAGCAAAGGAACGCAGAACCTCCCGGTGAACCGCACCGCGGCGGCCGCGGGCATCAGGTGGTCCCCGACCTGGCGCCTCTCGGTGGTGACCCCACGCGGCACGACGACGTTCTCCCTCGACGAGCTGCGCGCCCTGCCGCAAGCGACGGCGGAACTCCCGATCGCGTGCGTGGAGGGCTGGAGCCAATCGGCCACCTGGCGCGGCATTTCCCTGCCCACGCTCCTGAAAGCCACCGGCGCCGCGCCCGGCACCGCGGTCCGAGTGTCCTCGATGGAGCGTTCCGGGCTGTACAACGTCAGCACCCTCCCCGGCGAACACACAGCCGACGACCTGACGCTGCTGGCCTTGGAACTGAACGGCGAGGTCCTCGACATCGACCACGGCTTCCCGTGCCGGATCATCGCCCCGAACCGCCCGGGCGTGCTGCAGACGAAGTGGGTCACGAAGCTGGAGGCACTGTGAAGACCGCCCGAGCCCTCCTCGCGCTACCAGGTCTCGCGGCCTTGGCGTGGGGCGTGGTGCTGTTCGCCGAGTACGCGCTCCCGGTCCGCCCGGACGTAATCGCAACGGCCGGCTGGATAGTCGGCGGCCCCCTCCTCAACGACGGCGTGGTCGCGCCGTTGACGGCGGTGCTCGGCTTCGTGCTGAGCCGGATCGTGCCGCACCCGTGGAAAGCCCCGGTGGTAGCGGGCACGGTGATCACCGGAGTCCTGGCGATCGTGGCGTTCCCGCTGCTCTGGCGCCCCTACGGAACCCCACCCATGCCCGGCCTCCACGACGGCGACCCAGCCCTGGGCCTGGCCCTCACGGTGGCAGCAGTCTGGCTCGTAGTGGTCGCGACCGCCCTCGCCATCCGCGCTCGCCGCCCGGCAAGGCCCGCCACCTCGACGGCCACCCCAGCCACCCATGGCGACCCACCGCCGGCCAGCCCCGCCGCCTCTCCTGGCAGGCCGCCCGAAGTGCCCCGCGCGGCCGAGCACCCCACCACGCCCGGCACGCCGCCCGCACCGCCGGCCAGCCCTGCCGTCCCACCCGAGAAGGCGATCAACCCGCCCGGCACGCCAGCCGGGCCGAGCGAACACCCCGGCGCATCGGCCAGCCCGTCCGCCGCACCGGCCGATCCTCCCGGCTGATCGGCCACTTCGCCGGCACCCCGGCCAAGCCCCCCCCAGCGGCCCGGCCACCCCTCGGGAGGGCACCAGCCCCGCCTGGCACGCCAGCCGCGCCAGGCGAACAACCTCGGCCCGTCCGAGAAGGCGACCAACCGGCCAGCACGCCGGCCGTGCAAGCGAACACACCGGCACGCCGGACACCCCGCCCGACCGCCCCGGCCCGCCAGCTACGTCCTCCGGCACCCCGGCCAGGCCCCTCAACGGCCCGGCCACCCGCCCGGAACGACGCTCAGGCCGTCTGGCACGCCAGCCGCGCCAAGCGAACACCCCAGCGCGCCGGGCACCCCGCCCGACCACCCCCGCACCTGACCCCGGCACAAATGCGGCCACGCGCGACCGGCATTGAGATGCCTGGGTCGCGCGTGGCCTTGGGGGTCCGGCCCCGGGGTTCGGGGGTCGAGCCGAAGTTGGTCTCGGCCGCGCCAGGGCGGCCGAGCGTCTGGAAGGGGATCAGTTGGCCGGGACCGGCTGGCCGCCGAGGGTCACCTCGACCGTGCGGCCGCCCGCGAGGGTGAAGGTCGCCTTCTCGTCCGGGGCGCGGGTGCGGACCGCCGCGACCAGCGTGTCGGCCGAGTCGATGGTGCGGTCGTCGATCTTCGTGACGACGTCACCTTCCTTGAGGCCGGCCTTCTCCGCCGGGCTGCCCGCGGTGATCGCGCCGAGCTGGGCGCCGCCCTGCGGGGCGTCCTTGACCTGGGCGCCGATGTAGGTCTGCACCGCCTGGCCGGTCTTGATGATCGTGTCCGCCGTGCGGCGGGCCTGGTCGATCGGGATGGCGAAGCCGATGCCGACGTTGCCGCCCTCGGACGCGCCCTGGCCCTGGCCGCCCTGTCCGGACTGCGGGCTGTAGATCGCCGAGTTGATCCCGATGACCTGCCCGGCCATGTTCGCCAGCGGGCCACCCGAGTTGCCCGGGTTGATCGCCGCGTCGGTCTGGACGGCGTCCATCACCGTCGTCTGGTCGCCGCTGCTGCCGCCCGCGCGCACGGGGCGGTGCAGCGAGCTGACGATGCCCGAGGTGACCGTGCCGGCCAGCTCGAACGGCGAGCCGATGGCGACGACCGACTGGCCGACCCGCAGGTCGTCGGAGCGGCCGAGCTCCACCGGGGTCAGGTTGTTCACGCCGGTGACCTTGACGACCGCGATGTCGGTCGTCGGGTCGCGGCCGATGACCTTGGCCGGGGCCTTGCGGCCGTCCTGGAACACGGCCTGGATCTGCCCGCCGTTCGCGGCGACCTCGACGACGTGGTTGTTGGTCAGGATGTAGCCGTCGGTGCTGATGACGAACCCGGAGCCCTCGCCGGCCCCCTGCTGTCCGCTCACCTGCAGCTCGACGACGCTCGGCGACAGCTTCTGCGCCACGGACTCGACCGAGCCGGCCGGCGCGTTGCCCGTCTGCTGGGCCGGCTTCGGCGCGTCGAGCGCGTTGCTGGACGGGCCGGACGTGCCGCCGGTCAGGTAGCCGACCGCACCGCCGGCGATGCCGCCGACCAGCAGCGCGACCAGCGCGACGCCGGCGAGCAGCTTCCCGCCGGACCGCTTCGGCTGCGCCGGGGCGGGCGTGGGGTAGGCGGACGTACCGGGCTGCGCGTACGGGTTCGCCGGCGGGTAGACGCTCTGCTGGGTCTGGCCGGGCGGCACCTGCGCACCCGGGGCGGACCAGGGGTTCGTGTTCTGCGCGCCGTACGACGGATCGGCCCCGGTCACCGCGTGGTAGGACGGCTCCGAGTACTGCGGCGCACCGCCGGACTCGGGCTTGGCCTGCTCACCGTACGGGCTCCCCGCCCAACCGCCCTGAGCGACCTGCTGGCCGGTCTCGGGCTGCCGCGGCGTCGCGGGGTCGTGCGTGCTGGGGTCGTTCTCGGTCATGTCATCACCTTGCGGGACGGTCCTGAGAGGTTCCTGAGCCGAACCTGTGCATCGGAGATGAGTATGGCCGGGATCAGCCCGCCGCGCGGAGCCGTTCCGCGATCTGCTCGGGCGTTGCGTCGTTGATCCAGACCGCCATGCCCGATTCGGACCCCGCCAGGTACTTCAGTTTGTCCTTCGCGCGCAGCACGGAGAACAGTTCCAGGTGGAGCCAGCCGAGTTCGCGGTCCTGGCGCACCGGCGCCTGGTGCCACGCCGCGATGTACGGCAGCGGCCGGTCGTACAGCGCGTCGCAGCGGCGCAGCACGTCCAGGTAGACGTCGGCGAAGTCGTCGCGCTCGGCGTCGGTCAGCGCGGGGATGTCCGCGACCTGCCGGTGCGGCACCACGTGCACCTCGACCGGCCAGCGTGCCGCCGGCGGCACGTACGCCGTCCAGTGCTCGCCGGACGCCACCACGCGCGCGCCGGACTTCTGTTCGGCGGCCAGCACGTCACCGAGTACCGGGCGCCCGTGCTCGGCCTGGTAGGCGCGGGCCACGTCGATCATCCGCGCGGTCTTCGGCGTGACGAACGGGTAGCCGTAGATCTGCCCGTGCGGGTGCGACAGCGTGACGCCGATTTCCTCACCGCGGTTCTCGAATGGGAAAACCTGTTCGACACCGGGCACTTCGGACAGCGCGGTCGTGCGGTCGGCCCAGGCGTCCACCACGGCCCGCACCTGCTTCGCGCTCAGCCTCGCGAACGAACCGTCGTGGTCGCTGGTGAAGCAGACGACCTCGCAGCGCCCGCGGCCGGGCGCCACCGGCACCAGCCCGAGACCATCCACAGTGGACGGTTCACCGATGACGTCTTCGGCGAAGGACGGGAAGCGGTTCTCGAAGACGACGACGTCGTAGTCGCTTTCGGGGATCTCGCTCGGCTTGCCGGGCTTGCTCGGGCACAGCGGGCACAGGTCCGCCGGCGGCTTGTAGGTCCGCGTCTGCCGGTGCGCGGCCATCGCGACCCATTCGCCGGTCAGCGGGTCCCGCCGGATCTCCGACGCGGCCGAAACCGGCGGCAGGTCACGGGTGTCCTCGGCGACGCGGTCGGGCGCGCCGGGCTGGTCGAAGTAGATGATCTCCCGGCCGTCGGCCAGGTGTCGTACCGTGCGCTTCACGCTTCTTGGGCCTCGTCCGTCTCCGCCGTCTCGGCGATCATGAGTTCTCCCGCCCGTTCGGCGAGCGTTTCCTTGGCCTCGTCCGGGATCCCGTCATCGGTGACGACGACGTCGGCCTCGTCCAGGTCGGCGATCGTGGAGATCCCGACGGTGCCCCACTTGGTGTGGTCGGCGAGCACGACCAGCTTGCGCCCGGCTTCGACCAGCGCCCGGTCGGTCTCGCTCTCGGTGAGGTTCGGCGTCGTGAACCCCGCCCCCTCGGCCATCCCGTGCACGCCGAGGAAGACGACGTCGAGGTGCAGCGACCGCAGGCTGTGCACGGCGACCGGCCCGACCAGCGCGTCCGACGGCGTCCGGACCCCGCCGGTGAGCACGACGGTGCGATCGGGCTGCGTCGAGCCGCGGAGCACGTCGGCGACCTGGATCGAGTTGGTCACGATGGTGAGCCCGGGAATGGCGTCGAGCGCCCGCGCCAGCGTCCACGTCGTGGTGCCGGCGGAGATGCCGATCGCGGTGCCGGGCCGCACGAGCGTCGCGGCGAGCTCGGCGATGGCTTCCTTCTGCGCGCGCTGGCGCACGGACTTCGCTTCGAACCCGGGTTCGTCGGTGCTCTTGCCGACGATCGAGGTGGCGCCGCCGTAGACCTTCTCGACCAGCCCGCGCCCGGCGAGCACGTCGAGGTCGCGGCGCACCGTCATGTCGGACACGCCCAGCCTGGTCACGAGGTCGCTGACCCGGACCGCGCCGGTCCGGCGTGCCTCTTCCAGGATCACCGCCTGTCGCTGACGCGCCAGCACCGTTCAACTCCGTCCCCGCCGAACACCAAGGCTTCAACCACACAAAATCCTACACGATTCAACACAGGATCTGGTGGTGAGCCACGGGTGAACTTTGGAGTCGCTGGTCAGCCGGGCGCCCCCGGCAGCCGGATCGTCATCAGCGCACCGCCTTCCGGCGCCTGCGAGGCGTACACCGCGCCGCCGTGGCGCTCCGCCGCGTGCTTCACGATCGCCAGGCCGAGCCCCGAGCCGGGCAGCGTCCGCGCCTCCGACGAGCGGTAGAAGCGGTCGAACACCTTGGGCAGGTCCTCCTCGGCGATGCCCGGCCCGGCGTCGGCCACCTCGACGACCGCCGTGCCGTCGCCGAGCGGGTACAGCCGCACCCAGACCGTCGACCCCGGCGGCGAGAACTTCACCGCGTTGTCGAGCAGGTTCAGCACCGCGCGCTCGATCGAGCTGTTGTCGCCGGTGAGCACCCACGGCTGCAGCGAGACGTCGAAGTCGATCTCGCCCGCGCGCCGCCGCGCCCGGTCGAGCGCCCGCTCGACGACGTCCAGCAGCTCGACGCGTTCGAAGCGCTCGCGCGGCTCGTCCTGGCGGGCGAGCTCGACGAGGTCGCCGATGAGCTGCGTCAGCTCGTCGAGCTGGCCGCTGATGTCCGCGACGATGTCGATCCGGTCCGCGTCCGGCAGCGGCGGCGCGCCCGGCTTGCTCGCGGCGAGCAGCAGCTCGAGGTTGGTGCGCAGCGACGTCAGCGGCGTCCGCAGCTCGTGGCCGGCGTCCGCGACGAGCTGGCGCTGGCGCTCCTGGGAGTCCGCGACCGTGCCGAGCATCGTGTTGAAGCTCGTGGTGAGGCGCGCGAGCTCGTCGTCCCCGCTGACCGGGATCGGCCGCAAGTCGCCGGTCTTGGCGACGCGCTCGGCCGCCAGGGTCAGCCGGTCGACCGGGCGCAGGCCGGTGCGCGCGACCGCGGTGCCCGCCGCGGCGGCGACCAGGATGCCGGCACCGCCGATGAGGAACAGCACCAGCGCGAGCTCGTTCAGCGTGCGCTTGGTCGGCCCCATCGACTGCGCGAGCACGATCGCCTCGCCGTGCCCGGTCGGCAGCGCGACCACGCGGCTGTCGGTGCGGAAGTCGGTCCGCATCGACTCGGGCGAGTCGCCGTTCGCGACGGCCAGCTCCTCCTGGCCGAACGGCGGCGCCGAGCTCGACAGCGGGTAGGTCATCACGGCGTGCTGGACGTCCGGAGCCGCGTTGAGCTGCCCGATCTGCAGGTCGGCGCTGGCGAGGAACGCGCCGGGGACCTGCCGCAGCTCGGTCTGCACCTGCGGCGAGTCGGCGGCGGCCTGCGCGCGCGCCATCAAGCTGTCGTCGAGCTGCTGGTAGAGGTTGCTGCGGACGACCATGTACGCGCCGATCGACACCAGCGCGACGGCACCGGCGACACAGGCGGCGGCCAGCAGCGTCACCCGGCCGCGCAGGGAGAACCGGCGCGTCCCCCAGCGCGTGCCCCGGGGGTCGCCGGGCTCGGTCACGGCGGGGTTTCCCTCAGGACGTACCCCACCCCCCGCACCGTGTGGATCAGCCTCGGCTCCCCCTCGGCCTCCGTCTTGCGGCGCAAGTAGCCGACGTAGACCTCCAGCGCGTTGCCCGACGTCGGGAAGTCGTAACCCCATACTTCCTCCAGGATCCGGCCACGCGTGAGGACGTGCTTCGGGTAGGAAAGGAACAGTTCCAGCAGGGCGAACTCGGTCCGGGTCAGGCTGATCTCCCGCCCGCCGCGGCGGACCTCCCGCGTACCCGGGTCGAGGGTCAGATCCGCGAAGGACAGCATCTCCGAGGCCTGCCCGTTCCGCTCCTCCGGCGAAGCGCGGCGCAGCAGCGCCCGCAGCCGGGCGAGCAGCTCTTCGAGCGCGAACGGCTTCGGCAGGTAGTCGTCGGCGCCGGCGTCCAGGCCGGACACGCGGTCGGAGACGGTGTCGCGCGCGGTCAGCACGAGGATCGGCAGGTCGTCACCGGTGCTGCGCAGGCGGCGGGCCACTTCGAGGCCGTCCAGCCGCGGCATCATGACGTCGAGGACCATGGCGTCCGGCCGGTCGGCGATGATCGCCTCCAGCGCCTGCGCACCGTCGCTGGCCAGCTGGACCTGGTAACCGTTGAACTCCAGGGACCGCCGAAGCGACTCACGGACGGCGCGGTCGTCGTCCACCACAAGGATGCGCATGGCGACAGTTTTACTCAGCGTGCTGAGACTCGCCTAAGAACACACACAGAACTGACAAAGAGAATGCTCACTCCGGTGCCCGCGCGACGGGGGCGTTCCAGTGCCGCCAGAGCGCGATCATCCGCACAGCGACCACAGCGGCGGCCGAAACGACGGTCACCGGCCCGGCCGGCAGTCGCAGAGCGTGACCGGCAGCGACGAGCACCGACCCGGCCAGCGCGGCCACGGCGTAGATCTCTTTCCGCAGGACGAGCGGTATTTCCCGGAGCAGGAGGTCCCGGACGGCCCCGCCCCCGATCCCGGTTGTCATCCCGATCAGGCACGCGGCGTACACGGTCGCGCCGGCGTCGATGGCGATGGTCGTCCCGGCGGTGGCGAAGACGCCGAGCCCGAGCGCGTCCGCGAGCAGAACGCCCCGCCGCAGCCGCGCGACCTGCGGGTGGAAGGCGAAGACGACGAGCGCGGTCCCGGCACAGACGGCGAGGTAGGGCCAGTTCCGCAACGTCGTCGGCGGGTGGATGCCGAGGAGGACGTCCCGGATGACCCCACCCCCGAGCGCGGTGGTGAGCCCGACCACGACGACCCCGAAGACGTCGAGCCGCGCCCGCACGGCGGCGAGCGCCCCGGACGCGGCGAAGGCGACGAGCCCGACGAACTCCAGCGCCGTGAGCAGCATGGTCTACTGGTCGAGCAGCCCACCGCGGTAGGCCAGCAGCGCGGCCTGCACCCGGTTCGCGGCCCCGATCTTGGAGAGCACGGCGGAGACGTACCCCTTGACGGTGGCTTCGGACAGGTGGAGCCGCCCCCCGATCTCGGCGTTGCTCAGCCCTTGGCCGATCAGCGCGACGACTTCACGCTCCCGTTCGGACAGCGAGGCGAGGAGCTTCCGCGCGGGCTGAGCGGCACGTTGTTCGTCCCGATGCGACTGGACCATCCGAGCGGCGACGCCGGGATCGAGGACGGCACCCCCTCGCGCGAGGTCCCGGACCGCCCGCAGCAGAGCGGCGGGATCGATGTCCTTGAGCAGGAAGCCGTTGGCCCCGAGCCGCAGCGCGAGGCTGACGTACTCGTCGATGTCGAAGGTGGTCAGCATGGCCACGGTGGGCGGATCGGGGAGCGCGAGGATGGCCCTGAGCGCGCGAATGCCGTCGTCAGGGGCCCGCATCTTGATGTCGAGCAGGGCAACGTCCGGGTGGTACCGACGGGCGACCTCGACCGCGGATCTGCCGTCGGAGGCTTCGCCCACGATCTCGATGTCCTGGGCCCCGGACATCATCGCGCGCAGCCCCGAGCGCACCAGTTCCTCGTCGTCGGCGAACATGAGCTTGATCAACGAAGCCCTCCGCAACAGCCAGTAGGAGGCGGCTCCCCGCGTCCCGTTAACGAAGGTTACCTACTGTTGTTCAGCAGTTCGAAACCAGACACGACCAGGTGACCGACTGGTCCGTCCAGGTCAGGTGGGGTGGGCTGTCCGGCGGGGTGTAAGCGAGCTGTCGGCTGCGGGTAAGAACCACTCACCTGGGTGACGACGTAGGTCGTGTTGCTCCATCCGTGCCCCTGCTCTCGCAGGCCGCCCGGGCAAGCTAAGCTTGCGACGGCAGCAGCAGGCCCTCGTAGCTCAGGGGATAGAGCACCGCTCTCCTAAAGCGGGTGTCGCAGGTTCGAATCCTGCCGGGGGCACTTAGTACCAAGATTCCTTCGGCGGCGTCTTCGGTCTCGGAGTAAATCAGCGTGCCCACGCCGCCCCCTCGTCGTCGGCCGACCACCTCAACAGTGTGAGCGCGCGACTGCGTACCTACGAGCCGTAACCAGCAATCGGAAAGTCCGCTACTTCGAGAAGCAGAGCCTCGATCTGGCCAATCCAGAGAGCAATCTCATCCGCAGGTGGTATCAGCTCGTATGCGTGATGATGGCAGGCCTGGCAAAGAGCAGCCCAAGCCAGATCTACACGCGCTCCCATCTCGTTTCCGCGGAGAGCGCTGATCACGATGACCTTGGAGCGCATGTTGGCACGGTCGATCGATACTCCAAGCGCTTCGCACGATGTCGTCACCATGCCTTCGATCGCTTGCCGCGCAAGGAACGCAGCCGATCGAACTGCCAGTCCTGCCGGAACGTGAACCGTGCCTTCGAGGACCTCCCGGGCGTGGCGGAGCAACGCTTGCGGTGGCGTGGTCACGGCCGTTCCTCCAAGAGGTCTTCAACGGTCCTGCGGAGATCCTTGACAACACCGCGCGGGTCGGCGCTCACGCCTGTGTGAACACCCGGCCCACAGACCTTGAGAGTCGCCTGTCGCCACGATCGACGCTCACACCACTGGCTGTCTCGGCCGTCCAGTGCAAGACCGAGGCGCTTGCGAGTGCGAGTTGCTGCCGACCACTGCGCCTCAACCACCGCCCTGTTCGCGCCCGCCGCGTAGCTACGGGCGTAGAAGACGTCCCGTGCCGCAGCCTCCACAGCCATTCGGCACAGCCCCGGAAGCACTCTCGCCTGCACATCGGGAGGCACTGCCCGATCATTGGCGAGAGCTGTGGCGTCGCCGACGTATCGGCGTGCGGGGTCAAGGCAGGGACGGACCTCGACCGCCGAACCGAAGCCTCGGGCGATCTCCAGGATCCGTGCACCAGGGATGGCCATCCGCCGGAGTACCTCGGGCAAGCGACCGTCGTGGGAGAACACCACGACCTGCCGATCCCGTGCTATGTCAGTCAGGAGCCGGGCAAAACCGTCGATCTTCGCCGGGTCCATCGCCTGAATCGGATCGTCGAGAACGACAAAGCGGAACGGGCTGGAGTCCGCAGTCGCCCTCGGCAAGAACAGGGCCAGTGCGAGTGCGTGCAACTCCCCCTGGCTCATCACCCCGAGGGCACCGGCGTGCTCACCGTCGAGCTCCGCGCGCAGCTCGACGTGACGGCGCGTTCCCTGCCCCTCCAGCGTGATCGCGCCCAGGTCGACGTTGCTCTCCTGGCGGAGGGCCGCCCAAATCTCCTTCGAACGGTCGGCCAGCGGTTCAAGCCGCTGGTTGCGCAGCACGGCCGCGTTGTCCTTGACCCACTCACCGGCAGCCTTGAGTGTTCGTACCATTCTGGCTTGCGCGTCAGCTCGCGATCGAAGCTCGAGCCAGCCCGCAAGCTGCTGCGCCAATGGCGCCCAAGCGTCTTCGAGCCGGGTGATCGCCTCGGCGGCTTCGATCCTGAGAGCGGCGAACGCTTCGATGAGTTCGAGATGCCGCTGTGTGAGGTGCTCGGCGAGCGCAAGGTCGTCTGCGGGGACACCGAGCCAGCGGCGCAAGGCCTCCTCAGCGCGGGCAATCGTCGCCAGAGCAACTCCGGTGGGAGCGGCGATTTCCGGATGCCGGCCGATCAGATCGCGAGCCTGCTGTCGAGCTGCGACAAGCTGCGCCCGGGCGGCACGTAGCTGAGCGATTTCGGCGCTCTCGCGCGCCAGCTCGGCCGCGGCTCGGTCACGCCAGGCCAGGTCGAGAGTTCCTTTCGCGCACACGGGGCACGGCTGGTCGCCGTGCGAGGAGTGGAGTTCGAGAGCTTGCGACAGCAAGGCCGTCCGCCGTTCTTCCCTCTCCGCCGACCTTGCTCCGTGGTCGGCGACTGCCTGGACTCCCGCACGCAGAGCAGCTACGACCCGCGAGACGCTGTCCTGCAGCGGCACCGCCGCACGGCTCAGGTTTCGCAGCCGAGACAAAGGTCCCTGGTCCTGTGTGGTCCCGGTTGCCAACGCACTGAGCACATCAAGGTCCGGGATCCGCTTGGCCAACTCGGCGAGCGCGGACTTTGCCCGATCGTCGTGGACACCGGCCAAGGCAGCCTTCAACTGCTGGCCACGTTCCTTGGCCTCACGAGCCGGCTCCTCGGCCTTCTTCAAGGCGGCGACGAGCCGCGCGGCCGCGTCGGTGATCTGCTCCAGCCCGAGGATTCGGGCGAGAGCGTCGTACAGCTGACTCGGGCCGGCCTGCAACAGGCCGCCCATCTCCTCATAGGACAAGATCGGACGGTATATGTCGATCGCCGAGTTCCAGCCGAGCGCCGTCAAGCCGCGTTCCCGTCGCTCGCCGGCCCGTTGGAGCCAGGTCGACCGGTCGGAAAGAGTGGCTCCGTCGGCCCAGTCGACGCCGACGGTCGCCGCGCCGAAGTCGTCGACGGCGAGACCGACCCGAATGGCGCATGGGGTGGGCTGATGCAGGTTGCGCCAGTCCGACGACCAGTGCGCGTGCCTCTTCTGCCAGCGGTAACTGTCACCGGTGAGCGCCAGTTCCAGCCCCTCGGCGAAGCTCGACTTCCCCGACCCGTTACGACCGGTCACCACGGTGAGCCCGGGGCCCGGGTGCAACGACAACGTCGCCTCGGCTCCGATACCGCGGAAACCGGCGACCTTGATGCCGGTCAGATACGCCCCGACCGGCGGCGGCTCGGGCTCCGGCAACGGGCTTCCAGGCCTGCCGGTGTCGCCCGGCGGCGTGAGCAGGACGGAGCCCAAGGCGTCGTCACCGAGCAGTGCGGCAAGGATCAGTTCCTTGGCGTCCTCGGCAAGCCCGGGATCGGCGTCTGCCCTGTCGAGGACCAGATCAGTCAGGGTCTTGTCGGTCACAATCGGCCACCTTTCACTTCGGACCAGCTCGACGGTAGGCGTCCGATGCCGTCAAGGTCGGCCGATAGCTGATAAGGCGGGTTATCGGTGTCCGACGTTATGCCCTTACGCTTCGCTCGTTAGTGTGATCGCTGTACACACGACCGGACAGAAGGGGCCCTGATGGCGCACGCGACACCACAGCAGGCCCGCCTTCTGATGTCCCTGCCAGAGATCGCCGAGCTGGCGGGAGTGCAACGCCCGGTGGTCACGACCTGGCGCCGCCGCCACCTGGACTTCCCGGTCGCGGCGACCACCGTTGAGGGGCGACCGCTGTTCGACGGCCACCAAGTGTGCTCGTGGCTGGTCGGCACCGGTCGCGCCCAGCGCGCGGAAATCGAGCCGGACCTGCAGGTATATGCGCTCGCCGCGGTCGCACAGCAGACGGGTACCGAGCGCCTGCTCACCACCGCCACAGCACTGCTCTGCCTGCAGCACCTTGACGGTGAGCCAATGCGAGGTGCCACTTCGGTTGAGCTGATCGAGCGAGCGCAGGCCGCGGACATCGACGACTGCATGCTCAACTCGGAGATCGCTGACGACCCGGACGGTGCTGCAGCACTCGTGAACGCTGTGGACGACCTCATCGAAGCCGCTTGGGGGGCGCGGCCGGCATTCGAGCGCCTTCTCACCGTCGTGGGGCGACTCTCCGGTTCGGGCACCGACCGATTTCATCCCCACCTGCCGCACCTCATGGCAGGGTTGTCGGGCGCCTCGCGGCATACCGACCAGCCCGGATCTGTCCGCATCGCCGATCCGTGGGCAGGCCGGGGCGACCTGCTTCTGGCCACCGCGGCGCTCCTCGGTGAGGCGCACAATCCCGTGTTCGTAGCCGCCGAGCGAGACAAGTGCACCTCCCGGCTCCTGCGACGGCGGCTGCGCGTGCACGATTTCCCGGCCGAAGACATCGTCGTGACCAACAACTTCGACGACGAGGTCGCTCCCCCGGACGCCCTTGTTACCGCGTTGCCCTATCTCCCAGGTGAGGAACGATCGGTGAACGCGGCTCTCGACACCATCGACAGCCTGTCGCTCTGGCTAGCTCGTGGACGTACGGCGGTCGTACTCGGCCCCGCACAAGCACTGACGGCCGGTCTCAAGCCGTACACCGCCGAAGAGCGGCTGCGCGCGAAGCTGCTGGCCAGCGGAATGGTCGAGGCGGTCTTGCGGCTGCCCGGCGGCATGGTGCCTGCCCGGCCCGGTTACGACACGGCGCTATGGGTCCTCACCGCGAACCCGGACTCGCGCGCCCAAGGCTGGATACTCCTGGGTGACATCTCGGACCGGGAACTGTCCGCGGAAGTGGTCGACGCGTGCATTACCGATGTGGTCACATGGCATCGCGACGGATACCGGCCGACCGCACATTCCCGCCGGCACTTCGTCCAGGTGGCGGTGCGCGATCTCGTCGAACCGCCCCGGCCGCTCACCCCACTGCCAATGCCCAGCGTGCGCGAACGCGTTGTCGTCGTGCCGCAGACTGTCGCTCGGCTGAGGGAGCTCGAAGCGGCACTCGCTCGCCCCAGGAGCGCGCCGGAGCCGATCGAGAGCGGCCTGGTCATCGCCGAAGATCCGGACGGTCAACGCGCTACGATCGGTGCCCTCATGCGACGCGGCTGGTTGCGGTTGGGCCAAGGCAGCAGAATCGCCACCGAGCACCTTTCCTTCGACGGCCATCACCCGGTCCTTGGTCCGGTCGACTTGCATACCCCGGGTTCGCCCGGCCTGATCGACCGAGCCGTGCTGGCCACCGAGTACCCTCGCGCCGGCCTCACCGAACGGGGCGACGTGCTGGTCACTCTCACTCCCGAACCAGCCGTCTACCTCGACGAGCGCGGGTTTTCCGTCGTCCGGTTCCCGGTACGCCGACTACGTGTCACACCGGACGGCCAAGCCCGATGTCCGCCCGCCGTGCTCGCCGCGCTCTTGGAGACCGTCCTCCGAGCGCGGACCGCGGGCGCCGTCCGGCCGGCGCGCAAGCTCGTCGACTGGGAGCTGCCAGTCCTGTCCGCCGCAACCGCAGCGCAGCTGGATGCGCTGCTCAAACGCATCGCCGCCCGACGACGACAAGTCCAAAGCGAATTGGATTCACTCGACGAGCTGTGGCGGATCGCCACCGCGGGCATCACGAACGCTACGTTGACCTTCTCACGATGAACAGGAGCGCAATGCCACCCCGGAAGAAGAAGCCCGAGCAACCGCAGACGATGCGGGAGTTGCACGACATCCTTTGGAAGTCGGCCGACAAGCTGCGCGGCTCGATGGACGCGGCACAGTACAAGGATTTCGTGCTCGGGCTGGTATTCCTCAAGTACGTGTCGGACGCGTTCACCGAGCGCCGCGACCAAATCCGCGCCGAACTCGTCGAGCAGGGTGTCCCGGAGGCTAGGATCGAAAGCTTCCTGGGCGACCAGGACGAGTACACGGGTCACGGGGTGTTCTGGGTGCCTGATTCCGCGCGCTGGGACAACCTCGTGCACGAAGCCGGTGACAATCCCGGCGAGAAGATCGATCAGGCCATGGACGAGATCATGAAGTCCAACGATTCGCTTACCGGTGTCCTGCCGAAGATTTTCAACCGCGACAACGTCGACCAGATTCGCCTGGGTGAGCTCCTTGCGCTTATCAGTGACGCTCGCTTCACCGGCCATGGCGATCGGCCTGCCCGAGACGTGTTGGGCGAGGTCTACGAGTATTTCTTGGAGAAGTTCGCCCGCGCTGAAGGAAAGCGTGGTGGGGAGTTCTACACGCCGAGTTCGGTCGTCAAGCTGCTCGTCGAGGTGCTAGAGCCATACTCAGGACGCGTCTACGACCCGTGCTGCGGCTCCGGCGGCATGTTCGTGCAGGCCGAGAAATTCGTGACCGCCCACCGCGGTCGCCGCGAGGACTTGTCCGTGTACGGCCAAGAAGCCAACGAACGTACCTGGCGGCTGGCGAAGATGAACCTGGCCATTCACGGTATCAGCGGCAACCTCGGCCCCCGCTGGGCCGATACCTTCCGCGAAGACAAACACCCCGACGTCAAGGCTGACTTCATCCTGGCGAATCCGCCGTTCAACATGTCCGACTGGGCTCGTCGCTCCGACGACGCCCGCTGGCGCTACGGCACTCCGCCGGCTGGGAACGCAAACTTTGCATGGCTGCAACACATCGTGTCTAAGCTCCGCGAGACCGGTAGCGCGGGTGTTGTACTCGCGAACGGATCCATGTCGTCGCAGCAGTCCGGCGAAGGTGACATCCGAGCCGCCATGGTTGAATCGGACCTCGTGTCATGCCTGATCGCGTTGCCTCCACAGCTGTTCCGTACGACACCGATCCCGGCGTGCCTGTGGTTCTTCACCGCAAACAAGGGACCACAGGGCTCGAAGCGACTGTCCGAGCGACGAGGCGAGACCCTGTTCATCGACGCTCGCAATATGGGCGTCCTGGTCAACCGCACCGAACGCGAACTAGCCGCGGACGAGTTGACCAAGATCGCCGACACCTATCACGCCTGGCGTGGCACCAAATCTGCCCGGGAAACCGGTATGAAGTACGAGGACGTCCCCGGCTTCTGCTACTCAGCCACCACCGATGAAATCCGCACTCATGACCACGTTCTCTCACCTGGTCGCTATGTAGGTTCGGGAGAAGAAGACAACATCGACACTGAGCCTATCACGGAAAAAATCGAACGGTTGACCAAGGAACTCTACACCCACTTCGACGAGTCAGCTCAACTGGAAAAGGTCGTGCGCGAACAACTGGAGCTCATCAGTGACTGAGTGGACCACAACAACTATAGGTAGTGTTATTACCTTGCAGCGAGGTTTCGACATTACTCGCGAGCAACAACGCCCCGGCAAGGTTCCAGTAATTTCCTCCGGAGGGATTTCCAGCTTTCATGACACGCCTGCCACCCAAGGACCCGGTGTAGTAATAGGACGAAAGGGAACCCTGGGAAAAGTCTTCTACACAGATGAGAACTATTGGCCACATGATACGACACTCTGGGTGAAAGACTTCAAAGGAAACTCACCCAGGTTCGTTTATTACTTCCTAAGTCAACTAAATACTCTGAAATTGAACGTCGGTTCCGCAAACCCTACATTAAACAGAAATCATGTGCATCCGATACAGATAGAATGGCCGAGCGTGTCCGAACAGCACGCAATTGTAAGGGTTCTAGACGCACTTGACAACAAGATAAACATTAACGCCCGTATCGCCGCCAAGGGCAACGAACTGTCAACCTCCCTACCAATCAGGAACAGCAACCACTTCACAACCCTTTCAAGACTAGTGACACATAGTCGAATGCAAATTGACCCAGCCAGCCTCGAAGGTCGACTGGTAGATCATTACAGTCTTCCAGCGTTCGACACAAGCCAAATGCCGGAGACGTGCGCATCCACGAAGATTAAGAGCAGCAAGTTTTTAATTCAAGGCGAGGCCCTGCTAGTTTCAAAGTTGAATCCGCGGATTCCGCGAATTTGGCAAGCATTCCCTCGAAACGACAGGGTCGCCCTAGCGTCAACGGAGTTTCTCGTCTTGACCAGCGCAGGAGAAGCGACTATTGCCGAGATTTGGGCAGTCTGTTCTCAGCCACATTTTACGGCCGAGCTGTCAGAGAAGGTTACCGGCACATCAAACAGCCATCAGCGAGTAAACCCGAAGGAGGTCCTCGCCGCAAAGGTTTTGGATCCCAGGAGTTTGCCCGACTCCGCGCGGAACCAGATTAAAATTCTGACCGAGCGCGTGCAATCCGCGAGGTTGGAATCAGTTCTTCTCGCTGAAATCCGCGACACGCTTCTACCAAAGCTCGTGTCCGGAGAACTACGGGTCAAAGACGCCGAGAGACTAGTGGAGAGCGCAATATGAATGGTGACTACTCGGAAACCGCGTGGGAGGAGCTCGCACTCGAAGCACTGGGCGAGCTCACTTGGCACCCGACCGAAGGCAAGAAGATCGCCCCAGGCTCAGGCGAGCGGGAGTCCTGGCAGGACTTGGTCCTTCACGACCGACTCAGGCAAGCGGTCGCACACCTAAACCCTGAACTGCCCGCCCCAGCCGTCGACGAAGCCATCAAGGTCCTGGTCACCGCCACCTCCAGGGATGCGAAGGCGGAGAACCGGCAGGTGCACGAGTACATCACCAAGGGCATCCGCAAGGTCGTCTACACCGACTCGTTCGGCGCAGAACAGAACCCGACCATCCGCGTCATCGGCGCCGAACGAGCTGATAACGACTGGTTGGTCGCCAACCAGGTCACGGTCGTGGACGGCGAGCACAAGCGTCGCTTCGACGTAGTCCTCTACCTCAACGGACTGCCCGTCGCCGTAATAGAGCTCAAGAAAGCCAGTGACGCCCACGCGGACCTGGCCGGAGCGCACGCGCAGATCCTGACCTACGTGGAGGAACTCCCGCTGGCGTTCCGCTACAACATGGTCTGCGTCGTTTCCGACGGGATCACCGCGCGATACGGCACCGCGTTCAGTCCGTTCGAGCAGTACTTGCCATGGAACGTCAACGAAGAGGGCAAGCCGGTTAAGCAACCGCCGACGGACGACTCCGAGCTGGCACTGAACCTGCTGCTGTACGGCCTGTTCGACCAAGACCGCATGCTCGACCTTCTCCACAACTACGTGGCCTTCGCCGACGACGAGCACGGTGTCGTGAAGCGGGTCGCACGACCGCACCAGTACTTCGCGGTGACCAAGGCGGTCGACAAGACCGTCGAAGCCGTGCGTGGACACGGGTTGGCCGGGGTCGTCTGGCACACCCAGGGGTCGGGCAAGTCCATCGAGATGGAGCTCTACGCCAACCAGGTGCTCAAGCACCCGGCCCTCGGCAACCCGACCATCGTGGTCATCACCGACCGGTCCGACCTCGATGACCAACTTTTCACCACGTTCGAAACCAGCGGGCTGCTGCCGACCAAGCCCCTCCAGCTGAACTCACGCAGCCAGTTGCGTGAGGAACTCGCCAACCGCACCATCGGCGGCATCCTGTTCACCACCTTGCAGAAGTTCGGCCGTACCAAGGAAGAGAAGGAGTCCGGACGCAGTCATCCGCTTCTGTCGGAGCGGCACAACATCATCGTCATCGTCGATGAGGCCCACCGCAGCCACTACGACGACCTCGACGGCTATGCCCGGCACCTGCACGACGCTGTGCCCAACGCCACGATGATCGCGTTCACCGGCACGCCGATCTCCGGCGTGAAGGACACTCGCAAGGTCTTCGGCGACTACATCGACATCTACGACCTCACCCGCGCAGTGACCGACGGCGCGACCGTGCCGGTGTTCTATCAGAGCAACCACATTCCGGTGAACCTTCCCGAGGACATCGACCCCGAGATCATCGACGAACGGGCCGACGACGCCACCTCTGGTCTGGACGACGCCGAACGGATTCGTATCCAGCGGGCCGTCGCCGCGATGAACGAACTTTACGGTGCTCCTGACCGCCTGCGCGAACTCGCTGGTCACATCGTGAACCACTGGGAAGAGCGCTCCGGCCAGATGCGTAAGTTCATCGGGGCCAACGGTAAGGGCATGATCGTCGGCGCAACCCGTGAAATCTGCGCGCGGCTGTACGACGAGATCATCGAGCTGCGACCGGGCTGGCACCACGTCGACGTCGACAAGGGCCTCATCAAGGTCGTCTACACGGGCGACGCTACCGAGAAGAACGCGGTTATCAAGAAGCACATTCGCAGGCCGTCACTGAACAAGGCCATCCAGCAGAGGATGCGCGAGATCGACGATCCGCTCGAGCTGGTGATCGTGCAGTCCATGTGGCTGACCGGGTTCGACGCGCCACCGATGCACACACTCTACCTCGACAAGCCGATGCGTGGTGCGGCACTGATGCAGGCGTTGGCACGGGTCAACAGGACGTTCCGGGCCAAGGAGGACGGGCTGCTCGTCGGCTATGCCCCGCTCACCGAAAACTTGTACGCAGCGCTCGCCGAATACAGCGCCACCGACCAGGAGACCAAGCCGCTCGGCCGAGACATCGACGACGCATTGGCCCAGGTCCGCGAGCTCTACGAAACGATCTCCTCCGTCATCCTCGCCCGCTTCGACTGGCGTGCGGGGCTGGCCTCCGGACACCCGAAGGCGTTTATCAACACCGTGCTCGGCGCGGTGGACTACCTGCGCAGCCCGGACAACCCCGACAACAAAATCGAAGGCGAAGAGCTGTCGGCGGCGGAGCGGTTCCGGCAGGCGTCGGCAAAGCTGGCGCGGTTCTACGCGCTGTGCTCGTCGACTGGTGAGATGAACCCCTACCGCGACGGCATCGCGTTCTTCGAGGCGGTCCGGGTGTGGATGGCGAAATTCGACGCGGAGGAGCGCGCCGCCAGCGGCAAGCCGATCCCCGCCGACGTCGCGTTGTACCTGCGGCAGCTCACCGCCGGCGCGATCGAAGCCGCTGGGGTGACCGACCTGTACGAGGCCGCGGGGTTGCCCAGGCCGAACCTGTCACATCTGGACG
Source organism: Amycolatopsis sp. cmx-4-83 (assembly GCF_046548815.1). Classification (NCBI taxonomy): domain Bacteria; kingdom Bacillati; phylum Actinomycetota; class Actinomycetes; order Pseudonocardiales; family Pseudonocardiaceae; genus Amycolatopsis; species Amycolatopsis sp. cmx-4-83. Next base: position 829,681 of record NZ_JAEBEF010000002.1, on the reverse strand, counting down.
ACGAGTTCATCGCGCGGATGCAGGCGGCCCGTAATCCGCACCTGGCGATTGAAGCCTTGCGACGGCTGATCGAGCAGGAGATGCGCAAGGTCACCAAGCACAACATCGTGCGCCAGCAGAGCTTCTCCGACCGACTCATCGAGCTGATGAACAAGTACACCAATCAGAACCTGACCGCAGCCCAGGTGATTGCCGAGATGGTCGCCATGGCCAAGGAGGTATCCGCCGACGGCCGTCGTGGTGAGCAGTTCAGCCCGAATCTGACACCTGATGAACTGGCGTTCTACGACGCGGTCGCACAGAACGAGTCGGCGGTCGGCGAGATGGGAGTGGGCAAACTGGCCGACATCGCGCGTGACCTTGTGCGGTCGCTTCGTCGTGACGTGACCACTGACTGGGTGTCCCGTGACGATGTCCGCGCAAAACTGCGCAGCACCATCAAGCGTCTCCTTGCCATCCACGGTTACCCGCCCGACGCAGAGCCTACAGCCACGCAGCTGGTGCTGACCCAGATGGAGACCTTCGCCGAGGAGTGGTCGCCGAACAAGGACTGACCTCCATCCAACGTACACGGTCACGCAATCGGACGACTTGCGCAAACTTGGAAAACTTTGTAATCTCCAAGTGTTCGAAGTAGTCGACGAGTGGAGCCGTGATGAAGACCCACCCCGTCAAGCTGGAAACCGACGTGTTTGAGTACCTGCAAGACCAGGCCCGTCCGCTGGAGAGCGTGAGCGATGTCCTGCGGCGCCTGCTGAAGCCGAGTAAGCCTCGCCCCAGGAAGGTCAATGAGCCGCCGAGTCACATCGTGCGACGACCCGGCGCTTTGAAGCCACTGCTGGAAGCCGGCGTACTCGAAGCCGACGACGACCTGGTTCACGAACAGCCCCGCAAGGGCTTGGTTCACCGGGGAACCGTCACTGCCGACGGCTGGGTCCGGGTCGGTGAACAGGACTTCCCCCAGCCGTCCCCGGCGCTAAAAGCCTGCGTCGGGCATGAGATCAACGGCTGGGCCAGGTGGACACACCAGCGCTCCGGTCATTCACTCGAAGCACTCCAAGCAGCACTCTGACCCAAATACAGCCGGGCGCGCTCGACGGCCCTGAACTGCCTTCAACAACTCTGAATGAAGCCTCGCCGTCTGCGGAAGTTTGTTTCCGTAGATCGGCGCGCTATGGTCCCTGGTGCACACCTATGGGGTCAAGTCCAACGGAGCCCTCGGCGCACGCGCTGACCACTTGACCGCTCACTCAGACTACGGGCCTCATCAGACGAGCCGCTCCACCCGGGTATTGGCGTGCGGCGCCTTCAAGCACGCAATCGGTCGACAGCCTCACGCCGCACCTATGGTCACGCAGAGTACTTAGTTGCATGCTTCTGGTTCGAGCATGTCCACCACTGTTCGGTGTTCTTGCTTGACCGAACACCGAACAGCTGAGACGATCGACACCATGCCCATCGATAGGCGCCGGGCCATCGATGCCGCGACGGCCGCGCTCACCGCCGTTGGCATTGCGGCTGCGCCTTCACCGGAGGACCTCACCGCCGGCCTCACGGCCGAGGTCAATGGCGTGCGTTTGAACATCTACGTCGAAGTTGCCGCGACCGTGACGCCGGAGTCACTGACGAACCAGCTTCATCGACGTTCTGACACGAGTCTTCAAGCTGCCCCGGCTCACTTGCTCGTCGCTGATCGGATCGTGGCAGCCGCCCGCGAAGTGCTCCGGGAGCAGGGCTGGAGTTGGCTTGATCTCCGAGGTCATCTGCATCTTTCCGGCCCAGGCGTACTCGTCGACACCGCAGTCCCTGCAGCACCCGACGTCCCCCGCCCGGTCGATCTCTTCGCCGGCAAAGTCGCTCTCGAGGTCGCCTGTGCCCTGCTCCTCACCCCCGAACGTCCAGGTTCCGTACGCCAGCTCGCGCGGGAACTTCAACGGTCACCCAGCTCGGTCTCCGCTGTGATGAACTCACTGCGAAAAGCTCAGCTCGTCGACGCTCAGGGGCTGCCGGTGACTCCGGAACTGTTCTGGGAAACGGCGAGCGCCTGGCGACCAGCACGAACAACGGTGGCGCGTGTGGCGCTCCTGGACGACCCCACTATCGCAGGTGCATTGCGGACCGGCTGGGGCGAGCCACCGACCGGAGTCGGCTGGGCTTTGACAGACACGATGGCGGCTGCCGCCTACGGCGCTCCCGCCGGTGTCCGGGCCGGCTATCCACCGGACTTCTACGTCCCCGACAAGACGACGGCCCACCGGGCCGAAGCCCTCCTGGGCGTGCCGGCATCAGAAGCCGCCCGTGGGGCGACCATCCGGATCGCGCCAGTGCCCCAAGTGTGTTCCCTGAGATTCCCGGCGCCACCGGATGGGCCGCCGTGGCCGCTGGCACATCCGCTGTTCGTGGCTCTCGATCTGGCCGCCGACCCCGGCCGCGGCCGGGAGATCCTCGAAGGCTGGAACCCACCGCAAGAGGTAACACGTGTCTGGTGATCAACCCCGGGTAGTGGAGCTCTTCGGTCCGGTCACGTCGTCCCTGGTCCAGGCCCTCCCGGAAATTGAGCGGCGACTCGATCGGAGGATCACCGTGGTCGGCGGCCTCGCCGTCCTGTCACGTCTCGGTTCCACCGCGCACCGGGTGACCAGTGACGTCGACACAGTCAACCGACGGCTCGGCGGCGAGCCAGGCCAACTCGATGTCTTACTCGCCACCGGGGCCACCGCGATCGACGGGGCAGGCGCGATGGTCACCACGCCGACCGGCGATGTCCGGGTGGACGTGCTCGAAGTCAGCGAGGAGCAACTCGACGATCTCCCCGAAGATCCGACCGACCGGCTCTACCTGCTCAGTCACGACTGGGCACTGCGTTCGGCGACACCACTGCATATCCGTGCCGCCGGCGGGGGCACCACAAACGAACACACCGTCCAGGTCGCCGAGCCGGGACCGCTCGTCGCGACAAAGTTGCAGGCGCTGCCGAACCGAGCCCGAGTCAAGGAAGCAACCGACCTGCTCGACATCGTCCGGCTCGCCCTCGACGACGAAACCGGCCCGGTCGTCCGCGCTCAGCTCGCCGCCGCCGACGTCGTGCTGAAACAGGACGCAGCGCTGCACGTCGACCGGTGGTTCCGGACGGCCGCCGAGCGGAGCCTGCGCCTCATCAGGACAACGCCCAGCGGCTCCGACACCACGCCGGACACGGTTGCCCTGGTCGGCGAACTTCTCCTCGCTTCGCTCGCGCGCTGAGGATATTCAGACAGCGCCGGCATGAGCTGACTCGAGATGCCGGGCGACATGGCGAGCCGGCTGGTCGTCCTACGCCGCGATGATGCCGAACGGCAGTTGCAGCTGACCAGCCGGCCGGCTCACCCGCAGCCAAGTTCGCCGCGGCCGTCAACGTCACGGCGAGGCGACCGGCCACGTCCTCGGTCAAGTGCCAGCCCTGATTGGTCACTCCCTTTCCGCACCAGATCCGCGGCACGTCCTCGCGAACGCCCTGGTCAAGGCTCACGATCGCGTACTCGGGCTGCCACCCCAACCCCGGCCCCATCTCCTGGGCATCCTCCAAGGTCAAGAGCACCTCCTCCCAACTGGAGAAGTGACGACGGTCCGGGCCGGCATCGCGATCGTCGTGTAGACCGTTGCACCACCGCGGACAGGGCTTCGCCAGCCAGAACACCGGCCGCGAGCAGATTGCCGCATCCTCACCGGAACAGCCGATCAGATCTGGCGCGCCGACCTGCCTCAAGTCAACTCGATGAAGCGGAACGCGTCCGCAACGGACGCAGGTATGCCCTCCACGCTGCACCGCGTCGAGCGCGCTCAGTCAACCCCTGGCGCGTTGCCCAGCAGGGCCTTGTTCTCCATACCGTCTCCCTTCAACGCAGAGCACGTAGACAGATGATCGAGTAATGCGACGGAGCGACACGCTGTGCAGGTGTCGCACAATCGAGTGGTTCCTTTCATGATCACGCCCCAGATTCCGTATTAGGGGGTGTCGACCTCCCCCGACAAGGAAGGCAACGCAGTGCCTGACCATCAGCGATCGCTCACCTCACTGGAGATCATCGAACGACGCTTCAACGAGCTGACCGCGCAGCCAACCTCGCTGTCACTCGACGGACGCGTCATCGGATTCGGCCTCCCCGACCGGCCGATCCCCCTGGACGAACTCCGGGTCACCCTCCTCAAGCGCCAGACCAGCAACCAGGTGAAGAACGCCGTCTGGAGCGAGGTCGTGCGACGCGCACAGGAACAGGGCGACCCCTGGACCACCGCAGCACTCGGGTTGATGATGCCGGGCCTGAAGAAGGTCGCCGGCAGCATCGCCCGCAACTTCCGCGGCGACATCGCCAACTTCGACGCCGAGATCGTCGAAGGATTTCTCCAGGCACTGAACTCGCTGGACCCCGACAAGCCGATGCTCTACTCGTCCCTGCGGTTCATGGCCCACCGCTACGGACTGGAAGCTCGCGGCAAGGAAGACCGAATCAACGGAACGCGTTCCACCTACGACGAGAGCACGTTCGTCAGGTACCGGGCTCGGACCACCGGCCATCCGGACATCGTCCTGGCACAAGCCGTGAAAGACGACACCCTGACCGAAGACGAAGCCAGCCTCATCGGACGAGTACGGCTCGACGGCGAGGGAGCCGCACCCGTCGCCCACGAACGCGGCGTCTCCTCCTACCAATTCCGGCAACAACTGTCACGAGCCGAGCGACGACTGACAGAGGCCCTCACTCGCCATTCCGCCGCAGCATGAACCCGCTGGTGGTGTCGGCGGCCAAGTCCGGCCGCCGACACCACCAGCGACGAAGGCTCCTCAGTCTCTCACCCCAGAAAGCTAGCGCCGTGAATCAACGAATAGTCCGCGAACTCGACCGACCACGGTTCTACCGCGTCGGCGAGGCCGCAGCGATACTAAACCTGTCACCCATGACCCTCTACCGGGCAATTCAGGCCGGCGAGTTCCCCGCCATCAGAGTCCGGAACCGCATCATCGTCCCGGCGCGCGCAATCGACGACATCGAGCAGGCCGCTGTGACCAGCAACCGCGTCGTCGACACGGCCGACTTCACCACGACGACTCTACCTGCGAGACCTCAGGCGTGATCCACGCCGCCACTGGGAGTGAGCGACCAGGGCGCACGGCGCCCACCGGCGTGGACCCCTCGGAGCCGCGACACGCCCGGGGCAGCAGGCCGGGATCTCATGACCCATTTCGTGACCCGAAACGCTGCTGCCTGGTGATGTTCAGGAGGGCACCGCAGAGAACGGTGAGGACAAAGTTGCAGGTAGAGGCCATAGTCAACGCCGTTGCCTGCTCTCCTAAAGCGGGTGTCGCAGGTTCGAATCCTGCCGGGGGCACCGCTCATGACTTCCGCAGCGCGTCGTTGCGGGCGAGCTCGTGAAACCACGCAAGGACCTCGACGACCGCCTGCCGGGCGGCTGGGTCCGCCAGCAGCTGAAGCCCAAATCCGGGGCGGTGCTCCAATTTTGCCTCCGGTAGGTCGACGCCCTCGATCTTGTTCAGCCGTTGCCGGAGTTCTTCGCGGCGGCTGCGTTCGTTGAAGGGTGGGCGGATGCTGAGGTGCTCGAACACCACCTCGAACTTGCCACTTGGGTAGAGAGCCACGGGCCAGATGTTGCCTCCCGGTTCCGACTTGTCCCGGGACATGAGGAAGCAGGAGGTTTCCTGTCCGGTCCCGTACTCCAGCTGACCACCCATCTCCGTCCACGCGTTGATCACCTCGACCACGGCGCGGGCGAGGTCCGGGCCCTGCTGCTCGACGAGCTGCGAGCGGAACCGGTCGCGCAGCCGGGCGTCCTGGCCCGGTGCGATTTCCGGTACCCAGTCCGGGATCTCCGCTCCGCGCAGGATCGCGAGCCGCTCCGTGGTGAAGCGCCGTTCCGGGTCCGCCTGGCCCTGTGGGTTGAAGGACAGGCCTTCCGTTTCGAGCAACGCGCGTGGGTCGTCGGTTCGTGACGGGTCCGGCCAGGCGAAGTTCGGCGATACCTTGCCGTCCGACTGCAGCACGCGGTGCGCGTTCGGGGCGGCCGTCGTCGCCAGCCGCTGTCCGACGGGGACCGGGTGGCTGCCGATCAAAGCCGCGAGATCGCCGTAGGTCGTCCACGAGCCGGCCGGGAGTGCCGCGAGGGTCTGGTCGATCACATCCCACGCCGGACCCGACGGTTCGGCCACGCGCTCGGCCGGAGCCGGCCAAGTGGCGATCACTCGCTCGGCCAGTGCGTCGGCGCGGGCGTGGATCTGAGGACGGCTCCACCGTTCCTGCTTTGCGATCTCCTGGTTCATGCGCACCCCGCTGGCCGCCAACAGCGGACGCTTGACGGCAAAGGAACTGTTGCTCAGCTTGGCGTTGTACCCGGTGAGGGTGAGGTTTCCCAGCGTGTGCACCAAAGCCTCGTGCACCTGCCCGAACTCTTCGCCGGCCTCCAGGTCTTCGCCCAGCGCTTGCTGCCAGTCACTGGTGGGCGTCTGCGGAAGCACATGCTCGATGGTGAGTTCGGAGAGGTCGACCGGCTCCTTGCTGGCATAGGTTTCCTCCAGCCAACGCAACACGAGCGAGCGCTGACGGGGACGGCCGTTCAGGTAATAGGGAACCGACTGGATCGCCTTCCGGAGTTCCTGGTCGGGCGCGTAGTACTTGCGGCCGGTCGAGAGGTACCGGTGCAACGCTTGGTCGACCGGCAGTTCACCGTCCATTTCGGTGACGATCGACAGCAGGACGCGGTTGATGCTGGCTGTCGCGCGGCCGATCAGGAGACGGCGGACGAAGTAGCTCTCCAGGTAGAGCATCGCCATCGCGATCTGTTCGGAGTCGGCCGAGCCGCTTTCTCGCCGGTCGAGCAGGTGGAGCAGTACCGGATAGACGGTCGTCGTGCCCCACGCGTGTAGCCGGGCCAGCCGGTGCCGGACCGCGGCGTCGGGCTCGAGGGCCGGATCGAGGATCCTGCGCAGCAGCTGCCCGAGCCGGCAGAACCGCGCCACCTCCTTTTCGATCTCCTCCTCTGTGCGCATCGGGTCGAGACGACGCTGCTGGCAGGCGTAGGTGTCGGTCTGCTTGATCCGCGGATCGCCCTGCACGAGATCGAGCCAGAACAGCAGCTCGAGCTGGTCACGGTCAAGGTGCTGCTGGAGCGGCAGCCACAGCGCCTGGTACACGGCCTCGCCCTTGGTCGGCAACCGCATGAACAGGTAGTTCCGCAGGAGGTCGGCTTGACTCAAGCTCAATCCCCTGTTGTTCAGCGACTCGAAGATCCGGTGTGGGTTGTCGCCTCGCTGAGCGGTCACCGAGACCAGCGCCAGCCCCGATATGACGGCGTCCTCGATCCGCTCGATGTCTTCGGGATCTTCCGGGTCGTCCGCCGCGGCGAGCTTGGAGGCGAAGTACCGGTACGCGGAGCCGATCGGGTCGGTTCCGCCCGCCTGCGGTGCCGAGGCTAGACACGCCTGGTAGGCGGGCCGGTCCGCCTGCGTGGGAACCAGTTTGAGCCGCTGCTGCTCGCGCTTCCACCTGTTGATGAGGTACTGCTGGTTAATGCGCTCCCGGTGCTCCGCGCCTTCTTCCTTGGCACGGTGGTCACGAATCGCGCAGAGCAGGATCGACAGCGTGGTCAGCCGCTACTGGCCGTCGATCACCAGGAACTCCTGTACCCCTGTGGGACCGTTGGCCGGGCTCGGCGCGGTACCAGCTCCTGCAGCGTCGTCTCGCGGGCCGCGACCAAGTTCCTGTCCCCTCTCGATCGTCTTCGTCAGGTGATGCCGAGCCGGTGCTGCTCGGCCAGGACGATGCGCTGCTTCAGAGGTACCGCATCGTCATCGAGGACGGCAGGCCGGTGCTCACTCGCGTCGACGGACCGGCTGTCAGCGTCCTTGGCGTCACTCTTGCGGGCGAATTCTGCGAACAGCAGGCTCTTCTGCTCCTGGATCTCCCGCATCCGCTCGTCGACGCTGCCCTTGGCCAGCAACCGGTGCACCTGCACCTTGCGGATCTGCCCCATCCGGAAGGCACGGGCGATCGCTTGTTCTTCCGTGCTCGGCTTCCACTGGGGCTCCGCGATGATCACCACCGAAGCGGCCTGGATGTTCAGCCCGACGCCACCGGCCTCGATCTGGCTGAGCAGCACGGCGTGTCCCTCGTGGCGGGTGAAGTCGTCGACGAGGTGCTGCCGCGCCGGCGGGGACACCGATCCGGTCAGCCGCCCGATCACCGAATCACCGAGCTTCTCCTCGATCGTGGTCAGGACGTCGAGGAAGTTGGAGAACACCACTACCTTGTAGCCGTCCTCACGAGCCTCGTCGACGATCTCGGCGAGCCGCTCGAGCTTGGCGGCTCCGGGAGCGCGGAAGGCCGCTTGGCGCATCTGCATCAGGTTGCGCGATCGGACGCTCGCCGCGTAGACGGCTTCATCGTCGGCGGTCAGCCGCACCCAATCCTCGACTTCGATCTTGTCGGGCAGCTCGGTGAGGACGTCCTCTTGGTTCCGGCGCAGGTACACCGGTGCGACAGCGCGGCGGAACCGCCGAGCGCCGGCGACAGCGTCGGTCGCGTCGATCCGGCGAGCGATCCCCGGGTGCAGGTAGCCGACGAGGTTCCGGAACTCCTCGACCCGGTTTTCCATGGGGGTACCGGTGAGGAACAGCGCCCGCTGGGCACGGCCGACCGCGGCGGCCACCCTCTGGGATCGCTGCGAACTGGGGTTCTTGACGTAATGCGCCTCGTCCACCACGAGCAAGGCGACACGGGCATCGGCCAAGCCGTTCAACCGGCCGAGCGTGGTGAACGTCGTGACGGCGATGCCACCGGTTCGCAACCAGCGCCGGACCGCCGAGTCCCGGTCGGCACCGTGCAGGCTGTGCGCCGCGAGACTGGTGTGCTTGGCGATCTCGTTGATCCAGTTGACCTGCACGCTCGCGGGGCACACGACGAGGAAGCGAGTCTGTCCCTTCGCCGCCATGTGGCCGATCATGGCCAGCGCCTGGACGGTCTTGCCGAGCCCCATTTCGTCACCCAGGATCGAGCGTTCCTGGTGGATCGCGTACTGCGCGCCGAAAACCTGGTAGCCGCGCAACGTGGTCTTGAGCAGGCTGGTGTCCAGCGGGACCGCAGTGATCTTCTGCCGCAGCTCCTCGGGGATGAAACCCTGCGCGGCCTCGGTTTCCTGCTCTTCACCGTGGCCACCGACGGTGGACAGCAACGCGTTGAGCGAGGCTGCGTCGTTCGCATACTCTTGCCAGAGCTGCGCGGGCGAATACGCATCAGGAGCGAGGGCACGCTGTTCTCGCTGCACCGCTGTCTGCAACGAAACGACTCGAGGGTCGGCGAGGATCGCGTCGAGCTGGGCCAAAGCGGCCAGCGCTGTTTGCCTCTTGGCGCGGCGGCGGAGAAACAGCGCGACGCGGCTGGTGGTGGGCTCGGCCTGCTCGACCAGCGGCGTCGTCTGCGTGGTGAACTGCTGAAGCGGCTTCTGCAACACCGCTCGCGCGCGGTCAGCGCGCCGGGTGGCCGCCAGAGTTCCGAGGAGCTCGGTCTGGCCGGGATCCTGGCGATCCGGGTCGAAGCGGACCCGGGCTTCGCCGTGCACTTGCCGTGCGAGCCGGACCGCGGCCGATGAGACCTGCTGGGCCGTCTGCGGGCCGATTCCCGGGACGGCCTGCAGCTCGAACGGGCTCGCGGCCACGATGTCGGCGACCGTGCGGTAGCCCGCCTCGGCCAGCGCGTTGAGCCGGACCCCTTTGCCGGCGAGGTTCCGGAGGTCGCTGACCGGCCGGTCAGCCAGTGCGTCCCTCGCTTGCCGCTCGGCGAGGGCCCTCGTCTGCCGGCGAGCGGTCTCGCGGAGCGCCTCCGGGGCGGACAGCAGGGCGGCAACCCGATCGGCGAAGGCGCGGACGTTGGCGAGTGTCGCCTTCGCCGGCGCGCCGATCTTGGCCTTGGCAGCGTCGACCGCGTTCGGGGCAGTCATGCAGAGATTGCTCTCGCGAGGCGGCGCACGACCACGCACCTTACGACAACCGTCACCCTCGATCTCCCGTTCCCTGTACTTGGTCGGTCACCCACCGAGCCCCGTACGCCAGGCCTGGGGTCAGACGCTGGAAGCGCAGGTGGATCTCCCCCGAGGGGTCGACCGCGTGCGGGCGACCGCGGTAAGCCGGGTCCGAGACGTCCCGCTGGAATGCTCCCTCCAGTACCCGGACCTCCGGCTGGCCGTCGAACCGCACCCGCAGGTCGAAGGACTCGCATGGCTGGCGAGGGACGCACACCATGTGCGGGTGCAACGCCGAAGGCGACGACAGCCGGAACAGCACCGACGACTCCCAGGACTCCCCTCGGGTCAACGGGCGCGGCAAGGCAAGGGCGAAGCCCCAGCGGTCCGACGCCTCCATCCCGCGGTCCACCAGACGTCCGCCGTAAAGCACCGTCGCCGAGACGTCGCGGCGGCCGGCCGGGAGGGAAACCGCCAGGTCCAGGGAGGTGAGACCGTCCCGATCGGCCACGATTCGACGTTGCTCGAGGACCAACGGCGCCCCCTGGTCCAGCACCAGGGACACCGAAAGGGACGCCGTGTGCCAGCTGTCCGGTGACAGCGCGGGAGAGGGCGAAGAAGAAGCCAGCTCCGCCAGGACCTCGATTGCCTCGTCCACGCGACGGCGGACCGTCCGCGGGTCTCGGTCCAGGAGGGAAGCCGCCCATCTGACCCGGTCCTGGTACAGGGGGTGGCGGGCCTCCGTCGAGATCGCGAAGGCCGCCAATGCCGCTACCCGGAGATCCTCCGGAAGGTGTGAAGCCAGCGACGACAGCCGGCCTGAGACCTTCTCGCGGATTGCCACCATTCCGTCGCCCTCGGACACTGAGCACGCCGTCCTCAAAAAAGGCCCCACTCGGTCGTCCACGCGGCCCGCCAGGCCTCGGCCCTTGCGCAGCGTCTTCAGCTCCTGGATCAGCTCCGCGCGCTCCACCATCGTTCTCCTTCAGTGCGTCTCCATGGCGGGTCACCCCCTTCAGGACAGCGTGCGATCGCCCGGTGGACGAGAAGTGGACAGAACGTGCATCACCGCGGCGATCAGGGCCTTTCCCAGGCGGATGCCGTCGCGGCCCAGGTAGCAACGGAACGTGCCGATGCGGCTCAACGCCGCTTCGTCCGCGTCGCCCACGCCGTACGCCACCATTCGGGGGCGGTCGGCCCACGAAGGATCGGCGAGCGACGAGAAGGCCGCGGGCCAGGTCACCGGGTCCGTCGGCTGGCCGTCGGACAGGAAGAACACCAGGGGGCGGTGGACGTGGACGCGGTGGGCCGCCAGCGCCCGCGCGTCGGACTCGATCGCCGTGCGCAGGAACGTGAACACCGGGCCGAAGTCGGTGCCGGCAGACGGGCCCGGTGGGGGGAGCTCGGCCAGCTCGTCCATCGGCAACAGGCTCTGGACCAGGGAAGGCGCGGCGCCGAAGCCGATCACGCTGCAGAGCACCCGGTCCAGCAACGACGCGTGGACCGCGCCGCGGAACTCGCGCAAGCCCGCGTTCAGCTCGTCGATGTGGTCGGCCATCGAAAGCGAGACGTCGCACGCTATGTAACACGGCAACACGTCGGACCCCATATCCGTTTCTCCTTCACCCCTGATTCGACCGGGCGAAGCCTGGCAAGCGCGCGTGTACCGAACGTGCAAGAAATGCGGATTTTCGAAACCCTGACGGCCGATTGCGCGATGTCAAAAGAGGACAGCAAGCTGACAGCGGGGAGGCCGCGTGGAGTACCGGATGCTCGGCCCGTTGGAGGCGTGGCACGACGGCGCGCCGGTGCCGCTGGGTGACCAGCAGCAGCGGTTCGTCCTCGTCGTGCTGCTCCTGAACGCGAACAAGCCGGTGTCGAGCGCCCGCCTCGCCGAGATCGTCTGGACCGGCCGGGAAACCAAACCCACCCTGGTGCGCAGCTACGTCAAGCGGTTGCGCGACGTCGGCGTGGGCATCGAGACCACCCCGACCGGCTACCTCCTGCGCGTCGGCGACGAGGAGCTCGACACCGTCCGGTTCGACCGGCTGCGCGCCGAGACCGGGCGGGCCGACGACCCGCGGCGGAAGATCGAGCTGCTGCGGGAGGCCGTCGGGCTGTGGCGGGGGCGGTTCCTCGAGGACATCGACATCGACCGCGTCGGCGGGCCTGGGGTGGGGTTTCCCGAGGAGAGCCTTTCCGACGTCGTGGGCGACCTCGCCGAGCTGGAGCTGGACACCGGTGACCACCGCTCGGCGCGCGACCGGCTGCGGCCGCTCGTGCGGTCCGACCCGGCCAGCCAGAAGCACGCCGGGCTCCTCATGCGTGCCCTGCTCGCCGGTGGTGACCAGGTCGGCGCGCTGCGCGTCTTCCGCGGCACCCAGGCCGCGCTCGCCGAGCTGCGCATGGAACCCGGGCCCGTGCTGCGCAACCTCGCCGCGCGCGCCGAACACGGCGATCCGCCCAGCTCGCTGCCGTCGCGGCCCGGCGCGTTCACCGGGCGGGCCGGCGAGCTCGCCAAGATCGAGACGGCCGCCGTGACCGGCCGGAGCGCCGTCTGGGTCAGCGGGGCACCCGGCGTCGGCAAGACCGGACTCGCCATCGAAGCCGCGCACCGGCTGCGCGACCGGTTCCCGGACGGCCAGCTCCTCGCCCGGCTCAACGGGTTCACCCCCGGCGTGCCCGAGACCAGCGTCGGCGACGCGCTCACCGAGCTGCTCGTCGAACTCGGTGTGCCGGCCGAGCAGATCCCGGCCACCGTCGGCCGGAAGGTCACGCTCTACCAAACGACACTGTGGGGCACGCGCACGCTGGTCGTGCTGGACAACGCCGCGTCGGCCGAGCAGATCCGGCCGCTGCTGCCCGAAGCCGACGGCTGCCTCGCCATCGTCACCAGCCGGCGGATGGGCGATACCGGCGAGCCCGTCCGGCTGTCACCGCTGCCGGCGGACGAGGCCGCCGAGCTGTTCACCGCGCTGACCGACGCGGCGCGCGCACGCGGGCGAGCGGCGGAGGTCGCGCTGGTCGTCAAGCGCTGCGGGTACCTGCCGATGCCGATCCGCGTCGCCGCCGCGCTGTTCCGGCGCCACGACCGGTGGCCGCTGGAGCACCTGCTCCACCTGCTCGAAGAAGGTGGCCCGTGGGGCGAGGACGACGGCATCGCCGCCGTCCGGGTGTCCTACCAGCAGCTCGGCGAGCCGCAGCGCGCCATGTTCCGGCTGCTCGGCGGCCTGCCGGGCCCGGACGTCGACGTCGCCGGCGGCGCCGCGCTCGCGGGGTGCGACGTCACCGCGGCCCGGCTGCTGCTCGACGACCTGCACGAGGTCAGCCTGCTGGAGGAGGCGGCGCCGGAGCGGTACCAGATGCTGGACCCGCTCAAGGAGTTCGCCGCCGTCGAACCGGCGCCGCGGCAGGCGCTGGTGCGGCTGCTCGACTTCTACCTGGTCACGCTCGCGGCCGCGGTCGGTGCCGCATACCCGTTCGACCGGGCGCAGCTGCCGGCTTCGGACCGGTCCTGCCCGGTCACGCCAGCATTCGCCGACGAAGCCGCCGGACTGCGCTGGATCGCCGCCGAACAGGTCAACCTCGTGGCCGCGATCCACTACGCCGCCCGGCACGACCTGCCCGAGCACACCTGGCGCCTCGCCGTGCTGCTGTGGCGCTACTTCAACACGACCAACCAGTTCGAGGACTGGATCGGCACGCTCGAACTCGCCTGGGAGACCGTGTCGGCCGACCCCGGCAACGACTACGGCCAGGCGCACGTGCTGCTCCGGCTGGCGACCGCGAACGACCGGCGCGGCAAGCTCGCGGAAGCACTCGAACTCGCCGCCCAGGCGCTGCCGAAGTGGCATCGCCTCGGTGACGCGCGGGGCGAAGCGGCAACGCTGTGCGCGCTCGCGATCCCCACGATGGAGCTGGGCAAGCACGAGCAGGCGATCGCCCACCTCGAGGCCGCGCTGGCGAAGTACGAGCTGAGTGAGGACCGGCGGGGCGAAGCCCACGCGCTGAGCATGCTCGGCTACCTCAACGAACTGCACGGCAACCTCGAAGTCGCACTGGGCCAGCACGAAGCCGCGGCGCGGATGCTGCGGGAAATCGGGCACGTCCAAGGCATCGCGCACGCGCTCAACAACCTCGGTTCGGTGCAGGAGAACCTCGGGCTGCTCACCGAGGCGCTCGGCAGCTACACCGAAGCGCACGCGCACGCCGCCGAAGTCGGCGACCACTGCGTCGAGGCGTACGCGCTGAACAACATCGGCAACGTGCACCGCCAGCGCGGCAAGTTCACCGAAGCGGTGCGCTACCACGACAAGGCCAAGGAGGTCGCGGCCAACGTGCCGGACGCCGACCTGCGCACACAGCTCTACCTCGACCGCGGCGCGACGGCGCTCGCGCGGGGTGCGCACCGGGACGCGCTCTCCGCCGGCCGCGCGGCCTTGGACCTGGCCGTCGGCGACGGGAACCGCACCTATCAGGCCCGCGCTCACCGCGGGGTCGCGGAAACGCTGCACGCGATGGGCGCGCACGACGACGCCGTCACGCATTGGGACGCCGCCGTCGAAGCGTTCGCCGAACTCGGTTTGCCGGAAGCCGGTGAATTGCGATCCGATCGCGTGGATTGGGAATGCGCCTGCGCTTCGCGGTGAATGCGGCCCGGGCCGGCCGCCCCCGGCCCGGCCGGCCCGGCCTGCGTCAGCCGTGCCAGGGGTTGCCGTCGGTGCCCGCCGGCGGCGGGGTGGTGGTCGTGACCGGCGGCGGCGTGCTGCCGCCGCCGTCCGCGAACGCCGTGGTGGAGCCGATCAGCGGCGCCGCCGCGATGATGCAGAGGGCCAGCACGGGGCCACCGATTCTGGCCAGCTTTCTGGGCAAGGACATGACGAATCCCTCCTCGGGAATGGTTTTTTCAGGGGATTCCGGAGTGATTTCCGGCCCTGCAACCAGGATTCGTCAAGCAGTGTTAATCGACTAGGGGTTTCCCGTTTCACGCAAGAACAGGAAACAGGAAACACCACCGGCGAACAGCAGCGCCGCGGCGGCGGTCAGCGCGAACGCCGTCGAGGTTCCGGAGGCCAGCACACCGAGGACGGCGACCCCCAGGACGGCGCCGGTCTGGCGGGACGCGTTCAGGGCGCCGCCCGCGATCCCCGCCAGTTCCGCCGGCGCCGAACCGACCACCGCGGTCAGCAGGGACGGGATCGCCAGCGAGACGCCGAAGCCCAGTGCTGCCAAGGCGAGCACCGAGAGCGCTTCCGGGGGCGAGAACGCCTGGAGCAGCGTTCCCGATGCCATCAGGGAAAAGCCGGAAACCGCGGGGATGCGCGGGCCGATCCGGGCGACCAGGCGGCCGGTGAAGATCGGGTTGAACGCCGTCGGGACGGTCAGCGGGAGGAACGCCAAGCCGGTGGCCGACGGGGTGTAGCCGCGGGTTTGCTGGAAGTACAGCGACAGGACGAACAGGACGCCCGACAGGCCGAAGTTCACGATCGCGCCCGCCAGGAGGCCCCAGGAAACGAGCCGGCGCGGGAGCATCGCGTCCGGCCGGCGTTGCACCCGGAGGAACACCAGTGCCGCCACGACGGCGGGCGCCAGGGCCCAGAAAACGCCTTCCACCAGGGCATACGTCAATGTCGACAAAGAGACTATCGCGGCCAGCTGACTGGGCACGTCCATCCGCCCCGGCTTCGGCGGCGTCGACGGCGCGGAGCGGGAAAGCGCCAGCGCGATCAGCGCCACCGGGACGTTGACGACGAAGATCGCGCGCCAGCCGAACGCCTCCGTCAGCACGCCGCCCAGCAGCGGGCCCGCCACCAGCCCTGTTCCGCTCACCGCCGCCCACACCCCCATCGCCTTGGCGCGCGCGGCCGGCACCGGGTACGCCGTCGCGATCAAGGACAGCGACGACGGCACCAGCAAAGCCCCCGCCACACCCAGCAGCGCGCGGAGGGCGATCAACAACGAGGGGGATGCCAACGCGGACAACCCCGACAGCACCGCGAAGGCGACCAAGCCGGTGAAGAACACCCGGCGGGCGCCGAAGCGGTCCGACCACGCGCCCGCCGTCAGCAGGAACGCCGCGAACGTCAGCGTGTAGCCGTTCGAAATCCATTGCTGGTCCGCCAGTGAAGGCGACAGCGCCGGGAGCGCCACCGTCACGATCGTCGTGTCCAGCATGACCAGGAAGTAGCCCAGCGAAAGGCCGGTGAGGAGTCTTGCCACACCTCGAAGCCTGGACGCTCGGTGACACCGGTGGAAGCAGGGAGTTACGATGGGGGGTATCGGGAACTCCGATGGGGGATGCCATGGAACTGCGCCACCTGCGCACCTTCCGCGTGGTCGCGCGGACGCTCAACTTCACCCGCGCCGCCGCGGAACTGCACTACGCGCAGTCCAGCGTCACCGAGCAAATCCAGGCGCTGGAAGCGGAACTCGGGTCGAAGCTGTTCGACCGCGGGCGGCAGCTGCGGCTCACGTCCGCCGGCGAACGTCTGATCGGCTACGCCGACCGGATGCTTTCCCTCGCCGAGGAAGCCAAGGCCGCGGTCGAGGAAAACCGCGGCGAGCCCGAAGGCGAACTGACCGTCGGCGCACTGGAAACCCTGTGCGCGCACTGGATCCCGGAGATTTTCACCGAGTACCGGGCCAAGTGGCCGCGCGTGCGGCTGACGCTGACCGAAGGCGGACGCGGCGAGCTGTACCAGGCCGTGCGGCAGTCCGAAGTGGACGTCTGCTTCACCTTCGGCAGCCCGCCGGCCGACCCCGCGTTCGCGAGCGAAAGCCTCGGGGAAGAGCCGCTCGTCGTCATCGTCCCACCCGGACACCCGTTGGCGGACAGGGAAAAGATCGAGCCCGGCGACCTCCGCGGGGTCGGTTTCCTCGCCACGCCGAAGGGGTGCGGCTTCCGGGAAATGCTGGACCGGATCGACGGGCCGGTCATCGAGACCGAAGTCGCCAGCATCGCCGCGCTCGGGCGGTGCGTGGCCGCCGGGATGGGGTGCGCACTGGTGCCCGCGCTCGCCGGCCGCGGTGACGCGGTCGCCGTACCCCTCGCCGGGGAGACGACCGCCGTCACCATGACCTGGCGCAAGCGCGACGAGCACAAGCCGAACGTCGCCGCGCTGCTCGCCACGGCCGGGCGCGTCAGGGCTTGAGCACCGCCAAGCCGTCGGCCACCACGACGCCGTCGTGCAGCACGGTCCGGTCGCGGCCGCGGTCCATCACCGCGCTGGTCGGCGTTTCGCCGTCGACCAGCACGAGGTCCGCGCGGTCGCCGACGGCCAGGCCCGGCCGGTCGTCGACGCCGGCCAGGCGCGGGACGTCGTGGCTCATGATCGACGCGCCGCCCAGCGTGGCGACCGCCAGCGCCAGCTCGATGTCCGCGTCGCGGCGGAAGCCGCGGGTGAACGCCAGCTGCCACGTGCGGTCCAGCAGGTCGCAGTTGCCGTACGGGCTCCAGTAGTCCCGCTGGCCGTCCTCGCCGAGCCCGATCCGCACGCCCGCGGAAACGAGGTCCACGAGCGACAGCTGCCCGGCGGACGACGGGGCCACCGTGGTCATCGCGATGTCGAGTTCGGCGAAGTCGTCGATCACCCGGCGGCTGACCGACTCGGAGATCGAGCCGAGGTCGTAGGCGTGGGACATCGTGACCTTGCCCCGCATGTCCAGCGCCCGCACGCGCTCGAGCACCAGGTCCGTCGAGAACAGGCCGAGGTGGCCCGGCTCGTGCAGGTGGATGTCGATCTCCGCCTGGTGCTTCTCGGCCAGGCCGAACACGGCGTCCAGGTGGCCCTTGGGGTCACGGTCCACAGTGCACGGATCGATGCCGCCGATCACCGTCGCGCCGGAGCGCATCGCCGCGTCGAGGACGTCCAGGGTGCCCGGTTCGCGCAGGATGCCCGCCTGCGCGAACGCCATGACGTGCACCTCCGCCTGGTTCGCGAACTTCTCCCGCGCGGCCAGCACGGCGTCGAGCTTCTCCAGCCCGCAGTCGACGTCGACCTGCGCGTAGCTGCGCACCCGCGTGGTGCCGTTGGCGATCATCCGCTCCAGCGTGCCCGCCGCCCGCTCGGGCAGCGGGACCTCCGCCGTCCGCCAGTTCTCCCGGTCGTTCGTCATCATCGCCCAGACGCCCGGCGCGCCGGTGTGCGGCCGGAACGGCAGTCCGATCCGCGTCGAATCGAGGTGCACGTGGACGTCGCTGAACGCCGGGAACAGCAGGCGGCCGCGGCCTTCGACCGCACCGGGGACCGGCGCCGGGTCGTGCGGGCGGACCGCAGCGATCCGGTCGCCGTTCAGCTCGACGTCACTGCGTTCGCCGCCCCAGGGCCGGACATCTCGGATCCACATGGGAGCCACGCTAGTCACTTGCCGATGGCGTCCACGCCGGCCTGCGCGAACGACTCGTCCTGCGCGCCGGAGGGCGCACCCGCGACCCCGATCGCGGCGATCGGGGTGCTACCCGCGGTCACCGGGACGGCGCCGGCCAGGAACAGGGTGCCGTCGATGTCCTTCAGCGTCGGGGCCTGCTGGAGGCGGCCGACCAGCTCGGACGTCTTCGCGTTCCACGAGACCGCCGTGAACGCCTTCTGCTGCGCCGAGCTGTAGGACTGCGGGCCCGCGCCGTCGCCGCGCAGGGTGAGGACGGTGGTGCCGTCGCGGTCCACCACGGCGACCGACACGCGCTGGCCCGCCTTCGTGGCGGCGTCCAGCGCGGCTTGGGCGCCCTTCGTGGCGGCGGCGATCGACAGGTGCGAGGTCTGGATGACACCCTTCGGCGTGGCCGGGGCCGGGGCCGCGGTGGCCGAGACGGCACCGACGGTGGTGGCGCCGACGGCGGCCAGCCCGGCGACGGCGGCGGCGATGCGGGTGCGGGTCGAGATCACGGTCTGCTCCTCGGGTCGGGGTTCGATGGCTCCAGCTTCCGCCCGCCACCAGGTCCTTTTCGTCATCAAACCGATCGACACCGAGGTCATCCGTTCGGCTGATGCGCGGACATCGGGGCCGGTCGAGGCTGGTTCCGGAGCCGAAAGGAGCGAGCATGGACGGCATGAGCGGAGCCGACGCCGACACGCGGTGGCTCGCCGCGGTCATGCACTCGGCGTTCCTCCTGCTGGTGCTGGCTTCGGCGGTGCGGTTCCTGACCCGCCACGAAGGCACGCCCCTGCAGCCGTGGGTGATCGGGTTCACCGCGGCCCTGGTCGTCGCGTACGGCGCCGGCCTGTTCGTCGAGCGGCACCTCGTCTGGCTGACCGTCGTGCTGGCGCTCTGGATCGTCCTGGTGGTGCTCGCACCCAGCTTCGCCTGGTCGGCGATCCCGTTGCTGGTCACCGGCCTGCGGACGCTGCCGGCCGGGCAGGCCCTCGCGCTCGTCGGCGTGATCACGGCGCTGGTCGTCGTGTCGCAGAACCGGCTGGCCGACGGCTTCGACCCGAACCTGACCACCGTGCCGATCGCCATCGCCGCGGTCACCGCCGCGGTGATCACCTTCATGCGGCGGCAGGCCGAGCGGCTGCGTGAATCCGAGCGCCGCGCCGGCGTGCTGGCCGAGCGGCACCGCGTGTCCCGGGAGCTGCACGACGCCCTCGCGCAGGGCCTGTCCAGCCAGTCGATGCTGCTGCAGGCCGCCGACCAGGCCTGGGAGCGGCCCGAGCTGGCCCGTGAGCACCTGCGTGCCGCGCAGCGCATCGGCGCGGGCAACCTGTCCGAAGCCCGGCGGCTCGTGCAGGACCTCGCGCCCGCCGACCTCGCCGACGCCACGCTCGAGGCGGCGTTGCGCGCGGTGGCCGGCCGGGCCGGGCTGCCGGTCGACGTTCGCATCGACGGCGACGAGCGGCCGCTGCCGGAGCGCGTCCAGTCCACTGTGGTCCGGATCGCCCAGGGCGCGCTGGCCAACGCGCGCGAGCACGCCGAGGCCGGCCGCGTCGTGCTCACCCTCACCTACCTCGACGACCAGGTCGTGCTGGACGTCGCCGACGACGGGCGCGGGTTCGCCGAGTCCTCGCCCCGAGGCGACCGGGGACACGGGCTGCCCGCCATGCGCGTCCGGGCCCGGCAGCTCGGTGGCAGGCTGACCGTGGAGTCCGCGCCCGGCCAGGGCACGGTGGTTTCGGCCGCGATCCCGGTGGAGGCAGCGCCATGACGATCAGGGTGCTCGTCTGCGACGACCACGCCGTCGTGCGCGCCGGGCTGCGCGCCCTGCTCGCCGGCGCCGACGGCATCGAGGTCGTCGCCGAAACCGCGAGCGGGGAGGAAGCCGTCGCGACCGCCGCCGCCGTGCACCCCGACGTCGTCCTGATGGACATCCAGCTCGGCGCCGGCATCGACGGGATCGAGGCCACGCGCCGGATCCGGGGCACCCCCAGTGCGCCCCGGATCCTCGTGCTGACGACGTACGACACCGACGCCGACATCAGCCGCGCGATCGCCGCCGGCGCGACCGGCTACCTGCTGAAAGCCGGGTCCGCCAACGAGCTGTACGCGGCGATCGAGGCGGCCGCGGCCGGGCGCACCGCGGTGTCCCCCGTGGTCGCCGACCGGATGATGGCGCAGCTGCGCACGCCGCGGCCCACGTTGACCGCCCGTGAACGGGACATCCTCCGGCAGCTCGCCGACGGACTCGGCAACCGGGAGATCGCCCGCGCGCTGTTCATCAGCGAGGCGACGGTGAAGACGCACCTGAGCCGGATCTACGCGAAGCTCGAAGTGGACACCCGGTCCGGTGCCGTCGCCGTCGCCAAGGAACAGCGCCTGCTGGACTGATCAGGCGTTGTCCAAAAGGGACAGGTGCTCTTCAGCGAGCTCCAAAGTGAACGCCGGGGCGATCGACTCGTAGTGCTCCCAGGTTCGCGGGCCGATCAGCGGGATCACTCCCTTGTGGAGCAACCACGCCAGCGCCACCTGGTTGCCGGACGCGCCGAGCGCGGAGGCCACCTTCGCCACCGCGGCCAGCCGCGCTTCGGAGTCCGGACCGGCGTACGCGCGCCAGATCGGAGTGGACTCCCGGTAGGCCGCGTCGTCGTAGATCCCGCGCAGCAGGGCGGAATACGCGGCCAGGGAGACGTCCGGGTGCAGCGCAAGCCAGTCCAGGAGCTCGCCGCCCGCGATCGACGGGACGTCGGCACCCGCCGGCCGCAGGTACGAGTGCTGGACCTGGACCGCGACCGGGGACGCCCAGCCGTTCGCCGCGGCCAAGGCGCGGATGCGTTCGAGCCGCCACGCGCGGACGTTGCTCCAGCCCGTGTACCGGACCTTGCCCGCGCGGACCAGATCGTCCAAAGCGGACAGGGTCTCCTCCAGCGGTTCGCGGCGGAGGTCGACGTGGACGTAGTACAGGTCGATGTGGTCCGTTCCCAAGCGCCGCAGGCTTTCCTCCACCGAACGCCGGATCACCGCGGCGCTCGCGCCTTCGTACGTCCGCTCCCGGGCTTCCCAGTCCGTCGTGCCGTCGGGGCGGGCGGCGGCGCGGGCCGCGGGCAGGTCCAGGGGTTGCGCGGAGACCTTCGTCGCCAGGAAGACCCGGTCCCGGCGGCCCTTCAGGAGCCGGCCGAGCAGGGCTTCGCTTTCGCCGCCGGTGTGAGACGGCCCGGCCCACCAGGCGTAGCAGTTCGCCGTGTCGAGGAAGTCGCCTCCGGCGTCGAGGTACGCGTCCAGGATGCGCGCCGACGCCGGTTCGCCGGTCGACGTGCCCATCGTCATGCAGCCCAGCGACACCTGGCTGACGTGCTGACCGGTCCGGCCCAGTTCCACCTTCTTCATGGAGACGAACCTAAAGGGGAATCGGTCCGGTACTACAGTCCAATGTCGTGGCCGGATCACAGACCAATTGGGGTGTCCTGCTGGAACTGACCGGACCGGGGCCGAAGCACGAGCAGCTCGCGCGTGCCCTGCGCAAGGCGATCCGCGGGCTCGAAGACGGCGTCGCGGTACCGCCGAGCCGTCAGCTCGCCGCCGACCTCGGCTGCTCGCGGTGGGTCGTGACGCAGGCGTACGCGCAGCTCGTCGCCGAGGGGTACCTCGACGGGCGCACCGGCTCCGCCACCCGGGTCCGGCGGGTCGGGGACGCCGTCGCCGCCCAGCCGCCCGCCCGGCCGGCGCCGCCGCGGTACGACCTCGCTCCCGGGCTGCCCGACCTGCGGCACTTCCCGCGGCAGCGGTGGGCGGACGCCGTGCGCGAAGTGCTCACCACCGTGCCGCACACCGACTTCGGGCTGCCCGAGCCGGGCGGCCACCCCCGGTTGCGCAAAGTCCTGGGTGACTACCTGCGGCGGGTGCGCGGCACCGAGACGGACGACGTCGTGATCTGCGGCGGTGTCACCGACGGCGTCACCCGCGTTTGCCTTGCCCTGCAAGAGAAGGGCGTCACGCGGCTGGCCGTCGAAGATCCCGGGTGGACGCGGTTGCACCGCGCCGCCGCGGCGACCGGGATGGCGATCGATCCGGTTCCGGTCGACGAGGAAGGCATCGAGGTCGGGCGGATCCCGGGCGGGACGCAGGCCGTGCTCGTCACGCCCGCGCACCAGTTCCCCACCGGTGTCGTGCTTTCACCCCGGCGGCGCGCCGAACTCCTCGCCTGGGCGCGGGAAGTCGACGGGCTCGTCCTCGAAGACGACTACGACGCCGAGTTCCGGTACGACCGGCGGCCGGTCGGCACGGTCCAGGGCACCGATCCGGGCCGGGTCGCGCTCTTCGGGTCCGTCAGCAAGACGCTCAGCCCGGCGCTCGGGCTCGGCTGGACGGTCGTTCCTCCACAGTGGACTATCGCGGGACACGCGCCGCCCGTCGTCGACCAGCTGGCGCTCGCCGGGTTCGTCGGGAGCGGCGGCTACGACCGGCACCTGCGGGCCGCGCGGCTGCGGTACCGCGCGCGGCGCGACCGGCTCGTCGAGGCGCTCGGGCCCGCCCGGCTCTCCGGTGCCGCGGCCGGCCTCCACCTCGTCCTGCACCTCGACCGGGACGCGGAAGCCGTCGCGCGGGCGGCGCGCGAGAACGGCGTGAAGGTGGCCGATCTCGACGACTACCGCGCCGCGCCCGGCGAGCCCGCGCTCGTCCTCGGTTACGGCAACCTCGCCGACAACGCTGTCGGCGAGGCCGCCCGGTTGCTGCGGCAAGCGGCCGGGTGAGGTCTTCCAAAAGCCGCATCCAGGTGGCAAGGTGGCTCACCGACCGCGGGCCTGACCGCCGGTCGACGTTTGACAACGTTGTCATCTCCTGGGAGGTGCGCCCATGTGGTCGCAGAGCAGACGGATCGCCGCCGCGGTGGCCGCGGGGGTGGTGGTCGTCGGCCTGGCCCCCGCCGCGGCGCAGGCGGCGCCCGCCCCGGCGGATCCGGTGAGCCTGGTCAACCCGTTCGTCGGCACGCAGAACTTCGGCAACACGTTCCCCGGCGCGAGCGCGCCCTTCGGTATGGTGCAGGTCAGCCCGGACACCGGCGGTCAGGGCGGCTACGACTACCTGCAGAACGCGATCTACGGCTTCAGCCAGACGCACCTGTCCGGCGTCGGCTGCGGCGTGATGGGCGAGCTGCCGATCATGCCGACCACCGGCGCAGTCGACAGCGTCGACAAGAACGCCTACAAGTCCGAGTACAGCCACGACGACGAGCACGCCGAGCCCGGCTACTACCGCGTCGGGCTGAAGAAGTACGGCGTGAACGCCGAGCTGACCGCGACCGCGCGCACCGGCTGGCAGCGCTACACGTTCCCCTCGACCGGGCAGGCGAACGTCCTGTTCAACACCGGCCAGGCCAACCAGTCCGTGAAGGACTCCGAAATCCACGTCGTCGGTGACCGGACGCTCGAAGGGCGGGTCAAAGCCGGCGGCTTCTGCGCCGGGCACGACGAGCACACCGTCTACTTCACCGCGACCTTCGACCGGCCGTTCAGCTCGTACGGCACCTGGCGCGATGCGACGCGCACCCCGGGCAGCCGCGACGCCGCGGGTACCGGCGGCAACGGCGCCTGGGCCAGCTTCGACGCGAGCACCGACCACGACGTCGTGCTCAAGGTCGGCCTGTCCTACACCGGTCTCGACGGCGCGCGGAAGAACCTCGCCGCGGAGACGTCGGACTACGACTTCGACGCCACCCGCGCCGCGCTGCACCAGCAGTGGGCCGACAAGCTCGGCGCGATCAAGATCGGCGGCGGCACGACCGACCGGCAGACGGCGTTCTACACCGCGCTCTACCACGCGCAGCTGCACCCGAACCTGGCCGGCGACACCGATGGCGCGTACACCGGCTTCGACGGCAAGGTGCACACCGCGAGCGGCTACACGCCGTACCAGAACTTCTCGCTGTGGGACACCTACCGGCCGCAGAACCAGCTGCTGGAGATGCTCGAGCCGCAGGTCGCGCGGGACGTCGCCCTGTCGGTCGTCGCGATCGGACGGGACGGCGGGTGGCTGCCGCGCTGGGCGCTGGCCGAGAGCGAAACCAACATCATGACCGGCGACCCGGTGACGCCGTTCCTGGTCGAAGCGTGGTCGAAGGGCCTGCTCGCCGGGCACGAAGAAGAGGCGTACGCGCTGCTCAAGAAGAACGCGACGACCACGCCGCCCGCCGATTCGCCGTACAACGGCCGTTCCGGCGTGAACTACTACAACGACCGCGGGTACATCCCGAGCGGCTTGGAGCTCGGCAAGGACTGCGCGGCCAAGGGCGGCGACAACGACTGCGAGCACCCGGCGTCGGCGACCATGGAGTACTCGGCGGCCGACGCGGCGCTGGCGTTGATGGCCCGCGGGCTCGGGCACAACGCCGACGCGAAGCTGTTCGCCGACCGCGGCCAGTGGTACCGCAACCTGTGGGACTCCTCGATCCAGCAGTTCCGCCCGCGCACCACCGAAGGCACGTTCCTCACGCCGTACAACCCGGTCGACGCCGACCACCAGTTCCACGAAGGCGGCGCCTACCAGTACCAGTGGCTCGTGCCGCAGGACCCGGCCGGGCTGGTCTCGCTGATGGGCGGGCGCACGACGACCGAGAAGCGCCTCGACTCGTTCTTCGCGTACGGCAACCTGCTTTCCGACCCGGCGGGGACGGCGCGGAAGGACTGGATCGCCAGCCCGTACGACTACTACGGCAAGGCGACCTACAACCCGAACAACGAACCCGACCTGCTCGCGCCCTACATGTACAACTGGGTCGGCGCGCCGGCGAAGACGGCCACCGTCGTCCGCGCCGCGATGACGCTGTTCACCACCGGCCCGGACGGCATGACCGGCAACGACGACCTCGGCACGATGTCCGCCTGGTACGTCTTCTCCTCGCTCGGGCTGTACCCGACGATGAGCGGCGCGAACTTCCTCGCGGTGTCGAGCCCGCAGTTCGAGTCGGCGACCGTCCGGATCGGACAGTACGGGCGCTCGCAGGGCGGCACGCTGACCGTGACCGCGCCGGGGGCTTCCGACGCGAACCGGTACATCCAGAGCGTGTCGCTGAACGGCCGCGACGTCCGGCAGACGTCGCTGGACTGGTCCGCGCTGGCGCACGGCGGGACGCTTTCGCACAAGCTCGGGTCCAAGCCGTCGTCGTGGGGCACGTCGCCGGGCGCGACGCCGCCTTCGGTGAACAACGCGGCCGGTGACCCGCGGCGGCACGTCGACGCGTCGCTGCGGCAGACGTCCGTGGTGATCCCGGCGGGGGCGGCGCAGCAGGTGCACCTCGACCTGGACGTGCTGGCCCAGAACCCGGCGCTGCAGCCGGTGACGGTTTCGGTGTCCGCGCCTCCGAAGTGGAAGGCCCAGGTCCAGCCGCTGCAGCTGATCTGGTCGGCGCGGCTGCCGGTGCAGAAGACCGCGCCGATCACGCTGACGGTCCCGGCCGGGACCGCGCCGGGGACGTACCCGGTGCAGGTCAAGGTGAACGGGCTGGGCGCGAACAGCGTCTCCCGCTCGGCGACGGTCGAGGTCCGGACGCCGTCGGTGTGCGCGTCTTCTGGCGCACAGTGCGCGGTGGACCTTTCCCGCGACCTCAACCACGACGGCACGGCGACGGTGGCGGCGTCGACGGAAGGCAACTTCGACGGCGGCGGCTGGAGCTACGACGCTTCCCTGCTCCCGCCGGCGGGCCCGGTCGTCTGGGACGGCGTGACCTACGCGGCTCCGGACGCTTCGGGGACTTCGCCCAACTTCGTGGAGGCCCGCGGGCAGTCGCTGTTGCTGCCGGCCGGTCAGCACGGCGCGTTGCGGCTCGTCGGGGCGTCGCACAACGGCCCGGTGTCGACGACGCTGACCGCGCACTACACGGACGGGACCAGCGCTGACCTGACGGCGACGTTCGGCGACTGGGCCGGGTCGGGGTCGCCGGTGGTGCTGGAGATGCCGCACCGGATCAAGGCCGGGAGCGGGGTGGACGGCCCGCCGGTGCGGCTGTTCGGGATTTCGGCCGCGCTGGACGGCGGGAAGACGGTGCAGTCGGTGAGCCTGCCGAACGACCCGAGGGTGGAGATCTACGCGCTCACCCTGGCGTGACGGTTCGGTTCGCCGGTGCGCCGGCGAACCGTTCCACCAGGTCAGGGAAGCCGAACACGGTGATCCGCGCGATGCCGCCCGTCCCCGGCGTCAGCACCGCCAAGCCGAACGGTTCGCCGCGGTGCCAGGTGGCCGCCGCGGGGTGGCCGTTCGCTCGGGTCGGGGTCATCCGCCAGTCGCCCGGGGCGCCGATCACGTGGCGCAGGAAGGCCACGCACGTGCGTTTCCCCGCGAACCACGAGCGGGACGGGACCGGCTCGATCACCGCGTCCTCACGCAGGAGCTGCTCCAGCGCGGCCAGGTCCGAAGTCGTGAACGCGCTCATGTAGCGCTCCAGCAGGGCGACCTGCGCCGGCTCGGCCAGCGCGCCGCCCGGGGCGCCGGTGTCCAGCCGGGCGCGGGCTCGCTGGAGGGTGCTCTTCACCGCCGGGACGGTCGTGCCGAGCATCTCCGCGACCTCCGCCGCCGGGAAGGCCAGCACCTCGCGCAGGATCAGGACCGCGCGCTGCCGCGGCGGGAGGAGCTGGAGGCCGGCGATCAGAGCGAGGCGGACGCCGTCGCGGGCCACGGCGATGGCCGCCGGGTCCGCGGACTCCGGCGTGATCAGCGCGTCCGGGATCGGGCGGGGCCAGGCGTCACCCGGTTCGGCCGGGGTGGGTGGGGCGTCCGGGTCGGTGGCGGACGCACCGAGGCCGGACGGGAGCGGACGGCGGGCGCGTTGCTCCAGAGCCGTCAGGCAGGCGTTCGTCGCGATCCGGAACAGCCATGTCCGGACCGAGGCGCGGCCCTCGAAGCGGTCGTACGCCTTGAGCGCGCGGAGGTAGGTCTCCTGCACGACGTCCTCGGCCTCGTCGGGGGTGCCGAGCATGCGGTAGCAGTGGGCCAGCAGCTCCCGCCGGTAGGGCTCGAAATCCACGGTCACCTTTGTACCGACCGGCGGCGGGCGCGAAAGGAATCGGTCAGGACCGGATGTCGGGCGACTGCGGCGGCCGGTCCAGGCGGCGGAACTCGACCCACTGGCGGCTCGCGTCGGCCCACGTCACCCCCGCGGCGGTCGAAGAACTCCTGCACCCGCCCGCGGCTCAGCTCGGCCGTCGGGGTGCCGACGAGGTAGTAGTCCAGCTCGTCGCGGATCCGGTTGAGGTTGTAGCGGGTCTCCTCCATCAGCACCCACCGCGAACGCCAGTTGAAGAACGCCTCGAGCCCGTCGAGGCCGCGGTGAGCAGGAGAGCGGCCAGTCCATGTCGGCCGACACCAGGTCGCGGAAGCCCAGGAGCTGGTCGCGCAGCGGGCGGTCGGGGTCGCGGCCGACGACTTCGAGGAAGCCGCGTTCGGAATCGAGCATCGCGTCAGGTTGCAGCCGGGCGGGCCTCAGGCGACGATGCGAGGCTCCGAAGCCAGCCGCGAAAGCACGTGCGTCAACCGCCGTGCCGCCACGTCCCACTCCTCCAGCGCGCTCCCCCTGCCCAGTGCCGCCGTCCGGAGAGAGCGGCGGAGCTCCGGGTCCGCGTACCACCGGTGCAAAGCGTCTGCCAGCGAGAACGGGTCGTCCGGGTCCACCAGCAGGCCCGGGACCTCGCCGTCCGCGTCGACGCCCAGCGCGTCGTACACCCCGCCGACCTCCGTGGCCAGGACCGGGATGCCGCGGGCCAGTGCCTGGGCGACGAACATGCCGGACGTCGCCGCGCGGGCCGGGATGACCAGGAGGTCCGCTGCGTTGTACGCCGCCGCCAGGTCCACCGCGTCGCCGGCCAGGGTGATGCGGCCGCCCAAGCCGAGGCGCTCGATCGACCAGTGCAGCTCGTCCACGTACGCCGGGTCCGTGGCCAGTGAGCCCGCGAAGACGCACGACAGGGCCAGGTGGTCGACCTCGCCGAGGGCCTGGACCAGCAGGTCCTGGCCGTTCCGCCGGGTCACGTCGCCGACGCACAGCAGCCTGGACACGCCGTCGGCGCCCGCCGCCAGCGGGGCCGCGTCGGTGCCCGGCTTGGCGACGTACACGCGGCTCGGGTCCAGGTCGTGCCGGTCGATCAGCAGGCGGGCGAGCCACGGGCTGGTCGCGACGACCATCCCGGCCATCCGCAGCGTCTCGCGCTCGCACGCGTCCAGCTCCGCGGCGTGCGCCGGGTCGAGGCCGGGCTCGTCGGCCAGGGCCTGGTGGACCAGCACGGCCAGGCGCAGGCGGTGGGCGTGCGGGACGACGATCTCCGGTACGCCCGACGCGATCATGCCGTCGAGCAGCACCACCGTCCGGTCGGGCAGCGCCGCCAGCGAGCGCGCGAGCCGGCGTCTCGACGTCGCGTCGGGCTCCGGCCAGTTGCCCGCGATCGGCAGTTCGAGCACCGGCTGCCCGACGGCGGGCAGGTTCTGGCACATGCGCTTGTCGTACGTGTCGCTCCCCGGTGGGGCGGCCGGGAGGATGAACACCATCGGGTCGGCAGGCCTCATCGCTCAACCTCCAGCGTGGATCGACGGCGGGACGCCTCATCCGTCACACGCGGCCGGAGCCGGGAAGGTTCAGCTCTGGGCGTCGATCTTCCAGATGCCGCCTTCCTGGACCAACGTGAAGGTGTCGTTCTCGCCCTTGCCCCCGTCGTAGAGGACGTGCGCGGTGACCCGCCCGGGACTGATCTCCCGCACGCTGTCGGCCTTCACCGACTTGTACTGGCGCCAGAAGTTCTGGTACGTCGCCAGCGTCTGCCTGCGCGACGCCTTGAAGCGGTCCGTGAGCAGGTTCCACGCCTCCGCTGTGTTGTTCGGCAGCAACGCGTAGTACGCGCTGAGCGCGTCGGCCGCGGTCTTCGTCGACGCCACGCTCGAAACCGGCGTCGAGGTGGGCGGTGCCGACGTCGTGGGCGCCGTCGAAGGGGACGTCGGCGCCGGGGACGTCGGTGGCGGCGGCGTGACCGAAGCCGAGGCGGAAACGGACGGCGACGCCGGGGGCGCGGCGTTGTCCGTCGGCGGCTTCTGCCGCACGACCAGCAGGATCGCCACCACGACCGCGACGCACAGCAGCGCCGCGCCCGCCCCGACGGCGATCAGGCCCTTGCGCGCGCCCGGTGACACCGAGGCGACCTCGCCCGCGGGCACGGCGACCGCGGCGGGCGCGGGCGGTACCGGGGGGACCGCCGCCGGCTCGGCCTCGGGCAGCGTCGCCGCCAGCACCGACTCGCCGGGCTCGGCGTCCGGCAGCAGCGCGACGAGCTCCCGCTCGACCTCGTCCATCGACGGCCGCTCGGCCGGGTCGGAGGCGAGCATCCGCAGCAGCAGCGGCGTCAGCCTGCCCGCCTGCTCCGGCGGCTCGATCTCGCCGCTGGACGCCTTGTAGAGCAAGGCGATCGGGTTGTCGGCGGTGCCGTACGGCGGCTTCCCCTCGACCGCGGCGTAGAGCGTGGCGCCGAGGGAGAAGACGTCGGCGGCGAAGTCGGCGTCCTCGCCGCGGGCCACCTCGGGCGCGAGGTAGGCGGGCGTGCCGGCGATCTCGCCGGTCGCCGTCAGCTTGACGTCACCGATCGCGCGGGAGATCCCGAAGTCGGTGATCTTCGCCGTGCCGTCCTCGGAGACCAGGATGTTGGCCGGCTTCACGTCGCGGTGCACGACCCCGGCGCGGTGCGCGCCGGCCAGCGCGGAACTGATCTGCGCGCCGACGCGGATGGCGTCGTCGACCGACGTCGGCTCCTCGCGGATCAAGACCGCGAAACTCTTCGACGGCAGGTATTCCATGATCAACCACGGCCGGTCCTCCTCCTCGAGGACCGCGAACACGGTGATCGCGTGGGAATGCTGCAACCGGGCGGCGATCCGCGCCTCGCGCATCGCGCGGTTCTTCGCTTCTTGCGTGCGGTGCTCGTCGTGGTCGTGCGGCAGCAGGAGTTCCTTGATCGCCACGGTGCGGTCGAGCTTTTCGTCCTGGGCCCGCCACACCGTGCCCATCGCGCCGCCGCCGATCGGCTCGAGCAGCCGGTACCGATCGCGGATCCGGCGACTTTCCACGAGCATCCACCATTCTCCGAAGTGGCCGAGAGATCCGGTCAGCATGCCAGCCGTGGCGGCCCACCGGTACCAACCTAACCGAAAACCTTGGGCGGGCAGTGCAATCGCGCGCTGTGGCGCCGCCCACCCGGATACCCGCGATCCTAACGAACAACCCCGAACGCGCGATCAAGTGCGTCCACGATCTCCTTGCGCAGCCCGGCGCCGACGGCGATCGTCGCCACGGAACCGACCGTGTGCTCGCTGCCGTCGCGGTCGACGACGGCCCCGCCGGCCTCGCGCACGAGCAGCACGCCGGCCATGGTGTCCCACGGGTTGTTGGACAGGATCAGTGCGGCGTCGAGCTTTCCGTCCGCCGTCCACGAGAGGTCGACCGCCGCGGTGCCCAGCATCCGGATCTTCTGCGCCCGCGCGCCGAGGTCGGTCAGCAGCGCCAGCCGCGCGCGGTTCTTCTCTTCGGCGAGTTCCCCGATCGCGAAGTCACCGACGGCGATCATCGCGTCGGACAGCTCCGTCGCCCGCGACGCGCCGATCCGCTCCCCGTTCGCGAAAGCACCTTCGCCGCGCGCGGCCGTGTACGTGACGCCGAGGTACGGCAGGGCGATCGCGGCGACCGTGCTGTGTTCGCCGTCCACGAGCGCCAGGGAAATGCCGCAGAGCGGAATCCCGCGGGCGAAGTTCGCGGTGCCGTCGATCGGGTCGAGGGCCCACCAGCGGCCGCCCTCGGCCCCGCTGCGGCCGCGCTCCTCGCCGAGGAAGCCGATTTCGGGGGTTTCGGCGGCGAGGAACTCCCTCAGCGCGTCCTCGACGGCGGTGTCGACGTCGGTCACCAGGTCGCGATCGCCTTTCGCGGAAACGGAAAAGGTCGGGCGCGACCGGACGATCCCGGTCGCCTTCGCCACGGCTTCGCGCGCGACGGCCAGCAGTGCGGCATGCTCGGTCATGCCACCCAACATAGAGAAGGGCCGCGCCCATGACCGAGCTGTTCCCGCTCGCGACCACCACCGACGAGCAGGCGCGGCGGGCGTCGGTCGCAGTGCTGCCGATCGGCAGCTTCGAGCAGCACGGCGCACACCTCCCCCTGTCCACCGACGCGGTGATCGCGGCGACCCTCGCGAAGGCCGTCGCCGCCGCGTACCCGGTGTTCCACCTGCCGCCGATCACGATCTCCTGCTCGCACGAACACGCGGGGTGGGCCGGCACGGTGAGCATCTCGGCGCGCACGTTGCACGCCGTGGTCACCGACGTCGCCGAGTCGCTGAAGGCGTCCGGCGTGGACCGGCTCGTGCTGGTCAACGGGCACGGCGGCAACTACGTACTGTCCAATGTGGTCCAAGAGGCGGCGGGCGCGATGGCGTTGTTCCCCGGCGTCGCCGACTGGCAGGCCGCGCACACCGCGGCCGGCCTGCGGACGTCGCTGGACGACGACATGCACGCGGGCGAGCTGGAGACGTCGATCCTGCTGCACGCGCACCCGCACCTGGTCCGGCCGGGGTACGAGGAGGCCGACCACGTCACCGACCGGGAGCACCTGCTGACGCGCGGCCTGCGGGCGTACACGGAATCAGGAGTGGTCGGCCGTCCCTCGCTGGCGACGGCGGCGAAAGGGCACGTTTTGCTGGACACGCTGGTCCGGCGCTTCGCCGGGGCGCTCGACGCGTTAGGCGCCTGAGAAGGCCTGGTCCAGGTGCGGGAGCAGGTGGGCCATCCGCTCGGCCTTCGTGCGGAGGTAGCGCAGGCTTTCCGGGTTCGGCGGAACCAGCAGCGGAACCTGCTCGCTGATCCGGATTCCGTAGCGCGTCAGCTGCTCGACCTTCTCCGGGTTGTTCGACAGCAGCCGCACCGACCGGACCCCCAGGTCCTGCAGGATGGCCGCCGCCGCGTGGTAGTCGCGGGCGTCGATCGGCAGGCCGAGCGCCACGTTCGCGTCGACCGTGTCGAGGCCTTCGTCCTGCAGCCGCATCGCCTTCAGCTTCGCGAGCAGGCCGATCCCGCGGCCCTCGTGGCCCTGGACGTAGACCAGCACGCCCGAGCCCTCCTCGACGATCCGGTCCAGCGCCGCCGCCAGCTGGTCGCCGCACTCGCAGTGCGTCGAGCCGAAGACGTCGCCGGTCAGGCACTCGCTGTGCACGCGGGTCAGCGTGCCGAGCTCGGTGATCTCGCCGTACACCAGCGCGACCTGTTCGGTGCCGGCCCGGTCGAGGTAGCCGACCGCGCGGAACGTCCCGTGCCGGGTCGGCAGCCGGGTCTCGACGACCCGTTCGACCACGGCCCGGTGCGGCACGTCCCCGACGACGTCGCTTGCGGTCATGATTTCAACCCCACTTCCGATTCGATCCCGGTGTCGGCCGCGGAGCGCGGCGCGGGCACGGCACCGGTGTGCGGAGCGCGGGTCACGCGGAACCCGGCGACGCTCCGGACGAGCAGGACACCGGCGCCGGGCAGGCTCGCGACCAGCGTGAGCACGCCGTAGACGACGGCGACGGTGACACCTTGGGCGGCGCCCAGACCGGCCGCGCCGAAGAGCAGGGCGCAGACGCCCTCGCGCGGGCCGAAGCCGCCGATGTTGAGCGGGAGACCCATCGCGAGCAGCGCGAGGATCATCAGCGGCACGAGCTGCCCCACCGGCGCGTCGACCCCGGCGACGCGGGCGGCGACGACGAACAGCGCCAGGTGCCCGGCCAGCGTCGCGGCCGACAGGAAGCCGACGCTGGGCCAGGTCTCGCGGGTGAACAGGCCGAGCCGCAGGTCGGCGAGGGTGACGGCGAAGCCGCGCCGGACCTTCGACTCGCTGTGGATCCAGCGCCCGCCGAACACCCGGCCGGCGACGATCCCGGCGACCGCGGCGAGCACGACGACCACGCCGGTGACCGTCACGACCTCGCGGAAGGCGCCGGGCACGGCATCCGGGACGAGGAGCACGACACCCACCGCGGACGCGATCAGCACGAGCTGGCCGGCGGTGCGCTCCAGGACGACGGCACGCACGCCGCGCGGCACGTCGCCCGAGTCGCGGCCGTGCTGCACCGCGCGGTGGACGTCGCCGAGGACGCCCGCGGGCAGCACACCGTTGAGGAACAGCGCGCGGTAGTAGTCGGCGACCGCCGTGCGCAGCGAAAGCCGCAGGCCGAGCCGGGTGGCGACGATCTGCCAGCGGCCCGCGCTGAACACCGTCGTCGCGAAGCCGATGGCCAGGGCGGCCAGCACGCCGGGCGCGCTGATCCGGCCGAGACCGTCGAGGAAGGCGGCGCTGCCGAGCTGCCAGACGAGGACCGCGAGGATCCCTATCGCGCCGAGGATCCGGAGCCACGCCAGTGCGCGCTTCACGCCGCCACCCCCGGGCTCGGCGGCAGGACCAGCAGGTCGCCGTGGTGGACCACCGCGTGCAGCTCGCCGGCCGCTGCCATCTCCAGCCGTCGCTGCAGGTAGACGTCGGAGACCGGGCGCAGTTCCGGCAGCTGCTCGACGGCGGCGCCGACCCAGCCCTCGAGCCACTGCCGCTGCAGTTCCGCCTGGTCCGGCCCGAGCCGCCACGCGCTCTCCGCGCGCACGACGGTGGCGCCGAGCCGGCCGAACGCCGTCGCGGCGACGTCCACCGCGGTCGGGCCGAGCAGCCGGCGGCCGCCGGTGAGCCGCCGCTGGTGGGCGTTGAACGCGGCGGAGAGAGCGGGGTCGAGCGGGTCGCCGGGCGAGAGCTCGACCTTGCCGGTGACCGACAGCATCAGCAGCGCCGCGCAGCCCGCTTCGGCGATGGCCGTGGCCAGCGCCGTGACCTCGTCCCTGGTCAGCAGGTCGAGCAGCGCGGACGCGGTGACCAGCGACGTCCCGGCGAGGTCGGCGGCGCGCAGCGCGGTGACGTCCCGCCGCTCGGCGACGGCGTCGACGGGGCTGCCGTCCAGCGCGGTGGCCGGCAGCTCGGTGCGGGCGCGCTCGAGCAGCCCGGGGTCGTTGTCGTGCAGGATCCAGTGCTGGGCGCCGGGCAGGCGGGCGGCGAGCCAGCGGCCGAGCGAGCCGGTGCCGCAGCCGAGGTCGCGGATGACCAGGTCGCCCTCGGGCAGGTGCTCGCGCAGCGTCTCGACGAGTTCGGGGGCGCGGGCCGCGGCGTCGGCGGGTTCCCGCAGGTAGAGCCAGTCCGGCGCGAACGCGGTCATGCCGCCGCCTCCTGCCGCTGGACGATGTCGGCGATCCGGCGGGCGGTGTCGTCCCAGCCGGTGAGGGTCTCGCGGCGCAGCTTCGCCGCGGCCCGCAGCCGCGTCCGCAGCTCGGGTTCGGTGAGCCAGCGGCGCAGGGCCGCGCCGAGCGCCGCGACGTCGTCGCCGGGGACGAGCATCCCGGGCACCGAGCCGTCGGGGGCGACGCCGAGGGTGTCGGGCAGCGCGTCGACGGCCGTGGTCAGCACCGGCACGCCGCGCGCGAGGGCTTCGGTGACGACCATGCCGTACGTCTCGGCGCGCGAGGGCAGGACGAGCAGGTCGGCGGAGTGGTAGGTCGCGTCCAGCGCCGCGCCGGTCCGGGGGCCGGTGAGGGTGAAGCGGGCGCCGAGCCGGTGCTCGCGCAGCCGCTCGACGTACTTCGTCTCGCGCCGGATGCCGCCGACGCATTCGCAGGTCCAGCGCAGGTCGGCGACGGTTTCGAGGGCCTGGGCGAGCACGCCCTGCCCCTTTCGCGGGGTCACGTTCGCGACGCAGACCAGCCGGGACACGCCGTCGGTGCCGACGGCGGGCGGCGCCGGGTCGACCCCCGGTGGCACGGCGTGCACGCGGTGCGGGGCCAGGCCGTGGTGGCCGATCAGCCGGCGCGCGGCCCACTCGCTGGTCGCGACGACCGAGCTCGCGGCCCGCAGCGTCTCGCGCTCCAGCGCGTCGAGCTCGGCGGCGAGCGCGGGCGGCAGGCCCGTCTCGTCGGCCAGCGGCAGGTGCACCAGCACCGAGAGCGACAGGCGCCGGGCCTGCGGGACGACGACCTCGGGCACGCCGCACGCGACCAGGCCGTCGAGCAGCACGGCCGACCCGGTGGGCAGCGCGGCGAGGAGGTGGCCGAGGACCGCGCGGGCCTCGGTGTCCGGCCGCGGCCAGGAACCGGCCACGGCGATCTCGTGCACGTCGAGCCCGGCGGCGGTGAGCCGGTCGCACATCCGGCGGTCGTAGGTGTTGCCCCCGCTGGGAACGGACGCGTCGTCGACGTCCCCGGGCAGGACCACGTACAGCGCGGTCACAGCGCACGCTCGTAACTCGCCCAGGCGACGTGCGACTCCTTCAGCGAGACGGCGATGCCTTCGAGTCCTCGCGCGCCTTCGCCGAGGCGGCCGGCGTGGACGGCGTCGGCGAGGCGGTCGGCCACGACCTTCGCGAGGAACTCGGTCGAGGTGTTGACGCCCTTGAACTCCGGCTCGTCGTCGAGGTTGCGGTAGTTCAGGTCGCTCAGCACCGCCTTGAGCTCTTCCGTGGCCTTGCCGATGTCGACGACGATGTTGTCCTCGTCGAGTTCGGCGCGGCGGAAGGTCGCGTCCACCACGAAGGTCGCGCCGTGCAGGCGTTGCGCGGGTCCGAAGACTTCTCCGCGGAAGCTGTGGGCGACCATCATGTGGTCACGGACGGTGATGCTGAACACCAAGACCTCCGATGCGTTCGGGTGGACGTGGTCACTGCGGCTGATACATGACACGGAGGCAAAGCGCGGAAAGTTCATTCCCGGCCAGCCGGGGTAGCACGGACGGCAGATCTTCAAACGCGCACTCGCCGCTGACCAGTGCTTCGAACGCCGGATCGGCCAGCAGCTCGAGCGCGACGGCCAGCCGCTGGGCGTAGCTGCGGTCCGGGCGGCCGACCGTCCCGACCTGGCTGCTGCGGATGACCAGGCGCCGCGAATGGAAGTGCTCCCCGAGCGGTACGGCGACCCGGCGGTCGCCGTACCAGGACATCTCGACGACCTCGCCTTCCGGCGCGAGCAGCTCCAGCGCGCGGGTGAGCCCGGCCTCGCTCGCGCTCGCGTGCACGACGAGGTCGCAGTCACCGTGGGCGCGTTCCGGGGTCGAGAAGTCGACTCCGAGTGCTTCGGCGATGTCGGCGCGCGAGGGGTCGACGTCGACGAGCTGCACGCGCGTGGCCGGGAAGCCGCTGAGCAGCTTCGCGACGCTGGCGCCGACCATCCCGGCGCCGATGACGGCGATCCGGTCCCCGAGCCGCGGCCGCGCGTCCCAGACGGCGTTCACCGCGGTCTCGACGGTGCCTGCCAGGATCGCGCGGCCGGGCGGGACGCCGTCCGGCACCGGCGTCACCGCGCTCGCCGGGACGACGTACGCGGTCTGGTGCGGGTAGAGGCAGAAGACGGTCCGGCCGGTCAGCTCGGCCGGCCCGCGTTCGACGACGCCGACGTTGAGGTAGCCGTACTTGACCGGGCCGGGGAAGTCGCCGTCCTGGAAGGGCGCGCGCATGACGTCGTGCTGGCTCGCCGGGACGCCACCGCGGAAGACGAGCGTTTCGGTGCCGCGGCTGACGCCGGAGCAGAGCGTGCGGACGAGCACATCGCCGGGTCCCGGCTCGGGCAGCCGCTCCTCCCGCAACTCCCCGACACCGGGCTTTTGAACCCAGAAAGCCTGTTCCACGTGTTTCTCCTCAGCGGGCGACCGGAGGCTGGTGTCGCCACCCTATGAGCAATTCGCGGAGTCGACGATGATCAAACAGGACCTTCTCCTGCGCGCGGTGGTGCCGGCGTGGGTGCTCGCCGCGGGGGTCGTCGCGGGCCTGTCCCCCCTGGCCTGGGCCACCGGGCTCACCTTCGGGATCGCCCTCGTGCTGCTGACCGAGTGGGGCCTGCGCCGCGCCGGCCGCGCCGCGTTCGGCCCGGCGGACTGGATCACGTTCGCCCGCGCGACGCTCGTCGGGTGCGCCGCGGAGCTCGTCGCCGACGGCGGGCTGTCCGTCGCGTGGCTGGTCGGGCTGGCCGGCGTGGCCCTGCTCCTGGACGGCCTCGACGGCCAGGTCGCCCGCCGCACCGGCACGACGTCGGAGTTCGGCGCACGGTTCGACATGGAGGTCGACGCGTTCCTGATCCTGCTGCTCTGCATCCAGGTGTCCCGGACGCTCGGGCTGTGGGTGCTGGCGATCGGCCTGATGCGGTACGTGTTCGTGGCGGCGTCCTGGTCGATGCCGTGGCTGACGGCGCCGCTGTACCCGAGCATGGCCCGCAAGACGGTGGCCGCGGTCCAGGGCGTGGTGCTGGTGGTCGCGGTGTCGGGGCTGCTGCCGCTGGCGGTGGTCTTCGCGCTGGTCGCGGTCGCGCTGGGGTCGCTGACGTGGTCGTTCGGCCGCGACGTCGTGTGGCTGGCCCGCCACCGGGTGGCCGAGCCGAGCCGGATCGTCCAGCTCCCCCGCCCCTTCCACGGCCAGGCCTGGCGCGGCAACCAGGCGGCTTAGCCTGACTCGCGAGCCGCCCGGGCTCGGCGCTTGCCCTCGTGCATCGCCACCACCCGGGCGATCGGGATCGTGTGCCCCTCCGCCACCAGGTCTTCCGGCAGCACGAACGGCTCCGGCATCTCCGCCGTCCACGGGTCGCCGTTCGCCAGCAGCGCCGGTGCCGTGTGCACCGTGAAGTCGCCGGGCTTGACGCCGTCCAGCTCGGCCCACGCGACCGGGAACGACACCGGCACGCCCGGGCGGTGGCGGGGGCTGTACACCGAGATGACCGTCGCGCCGCCCGCGCGCGTCGAGTCCAGGAAGACCTTGCCTTCCCGGCGCTCCCGCACGAACTCCGTGGTGCCGAGCGCCGGGTCGAGCCGCTCGGCGCGGGCCGCGACCGCCCGGGTCGCCGCCGCGATGTCCTCGGTCGGCTGGCCCGGGGCGAGCGGCACGAAGACGTGCACGCCCTTGGACCCGCTCGTCTTCACCGCGCCGTCGAGACCGTCGTTGCGCAGCGCTTCCCGGACCAGCTTCGCGGCGCCCACGGCCAGCGAAAACGGGCCGTCCTCGGGCGGGTCGAGGTCGAGGATCAGGTGCGTCGGGCCGTGCTCGGGGCCGCCGCGGTAGAGCGACGTGTGGTATTCGATCGCCCGCTGGTTGCCGAACCAGATCAGCGTGCGGAGGTCGTTGCAGAGCGCGTACGAGACGTCCCGCTTGGACGTCTCGGCCCACACCGACACCCGCTCGACCCAGTCCGGCGTGTACTTCGGCAGGTTCTTCTGCATGAACGGGCCCTGCCCGCGCAGCACCCGCAGCACGGTCAGCAGCCGGTCGCGCAGCTCCGGCAGCATCCGCTCGGACGCGGCTTCGAGGTAGTCGAGCAGCTCCCGCTTGGTCACCCCCGCGTCGGGGAAGACCTCCTGGTCGAGACTGCTCAGCTTGACCCCGTGCCGAACCTCTTCGCCGCTCATCGGCCCACCCTCGCGCCTCGGGCGCGAAGCGGTCAACCTCAGAACGGCAGCTGCGAACGGAGCCGGTCGAGCCAGCGGTCGACGGTGTCCTCGGCGCGGTCGTGGTCGTTGGTCTGGCGGGCCGCGTCGGCGCGCGCCTGGACGTGCTGCCCGATCGTCGCCGCGTACTGCGGGAGCGCGTAGACGTTCTGCCAGTACCCGGCGCGCATCTCGACCGTGGACACCTTCTCGTAGCCCGCGGTCGCCTTCGCGAAGTCGAAGCCGTAGCGCGTGCCCGACGGGTCCGGGCCGTTCGCCGTCACGACGATGACCGTCGGCCGCGCCTTCATGACGACCTCGGTCGGGTCGGCGCCGCGGGCGATCGCCGCGTCGTTGAGCCCGATGTAGTCGATCGAGTTCCAGCCGCTGTAGTACGGGATCGCGCCCGCGTCGGTGACGGCGAGGCTGCGGGCGGCCGGCGGGACGTCGGCCTCGGCCAGGCCCTTGCCGATCGCGATGTGCGCGCGCTGCAGGTCCGGGCCGTAGTTCGCGATCACGCCGAGGTCGGGCGCGCTCGCGCCGCCGACGGCCGACCAGCCGACCGCGACCAGCCCGAGCAGCGCGCCCACCAGACGCGGTTTCAGCGTCCCGGCGGCGATCCCGGCGCCCAGGCAGAGGACGGGGATCGCGTGGTCGGCGAAGCGGTCGAGGTAGTCCATGGTCGGGCCGGACACCGCGTACGTCACGTAGGTGACGGCCACGGTGACCACCAGCAGCACGCCCATCGCCCGCGTCGCCGCGCGGAGCAGCAGCGACAGTGTCAGCAGCAGGAGCGGGAGCAGCAGCACCGTCGTGTGCTTGGTCCACAGCCAGCCGGAGTCGAGGTGGCCGAACTTGACGTAGAAGGTGTTCGGCAGCAGCTGGCCGTAGAACCGCCAGCGCCAGACGAAGTAGCCCGCGCCGACGACAGCCGCCGCGAGCGTCCACCAGCGCGCCGACGCGCGGCCGCGTTCGCGCCAGAACCACAGCGCGACGACCGGCAGCGCGGCCAGCACGCCCTCGGGCCGCAGCATGCCGAGCAGGAGCAGCAGCACCGGCGGCTCCCACGTCCGGACCCGCTCGTTCGCCGGCACGCGCAGGCCGAGCACGACGATCCGCAGCAGCACGGCGGCGAACGCGGCCGTCTCGAGGCCGGCCGTGAGGTGGAAGTAGGTCGGCAGGAACACGACGTACGCGCCCGCGCCGACCAGCACGCCGGTGAGGCCCGCGCGGCGGTGGCCTTCGCGGATCAGCAGGTACAGCGTGCCCAAGCCGAGCAGCAGCGACGTCACCTTGGTGAACAGCGGCAACGCGAGCCCCAGCCACGCGCCGAGCCCCGACCAGACCACCCACGCGAAGTTCGTGAAGCCCTCGACGCGCGGGCCGTCGACGTTCCACACCGGCCCGTGCCCGTCGGCGAGGTTCGCCGAGTAGCGGAAGCTGATGAAGGCGTCGTCGATGGTGAAGAACCAGGCCGCCCACGCGCCGACGAGGAACGCGGCGAGCAGGACCAGCGAGACCACGATCAGCGGCGCGCGGCGGGTGGTCCGGGCGGGTGCGGTTTCTTCGGGCCGGGCGTCAGCCTCGATCGCCGTCATGGGTTCCCCTCGGGTGGCTTTGCCGACCCGACACTGTAGCCGGGGCGGCTCAGACCAGCGGACGCCCGGTGCGCAGCCGGCGGCGCAGGTCCACAGGCAGAGGTTGTACGGGAACCGCCGCACCGGCGTGGGCAGCACCCGCACGACCCGGCCGATCGCGCCGAGCAGCGCGTCGAACCGCCGCTGGTCGGCGGCGGTCCACGGCAGCCGCATCTCGTCGCGGAAGCGCTGCGGAAGGAAGCCGGTGGTGACGAAGCGGTGGAACCGGCGGCCGGGCGCGGCCAGCACCGGGTGCACGAACCGCAGGTCGACGATGGCGGTGAGGTAGCGGCGGACGGTGTCGTCGATGCCGACTTCGGTCAGCTCGGCCGCCCAGTACGCCTCGAAAGCCTCGCGGTCGGCGGGCCACATCTCCGCACGCACCTGCAGCGTCGTGCCGAGCGAAGCGGCTTCGCGGTAGAAGTGCCCGGGCTCGCCGCCGACGAACGCGAGGTAGATGTCTTCGAAGCCCTTGTACAGGCAGGCCGCGACCCACAGCTGGAGGCCGGGGTCGAAGGCGTTGTAGGCGACCGGGCTCCCGTCGGTCGAGTGGACCTGCGCGTGCGCCGCGTTGACGCCGCGGCGGTAGGCCGCGCGCTCGGCGTCGGTCCCCATCGTCGCGACGGCGAGGTAGGTGAGCGTCGTCCGGGTCCGCTTCACCGGGTGGCGGAAGAGGTTGCCCCTCTCGACCCGGCTCTCCAGCACGCCGTACCCGACGGGCGCGCGGGCGAGCTGCATGATCACGTTCGCGCTGCCGGCCAGCAGCCCGGCGCCGATGACGGCGTCGTGGAGGGCGGTCTCGGCCACGGGCTCGCCTCCTGGGGTCGCCTCCCAGGGAACCGCGCCTGTTGACGGTATGTCAAGAGCGGTAGGCGGCCCGGGCGAACGCGATCAGGGCGCGCGCCGCCGGGCTGAGCGGGCCCTCCGTCCGCCACGCCAGCGCGAGCACACCGCGCAGGCCGGGTCCCGCGATCCCGACGATCCGCAGCTCGGTCCGGTGGTAGCGGCCGAGGGACTCCGGCACGATCGCGACGCCGAGGCCGCGCACCGCGAGCTGCACCAGGACGTTCGGGTCGGCCGCCTCGAACGCGATCCGCGGCGTCAGTCCCTCTCGCGCGAAGGCGGCGTCCAGCGCGGTGCGCAGGCCCGTCCCCTTCGGCAGCGCCATCAGCGGCAGGCCGTCGAGGTCCCGGATGTCGACCTCGGCCCGGTCGAGCGGCCCGTCCGGCGCGGTGACGGCCAGGAACGGCTCGTCCAGCAGGACCTGCGTCGCGATGCCCGGCGGCGGGTCCGTCGAGAGGCCGACGACGGCGAGGTCCAGGCGGCCTTCGCGCAGCGCCGCGAGCATCGTGTCGGAGTTGGCCTCCGACAGCGTGATCTCGACGGCCGGGTAGCGCTCGTGGAAGCCGGCCAGCAGGTCCGGCAGCCGGACCGGGCCCGCCGAGGTCACGGCGCCGATCGCGACCTGGCCGCGGACCAGCCCGGCCAGCTCGTCGACGGCTTCGCGCACGCCCTGCACCGCCGCGAGCGCGGCCCGGGCGTGCGGAAGGGCCGCGGCGCCGACGTCGGTGAGCCGGACGGTCCGGCCGGAGCGGTCCAGCAGTTCCTGCCCCAGCTCCCGCTCCAGCCGCCGGACCTGCGCGCTCACGCCGGGCTGGGCGACGTGCAGCCGCTCGGCCGCGCGCGTGAAGTTGCCTTCCTCGGCGACCGCGACGAAGTAGGCGAGCTGGTGCAGTTCCATAAGCACTGATTCTAACTGGCAGACAAATCAGATCTTGGACTTCTGATCGGTTCGGCCCGAAGCTGGAAGCAGCGAACGAAAGGAGCCGAGATGAACACCCTCCGCCCAGGTCAGGACGGTTACGCCGAAGAAGTCGCCGGGTTCCAGACGGCGGTGCCCAGTGCACCCGCGGTCGTCGTGACCGCCGAGAGCGCCCAGGACGTCGTCGACGCCGTGCGCTACGCCGCCGAGCACGACCTGCGGGTCGCGGTCCAGGCCACCGGGCACGGCCTCACCGCGGGCACCGACGGCCTCCTGATCAGCACCCGCCGGCTGACCGGCGTGGAAATCGACGCTTCGGCCCGGACGGCCCGGGTGGCAGCGGGCGTGCGCTGGGGCGAGGTCATCGAAGCGGCCGGAGCCCACGGCCTGGCGCCGCTCAGCGGCTCGTCGCCGGACGTCGGCGTCGTCGGCTACACGCTCGCGGGCGGCTTCGGGCTGATGGCCCGCCGGTACGGCCGCGCCGCCGACCACGTCCGCGCCCTCGACGTCGTCACCGCGGACGGCGAGCTCCAGCGCGTCGAGCCCGGCTCGGACCTGTTCTGGGCGCTGCGCGGCGGCCGCGACAGCTTCGGCGTCGTCACGGCGATGGAGTTCGACCTCTTCCCGGTGGACCGGCTCTACGGCGGCAGCCTCTACTTCGGTCCCGACGACGTGCCGGCGGTGCTGCGGGCCTGGCGCACGTGGTCGGCGGCCGCGCCGGACGCGCTGACGACGTCGCTGGCCATGGTCGAGTACCCCGACCTCCCGGTGCTGCCGGAACCGCTGCGCGGCCGGCACATCGCGCAGGTTCGCATCGCCTACTTGGGCGAGGACGGCGACGAGCTGGTCGCGCCGCTGCGGTCCGCGGCGCCGGTCCTGATGGACACGCTCAAGGTCATGCCGTTCACCGAGTCCGGGTCGATCGCGGCCGAGCCGCGGCAGCCGCACGGCTACCACGGCACCAACGCGACCGTCTCGCAGCTGAACGACGCCATGCTCGACGCCGTCGTCGAGCACGCGGGCCCGGGTGCGGCCACGCCGCCGGTGCTCATCATCGACCGGCTGGGCGGCGCGCTTTCCCGGCCGGCCGGGATCGCGGGCGTGGGCTGGGACAGCTCGGCGGAGTTCGTCGTCCGGGCGCTGTCGGTGGTCGGCGACGGCGGGGTCGCGGCCGTCCGGAGCACGCACGCGAAGCTGTTCGACGCGCTGGCGCCGTGGACCACCGGGCGGCTGCTGCCCTTCGTGTACGGCGAGCACGCCACGATCGAGGGCGTCCACCCGGCCGCGGACCTGCGCCGGCTCGGGGAGCTCAAGCGCCGTTACGACGTTCGGAGCACCCTCCGGACGGCCGGACCGGAGGCAAAGGCGGAGTAAGCGGTCGTCCTATACTCGCCCGGACGATCACACCGACGGGGGAACCGACTTGCGCACGATGAGCCACGAGGACTACCTCGGCACGCGGCGGTTCCCCGGTCTGGACGGCCTCCGCGCGATCGCCGCGACGATGGTGATCTTCTTCCACTTCGGCGGCCAGAACTGGACGTGGCTGTCGGGCTGGGTCGGCGTCTACCTGTTCTTCGTGCTGTCCGGCTTCCTCATCACGACGCTGCTGCTGCGCGAGCAGGACCGCACCGGC
This sequence comes from Amycolatopsis sp. cmx-4-83, assembly GCF_046548815.1. NCBI lineage: Bacteria > Bacillati > Actinomycetota > Actinomycetes > Pseudonocardiales > Pseudonocardiaceae > Amycolatopsis > Amycolatopsis sp. cmx-4-83. Next base: position 785,795 of record NZ_JAEBEF010000002.1, on the reverse strand, counting down.
CGGATCTCGCTGTCGAACTTCTACATCCGGCGCGTGTTCCGGATCCTGCCGCCGTACCTGGTGATCCTCGGCGGGATCGTGGCGTTCGTGGCGCTGCGCGGCGAATTCCACGCCCGCGACTTCCCGAACGCGCTGCGGTTCTACCTGACGTTCCTCAACGAGTTCCTGCCGTCGTTCACCAACGGCACGGACAACTTCTTCAGCGGCTCGTGGACGCTGGGGATCGAGGAGAAGTTCTACCTGGTCTGGCCGTTCCTGCTGGTGTTCCTCGGGATCGGCGCGGCGAAGCGCAAGTTCCTGCTGGTCGGCGCGGCGATGGTGATCCTGCTGGCCCTGGTCCCCCTGACCACGGGCGGCTGGCTCCTGCACGGCGCGAACGTCCCGATCTACCGCTCGACGGTGCACTACTTCATCCTGGCGGCCGGCTGCCTGCTGGCAATCCTGCTGCACTACCGCCGCGGTTACGCGCTGCTGAAGCCGCTGACCCACCCGCTGGCGGCGATCCCGATCGTGGTCGGGTTCGTGGTCTTCCACACGAACCTGGACACGCTGTGGAACAGCTCGGGCCAGAACCTGTGGCTCCTGGTGGCGTACGCGTTCGCGGCGATGCTGCTGCTGATCGTCCTGGTCAGCCCGGGCCCGACCCGCTGGCTGATGGGCACGGCCCCGCTGCGCTTCGTGGGCGAGCGGTCGTACTCGCTGTACCTGCTGCAGGGACCGGTGCACTTCGCGGTCATCCAGGCGGTCCCGGGCCTGGCGCGCATCCACACGACGAGCGCGGTGGTGGTGTTCCTGGTGGGACTGGCGATCGCGGACCTCATCCACCGCTGGGTCGAGAAGCCGCTGATCGACGTGGGCAAGCGGCTGATCGCGAGGAAGGAAGAGCGGCGCGCGGAGCGGGAGGCGGCTCGACAGCCCGCCGAGCCGCGCGTCGAGTCCGAGCCCCGGCCCGCGCCCGCGACCTCGGCGTCCTGAGCCGCCGGCCACTCCCGCCGCGGCCCGCAAGTTCTCCCGCGGCACCGGCCCGCTCCCCTGCGCGCCCCGGTCGCTCGGCCAATGCGACCCACCCCCGGCCGGCCGAGCGGAAGGCGCCCGGCAACCTGCCGAGCCGCCCGCAACCTCGGCGTCCTGAGCCGCCGACCACCCCCGCCACGGCCCGCAAGTTCTCCCGCGGCACCGGCCCGCTCCCCTGCGCGCCCCGGTCGCTCGGCCAATGCGACCCACCCCCGGCCAGCCGAGCGGAAGGCGCCCGGCAACCTGCCGAGCCGCCCGCAACCTCGGCGCCTGAGCCGCCGGCCACCCCCGCGGCCCAGAAGTTCCCCTGAACCACCGGCCCGCACCCGCGCTCGCCCGACACCCCCGCGCCGGTCGAGCGGGAAGCGGCTCGGCAACCCGCCGAGCCCGCGACCTCGGTCTCTCAGCGCTCCAAGACCACGATCGGGATCACCCGGTCGGTCTTCGTCTCGTACTCCGCGAAGCCCTCCGCGTGCGCGACCATGCCCGCATACAGGCGGTCCCGCTCCGCGCGGTCGGCGATCACCGTGGCCGTCGCCTCGAACTTCTCCGTGCCGACCTCCAGCGTGACCTTCGGGTTCGCCACCAGGTTGTGGTACCAAGCCGGGTTCTTCGGGGCCCCGCCCATCGACGCGGCGACCACGTAACGGTCACCGTCGGTCGTGTACACCAGCGGCGAGAGACGGGGCTCGCCGCTCTTGGCGCCGGTTGTCGTGAGGAGCAGCACGTTCTTGCCCTCGAAGTAGTTGCCGACCTTGCCTCCGTTGGCCCGGAACTCCTCGACGACCTGCTTGTTGAAGTCGTTCATGTCGGCTGGTGCGGTCATGGGGATCCCCTGTTCTGGCCGGTAGGCTCGCTCCGCGAGGTACGCTCGGAACGAGCCGAAGCGTTTGCTTTGCAAACAAAACTACCGACCGGAGGTGAGCGGTGTCAACGCAGCCCGGCCCGAGTGTCGAGGACGGCGTCCGGCAGCTCCTGCTGCTCATGCCGCGCCTGGTCGGCCGCGCCAAGCGGACGCCGGTGCCCGCGGAGCTCGACGGCTGCGCGCTCGCGCCGCGGCACCTCTCGCTGCTGTCGTACCTGCTCTTCGACGGCCCCATGACGGTCACCGAGCTGGCCACCCGCCTCCAGGTCGCCCCGACGACGGCGAGCCTGATGGTCGGCGACCTCAGCCGCCAGGGCGTGCTGAACCGCGACGAGGACCCGGCCGACCGCCGCCGCACGATCGTCAGCATCACCCCGGACAAGCGCCCGGCCGTCGACGCGTGGCTGGCCCGCGGCGCGAAGGCGTGGAGCGACGCGCTGACGCCGTTGAGCCCGGCCGAGCGGCAGCTGGTGATCGCGACCCTCGAGGCCTACGAACGCGGCACGTGCGAAGGCCCCGCCTGCTAGCGGACTTCAGTCCTCGCCACGCTTTTCGCGGGCCAGCTTCCGCTGCGCCTCCGCGCGTTCCCGGCACTTGCGCAGGAACTCGTCGTCGTCGTCCGCGCTCGTCGCCGCGAACCGCCCGGGACGGTCGTACTCCGGGTACGCCGGCGCGTTGCGCTCGTACGGCCCGCGCACCCGCGCCACCTGCTGCGGCCGGCCCGCGACCAGCCAGATGATCGACCCGACCAGCGGCACCACCAGCACGAGCAGCAGCCACAGCCCCTTCGGCAGGTTGCGGCAGGACGACTCGTCGGTCGTGATCACGTCGACCAGGCAGAAGATCCACAGCCCGAGCGTGAAGATGCCCAGCAGTCCGTCCATGTACAGCAATTTCGCGCCTTTCCCCCAAGGAAATGAACGCGGTAAGTCTTAGCAGAGCCCACCGGCTGCCCGGCCGCGGGTCACCCACAGCTGCGCGGGCATCCGGAGATTCGGCGCCGGCACCCACGACGTCTCCGTTTCTGTCAGGCGAAACCCCTGCAGCGCCTGGAGAACGCCGGTCGCGAGGGCGCTCGCGTGCCGCGCACCCGGGCAGGCGCGGGGTCCGGCGCCGAACGGCGTCCCCGCGAGCGACACCGAGACGTCGTCACCGTCGACCCGGCGACGCGTGGACAACACTGGCTGCCCGACCGGTTTTCCGGACAGCGACGCGGAAAGCTCGTTGCCGATCAGCCCGGCGGTGGCGTCGCAGGCCTGGACGAGCAGGCCGATCCGGGCGGCCGCGTGTTCGTCCGCCCGACCGCACGCGGCGATCAGCCGTCCCACCGCGGCTTCGGCGGCGGCAGCCGGCGTCACGTGGGGGTGGTACGCGGCCGCGACCAGCGCCACGTCAGCCGAGACGTCCGGGAGGCCCAGCGCCGACGCGAGCACCCCGACCGGCACCGGCCGCGCGACCACGGCCATCACGTCGAACTCCCCGAGCGCGGCCACGATCCCTTGCGTGCGCGCGAAAGCCTCGTCCCGCAGCTCACCCACGGACGCCAGCAACGACACGGCCAGCGCGCGCCGCCGGACGTGGTCGGGACCATTGCTGAACCGGGCCACCGAAGCGCGCAGCCACGCGACGCTGCCGAGTGGGACATCGACGGGAACGGGTGGCACCGGAGCGGAAAGCGAAGTCATACGGCGAAGTTAGCCGCGGAAAACTTCGTCCACGGCCGAAGTCAGTGTCCCTCCGGGGCTTCGCCCCGGGCCGGGGGCTCCGCCACCCGGAACCCCCTCAAGCATCAGAGCAGCGACACCGGGAACCACGCCGCCTGCGGCCCACCGCAGTGAACGGGCCGCGGGACGGCGTGCTGGAACCACCACGCCTCCGTGACGCGGCCGTCCGGGAGCCGGTACGTCGGCGGCCCGGCCACCCGGGCGAGCCCGGCGGCCTGCAGCGAGCGCGCGCTGGCGACGTTGCCCACCTCGGCGCCGGCCCGCACCCGCGGCAGGCCCAGGTGGTCGTGCGCCAGCACCAGCCCGGCCGCGAACAGCACCCGGCCGTGACCGCGGCCGCGGTAGTCCGGGGCGAGGTAGCCGCCGGTTTCCGGGCCGCCGTCCTCGCCGGTGTGCACGCTCACCAGGCCGACGCAGCGGTTGGCCTCGACGTCGATCATCACCAGGTCGACCGACTGCGGATCGGGCGACGCCCAGTCCGGGCCGGTGCCGGGCACGACCCGCAGCGCGTCGGCGCGCGCCGGCTGGTCGACGATCGAATCGGCCTGCCAGCCCAGCCACCGCTGGGCGGCCGGATCGCTGCCGCACGCGACCGCGGCGGCATACTCCCACGCGGTCGGGGTGCGGAAGAGAAACCGTCCCGCGCGCACGACGTGGCCCTGCCGGTCGCAGGCCCGCTTGGTCATCAGGCGCCCGCGGCGGGTGAGCCGGTCGAAGATCCCCTTGGTGGCTGGCAGCATCGCGGCGAAATCGTAGCGGAGCGGCCGGGACCCGAGTTGTATTGTGGCCCGATGACGGCCGTACCCGACGCAACCGAACTGGACGGCTCCGGCCGATCGGCCCAGCCGCGTCAGCTCATCGTGACGGTGTACGGCCTCTATTCGCGCACCGAAGGCGGCTGGTTGTCGGTCGCCTCGCTGATCGACCTGCTCGCCGCCGTCGGCGTCGACGAGCCGGCCGTGCGCTCGTCGATCTCCCGGCTGAAGCGGCGCGGCATCCTCGAAGCGGTCCGCCGGGACGCGACGGCGGGCTACGAGCTGTCCGACGAAGCCCGCGAGATCCTGCGCGAGGGCGACGAGCGGATCTTCCGCCGCGACCGCGCCACTCCGGCCGACGGCTGGCTGCTCGCGGTGTTCTCAGTGCCGGAGACCGAGCGCCACAAGCGTCACCTGCTGCGCACCCAGCTGGCCCGGATGGGCTTCGGCACGGCGGCGTCGGGCGTCTGGATCGCGCCGGCCCACCTGCACGGGGTGGCCGCCGAGGCGCTGACCCGGCTCGGCCTGGCCGGGTACGCCGACCTGTTCCGCGCCGACCACCTGGCGTTCGGCGACGTCGCCGCGAAGGTCCGCGACTGGTGGGACCTCGACCGGCTGGACGAGCTGTACACGACGTTCCTCGACGAGCACGGCCCGGCGCTGCGCCGCTGGGAGCGCCGCAAGCCGGTGCCCGACGGCGAGGCGTTCGCCGACTACGTCCGGGTGCTGACCGGCTGGCGGCGGATGCCCTACCTCGACCCGGGCCTGCCTGCGGAGTTCTTGCCGCCCGGCTGGTCGGGCATCCGCGCGGCCGAGCTGTTCTTCGAGCTGCACCGGCGGCTGGAAACCCCGGCACGCACCTACGTCGCGAAGTCGATCAACCTCGGCTGAGCACCGCGAACCCCTGGACCTCGACCAACGCTTCCTCGTCCCAAAGCCGGGAAACGCCGATGCCCGCCATCGCCGGGTACTCCGTGCCCGCGAGCCGCTTCCAGACCCGGCCGATCTCGCGCGCGTGGGCACGGTAGTCCGGCATGTCGACGATGTAGATGGTCACGCTGCACAGGTCCTCCGGCGCACCCCCGGCCGCGCGCAGCGACGCCAGCAGGTTGCCCAGCGCGCGCTCGAACTGCTCGACCACGCCGTCGCCGACGATCTTGTTCGACGCGTCGAGCGCGGTCTGGCCGGCGAGGAAGACGACCCGGCCCTCGGCCACCACCGCGTGCGAGAACCCGGACGGCTTCCCCAGCTCCGGCGGGTTGATGCGTTCCATGCGCCCACCGTACGCCATCTTTCGCGTTATTGACGGTCGTAGAGGTGACGACATACCCTGGACGGCGTGCGTATCGCGGTCATCGGCGGCGGCCCGGCGGGTCTGTACTTCGCCGCGCTGGCGAAACAGCTCGGTCCCGGTCACGAAATCACGGTCTGGGAGCGCAACGCCCCGGACGACACGTTCGGCTTCGGCGTCGTGTTCTCCGACGAGACGCTCGGCGGCATCGAGCACGCCGACGCAGCCGTCCACGACGCCATGAAGGCCGAGTTCGCGCGCTGGGACGACATCGACGTCCACTACCGCGGCACCGTCACCACCTCGGGCGGCCACGGCTTCGCCGCGATGAGCCGCAAGCGCTTGCTCGGCATCCTGCAGAGCCGCTGCGGCGAGCTCGGCGTCGGGCTGCACTTCCGGGAAGAGGCGCCGGCCGACCTCTCGGGGTACGACCTGGTCGCCGCCGCCGACGGCCTCAACTCCGCGGTCCGCAACCGGTTCGCCGAGACCTTCCGGCCGAGCGTCGAGACCCGCCGGTGCCGCTACATCTGGCTGGGCACGGACCTGGTGTTCGACGCCTTCAAGTTCTACGTCCTCGAAACGCCGGCCGGGATCATGCAGATCCACGGCTACCCGTACGGCCGCGACGGCAGCACGTTCATCCTCGAGGTCCAGGAAGACGTCTGGCAGCGGACGTTCGCGCCGGTCGCGGCGGCTTCGCTGAAGCCGGGCGAGAGCGACGAGAAGTCCATCGCGCTGATCCGCGAGCTGTGCGCCGACGTCCTCGACGGCCACCAGGTCATGGCGAACAACTCGAAGTGGGTCTCGTTCGGCACCGTCCGCTGCGAGACGTGGGTGCACGAGAACGTCGTCCTCCTCGGCGACGCGGCGCACACCGCGCACTTCTCGATCGGCTCCGGCACGAAGCTCGCGATGGAGGACGCGCTCGCGCTCGCCGCCTGCCTGCACGAAAACGACGGCGTCGCCGAGGCGCTCAAGGCCTACGAGCGGGAACGGCGGCCGGTCGTCACGTCGACCCAGCGCGCCGCGCAGGCCAGCCTCGAGTGGTTCGAGAACATCGCGCAGTACGCGCACCAGGAGCCGCCGCAGTTCGCGTTCAACATCCTCACGCGCAGCCGCTGCGTCACCTACGACAACCTCCGCCTGCGCGACCCGGAGTTCGCCACCGAGCTGGACGACTGGTTCGCCCGGTCGCTCGGGACGACGTCGCGGCCGCCGATGTTCCAGCCCTATCGGCTCGGTTCGCTGGAACTGCCGAACCGGATCATCGTTTCCCCGATGGACATGTACTCGGCGGAAGACGGCGTGCCCGGCGACTTCCACCTGGTGCACCTGGGCAGCAAGGCGCTCGGCGGTGCCGGGCTGGTGATGACCGAGATGGTCTGCGTCTCCCCCGAAGGCCGGATCACCCCCGGCTGCGGCGGGCTGTACACGCCCGAGCAGGAAGCCGCCTGGAAGCGGGTGGTGGACTTCGTGCACACGCAGTCGCCCGCGCGCATCGGTGTCCAATTGGGACACTCCGGCCGCAAGGGCTCGACGAAACTCATGTGGGACGGCATCGACGAACCGCTGCCCACGGGCAACTGGGAAGTCTGCGCGCCTTCGGCAGTGCCGTACTCCTCGCGCAACCAGGTCCCGCGCGAACTGTCCACATCGGACCTCGTGGAGATCCGCGACCAGTTCGTCGCGTGCGCCCAAGCGGCCGCCCGCGCCGGGTTCGACGTCCTCGAACTGCACTGCGCGCACGGTTACCTGCTGTCGTCGTTCCTCTCCCCGCTGACCAACCGGCGGACCGATTCCTACGGCGGCTCGCTGGAGAACCGGCTGCGCTTCCCGCTCGAAGTCCTCGACGCGGTCCGCGCCGTCTGGCCCGCCGAGCGGCCGATGACCGTCCGGATCTCGGCGACCGACTGGTGCGAGGGCGGTATCGACGCCGACGACGCCGTCGAGATCGCGCGCGCGTTCGCTTCCCACGGCGCCGCGGGCATCGACGTCTCCACCGGCCAGGTCGTCAGCGAGGAACGCCCGCAGTACGGGCGCAGCTACCAAACGCCGTACGCGGACCGGATCCGCAACGAAATCGGCGAGGAGTACGGGATCGCGGTGATCGCGGTCGGCGCGATCTCGTCGTACGACGACGTGAACTCGCTCATCCTGGCCGGCCGCGCGGACCTCTGCGCGCTGGGCCGCACGCACCTCTACGATCCACAGTGGACGCTGCACGCGGCGGCCGAACAGGACTACCCGCTGGCGTGGCCGAAGCCGTTCGCCGCGGGCAGCCGCAAACCCCAGACCGGCCGCAGCGACGGGCCGGAGCCACGCCTCGACCTCGTCCGTTCGGGCCCTACGGGGACCGCCCATGCCCGCTGGCGACCGGGAGCACCACGATGACCGCTTTCGCTTTGACCGCCGAGCAGCAGGCCTTCGCCGCGGAAGTCCGGCGGCTGGGCGAGGACCAGCTGCGCCCGCTGGCCGAGTCCGGTGTGGAGGGTGCGGTGAACCGCCCGCTCCTCAAGGCCATGGGCGCGCTCGGCTTGCTCGCCCGGCTCTTCCCCGGCGTCGCTTCGGGAGCGCCGTCGAGGCAGGCCGCCGCGACGGACCTGTGCATCCTGCGCGAGAACCTGGCCACGGTGAGCACCGAGGCCGAGACCGCGCTCGCGTTGCAGGGCTTGGGAAGTTACCCGGTTCTGCAGTCCGGACAGGACGAACAGGTGGCGAAGTGGCTGCCCGCGGTGGCGGCCGGCGACGCGGTGGCGGCGTTCGCGCTGACCGAGCCGGACGCCGGTTCGGACGCGGCCGCACTGTCGTTGAAAGCGGAACCCGACGGCGACGGCTGGCGCCTGACCGGCGAAAAGATGTGGATTTCCAACGCACCGGAAGCGGACTTCTACACGGTGTTCGCGCGCACCACCCCGGACGCGGGATCGCGCGGGGTGAGCGCGTTCGTCGTCCCGGCGGACCGCCCGGGCTTGGGCGGCGAGCACCTCGACCTGGTCAGCCCGCACCCGATCGGCACGGTCACGTTCGACGGCGTCGAGGTCCGGCGTGAGGAACTGCTGGGCGAGGAGAACCGCGGCTTCGCCGTCGCGATGCGGACGCTGGACCTGTTCCGCCCGAGCGTCGGCGCGTTCGCCGTCGGCATGGCCCAGGCGGCACTGGACGCCACGGTTTCCCATACCGGCGAACGAGAAGCGTTCGGCGGCCCGCTGATCAAGCAGCAGGCGGTGGCGCACGCACTGGCGGAGATGGCGACCCGCACGGAAGCCGCCCGCCTGCTGGTCTACGCGGCGGCGGGCGCCTACGACGCGGGCGAGCAGAACCTCGGCGGCCGTGCGGCGATGGCGAAGCTGTTCGCGACCGAGGCGGCCCAGTTCGTCGTCGACTCGGCGGTCCAGCTGCACGGTGCCCGCGCCTTGCGCCGCGGGCACCTGCTGGAGCACCTCTACCGGGAGGTCCGCGCACCCCGCATCTACGAAGGCGCGTCGGAGATCCAGCGCACGATCATCGCCCGCTGGCTCGCTTCGGCGTCCGGTCGAGCCACCACTGGCTGAGCAGCAACAGGGTCAGCAAGCTCAGCGCGGCCGAAACCGTGGCGGCGCTGAGGATCAGCGTCTCCTTGTCCCCGCCCCGCGGCAAGACCAGCAGGAACCCGAGCGGCGACAGGGCCCGGGTCATCAGCGTGTTCATGCACATGGCGAAGCTGCGGACCATCCACTTCCGGTGGTCGGCGAACCGGCGCTCCCGGACCGCCCGCCACCCGGCGACGGTGAAGCCGAGCCACAGCACGGCAGCCACGACGTCGAGCGCGGCGACAACGGGACCGAAGGGGCTCACCGCACCGATGGTCGCGGCCATGACGGCGGAGGGAATCGCCCCACCGAAGACGTAGACGCGCCCGACCCGCCGGTGCACGACGGGGTGCGTCCGCCGCAGCCACGGCCAGACCTGCAGGACGACGCCGACGATGGCGATGCTGCCGAAGGCGATGTGGGCAACGAGGAACCAGTAGTGCTGCGCGAACCCGGCGGGCGCGGGCACCCGCGACTGCGCGGGATCGAGCGTGAGGTACGGCGGTATCGAGTAGGCGAGGAACGCGGCGACGACCAGCGCGAGCGGCGCCACCCACGGCCGCCGCCACCAGCTCGGTCTCTCCGGCGCGGGCGCGGGCCTGATCTCCGTGCGAACGGTCATGACTACCCCCAGGATCGACTACCGATCCGAAGGTAGGGACGTACCGGCGGGGGAACCATGGGGTGAGCCACCACAACCGTGGTGGGGCTCACCCCACCGCCGTTCAGCTGCCCCGCACCCGCCGGACGGTGTCGCGGTAGAAGTAGCCGCTCTGCTTGATCGTGCGCTCCTGCGTCTCGTAGTCCACCCGGATCAGCCCGAACCGCTTCGCGTACCCATACGCCCACTCGAAGTTGTCCAAAAGGGACCAAGCGAAGTACCCGCGCACGTCCGCCCCCGCCTCACGCGCCGCCGCCACGGCCGCGATGTGTGAGGCCAGGTAAGCCGTCCGCTGCTCGTCGCGGACGAAGCCCGACGAGTCCGGGTCGTCGTCGAACGCCGAGCCGTTCTCCGTGATGTACATCGGCAGACCCGGGTAGTCGCGACCCAGGCGCGTCAGCAGCTCGGTGAACTTGCCCGGCAGGATCTCCCACCCCATCGCCGTCGTCGGCTCGCCGAACGGGACCGTGCGTGAGGCCGGGACGCCCTCGTCGTCGACCGTGCGGCCGGCCTCGTCCACGCCCGAAAACTGCTGGCCGAAGTAGTAGTTCACGCCCAGGAAGTCCAGCGGGGTCGAAATGATCGCCAGGTCGCCGTCCTGGATCGGGAGCTTCACCCCGCGGGACGCCAGATCCTCCACGACGTCGTCCGGGTACTGCCCGTGAACCAGCGGGTCGAGGTAGACGCGGACGCCGAGGCCGTCCGCCTGGCGAGCCGCGCGGACGTCTTCCTCGGACTCCGTCGCCGGGTCGGCCGTGCACATGTTGAGCGTGATGCCGAACTGCGTGTCCGCCGGCGCCGCCTCGCGCATCCGCTGCGTCGCCAGGCCGTGGCCGAGCAGCAGGTGGTGCACCGCGTGCAGGCCGGCTGCGTAGTCACGCCGCCCGGGCGCCATCACGCCGTGCACGTACCCGTGCATCGCCGAGCACCACGGCTCGTTCAACGTCGTCCAGTGGCGGACCCGGTCGGAGAGCCGGTCGAACACCAGCATCGCGTAGTCCGCGAACCGGTACGCCGTGTCGCGCGCCGGCCAGCCGCCCGCGTCCTCCAGCTCCTGCGGCAGGTCCCAGTGGTACAGCGTCAGCCACGGCGTGATCCCGCGGCTCAGCGTCTCGTCGACGAGCCGGTCGTAGAAGCCGAGGCCGGCCTCGTTGACGCCGCCGCGGCCGCGCGGCTGGACCCGGGGCCACGCCACGGAAAAGCGGTACGTGTCCGCGCCCAGTTCGCGCACCAGCTCGATGTCCGACGGCATCCGGTGGTAGTGGTCGCACGCCACGTCACCGTTGTCGTTGTTGTCGATCGCCCACGGGACCTGGCAGAAAGTGTCCCAGATGGACGGTGTGCGTCCGTCTTCCGCGACCGCGCCTTCGATCTGGTACGCGGCGGTGGCGACACCCCAGCGGAAGTCCGGCGGCAGGGTGTCGATCAGCGCCTGCTGGTCGGCGGTCGCGGCGGTGGTCTCGGTCAAGGCAGCACTCCTCCAGTGGTACCGGACAGGGCAGACGGCGTTCAGGGGGCGACAGCGGGGTGCAGCCAGCACGCGACTTCGCGCGCCGGGTCGCCCGGGGTGCCCAGCAGCGGCACGCGGTCGGGGCACGGTTCGAAAGCCTTGGGGCAGCGCGGGTGGAACGCGCAGCCGGACGGCATCCCCCGCGTGTCCGGCGGCGAGCCGGGGATCCCGGCCAGCTCGCGCCGCGGCCCGCGCAGCGCGGGGAACGAGTTCAGCAGGCCGTGGCTGTAGGGGTGCAGCGCGTCCCGGTAGAGGTCCGCGGCCGGCGCCTGCTCGACGATCCGGCCGCCGTACATGATCGCGATCCGGTCCGAGAACTCCACCAGCAGCGAAAGGTCGTGCGTGATGAACAGGACCGAAAAGCCCAGCCGTTCCCGCAGTTCGACCAGCTGGCCGAGGATCTGCCGCTGCATCACGACGTCGAGCGCCGTGGTCGGCTCGTCCATGATGACGACCCGCGGCTCGAGCGCGAGCGCCATCGCGATCATCACGCGCTGCCGCATGCCGCCGGAGAGCTGGTGCGGGTACGCCTCCAGGCGGTCGGCCGAAATCCCGACCAGCCGGAGCAGGTCACGCGCCCGCGCCACCCGGCCCGGGCGGGACGTGCCCGGCTCGTGCGCCTTGATGACGTCGACCAGCTGCGTGACGACCTTGTGCACCGGGTTCAGCGAGTTCATCGCGCCCTGGAACACGATGGACGTCTCCGCCCACCGGAAGCCGCGCAGCTGCTTGTCCGTCAGCTTCAGCACGTCGTAGGGCTCGCCGTCGGCGGGGTGGTAGATCACCTCGCCGCCGCGGATGACACCCGGCGGGGCGAGCAGCCGCGTCAGCCCGTAGGCCAACGTGGACTTCCCGCTGCCGCTTTCCCCGGCCAGGCCGAGGACTTCGCCGCGGTGCAGCGTCAGGTGCACGTCCCGGACCGCGCGCACGGCCTCGTCGCCGACGCCGTAGTCGACGTCGAGTCCCTTGATCTCCAGGACCGGGTCCATCATGGCTTTTCCTCTCGCCCGAGCACGGGCGTGAAGCCCACCCGCATGCGGTGCGTCCGCCCGTCGGCGCCGCGCACGCGCGCCTTGCCGCTGCCGCGCAGGCGCGGGCTGACGAACTCGTCGATGCCGAAGTTGAGCAGGGACAACGCGGTGCCGAGGATCGCGATCGCCAGCCCGGCCGGCACGAACCACCACCACGCGCCCTGCGCGAGGGCCTGCTGGCTCTGCGCCCAGAACAGGATCGTGCCCCAGTTCCAGTTGGACAGTCCCGAGACACCGACGAACGCCAGCGTGATCTCGGACATCACCGCGAAGATCACCGTGCCGACGAAGCTGGACGCGATCACCGCGGTCAGGTTCGGCAGGATCTCGAAGAAGATGATCCGCCACGTCGACTCGCCGGTCGCCCGGGCCGCCTCGACGTATTCCCGGCCGCGCAACGAAAGCGTCTGCGCTCTGAGGACACGCGCTCCCCACGCCCACGACGTGAACCCGATGATCACCGCCACCAGGATGTCGCCGCCGGTGGGCACCGCGCTGCCGATGATGATGATCAGCGGCAGCGCCGGGATCACCAGGAACACGTTGGACAGTGCGGAAAGGCCCTCGCCGGTGTTGCCGCCGAGGTAGCCGGAGGCCACGCCGACGACGACGGCGAGGATCGTCGCCACCACCCCGGCGGCCAGCCCGACCAGCATGACGCTGCGCGTGCCCACCACGACCTGGCTGAAGATGTCCTGGCCGAGGTGGGTGGTGCCGAACCAGTGCCGTCCGGACGGTCCCTCGAGCAGGTCGCTGCTGCGCGCGGACGGGTCGTACGGCGCGATCCACTCGCCGATGACCGCGATCACCAGGAAGAAGACGATGACGACCAGGCCGGTGCCGGTCTTGCCCCCGGCCAGGAACCGGAACCGGCGCCGCCGCACGACCGCGTCGAGGGGGAGGGTTTGGGCGGCTTTGACGTCCGCCGCGGGTACGGCCACGTCAGCCCTCCTTCCGGGTGCGCGGGTCGAGTGCGAGGTAGGCGACATCGGCGAAGAGGTTCGCCACCAGCACGGACAGCGTGATGATCAGGAAGATGCCCTGCATCAGCGGGTAGTCCTGCGAGCCGACCGCCTGGAACAGCTGGAACCCGACGCCCGGGTAGGAGAAGACGATCTCCACCAGCAGCGTCCCGCCGACGATGAAGCCCAGCGCCAGCGCGAAGCCGGACACGCTCGGCAGCAGCGCGTTGCGCGCCGCGTAGCCGACCATCACCCGGCGCTCGGGCAGGCCCTTGGCGTGGGCGACCGTCACGTAGTCCTCCGAAGCGACGGTGACCATCATGTTGCGCATGCCCAGGATCCAGCTGCCCATCGAGCTGATCAGGATGGTCAGCGCGGGCAGCAGGCTGTGCTGGATCGCGCTGCCGATGAACGTGCCGTCCCAGCCCGGGATCGTGCCCGGGTCGTAGCCGCCCGACGACGGGAAGAAGCTCCCCGGGCCGGCCAGCAGGGTCAGCGCGATCAGGCCGAGCCAGAAGTACGGGATCGACGACAGGAACGTCGTCACCGGCAGCAGGCCGTCGACCCACGAGCCGCGCTTCCAGCCGGCGACCACGCCGAGCCCGGTACCGATGGCGAAGCCGACGATCGTGGTGATGCCGACCAGGATGATCGTCCACGGCAGACTGTCGCCGAGCAGTTCGGACACCGGGGTGGGGAAGAACGTGAACGAGATCCCGAGGTCGCCCCGGAAGAGCTGGCCCCAGTAGTCGAAGTACTGGGAGATCAGGCTTTCGTTCTTGTCGAGTCCGAACAGGACGTACAGCGACTGGATCGCGTCCGCGCTCAGCATGCCCTGGTTCTTCGCGATCAGCGACTGCACCGGGTCGCCCGGGATCAGCCGCGGGATGAAGAAGTTGATGGTGACGGCGGCCCACGCGGTGAAGACGTAGAAGAGCAGCCGTTGCAGCAGGTACCTCATCGGGCGGCCCCGTCGTACAGCCAGCACGCGGCCCAGTGCCCGGGTGCGTCGTCGACGTCGAAGCGCGGCGGCAGGTCGGTCTTGCACCGCTCCATCGCCACCGGGCAGCGCGGGTGGAACCGGCAGCCGGACGGCGGGTCGATCAGGCTCGGCGGTTCACCGGCCCCGCGCTCGGCGGGCACCTCGCCCGGGTCGAGCTCGGCGTTCCCGCCGGCCAGCCGGTCGGGATCGGGCGCGGAGTCGATGAGCAGCCGGGTGTAGGGGTGCGCCGGGTTCTGCGTGATGGTCTCGCTGTCGCCGCCCTCGACCATCCGGCCCGCGTACATCACCATCGTCTCGTCGGCGAAGTAGCGCGCCGACGCGATGTCGTGCGTGATGTAGAGGATCGCCAGGTGCAGGCGTTCCTTGAGGTCCCGCAACAGGTTCAGCACGCCGAGCCGGATGGAGACGTCCAACATGGACACCGGCTCGTCGGCCAGCAGCGCTTCGGGATCGGCGCCGAGCGCCCGCGCGATCGCCACCCGCTGGCGCTGGCCACCGGACAGCTCGTGCGGGAACTTGTCGATGTAGCGCTCCGGCGGCGTCATCTGCACGCGGGAAAGCAGGTCGTGCAACGACTTCTCGAGGTCGTCGCCGGCCCGGCCGTGGATCTTCAGCGCCCGCGTCAGGTGGTAGCGCACGGTGTGCACGGGGTTCAGCGACGCGAACGGGTCCTGGAAGATCATCTGGACCCGGCGGGCGTAGGCGCGGAACGCTTTGCCGTGCTTGACGTTCACTTCCTCACCGTGCAGCCGGATGTCGCCACCGGTGCGCGGGTAGAGCCCCGCGAGCAGGCGCGCGACCGTCGACTTGCCCGAACCGGACTCGCCGACCAGCGCGGTGACCCGGCCGCGGCGCAGCGTCAGGGTCACGTCGTCGACGGCCTGGATGGCCCGCTTCGGGCCGGTCAGCGCCGCGCGGCCCTTGCGGCGGACCGGGAAGTGCTTCGTGAGACCCGTCGCTTCGAGGACGACGGGGAGGTCCCCCTCCGACCCGACGGCGCCGGGGTCGGAGGGGGCGGGGGCGGCCGCGTCGCCGCGGCCGTCCCCGTGTTCGGTCGTCACTGCCGAATCCGCCATCGGTCAGGCCGACGGCTTCAGGTGCAGGACGATGTCGAGCGCGTTGCGCAGCGTCGGCTGGGCCGGCGCGTACGGGTTGGCCTCGTCCGGCCAGCCCGTCCAGTTCTTCGTGCTGTACTCGCCGCCGGAGTTGGCCGCCGAGGTCGGGACCATCGGCTGCTGGTCGATCATGATCTTCTGCAGCGTCGCCATCGCGGCGGTGCGGGCGGCGTCGTCCTCGGCGTTGGCGTAGGTCGCGAGCGCGTTCGTCGCCTCGTCGTTCTTGAAGCGGCCGTAGTTGCCGTTGATGCCGCCCTGGCCGGTCGGCTTGTAGCGGCTGCCGTCCATCACGTCGCGGTACAGGTCGTACGGCGTCGCACCGTCGTTGGTCCAGTGCATCAGGCCTTCGAAGTCACCGGTGTCGACCGACTTGATCCACGCGTCCTGGTTCATCTTCTCGACCGTGGCGGCGATGCCGAGCTGGGACAGGTTGTCCTTGATGATCTCGAGGTCGGTGATGTAGTCCGACCAGCCCGACGGGACCGTGAGCTTGAGGGTGACCGGCTTGCCGCTCGGGTCGGCCAGCTTGTCGCCGTTGTACTTGTAGCCCGCGCCGGTCAGCAGCGCCTTGGCGCCCGGGACGTCGACCTTGACCGTCTGGCCCTTGTACTGCGGCGCGATGAACGGGTCGCCCGCCGGCGTGGGGATGCCGGTGACCTGGTCGTTCTTCGGGTAGAAGTAGCCGGCTTCACCCTGGTTGAAGATGTCGTCGCGGTTGATCACCTTGCTGACCGCCTGACGCAGCTTCGCGTCGTTCCACGGCGCCTTCTCGGTGTTGAACCAGAGGCCGTGGACGGCCAGCTGCGCGGGGAACCAGAGCTTGTAGTGCTGCGGGTCCTTGCTGGTGTAGACGGCCTTGTAGTTCGGGATGAAGACGAAGCTCCACTCCGACGCGCCGCTGACCAGCGCGCTCACCTGCGCGTTGTTGTCGGTGTAGGAGGTGTAGCGGATCTCCTTGACCTTCGGCGCTTCCTGCCAGTAGCCGTCGCGGCGGGTGACGATCATCGTCTGCGGCGTGGCCGACTTGAGCGTGTAGGGCCCGGTGCCGATCGGGTTCTTCACGGTGTCGAGCGCCGGGTCCTTGATGCCCTGCCAGGCGTGCTTGGGCACGACGAGGGTCTGCAGGATCTTGAGCTG
Organism: Amycolatopsis sp. cmx-4-83; assembly: GCF_046548815.1. Taxonomy (NCBI): domain Bacteria; kingdom Bacillati; phylum Actinomycetota; class Actinomycetes; order Pseudonocardiales; family Pseudonocardiaceae; genus Amycolatopsis; species Amycolatopsis sp. cmx-4-83. The sequence goes on along the minus strand of NZ_JAEBEF010000002.1, from coordinate 769,158 downwards.
GTTGACGAACTGGGAGGTCTCGAAGCCCAGCGTCACCTGGTTGCCGGCCGCGGCGATGTCCTTGTACGGCACGGCGTCGACGTTCAGCGCCTTGTTGTCGCGCAGCAGCTGGAACGTGTAGGCGACGTCTTCGCCGGTCATCGGCTGGCCGTCGGAGAACTTCACGCCGTCACGGACGGTCAGGACGAGCTTCTTGTAGTTGTCCGCCCAGTCCCACTTCGTCGCCAGCCAGGGCTTGCCGGGCTCCTGCGGTTTGACGCGGTTGTGCATGACGAGGGGCTCGTAGATCATCCAGCGGTAGCCCATGTTGGACAGCGCGGACGTCTCGAGGAACGGGTTGTTGTTCTCCGACTGCGGGCCGTCGGGCTTGCCGACGTTGAGCACGGCGTCCGGGTTGCCCTGGGCGGCGTTCGAGCTGCCGCTGCCCCCGCACGCGGTCAGGCCGCCCACGGCCATGACGGCTACCAGCGCTGCGACGATGGAGCGCTTGACTCGCATCGGTCCTCCTAGCTATCGACGACTTACCTGTGTCGACTGGTAGCGAGCCCCGACCGCCGGCGACCGAACGACGTCGAGAAGTCAACCCGGGTGACTCGGGTCACGTCAATAACACGGCGGTAACGTTTTGTACCTAAGTTTAAGTACTGAAAGAACTGGCGGTCTGGACCAGCGGGTCGGACTACTCCTTGCGACGCAAGGAAATCAGCCGGTCCGGCCCCCGCTGGCGAGCAACTGCGCGATCGGCAGCGTCGCCGCGCCGAGCGCGACGGCCTCCGGCCCGAGCCGGCCGAGGACGACCTCGGTGCGCCCGGCGAGGTAGTCGAGCGCGTGCCGGCCGACGGCGTCGCGGACGGCGGGGAGGATCGCCTGCCCCATGATCGCCCCCGCCGAACCGGAGAGCACCACGCGGTCCGGGCTGAGCAGGTTGATCAGGTTCGCGATGCCGATCCCCAGGTATTCGCCGGTTTCGGCGAGGACGTCGGCGGCGGGGCCGGGCTCGCCGGCTTCGGCCACGATGTGAGCCAGTTCGATGTCGCTTTCGTCCCCGATGACCGGTTGCTTGCCGACGCGGGCGGCGTAGTGCCGGACGACCGCCTCGGTGCCGACGTAGGCCTCCAGGCAGCCGTGCGAGCCGCACCGGCAGGGCGCGCCGCCGGCCTTGACGACGGTGTGGCCCCACTCGCTGGTCGTGATGCCCGGGTGCGACCGCCCGGCCGTGGCGACGGCGGCCCCGACCCCGACGCCGAGCAGGGCGACGATGGCGCGTTCGGCGCCCCGGCCGGCTCCGCGCCAGGTCTCGGCCTGCCCCAAGGTGCGGGCGCGGTTGTCCAGGTGGAGGGGCGATTGGATGTGCGGGTGGATCAGGTCGCCGAAGGCCACGCCGCGCCAGCCGAGGGTGGGCGCGTGCACGATCCCGCCGTCGCGGACCGCGCCGGGCACGCCGATGCCGACGCCGAACACCGCGTCCGGCTGGCCGCCTTCGAGCACTTCGGCGATGCCCGTGCGCACCAGGCCGGCCACTTCGTCCGGGTCGAGCCGGGTGCCGACGAGCGGGTGGCGCACCGTGCCGAGGGTGCCGAGCGCGCAGTCGAAGAGGCCGACCTCGACGTGCGTTTCGCCGACGTCGACGCCCACGACGTGGCCGAAGTCGGGCCGCACGGCCAGCAGCGTCCGCGGCCGCCCGCCGTCCGATTCGACCGATCCGGCCTCGGCGACGACGCCGTCGGCGATCAGTTCGGAGACGACGTTGGTAACGGTGGCGGCCGAAAGTCCCGATTCAGCTACCAGTTCCAGCCTGCTGACCGGGCCGCGGAGGTAGAGGGAGGAGACCAGCGCCGCGCGGTTGTGCCGTCGGAGGTCTCTGGTCGTTTGGCGCACCACCTGGGTCACCTGGGGGATTGTGCCAGACACTCACCGTGCGACCATCAGTTCGGGACTTAGTTCACCACTTAATACATAGCCACAACTTACGGTGATCAGGCATCCTGGTCGAAGCCGGTAAGAGTTCAGATGGGTTGTCCATGGCGAGCAAGCGCACCACCGTCCGTGATCTGCGGCGGCACAACCGTTCCCTGCTGCTGTCGAAACTGTACTTCGACGGCCCGCTGTCGCGGCACGAACTCAGCCAGCTCACCGGATTGAGCGCCGCCACGGTCAGCAACGTGACCGCGGAACTGGGCGAAGAACGCCTCATCACGGAGGCCGGGCAGGTGGAGTCCGACGGCGGCCGCCCGCGCGTGCTGCTGCGCGTCGACCCGGCGTACGGGCACGTGGCGGGCGTCGACATCGGCGAAACCGGCGTCAAGGTGGAGCTGTTCGACCTGGCGATGAACCGGCTGGCGACGGTCGAGCACCCGCTCCCGACGGCCCCGGACGCGGCGACGGCGGTCGAGCAGGTGACGTCCGGCCTGCGCGAGGTGTTCGCGACGGCGGGCATCGACGAGTCGGCCGTGCTGGGCGTGGGCATCGGCGTCCCGGGCACGGTCGAGCAGGGCGCCCGGGTGCTGGTGCACGCCCCGACGGTCGGCTGGGACGCGGTGCCGCTGGTGTCCCTGCTGCGCGACGCGGGGGTCGGGCTGCCGCTGTTCGTGGACAACGGCGCGAAGACGCAGGGCCAGGCGGAGATGTGGTTCGGCGCGGGCCGCGGCGCCCGCCACGCGGTGATCGCCCTGATCGGCTCGGGCGTGGGCGCGGCGGTGGTGACGGACGGAACGACGTACCGCGGCTCGACGAGCAGTGCGGGCGAGTGGGGCCACACGACGATCGCGTACGGCGGCCAGGAGTGCCGCTGCGGCGCGCGGGGGTGCCTGGAGGCGTACATCGGCGCGGGCGCGGTGCTGGCCCGGTACCGGCGGGCGCGCGGCAAGGACGTTTCGGGCGAGGACGAGCAGGCCCAGTTCACGGCGTTGCTGGAGGCGGCACCGCGCTCGAAGACGGCGGCCAGGGTCCTCGACGAGACGGCGGGGTACCTGGGCGCGGGGATCGCGAACTTGATCAACTTGTTCAACCCGGAGCGGATAGTGATCGGGGGCTGGGCGGGGCTGGCACTGGGCGAGCAGCTGCTGCCGCGGATCCGCGCGGTGGCCGGCGAGCACGCGCTGCGGCACCCGTTCAGCCAGACGTCGATCCAGCTGGGATCGCTGGGGTTGGACGCGGTGGCGACGGGGGCGGCGACGTTGCCGGTGGCGGATTTGCTGGAGCAGGGGGCGACGTCCCGCCTGTCGAAGCCGACCACCTCGGGAGCCCCGGACTCCGACGCGGCGTGATCCTCAGCGGCGAGCTCTGAGCAGCATCACCACCGCAACGGCGAGCGAACCGCGGAGCGTGGGCGGCTTCTCTATCGCTCGTGTCTCCGCCTTGGTCTTCGGAGGTTCGTGGCTGTTGACGTCATGAACGACTCGTTCATGACGTCGGGCGAGGTGAACGGGTCGTTCATGACGCTTCGGACCGGTATTCTCGGTGCGGTCGGGAGGTGCCTGGCGCGGCTGCGACCCTGGGTCACGGCCGCCGGTCGCGCCCACCAGCGCGGCCCGCCAGCGCGGCCCACCCTCCCTGGGGGACCGCCCGCCAGCGCGGCCCGCCCGCCAGCGCGGCCCGCCCGCCAGCGCGGCCCACCGCCAACACGGCCCGCCCACCCTGGGGGACCGCCCCGCTCCAGCGTATCGAGGCACCCCGACGAAACCCGCCCAATCCGCCACTCGGTGCCCGGCTGTCCACAGCCCGGCCAAGTTGTGGACAACCGGCCCCAGCGAGCGCCGTACGGCCGAGCCACCCCAGCGGCCGAACCATCCGCACAACCCACCCACAACACCCGCGAGCACGAGCCGAACCACCCGTGCCCCACTCACCGGGACTGCCAACGCGCCAGCTCACCGTCACTCACCCACCCTTAATTCGGGTTGAAAAAAAATGACGGTCCGACGGTTGCCCGGCTTGTCTGGACCATGCATACTTTGTTGCCAGACACAACAAAGCCCGTCCCCGAGCCACCCCGCCCCGGCTCGAGGGCTGAACCGCGCCTGCCGCCGCCCCGGCATGCGCAGCACCTCCCCCTCCCCGCGTTCCGTGCTGCGCGCGGAACGCCGTCCCCCCAACGGTGAGAGAGGCGACAACGATGTCCACCTCAAAACTCCGCAAGAGATGGGCGGCGCTCTTCGCCGCCTGTTCGCTGCTCGTCCTCGGGCAGCAAGCGCTGACCGCGCCGGCCGCCGAAGCCGCGGCCACCTTCACCGATGACTTCAACGGGCCCGCCGGGTCCGCCGTCGACGGGTCGAAGTGGCAGCTCGAGACCGGTGACAACGTCAACAACCACGAGCGGCAGTACTACACCTCCGGCACCAGCAACGCCCAGCTCGACGGGCAGGGCCACCTCGTCATCACGGCCAAGAAGGAAAACCCCGGCAACTACAACTGCTGGTACGGCCGCTGCGAGTACACCTCCGCGCGGATGAACACCGCCGGCAAGTTCAGCCAGGCCTACGGCCACTTCGAGACGCGCATGAAACTCCCGCGCGGACAGGGCATGTGGCCCGCGTTCTGGATGCTCGGCGGCGGGAACTGGCCCACCGACGGCGAAATCGACGTCATGGAGAACGTCGGGTTCGAGCCGAACACCGTGCACGGCACCATCCACGGGCCCGGCTACTCCGGCTCCGGCGGCATCGGCGCGGCCTACAACGGCCCGAACTTCTCCGACGACTTCCACACCTACGCCGTCGACTGGGCACCCAACCAGATCAAGTGGTACGTCGACGGGAACCTCTACCAGACGCGCACGCCGTCGGACCTCAACGGCAACCGCTGGGTCTACGACCACAGCTTCTTCCTGATCCTGAACCTCGCCGTCGGCGGGTACTGGCCCGGCGATCCCAACAGCAGCACGCAGTTCCCGCAGCAGCTGGTCGTCGACTACGTGCACGTCACCACCGACACCGGCGGCGGCACCCCGCCCACCGGCCGCACCGGCCGGATCACCGGGATCGGCGGCAAGTGCGTCGACGTCGCCGGCGCGAACAGCGCCAACGGGACACCGATCCAGATCACCGACTGCAACGGCAACGCCGCGCAGAACTGGACGATCGGCACCGACGGCACCATCCGCGCCCTCGGCAAGTGCATGGACGTCAACGCGGCGGGCACCGCCGACGGGACACCGGTGCAGCTCTACGACTGCAACGGCACCGGCGCCCAGAAGTGGGCGATCTCCGGGGCGAAGGACATCGTGAACCCCAACGCGAACAAGTGCCTCGACGCCACCGGCAACTCGAGTGCGAACGGCACCCGCCTGCAGATCTGGACCTGCGGCGGCGGCGCCAACCAGAAGTGGACCACTCCCTAAGCTCTCTACCCCATAAGGAGAAACCAGTGCGGCGAATCCTCGTCGCGCTAATGGGGTGTGCCCTGTTAGCGCTTTCCTTCCTCACGTCCGGCCCCGCCCAAGCGGCGGTCGAAGCGGGTCCGTCGGCGAGCCAGCTGCTCGCCAAAACCCAGAACTGCCAGCAGATCTCCAACGGCAAGTATTCCTTCGACGAAGGCGGCGCGGCCACCGTTCCCGTCTGCCAGACCGCCGGCGCCGTGTTCTTCACCGCCGACATGGACGTCGACTGCGACGGCGTCCGCACCACGCAGTGCAATGAGAACACCGACTGCTGCTTCTACCCCGACACCGCGTTCCACACCTCGACCGACCAGCCGCTCAACGCGGCGCAACTGCCCTACATCGTCCTCCCGCAGCCGACGTCCACATGGGACTACCGCAACTACGGGATCGACGGCGGTTCGGTCGTGGCGGTGATCTACAACAACCAAGTCACCTACGCGGTCGTCGGCGACACCGGCCCGACGAGCATCATCGGTGAGGCGTCCTACGCCACCGCCGTCAGCCTCGGCATCAACCCCGACCCGAAGAACGGCGGCACCGAAGGCCCGGTGACCTACGTCGTGTTCCCGAACACGCACGTCGACCCGATCGAGAACCACGCGAACGCGGTCAGCCTCGGCGAGCAGGTCGCCACGCAGTTCGTCGGCGGCACCACGCCCCCGCCCGCCGGGACGGCCGGGCCGATCAAGGGCATCGGCGGCAAGTGCGCCGACGTCGCGGGTGCGAACAACGCCAACGGAACCGCCGTCCAGCTCTACGACTGCAACGGCTCGGGCGCTCAACAGTGGACGGTCGGCACCGACGGAACCGTGAAAGCACTCGGCAAGTGCCTCGACGTCACCAGCGCGGGCACCGCGAACGGCACCCCGACCCAGCTGTGGGACTGCAACGGAAGCAACGCGCAAAAGTGGTCGGCCAACGCGGCGAAGAACCTCGTCAACACCGGCTCCGGCAAGTGCCTCGACGCCACCGGGAACTCGAGCGCCAACGGGACCCGGCTCCAGATCTGGACCTGCGGGTCCGGCGCGAACCAGAAGTGGACGCTCCCATGAGGAAACTGCTCACCCTGCTCGGCGTGACCGCGCTCGCCGCGGCCACCTTCGCCGCGCCCGCGCAAGCCGCGGGCGAAACCGTCAACATCTGGCTCACCACGACCAGCGACTCCGGTGGCCGGACGGTCACCCGCGGCCTCCAGCAGCAGACGCCGATCTCGTTCGCCGCGGGCACCGGCACCGGTGGCGTGACCATCAACGTCAACGAAGGCACCACCTACCAACAGTTCGAGGGCGGCGGAGCGTCCTTCACGGACACCGCGGCCTGGCTGATGAACTCCAGCGGCGCGCTTTCCCCAGCCACCCGCGACGACACGATGCGCAAGCTGTTCGACCCGAACAACGGCATCGGGCTGAGCTTCATCCGCAACCCGCTCGGCGCGTCCGACCTGGCCCGCTACAGCTACACCTTCGACGACGTGCCGGCCGGGCAGACCGACCCGAACCTGACGCACTTCTCGATCGCCCACGACCAGGCCGACGTGCTGCCGCTGACCAAGCAGGCCAAGCAGCTCAACCCGCAGGCCAAGGTGATGGCGTCGCCGTGGAGCGCGCCGCCGTGGATGAAGGACAACGACAGCTACCTGCTCGGCTGGGTCGAATCGCAGTACTACCCGGCCTACGCGCAGTACTTCGTCAAGTACCTCCAGGCCTACCAGGCCGCGGGCGTGCCGATCGACTACGTCTCGATGCAAAACGAGCCGACGTGCTGCGCGAGCTACCCGTCGACCAACTGGAACGGCGCCGGGCTCGCGTACTTCGCGAAGAACAACCTGCTGCCGGCCCTGCAGGGTGCCGGACTGTCCACAAAGGTCCTCGCGCTCGACTGGAACTGGGACACCTACGCCTCCTACGGCGCCCCGACCCTGGACGACGCGGCGATCCGCACCCACCCGAACTTCGGGGGCGTGGCCTGGCACGGCTACGGCGGGAACATCGCGCAGCAGACGACCACGCACAACCAGTACCCGAACGTCAACGCCTACTCGACCGAGCACTCCGGTGGCACCTGGATCTCGAACCAGCAGGCCGAAGACATGAACAACATCGTGGACTACACCCGGAACTGGTCGAAGAGCGTGACCAAGTGGAGCCTCGCCGTCGACCAGAACATGGGGCCGCACAACGGCGGCTGCGGCACCTGCACCGGCCTGATCACCGTCCACAACGGAGACTCGCGCAGCGGGCAGGTCGACTACACCGTCGAGTACTACACGATGGGTCACCTGACGAAGTTCGTGAAGCCGGGCGCGTACCGGATCGACTCGAACGACAACTCGACCGTCCGCAACGTCGCCTGGAAGAACCCGGACGGCTCGAAGGCGCTGATCGCGTACAACTCGGGCACCGGCGCCCAGAGCGTGCGGGTGAACTGGGGCAACTCGTCGTTCACCTACTCCCTGCCCGGTCACACCTCGGCGACGTTCACGTGGAACGGCAACCAGGGCAACGGCGGCGGCACCGGCGGGACCGGCCCGATCACTGGCATCGGCGGGAAGTGCGTCGACGTCGCCGGGGCGAGCAGCGCCAACGGCACCGCGGTCCAGCTCTACGACTGCAACGGCTCGACGGCCCAGCAGTGGACCGCCGGCACCGACGGCACGATCCGCGCGCTCGGCAAGTGCCTCGACGTCACCGGACAGTCCACAGCGGACGGTGCCCAGCTGCAGCTCTGGGACTGCGGTGGGACGGCCAACCAGAGATGGGCGGCCACCGCGGCCAAGGACCTCGTCGGCTCCGCGTCGAACAAGTGCGTCGACGCCACCGGCAACTCCAGCGCCAACGGCACCCGGCTGCAGATCTGGACCTGCACCGGTGCCGCCAACCAGAAGTGGAACGTGCCCGCATGAAGAAAACAGCAGTACTCGGCGCCCTGATCGCCGCGTCGGCGCTGGTGCTCGCCCCCGGTGTCGCGCAGGCGGCGACCGGGCCGATCACCGGCATCGCCGGCAAGTGCGTCGACGTCAACGCGGCGAGCACCGCCGACGGCACGGCGATCCAGCTCTACGACTGCAACGGCTCCGGCGCCCAACAGTGGACGGTCGGCTCCGACGGATCCCTGCAGGCGCTGGGCAAGTGCCTCGACGTGACGAGCGCCGGCACCGCGAACGGCACGACCATCCAGCTCTGGGACTGCAACGGCTCGAGTGCCCAGAAGTGGACGGCCAACGCGGCGAAGAACCTCGTCAACACCGGCTCGGGCAAGTGCCTCGACGCCACCGGGAACAGTTCCGCCAACGGCACCCGGCTGCAGATCTGGACGTGCGCGAGCACGGCCAACCAGCAGTGGACGCTCCCGTCCGGCGGCACCACCCCGCCGCCGACCGGGCCGGGCGCGATGGCCGTCGCGCCGTACCTCTACAACGGCTGGGGCGACCCGCCCAACCCCTCCACGATCATGAACGCCACCGGCGTCAAGTGGTTCACGATGGCGTTCATCCTGTCCAACGGCTACTGCAACCCGCAGTGGGACGGCGGCCGCGCGCTCGCCGGCGGCGTCGACCAGAGCACGATCAACACCATCCGCGCGGGCGGCGGCGACATCATCCCGTCGTTCGGCGGCTACTCCGGCAACAAGCTGGAGTCGTCGTGCGGCAGCGCCGGTGAACTGGCGGCCGGCTACCAGAAGGTGATCAACGCCTACGGCCTCAAGGCGATCGACATCGACATCGAGGCCGACGCGTACAGCAACCCGGCGGTGCAGCAGCGCACGGTCGACGCGCTGAAGACGGTCCGGGCGAACAACCCGGGCATCAAGCTGTACGTCACCTTCGGCACCGGCCAGTCCGGCCCGGACAACAGCCTGGTGAACCGGGCCGCACAGGCCGGGCTCACCGTCGACGGCTGGGTCATCATGCCGTTCGACTTCGGCGGCGCCGGCCAGAACATGGGCACGCTGACCCAGCGGGCGGCCGAGGGCCTCAAGAACGTCGTCAAGGGTGCGTACGGCTACGACGACGACACCGCCTACCGGCACATGGGCATCTCGTCGATGAACGGCATCACCGACAACAGCGAGACGGTCACCCTGAACGATTTCACCACCATCTTGGGCTACGCGAACGCGCACCACCTGGCCCGGTTGACGTTCTGGTCGGCCAACCGCGACCGCCCCTGCCCGGGCGCCTACCCGAACAACGACACCTGTTCGGGTGTTTCCCAGCAGGCGTGGGACTTCACGAGGATCTTCGCCCGCTACGCCGGCTGACGCCGGGGAAGGTGAGGGCTGCCGGGCCGCGGCACTGGGGAGGCGGCGACCCGGCAGCGTGGTCCGCCTGCCGCTGGGGGTCTCCGGCGGCGGAACCGCACCGAGGTTATCCAGCCGGAATCGCACGCGGCCGGTGCTCGGCCCGTCCGGACGCCAAGCGTGCCCGAACGCGCACCGTAAACTGGCGGCCGTGGCGGAGACGACTGTGGACGAAGTGCTGGCCGAGCTGGCTGCTCTCGACGAGCCCAAGGCCCGTGCGGTCAACGAAAAGCACGGCGACGACCACGGCGTCAACCTGAGCAAGCTGCGCGCCGTCGCCAAACGGCTGAAGACGCAGCAAGACCTCGCGCGTGAACTGTGGGCGACGGATGACACCGCGGCCAAGCTGCTCGCGATGCTGATCTGCCGCCCGAAGGCCTTCGAGCGCGCCGAGCTCGACGCCATGCTCCGGACCGCGCGCACGCCGAAGGTGCACGACTGGCTCGTCAACTACGTCGTCAAGAAGAGCCCGCACGCCGAAGAACTGCGCGAGGCCTGGTTCGCCGACCCGGATCCGGTGGTCGCGAGCGCCGGCTGGGCGTTGACGACCGCTCGCGTACCCGCGATGACCGAGGGCCTCGCCGAACTCCTCGACGTCATCGAGAAAGACATGAAGGACGCTCCGGACCGCCTGCAGTGGGCGATGAACCACTGCCTGGCCCAGATCGGCATCGAACACGCGGACCTGCGCGCGCGGGCGATCGACATCGGCGAGCGCCTGGAAGTCCTCAAGGACTACCCGACGCCGCCGAACTGCACGTCCCCGTTCGCGCCCGTCTGGATCGCCGAGATCGTGCGACGGCGCTAGCTACTCCGCCGCGCTCGCCGCGCGGGCGGCGTCCGCGCGATCGGCGTACGCCTCGACCAGCTGCTCCTCCGCGTCCGCGAGGTACTTCATCAGCAGCTGCTCCGCGCCCGGCCCGTCGCCCGCCTCGATGCGGTCGAGGATCTCGTGGTTGCGCGGCAGGTAGCGCTCGTGGAAGCGGCGCGGCTCGGCCATGATGTGGAAGACCAGCCGCAGCTCGGCGGTCAGCCTGCCGACCAGCTCGTTGACGCGCTCGCTGCCGGACAGCGCGGCCAGCTCCTGGTGGAACCACACGTTCGCGGTGCCGAGGTCCTTCCAGTTGCCGGAGCGGGCGGCCTCGTCGCCGATGTCGACCTTCTCCTTGATCCGCGCGAAGGACGCCGGCTTGGCCGTCACCCCGCGGACCGCCGCGCACTCGATGATCTTGCGGACGCGGTAGATGTCGACGACGTCCTCGATGCTCGGGATGCGGACGAAGACCCCGCGGTTGAGCTCGTGGGCCAGCAGCCGCTCGTGCGTGAGCAGCCGGAACGCCTCGCGCAGCGTGTTGCGCGAGACGCCGAGCGCGTTGCCGATGTCCTGCTCCGAGAGCCGCCCGCCGGGCAGGAAGAAGCCCTCCGCGATGCGCTTGCGGAGGACGCCGGCGACCCGTTCGGCCGTGCTCTTGCGGCTGACCAGGCCGCGGTCGGCCGCCAGGCCCGGCAACCCGCTGTCTTCGATGACCACGCTCCGAGGGTACCCGTCACACAGGGGACGATCCAATTGCAGTCTTGTGGAATTGTTGAACAATCCCTACCGTGTGAGGCACGCCACGATGAGAGACACTGGCCAGGAGGTGCCCATGACCGCGACCACTGCAACCGAGGCCCGGCCGTTCGACTGGTTCCGCACGCTCGGCAAACGCGGACGGCGCGCCTTCGTCGGCGCGTTCGGCGGCTACGGCCTGGACTCGTTCGACTACCAGACGCTGCCGCTCGGCCTGGCCGCCATCACGGTCTACTTCGGCATTTCGAGCGGCGAAGCCGGCCTGCTGGGCACGACGACGCTGGTCGTGTCGGCCGTCGGCGGCGTCGGCGCGGGCATGCTCGCCGACCGCATCGGCCGCGTCCGCACGCTCCAGATCACCATCGCGATGTACACGATCTTCACGGTGCTCTGCGGGTTCGCGCCGAACTTCGAGACGCTGCTGATCTTCCGCGCCCTGCAGGGCCTGGGCTTCGGCGGCGAGTGGGCGGCCGGCGCCGCGCTGGTCGCGGAGTACTCGCAGGCCAAGTACCGCGGCCGGACCGTGGCGTTCGTGCAGAGCGCGTGGGCGGTCGGCTGGGGCCTGTCGGTGGTCGTCTACACCGTGGTGTTCACCGTCGCGAGCGACGACGTGGCCTGGCGGATCATGTTCTGGACCGGCGTCATCCCGGCGCTGCTCGTGCTGTGGGTCCGCAAGAGCGTCAAGGACGCCCCGCGCGCGGAGGAACGCCTCAAGGCCGAACGCCCGAAGGGCACACTGCTCCGGATCTTCAAGGGCGACCTCCTGCGCACGACGTTCTTCGCCGCGCTGCTGGCCACCGGCGTCCAGGGCGGCTACTACACGATCTCGACGTGGCTGCCGTCGTACCTGAAGAAGACGCGCGAACTGACCGTGATCGGCACCGGCGGCTACCTCGCGTTCCTCATCACCGGCGCGTTCGTCGGGTACGTCTGCGGCGGCTATCTCACGGACCTGCTGGGGCGCAAGAAAACCTTCCTGACCTTCGCGCTGCTCTCGGCCGCGCTGATCGTCGCGTACACGCAGATCCCCAGGGGCGCCAACGGACTCGTGCTCGTCCTCGGCTTCCCGCTCGGCTTCTCGATGTCCGCGATCTTCAGCGGCTTCGGCGCCTACCTCGCCGAGCTCTACCCGACGGCGCTGCGCGGGACAGGCCAGGGCTTCACCTACAACTTCGGCCGCGCGGTCGGGGCGATCTTCCCGACCGTCGTGGGCTTCCTCGGCGCCGGCGGAGCGATCGTCTTCGGCGCGTTCGGCTACGGCATCGCGGTGCTCGCGCTGCTCGGCCTCCCGGAAACCCGGGGCATCGAACTCGTCGATTGAGGGGGAACTCATGACGACCTTCGACCAGCCGGCCACGTTCACGCCGGCGCAGGCGCGCGCGGTCTTCCGCCGCGGCACCGCCCGCCCCACCACGGGCTGGGCCAACGGCTTCACCCAGACGAACCTGATCGCCGTCCCCGAAGACTGGGCGTACGACGTCCTGCTCTTCTGCACCCGCAACCCGCAGCCGTGCCCGCTGCTCGACGTCACCGACGCCGGCGACCCGGGCACCCGGCTCGCCGAGGGCGCGGACCTGCGCACCGACCTGCCGCGCTACCGGATCTGGCAGAACGGCGTGCTGGCCGGCGAGGTGGCGGACGCGACCGGGCTGTGGCGCAGCGACATGGTCGCCTTCTCGATCGGCTGCAGCTTCACGTTCGAGACGGCGCTGGCCGCCGGGGGCGTCCCGCTGCGGCACGTCGAGCAGGGCCGCAACGTCGCGATGTACGTGACGAACCGGCAGTGCGAGCCCGCCGGGCGGCTGTTCGGGCCGATGGTCGTGTCGATGCGGCAGATCCCGGAGGACCGGGTCGACGACGCCATCCGGATCACCCGGGCGATGCCCGCCGTGCACGGCGCCCCCGTGCACATCGGCGACCCGCTGGCGCTGGGGATCGAGGACCTCTCGCGGCCGGACTTCGGCGATCCGGTGGACGCGCACGCGAGCGACGTCCCGGTGTTCTGGGCCTGCGGCGTCACCCCGCAGGCGGCGCTGATGGCGTCGCGGCCTCCCTTTGCGATCACCCACGCGCCGGGGTACATGTTCATCACCGACCGCCACGACAGCGAATACCGGGTGGGCTGAAATGGACCTGAACAGCGACCTCGGCGAGGGCTTCGGCGCCTGGAAGATGGGCGACGACGAAGCCATGCTCGACATCGTGACCAGCGCGAACATCGCGTGCGGCTTCCACGCGGGCGACCCGTCGGTGATGCGGCGGGTGTGCGACCTGGCGGCCGAGCGCGGCGTCGCGATCGGCGCGCACGTCGGGTACCGCGACCTGGCGGGGTTCGGCAGGCGCGCGCTCGACATCGCGCCGGACGACTTGGCCGACGAGGTGCTCTACCAGATCGGCGCGCTCGACGCGTTCGCGCGCGCGGCCGGCAGCGCCGTGACGTACGTGAAGCCGCACGGCGCGCTGTACAACACCGCGGCGGTGGACGCCGAGCAGGCCGCGGCGATCGTCGACGGCCTGCGCCGGTACGACCCCGCGCTCGCGCTGCTCTGCCTGCCGAACTCGGAAATGCAGCGGCAGGCGGAGATCGCGGGCGTGGTGGCGTACGCGGAGGCGTTCGCGGACCGGGCGTACACCGCCGACGGCAAGCTGGTCTCGCGCAAGCGGCCGGGCGCGGTCCTGCACGACCCCGGCGTCGTCGCCGAGCGCGCGGTCGGCATGGCGACCGGCGGCGTCGTGACCGAGGACGGCACCAAGCTCGACGTGCGCCCGGATTCCCTGTGCGTGCACGGGGACACGCCGGGCGCGGTGGAGCTGGCCCGCCGGATCGAGGCGGCGCTGACCGACGCCGGCGTCCAGCTCGGCGCGTTCACCGGATGACCGTCCGGTTGCTGCCGTGCGGGCGGCGCGCGGTGCTGGTCGAGACCGGCGACGTGCTCGGTTACCAGGCGGCGTTGGCCGAACTGGCCCCGGACGGCGTCGAGGAGCTGGTCCCGGCGGCGCGGACGCTGCTGGTCCGCTTCGACCCGGCGGTGACCGACGCCGGCCGGCTGGGCGCGGTGCTGCGCGAAGTGTCCCCTGTGGACAGTGCGACGGCCGACGCGGGCGAGGTGGTGATCCCGGTGGTGTACGACGGCGAAGACCTGGCCGAGGTCGCCGCGGAAACGGGGCTGGGCGTCGGTGCGCTGATCGCCCGCCACAGCGGCGGCTCGTACGTTTCGGCGTTCTGCGGGTTCGCGCCGGGTTTCGCGTACCTGTCCGGCTCGGACCCGGTGCTGCACGTGTCCCGCCGGTCCTCGCCGCGCACCCGGATCCCCCCGGGTTCGGTGGCGATCGCGGGCGAGTACAGCGCGATCTACCCGAGCGCGTCCCCCGGCGGCTGGCGGCTGCTGGGCCGCACGGACGTGCCGGTCTGGGACGTCGAGCGCGACCAGCCGAACCTGCTGCCGCCGGGCACCCGCGTCCGGTTCACGGCGGTGCCGTCGTGAAGCTGGAAGTCGTGCGGCCGGGCTTCTCGACGACGGTGCAGGACCTCGGCCGCCCCGGGCACGCGGCACTGGGCGTCGGCCGGTCCGGCGCGGCCGACCGCGCGTCGTTCCGGCTGGCCAACCGGCTCGTCGGGAACCCCGGTGGAGCGGCCGCGCTGGAGGTGACGCTGGGCGGGCTGGTGCTGCGCGCTTCGGCCGTCACGACGGTCGCGGTGACCGGAGCCGCTTGCCCGCTGTCGAAGGGCGGCTTGAACTCGCCGATCACGTTGTGGCCGGGCGGAGAACTCGCGCTGGGCACGGCTTCTTCGGGCCTGCGCTGCTACGTCGCGGTGCGCGGCGGCATCGACGTGCCGCCGGTGCTGGGCTCGCGGGCGACGGACACGCTGGGAAAGCTGGGCCCGCCGCCGCTCGCCGCGGGCATGCTGCTGCCGATCGGCCCGGCGCCGCGGGAGTTCCCCGTCGTGGACCTCGCGCCCCGGGCGTCGTTGCCGGAAACGCCGGTGTTGCGGGTGACGCCGGGACCGCGTCGCGACTGGTTCGCCGCCCCGGACGACCTGCTGTCCACTGTGTACACGGTCTCGCCCGATTCGGACCGCGTCGGCATCCGGTTCACCGGCGCACCGCTCGCCCGGGCGCGCCACGACGAGCTGCCGTCCGAGGCGTGCGTCCCGGGCTCGCTACAGGTCCCGCCGTCCGGCCGCCCGATCCTGTTCCACGCCGACCACCCGACGACCGGCGGCTACCCGGTGATCGCCGTCGTCGAGGAGGCCGACCTCGACCTCGCGGCCCAGCTGCGGCCGGGCCAGACCGTGCGCTTCCGTCCCGCGTCGTGAGTGTTTAGGGCGGTTCTAACCGCCCTAGACACTCACGACCACCAGCCAGGTGATGTTGGTGAGGGCGATCGCGAGCCACAGCGGCCACACGCGGCGGGCCCGGTGGACGTCGCCCCGCTCGGCAAGGTAAGCGTCGAGGGCTTCCGCGACCTGGTCGTCGATCTCGTCGCGCAGCCGCGGGCTCAGCTCAGACATGGGCGGGCACCGCCGGCCGTGACGACGTCGAACCAGGCGTCGGTGAGCAGCAGCGTCGCCGTACCGATCGCGGCGAACGGTCCGCGGATCGCCGCGGCCGAGCAGCCAGGCCGTAGCCAGCAGGCACAACCCCGCCGCCCAGAACAGCTTCTTCATCGTGACCCCCGATCTCCCGATCCAAGGTAGCCGATTGCAGAGATTTTTTGCAAACAGTCTCTGTAGTACGCTCCGGCCATGGTCCAACGTCCCGAGAAGCGCGTGCTCACCGGCGCGGATCTCAAGGCCTTCTACAAGGCTCTCGCGAACCCGGTGCGCCGCGACATCCTGTCCTACCTGGGCAAACACGGCGAAGCGAACTCGACGAGCGTCGCCAAAGCCCTCGGCGAAAGCACCGGGACGACGAGCTACCACCTGCGCAAACTCGCCGACCTCGACCTGATCGCGGAGATCGAGGACCGCGGCGACGGCCGCGAGCGCTGGTGGAAGTCGCTGGCGAAGGACATCTACACCCCGCCGGGCCTCGAGATGACGCCGGACGAGCGCGAGGCCGCGATGAAGCTGGGCACGCTGAAGCTGAGCCACGACCTGGGCCTGGTCACGCGCGCGTACGCCGGCTACGACAGCGCGGACGGCTGGAACCAGATCCACCGCTCAGGGCTGACCCTGACGAAGGAGCAGGCCGCCTCGTTCGTCGAGGAGTACCAGAACCTGGTCTGGAAGTACGTCAGCGAGCCGGGGCAGCACCCGGAGGGTTCGCGCGCCCTCGCCGTCCGGCTCATCGTCGTGCCGGAGGAAGAAGAGTTCACGGAGGACTAGAACTGTCGTTCGAGACCCGAATCAGCTCAATGCGAGTGAACCCCCGCAGCTTCACTCGAGTCCCACCTGACCCCATAGGCGAATCCGGGCGCAAGGTGTCGAAACTGAACGTGCACTTCGCCGGCGTCGTCGGCAGTCAGCTCTGTGCCGCGCGGGAACCGGTCGCGCGCGTCGTTTTGAAACGCCTTCTGCAGCATCACGATCCGCTCGGGCACCTGATCCCCGAACCGGACGTGCAAGTCGAACAACTCGCAGGGATGCCGCGGGACGCACACATAGTGCGGCTCCCGCAAACGCGCTCGGAACCGCAGTGCTATATCGTGCCGCTGCCCGCGCCGCAAGGGCGCCGGCAACCGCAATGCGAGGCCAACGCGGTCGCTCGACTCCATCTCGCGCCTGGTGAGTACACCGCCGTGGAACACGTCGACCTCAAGATCTGCAACACTCACCGATGATCCGGAATCGGCAGCCGTGGTGAGCGTCAGCGCGAGATCGAGTTCGCTGATTCCGTCGGCATCCGCGACCACCCGGCGAATTTCGAACACCTCCGCCACGGGCTGATCCAGCGCCAGTGATACTCGTAGTTCTTCGGTGTGCCAACTGCGGCTCGGGTAGGGCGATGACGACTGCGGCCGGCCCGCTGCCACCGCCATCGCCGCGATCTGCTCGATGCCGTCGTCGATGCGCCGCCGGACGGTGCGCTCGTCGCGGTCCAACGTGATCGCCGCCCAGCGCACCCGCTCCTGGTAGAATGGCTTCCGCGCGGCTTCGTCCAGCGCGAACGCGCCCAGCAGCGCGACCTTCAGATCTTCCGGCAACGTCTCGACAAGCGGGCGCAAGCGATTCGCGAGCTTACGCCGGATCTCCACGGTGTCGTCATCTTCCAAAATCCCGCACACGCTACGCAACGCCGACCCGACCCGATCGCCGAGCGGTGTGGTGAAGATCGCCCTCCCCTTGCGGAGAACCTTCAGCTCACCGACCACGTCCGCCGCACTCAGGTCCACTGTTCCTCCTCGGCACACTTACGAGAGCCTGAACAGTGAACTGGCCGCACGGAAGCTGGCCTCACCGAGACCCTCCGCCAGACTGACGCAAGATCGCTTCCGCGCGGCCATGGTCAAACAATCCGGCGAAGCCGGACCTCGGCAAGCCGAGGTCCGATCCGGCTCGCGAGCGCACAGATGGCACCAGACGCGGCCAGCGCCGCACCGAGCGTGTAGCCACGAGTGATCAAGAACCCGATGAAGGTCTGGATTGCGATAACGATGACGATCGTTCGCAACGACAGACCGCCCAACCCCGAAGGGGAGGGATCCGGGACACAAGGCTCTCGCCTGTGAAGTGCTGACATTGGACGCGATCCTTTCTGTTCTGCGGTCCAGGCGTCGTCCGGGAGGTGCGGCTGGAGTTGCAGCTCCAACCACGCGGACATGACGATTCTCACTCACCGCGAACACAAAGGGAAGCGTCGCTACAGAGGGTAGCGAGTCTGTGACAGATTCGAGGGGGTCGCCGGCTGCAACCGGAGACCCCCTCCGCGAGGCCGCCTGGACCATCAGACAGATCGCATGGTTAAGAGTCAGACACGAAGGACGCTGTTCGCAGCTGTCGGCTGGTTATTGACCAGCTCTTGTCTATGTTTTGTCCAGTTTCTGCACCTTCGACTTCAGGGCAGTCTACCCGCGCTGAAGGCAGCGCTCATAGAACCGAGACCATCGGAAAAGCCTACGCCTACAACATGTTGCGATCGAGTGCCTCAGCACTCCCAACTTTCCGAAGGAGACTTGAGTCCATAGAGGACTAGAGCCCGGACACCCGCAGCGTGATGTTCAGCCGCCCGGTCAGGCCGAGCGCCGGGTCGGCCGTGCCGGGCAGCGTCTTCGGGACGCCGTGGTACGCGAGCCGGGACGGGCCGCCGAACACGAAGACGTCGCCCGAGCGGAGTTCGACGTCGGTGTACGGCTTGCCGCGCGTCTCGGTGTTGCCGAAGCGGAACACGCACGCGTCGCCGAGGCTGAACGAGACCACCGGCGCCAGGCTGCGCTCGTCCTTGTCCTGGTGCAGCCCCATCTTCGCGGCGGCGTCGTAGAAGTTGACCAGCGCGACGTCCGGCTCGTACGCCTGCTCACCGGTCGCGGCCGCCAGCGCGCGGCGGCCGAGGTCGCCCAGCCAGTCCGGGAACGGCAGCACCGGCTCGCCCTCGCCGGTGGTGCGCGAGTAGCCGTACGGGTACCAGTGCCAGCCGAGGCAGACGGACTTCACCGACATCAGGCCGCCGTTCGGCAGGCGGGTGTGGCGGTAGCCGGACCAGCCGCGGCAGGCCGCGACGAACTCGCGCTGCTCGTCGAAACCGAGCCAGTCGGGCAGGTGCACCGCGCCGGGCGCGATCTCGGCGCGCGGGCGCGGCAGGAGGGCGTCCATCACCTCGATTGTGCCGGAAGCTCCCGTCGCGCACGTTCGGTGATCATCGAGGGCACGAGGTGGTGACCGCGGAACGTGACGTCCGCGGTGGTGAGCTGCCGCAGGAGCCGTCCCAACGGACCAACGGGACGCTCCTGCGGCCGAATCCCCTCGCCCTGGGCCACCATGGAAAAGACGTTCCCACACCTGAATGTCACAACGCCAGCGTGGATCAGCTACGAACGGGTCACTTGACCAGGGCGCCGCGGATCAGTCACCGAACGTCACGACCGTGACGCCCGCTCGCGCCGGCACGGGGTCGTTCATCCCGGCCAGCGCGGCCGGGACGTCGTCGAGCCCGATCCGGCGCCCGATCAGCGCGGTGAGGTCGATCCCGGCCGTCTCGACGACCCGCAGCAGCTCCGGGTACTCGTGGGCCTGGAGCCCGTGGATGCCGACCAGCTCCAGCTCGCCGCCGATGACCCGGTGCATCGGGATCGGCGCGACGCCCTGCGACGGCGGCATCAGGCCGGCCTGGACGTGGCGCCCGCGCTTGCGGAGGCTGCCGACGGACGCGGCGCAGGTCGAGGGCGACCCGAGGCAGTCGAGCGAGACGTGCGTGCCGCCGCCGGTCAGCTCGCGCACGTGCGCCGCGACGGCTTCCGGGCCGTCGAACGCCGACGCGTCGACGGTCAGCACCGCACCCGACTTCGCGGCGAGCTCAAGCGCCGCCGGCGAGACGTCGACGGCGACCACCTCGGCGCCCGCGGCGACCGCCAGCAGGACGGCGGAGATCCCGACGCCGCCGCAGCCGTACACCGAAACCCACTGCCCGGCGGTGACCCGGCCCTGCCGCAGCACCGCGCGGAACGCCGTGCCGAACCGGCAGCCGAGGGCGGCGGCTTCGGCGGCGCCCATCGAGTCCGGCAGCGCCACCAGGTTCGTCTCGGCGTGCTCGATGGCGACGCGCTCGGCGAAGGAACCCCAGTGCGTCGCGCCGGGCTGGAACTCGCGGTCGCAGATCTGCTGGTCGCCGCGCGCGCACTGGGCGCAGGTCCCGCACGCGCAGACGAACGGTACGGTGACGCGCGCGCCGAGGGCCCACCCGCGCACGCCTTCGCCGAGCGCGACGACCCGGCCGGCGAGCTCGTGCCCGGCCACGTGCGGCAGCGTCACGGCGGTGTCGTGACCCTGCCAGGTGTGCCAGTCGCTGCGGCACACGCCGGTCGCGTCGACCTCGATCACGGCACCACCCGGCGGCGCCACCGGCTCCGGCACGTCCCGCACGACGGGCGGAGCGCAGAACTCTTCGATCACGACAGCTCGCATGGCCGCGAGCCTACGTGTTTCCCTTGCGGTCGCTCAGTTGAGCGGCGGCGGCTGCGCGTGGAACCGCGTTCTCCCCCGCGGTGGCCCGAGGAGCCTGCTGAGCGAGCCGTCCGGCACGTTCAGGATGTCCTCGAGATTCCGCAAGGCCTCCAAGGATTCCGCGCGTTCCGGGCGGCACCGCCCGGACTGCCAGTGGCTGAGGGTGGCCAGGCTGACCACGGTTCCCCTGCCACGCAAGCGATAGCGGATCCGATCGAGCCCGAGCCCACGGGCCCGGATCGCCGCTCGCAAGGCCACATCGAACGGGCCCGCGGCGAGCAGCTGGCTCAGCTCTGCCTGTTCCCCCCGGTCGATCGTGCGTGTTCGCTGACCGGTCATCACAACGCTCCGAAGCACTCCCGAATACGAACATTGGAGCGTAGGCTCAGGTCCGCAAGATCGGAAGACCACTCACCCACCTGCCGTGCGCGCCTCCGCGGCGATGGGGGCGAACGGTTCCGCGTAGCCGGAGTTGATCGTGACGTAGGAAATCCCCCACCGCTCCCGCCACCGGAGAAGCTTTTCCGTTGCCAGGCGAGGGTCTTCGGGCAGTACGGTGACGGCATCGGCCGCGACGAGTTCGGGCACGTCCACCCCGGCCCACCGCGCGATCCCCGGCGACGGCTCGTCACCGACGGCCATCAGGTTCAGCCCCAGCTCGATGTCCGGCAGCCGGGACCCGGCGAGCGCACGGAATCGATCCACAATGGACCCGGCTTCGGCTTCGGTCGTTTTCGGCGCCCAGGTGAAGGTGACGGTGTCGGCTTCTTGCGCGGCGAGCGCGAGCATTTTCGGCCCCCCGCCGGCAAGTACCAACGGCGGCCGGTCGGCGGTCCGCTTGAGGTACGCGATGGTTTCCGCCATCCGTGTGACGCGCTCACCCGCTGAGGGGAATTCCCGCCCGAGGCTCTGGGTTTGCTCTTCGGCGCCGGGCCGCCCGACACCGAGCCCGAGTTCGAAGCGACCGCCGGTCTGCCGGTGGAGCGTCTGCGCCTGCCAGCCGAGAGCCCGCGCGTCCCGGAAGGGATCGGCGAGGACGAAGGTGCCGAGCCTCAGCCGCGTGGTGACCGCGGCGGCGGCACCGAGGAGGACGAAGGGATCGGAGGTCCCGACGGGATCGGTGGCGAGGAGGGTGTCGTACCCGAGCTCTTCGACCCGCCGCGCCTGGGCGGTCCAGGCGGTGAGGTCGGGCGCGAAGCCGGCGACGATACCGAAGCGGAAGGGTTTCATGCGGCCCATGGTCGTGGGTGGGGGTGGGTCACCACATCCGCTTCAGGACGTCACCCGCGCGTACGCGCTTCGACGTCATAACGCATTGGTCACGAACCGGCGCCTTGCTCGCCGCCGCGCCCGCCACCGGTCTGACTGTTGTCTTCACACCGCTGGCACCTCGGTCAACGGCTCAGCGCCGGCTCCCAGGTCACCCTCGTGAAACGTTCGCCGACGTGCCGAGCGCGGACCGCTACGGCGTGCACGTCGGGAACAGCAACCGCGGCACCCTGTGGAAGGACGCCGACGAAGCCGAGCGCGCGGGATTCCAGCTCTCGATCGGGAGCTAGCGCAGCGTGACCGACAACGCCTGCGCGATCTCCTTGCCGATCGCGTGCGTAGCCGCATCCGGAGGCGAACCCACCTTCACCACCATCGGGCCGCCGAACGGCTGCCGCTCCACCACCTCGATGCGTTCGCCCAGGTTGATCGCGTGTTCCGTCAGGTACCTCAGCAGTTCCGGGTCCGTGTCCCACACCCGGACGATCTCGCCGACCGCGCCCGGCTCGAGGTCGTCCAGGATCCGGACCGACAGCTCCTCCACGCTCCCGTCGGGCGCCGGGATCGGGTCGCCGTGGGGGTCGCGCACCGGGTTGCCGAGCTTCGCCGCGATGCGCTCCACCAGCCGGTCGGACACCGCGTGCTCCAGCGCGTCCGCCTCCGCGTGGACCTCGTCCCACGTGTAGCCGAGCTCCGAGACCAGGTACGTCTCGATCAGCCGGTGCCGGCGCAGCACCGAGCGCGCCAGGAGCCTGCCGTCGGCGGTCAGCTCGATGCCGCGGTACGGCACGTGCGTGACCAGGCCGAGCTGGGACAGCTTCGTGACCATCCCCGACGCCGAGGACGGGCTGACCTCCAGCCGGCCGGCGAGTGACGTGTTGGTGACCGCCTCACCCCGCTCGACCAGGCCGTAGATCACCCGGACGTAGTCCTCGACCGACGAGGACCTCCGGACCGAACCATCTCCCATGCCGCATACTTTACGGTGCGGCGTTCTTTCTCGTGAAAGTTCACGGCCGCCAGCGGTAGCGGATCCAGCCGGGGACCGGCTCGGCGCCCAGCTGGGCGTAGAACGCCTGCCCCTTTTCGTTGCCCTCCTGCATGTCCCACTCGACGCGGCCGGTCGTGCGGTTGCGCAGTTCGTCCAGCAGCTCGCCGCCGAGGCCGTGGCGGCGGTGGGCCGGGCGGACGAACAGGTCGTCCAGCCAAATGCCCGGCCGGGCCTCCCACGTCGAGAAGTTCCAGCTGCAGAAGGCGAAGCCGGCGACGGTCCCGGGCTCGCCGGGCGGGGTCGCGAGCAGCACCCACGCCTTCGGGTCCGGCCCGAACAGGTGCCCGCTCATCTCGGCGCGGTCGAGCTTCAGGTCGTGGTTGTCCTCGTAGACGGCGTGCTCCTCGATGAGCGCGCAGATTTCCTCGATGTCTTCGAAGACGGCGTCGCGGACGGGCATCTCGCCTCCCGTTTCTGTCGGTGGTGGTCGTTACTGTCGGGCTCGGAGGTGGTCGATGTCACCAGAAGGCAGGTTCGAGGATCTGGTCGACGAGTTCACCGGACGCCCGGGCATCACGCCACCGGGCGCGACCGGCGGGTTCGGGCGCACGGCGCTGCGCACCCACGGGCGGATCTTCGCGATGTTCGTCCGCGGGCAGCTGGTGCTGAAGCTGCCCGAGGCCAGGGTGGACGAGCTGGTCGAGGGCGGCCACGGCGTGCGGTTCGACGCGAACAAGGGCACGCCGATGAAGGAGTGGCTGGCGCTGGGCGCGGCGTCACCACAGCCGTGGTCCGCGCTGGCGGAAGAAGCACTCGAGTTCGTGGGAAGGAAGTGAGTCATCACGCTTGATAACGCAGTTCGCCGCCGACGGCGGTGCCCCGCACGCTGAGCCCGTCCAAAGCGGACTCCGCCAGCGGCGATCCGGACAGCACGGCGAAGTCGGCGAGCTTCCCGGGCTCGAGCGTGCCCAGGTCACGCTCGGCGAAGGTCGCGTAGGCCGAGCCGTACGTGTACGCGCGCAACGCCTGCTCCGGCGTCAACGCCTCTTCGGGCGCGAAGGGGACGCCTGACGCCGTGCGCCGCCGAACCATGTCGGCGAGCGCGAGCAACGGCGCGCCGTTCACGACCGGCCGGTCCGAGGACGCGGGGAGCACGCAGCCGGCGTCGAGCACGCTGCGCAGCCGGTAGCACCACGGCACGCGGGACTCGCCGAGCGCGGCGCGCATGCCGTCGCCGAGCTCGTTGACGAACCGTCCCTGTGGGGAGGCGAGCAGCCCGAGCGAGGCGAGCCGGGTCAGCTCCGCGGGCTGAAGCACCGCGCAGTGCTCGATGCGGTGCCGGTGGTCCGTGCGCGGCGAAGCGGCCAACGCGGCTTCGTAGGCGTCGAGGACGACGGTGATCGCGCGGTCGCCGATCGCGTGCGTCGCGATCTGCCAGCCCGCCTCGTGGGCGCGGCGGATCGTGCGGGCGAGCTCGTCCTCGGGCACCTGGAAGTAGCCGACGTTGTCCGGCTCGCCGTCGAACGGGTCGTGCATCGCGCAGGTGCGCCCGACCAGGGAGCCGTCGGCGAACAACTTCATCGGGCCGACGCGCAGCCACTCGTCGCCGAGGCCGGTGCGCAGGCCGAGGTCGAGGCCGAAGCCGGCGTCGTCGGGCAGGTCGTGCAGCACGCTCGCGGCGACCATCACCGTGCTGCGCACGCGCAGCACGCCGGAGTCGCGCGCCTGCTGGTAGGCGGCCAGCTCGGCGGGTGTCTCGCCGACCAGGCCGCCGCCGATCCCGGCTTCCTGGACGCTGGTGATGCCCTCGGCCAGGTACTGCTCGGACGCCCGGGCGAGCCCGCGCACGACCTGCGCGACCGGCGTCGGGTACGTCAGCGGCCGCAGGAGCAGCTGGGCCTGCTCGCGCAGCAGGCCGGTCGGCGAGCCGTCGGCGTGCACGACGTCGCCGCCGACCGGGACGTGCGCGAGGTCGAGCTGGTCGAGCACGGCCGAGTTGACCACGGTCATGTGCCCGGACGTGTGCTTGAGCCGCACGAGCATCCCGGGCGCGGCGCGGTCGAGGCCGTGCCGGTCGGGGTGCCCGCCGGCGAGCTTGTTCTGGTCGTACCCGCTGCCGACCACCCAGCTCCCGGCCGGCAGCGTCGCGGCGCGCGCGGCGACGGCGTCGTAGACCTCGTCGACGCTGCGGCAGCCGCCGAGCGGGACGTCGTCGAGGCCCATCCCGAACCACGCCATGTGGTTGTGGGCATCGTGGAAGCCGGGCACGACGAACCCGCCGCCGAGGTCGACCCGCGAACGCGCCGACAGCGAAACGGCGTCGTCGCCGAGGGCGACAACCCGGCCGTGCAGCACGGCGAGTGCGCTGGTGACGCCCGCGCCCGTCCACACCGTGGCGTTTTCGAAGACCGTGTCGACCCGCATACTCCGCCTTCCTCCCCACCGCCGCCCTCAACCGAGGCGCTTCGCGCCGCCGTGCCATTCAAAGCTATCGATCGATCGATCGAACGTCTAGCATCGCCCTCATGCCCACCGTGGACTTCGCCGTCGAGGACGGCATCGCGCAGATCCGGCTGAACCGGCCCGAGCGGCTCAACGCGGTCGCCGCCGTCCTGGTCGACGACTTCCTCGCCGCCCTCGACGCGGCCGCCCGCAGCGACGCCCGCGTCGTCGTGCTGTCCGGGAACGGGCGCGCGTTCTGTGCGGGCCACGACCTCAAGGAACCCACCCCCGCGGGTGACTCACGGACGCGGCTGGACCGGCTCCAGGACGTCACGCGGCGGCTGCGAGGGCTGCGCCAGCCGGTGATCGCGGCGGTGCACGGCTACGCGATCGGCGCCGGCGCGGAGTTCGCGCTGGGCTGCGACCTGATCCTGGCCGCCGAGGACGCCGTGTTCGCGTTTCCCGAGGTCTCGCTGGGCCTGAGCGTCACCGGCGCGGCGTCGCGGCTGCTGCCGCTGCTCGTCGGCCCGCTCAAGGCGAAGGAGCTCCTGCTGCTCGGCGAGCGCTTCGACGGCCGCAAGGCCGCGGAGCTGGGCATGGTCAACGCCGCCGTGCCCGCCGAGCAGCTCCAGGCCGAGGCGCTGAGCTGGGCGAAGCGGATCGCCGAGCACCCGCCGGCGGCCGCGGCCATGGCGAAGCGCGTCCTCGACGCGAGCACGGACATCGAGCCGGCGCTCGAACTCGAGGTCAGCCACGCGCTCATCACCGAAACCTCGGCCGCGGTCGCCGCGTCCACGGAGGCCTTCCGGAGCCGGACGTGACGCCGCTCGCCGAGCTCGGCACGCTGGCCCAGCTCGTCACGCGCGCCGCCGCGCTGTGGCCGGAGCGCACGGCGTGGGTGTTCGACGAGCACGACCGGCGCTTCACCTTCGCCGACGTCGACCGCGAAAGCTCGCGGATCGCCGCGGCACTGGCCGAACGCGGGATCGGCCCGGGCGACCGGGTCGCCGTGATGCTGCGCAACCAGCCGGAGTTCCCGCTGCTCTGGCTGGCGCTGGCGAAGATCGGCGCGCTGCTGGTGCCGGTCAACACGAACTACCAGGAGTTCGACGGCGCCCACGTCCTCCGCCATTCCGGCGCGAAGCTGGCCATCGCCGCGCCGGAGTTCACCGGCCTCCTCAACCGGATCGGCCTCACCGAGGTCATCACCCCAGCCGCACTTTCACGTGAAAGTGCGCACCTGGGGCCCGCACTTTCACGTGAAAGTGCGGCCTTCACCCCCGTGCCCGAACTGCCGGTGAACATCCAGTACACCTCGGGCACCACCGGTGCGCCCAAGGGCTGCGTCCTGCCGAACCGCTACTGGACGACGCTCGCCGTCGGCCTGGCCACCGACTTCCCCGCCGTCGGCGAAGACGACGTGCTCCTGACCGCGCAGCCGTTCCACTACATCGATCCACAGTGGAACGTCGCCCTCGGGCTGGCCGGCGGCGCCACGCTCGTCGTGCTGGACCGGTTCCACCCCAGCACGTTCTGGGCGAAGGTCCGCGAGCACGGCGTCACCTGGTTCTACTGCCTCGGCCTGATGCCGACGCTGCTGCTGCGCCAGGAACCGTCGGCCGCCGATCGCGACCACCGCGTCCGCGCGATCTGCGCGTCGGCGATCCCGCGGGAGCTGCACGCCGAACTGGAGGCGCGCTGGGGCGTGCCGTGGTACGAGGCGTTCGGGATGACCGAAACCGGCGGCGACATCCGGATGACCGCCGCCGACCACGACGAGACCGTCGGCACCGGCTGCATCGGGCGGCCGAGCCGCGACCGCGAGGTGATGGTCGCCGGGGACGACGGGAAGCCGTTGCCGCGCGGCGAAACCGGACAGCTGCTGATCCGCGGCATCGGGCTGATGCACGGCTACCACGACGATCCCGCAGCGACGGCGAAAGCGTTCGAGAACGGCTGGTTCCACACCGGCGACCTCGCGCGGCTGGACGACGCCGGCCGCGTCTACTACGTCGGCCGCACCAAGGACATGATCCGCCGCAGCGGCGAAAACGTCTCCGCGGACGAGGTCGAGCGCGCGCTGCTGCTGCACCCCTCGATCAAGCTGGCGGCCGTCGTCGCGGTGCCCGATGAACTGCGCGGCGAGGAGATCAAGGCGTACGTCGTGTGCGACGGCGAACGGCCCGAACCGGCCGCGCTGGCCGAGTTCTGCGCGGGAAAGCTCGCCTACTTCAAGGTTCCGCGGTTCTGGGCGTTCGCCGACGCGCTGCCGATGACGCCGTCCGAGCGGGTCGCCAAGGGCGAGCTGCGGAAGGTGGCCGACCCGCGCGCCGGGTCGTGGGACGCGAAGGCGGGAACATGGCTGTGAGCAGCCGGGAGCGCGTCCGCGCGGCGGCGGTGAAGCTGTTCGCCACCAAGGGCTTCCACGGCACCGGCATCCGGGATCTGGCGCAGGAGGCGGAACTCTCGTCGGCGAGCCTGTACCACTACATGGGCACCAAAGAGGATCTCCTCGCCGAGATCATGCACACCGCGCTGAACCGCTTGCTGGACGCGGCCCGCGAAGCTACGGCGGGCGGCGGCGATCCCGTGCACCGGCTGCGCACGCTGGTCGCGCTGCACGTGCTCGCGCACGCGGTCGGCCCGGCGGAAACCCGCGTGGTGGACAACGAAGTCGACGTCCTGTCCCCGGCCGCGCGCGAGCCGGTGGTGGCGTTGCGGGACGCGTACGAACGCCTGTGGGCGGCGGCGATCGACGAAGGCGTCGCGGCGGGGGTGTTCCACACCGAACACCCGGCAGTGACGCGGCTCGCACTGCTGGAGATGTGCAGTGGCGTGGCCCGCTGGTACTCCCCGCGCGGCCCGCTGGCGCTGGACCAGCTCGCGGAGCACTACGCGGAGCTGGTGTCGAGGGCGCTGGGCTGCCCGTCCGCGCCGGGCCGGACCGACTTCCGGCGGTGCCGGGAAATCGTCGCGAAAGAGTGGGGGGTGTCCGTTTAGCGGCGCTTTTACCTGTGTACGCCTTGCCCAGACGGCGTGCGTGGGGGACGCTCGAAGGGTGACTGAGGAAACGATCCAACTGGAACTGGACGACTCGGGTCTCGCGCCGGGCCTCCCGGCGCCGGCACACCCCCGCGATCAGGTGCAGGATGTGCCCTATCGCCCCGTCGAGTTCCGCGATGACGATCTCCCCACCGCCCTCGAGCGGTGCTCCACCTGGCTACGGCAGGCGCAGGAGTGGCTGGGCGAACCCCTCGACGTCCTGGCCATCCACCTCGACTACGACGACCGCCAGGGCTCGCCGTACTACGACGTCAAGCTCCTGTGCAACGAAGAGGACCTCGCCGGCGTCCCGATCGCCATTCGCAACAAGCAGTAAGCAGTACGCAGCCGAACAGCCGTCAAGGCCGCCGGGAATCGGCGGCCTTGACGGCTTCACGCGCTTGGGCGGCTCAGCCCAGGACGCCGCCGACCTTCACGTGCCCCTTGAGGAGGTTGCGCGCGATGGTGCGGCGCTGGATCTCGTCGGTGCCTTCGTAGATGCGCAGCAGCCGCAGCTCGCGGTACCACCGCTCGATCGGCAGCTCCCGCGTGTAGCCCATGCCACCGTGGATCTGCAGGACGCGGTCGACGATTTCGTTGGCCTTCTGGCCGCCGTACAGCTTCGCCATCGACTGCGCGTGCCGCGAATCGATGCCCTGGTCGACCTGCCAGGCAGCGTTCAACACCAGCCACCGCAGCGCTTCGAGCTCGACACCGGAGTCGGCGATCATCCACTGGATGGCCTGGCGTTCGGCGATCTTCTGCCCGAACGTCTCGCGCGTGTTGGCGTGCTCGATGGCCATGGAGATCAGCCGCTCGCACGAACCGATCGCGCGGGCCGGCAGGAGGTAGCGGCCCTGCCCGATCCACTGCATCGCGAGTTCGAAGCCGCGGCCCTCTTCGCCGAGGATCTGCGTCTCGGGCACGCGGACGTCCTGGAAGATCAGCGACGCCGGGCCCCACTCGCCCATGGTGTCGATGTATTCGGACTTCCAGCCGGCCTCGCGGTCGACGAGGAAGCAGGTGACGCCGCCGTTGGCGCCCTTCTCCGGGTCAGTGATCGCGAAGACCATGGTGAAGTCGGCTTCGTTGCCGCCGGTGATGAAGGTCTTCTCGCCGTTGATGATCCAGTCGGTGCCGTCCTTGCGGGCGGTGGTGCGGATGGCCTTCGCGTCCGACCCCGCACCCGGCTCGGTGATCGCGAAGCAGGACTTGCGCTCGCCCGAGATGGTCGGCAGCAGGTAGGTCTGCTTCTGCTCGTCGTTGGCGTGGAACAGGATGTTGTCCGCGGCGCCGCCGAAGCGGAACGGCACGAAGGTGCGGCCGAGCTCGGCCTCCAGCAGCGCGGCCATCACGGCGGAGAGCCCCATGCCGCCGTACTCCTCGGGCGTGAAGACGCCCCAGAAGCCGGACTCCTTCGCCTTCAGCTGGAGGTCCTTCAGCTCCTCGCCGGTGAGGCCGGGCTGGTGCGCGCGCTCGCGGCGGAGGACTTCCTGCTCGAGCGGGATCAGCTCCCGCTGGACGAACGTGCGGACCCAGTCGCGCACTTCACGTTCTTCGGTGCTGAGAGAGAAATCCATGGGTGAGCTGCTCCTCCGACACTGGCTAAGCGCTTGCTTACCTCAGGGTACCCCGTGAGAGGTGGATTACCCCAGACCTGCGCCCGAATTCGTGACAAGCGCCCGGGCGCCCGGAAGGATCGGAGGGGTGATGGAGATCGTGGTCCGCTGGTCGTCGCCGCTGCCCGCCGAAGAGCGCTTCCTGCGCCTGCTGGACGAAGTCGAGCAGGACCGCTTCGGGGCGTACCGCCAGGACGCCGACAAGCGCCGCTTCCTGACCGGCCGCGTGCTGGCGAAGACGGTGGCGGCGGAGCGCCTCGGCCTGACCCCCGAGACGGTGAAGTTCGACGCGACCTGCGAAGACTGCGGCAAGCCCCACGGCAGGCCCCGGGTCCCGGGCGCGGACCTGACGCTGTCGATCTCCCACTCGGGCGACCTGATCGGCCTCGCGGCAACCCCGTCGGTCCCGGTCGGCCTGGACGTCGAGACGGCGAACCGCCGCGCGGACGACGGCCTGATCGAGTACGCGCTGAGCCCGGCCGAGGCAGCCCACCTGGCGGGCCTCGCGCCGGACGAGAAGGCGGCGGCGTTCTTCGTCTACTGGACGCGCAAGGAAGCGGTGATGAAGGCCACGGGCAAGGGCCTGCGCATCCCGCTGCAGAGCATCACGTTCTCCCGCTACGACGAACCGGCCCAGCTGGTGTCTTCCGGGGACGCGGCGCTTGACCCGGCACGTACGCGACTGGTGGACCTGAAGGCGGCGGACGGCTACCGGGCGGCCATCGCGGTGCTGACGACCGAGGAGCTCTCGGTGACCGAGGAGCACTGGGTTCCCTAGGCGCCACCCGCCAGGGCCATCGTCGGCGGCGGTCCGGCGCGCGCTCGACGTCGCACGAGAGGCACGCTCAGCGAACCGGTGAGCCGCCCACCGGCACCCGATCGTGGAACTCACTCAAGACGGAGCTCGGCCGGTAGCAGTGGCTACGCCAGCGACCGCCCAGCGGCGACCCCCTGGATCCCGCCGGCCGGCTAGCCGAGCGAGTCCTCCAGGCCCATCGCCGCCAGCAGCGTCCGGAACTTCGCCGTCGTCTCGTCCAGTTCCGACTGCGGGTCCGAGGCCGCCACGATGCCGCCGCCCGCGTACAGCCGCATCGATGTCGACGCGATCTCCGCGCAGCGGATCGCCACCGCCCACTCGCCGTCGCCCGTTGCGTCGACCCAGCCGACCGCTCCCGCGTAGTAGTCGCGGTCGAACGGCTCCAGTTCCTGGACCAGCTCGCGGGCCCCCTCCGTCGGGGTGCCGCAGATCGCCGGGGTCGGGTGGAGGGCGGCC
Source organism: Amycolatopsis sp. cmx-4-83 (assembly GCF_046548815.1). Lineage (NCBI taxonomy): Bacteria > Bacillati > Actinomycetota > Actinomycetes > Pseudonocardiales > Pseudonocardiaceae > Amycolatopsis > Amycolatopsis sp. cmx-4-83. The sequence continues at coordinate 738,173 of NZ_JAEBEF010000002.1, read as the reverse complement.
GCCAGGTCGAGGGCCGTCACCTCCGGGTCGATCAGCTCGCCCGTGATCGGGGTGCGCAGGTGCCAGATCGCCGGCGTCGTGACCAGCTCCGGGCCCGCCGGGACGTCCAGCGTGCGGCAGAACGGCCGCAGGGCCTCGACGACGTAGTCGATGACCACCGCGTGCTCGAGCTGGTCCTTGCGGGACGTCCGCAGCGCCTCGCCGTTGGCGCGGTCGGTCGCCGGGTCGGGCGAACGCGGCATGGAGCCCGCGTGCGGGGACGAGAACACCGTGCGGCCGGTGCGGCGCAGCAGCAGCTCGGGGGTGGCGCCGACCAGGGACCGGCCGCCGGGCAGCTCGGCCGCGTACGTGAAGTGGCGCGGGTTGCCGACCGCCAGGTTGCGCACGATGCGCTCGGCGGGCACCGGCACCGAAAACTCGAGGTCCAGCGCGCGGGCCAGGACGACTTTGCGCAGGTCCCGCGAAGCCAACGCGTCCACCGCCGCCTGCACGCCGGCCATGTGCTGCTCGGGTGACGGCACGGCGCGCACCCGGACGGGCGCCGGCAGGACCTCACGCGGCAGCGAAGGTGCCCCTTCGGCACGGTGGACGGTCCGGGGCACGACGAGGTGGCCCGGCACCTTCGTGTCGGGCCCGGTGTCGAACGGCAGGACGCCGACGGCCAGCGGGGCTCCGGTCTCGGCCAGGACGCCGGGGATCGCCGAAGCGAGCCGCCGGGGGTCCGTTTCGGTGACCGTCCGGATTGTGCCCTGCGCGAGGAGTGCGCGCTGGGCCGTCGTGAAGAGGAAGTCGCCACGCTGGTAGCGGGCGGCGAGGTCAACCGGGGTGGCCGGGTCAGGAGAACTCACCACTCCAGCGTCCCAGGCTTCGGGAGATCCGCGAGGGAAGTGTCGCGAGCGACACTCCCCTCGCGGGAGCTCCTGGTGACGGCTACTTGAGCGCGTCGATGAGCGCCTCGCGCTGGCGCTCGCCCAGGCCGGCGGCCCGCCGGTCCGGGTCGATGCCGGCCTGCTCGAGCAGGGCGGCGACCTTCACCGCGCCGAGGCCGGGGACGGCCTTCAGCAGCTGGGTGACCTTCGTCTTCCCGATGGTCTTGTTCTCCTTGGCCTGCTTGAGCACCTTTTCGATGCTCTCCTTGCCGGACTTGATCGACGCGAGCAGTTCCGAACGCGCCTTGCGAGCCTCGGCGGCCTTGGCCAAGGCGTCAGCGCGCTGCTCCGGAGTCAACGTAGGCAGAGCCAACGTAGTGTCCTTTCCTCTCAGGTCTCCGCTTTCGCGGCCGACAGCTTTTCTGAGTGCTTGCTCCTGCAAGCGCTGCTCAGCCGTCTCTTGCCACGGCCCCAGTAAACGCCACCGGCTTCGCGGCCGTGCAACCGACACGCACTTATTACCCCCGGAGGTGATACCGGGCAACCCGCTCCGGCCTGCGGAAACGCTCCCAATCAGCGGTCCGCGTGGCACAACTCACCCGGAAGTGGAGCCTCCGTTACCCGGCGCATTTCCTTGTCCGCAAGGAAAAGGCGGGAAATTGATGATCTTGATCATCGTCCGGTCGTCCCCCGATCGCGCGACGACCGTGACCGAACGGAGCCGTTGTTGACCATGCCCGCTTCACCCGATCCGCACTAGAGTCGGCCCAACCCCAGTTCACCGGCGAACAACCCCCGGGAGCGACCATGTTGAGCACCATGCAGGACGGCCAGCTGTCGCTGGCGAACCTGCTCCGCCACGGCACGTCGGTGCACTCGGCGAGCGAAGTCATCACCTGGACCGGTTCAGAAGCCCGTCGCGAGAGCTACGGCGAGCTCGGCCGCCACGCCGCCCGCCTCGCGAACGCGCTCCGGAGCCTCGGCGTCACCGGCGACCAGCGCGTCGGCACGTTCATGTGGAACAACGCCGAGCACCTGGCCGCCTACCTGGCCGTCCCGGCGATGGGTGCCGTGCTGCACACCCTGAACATCCGGCTCTTCCCCGAGCAGCTGACGTTCGTCGCCAACCACGCCGAGGACCAGGTCGTCATCGTCGACGGCACGCTCGTCCCGCTGCTGGCCAAGCAGCTGCCCGAGTTCAAGACCGTCCGGCACGTCATCGTGGCCAACGGCGACGCGGCGGCCCTGCAGGCCCCGGACGGCGTCCAGGTGCACGCCTACGCCGAGCTGCTGGCCGCCCAGCCGGACACCTTCGACTGGCCGGAGGTGGACGAGCGCTCCGCGGCCGCGATGTGTTACACGTCGGGCACGACGGGTGACCCCAAGGGCGTCGCCTATTCACACCGCTCGATCTGGCTGCACTCGATGCAGGTCTGCATGAGCGACAGCATGAACCTCGCGCAGAGCGACAAGGCGCTGGCCATCGTGCCGCAGTTCCACGCCATGGCGTGGGGCCTGCCGTACGCGGCGCTGATGGTCGGCGCGTCCCTGGTCATGCCGGACCGCTTCCTCCAGCCGGCCCCGCTCGCCGCGCTGCTCGCCGCCGAGAAGCCGACGTTCGCCGGCGCGGTCCCGACCGTCTGGCAGGGCCTGCTCGCCCACCTCGAAGCCAACCCGCAGGACATCTCCCACCTGCGCGAAGTCGTGGTCGGCGGGTCGGCGGTGCCGCCGTCGCTGATGCACGCGTTCCAGGAGAAGCACAAGGTCTCGATCCTGCACGCCTGGGGCATGACGGAGACGTCGCCGCTGGGCAGCGTCGCGCGCCCGCCCGCGGCCGCGACCGGCGACGAGGCCTGGCGCTACCGCTACACGCAGGGCCGCTTCCCGGCGTCCGTGCGGGCGCGGCTGCTCGACGACGACGGCACGGTGCTCCCCTGGGACAACGAGGCCGTCGGCGAGCTCGAGGTCCAGGGGCCGTGGATCGCCGGCTCGTACTTCGGCGGCTCGCAGGTCGACCCGGACAAGTTCCACGACGGCTGGCTGCGCACCGGCGACGTCGGCAAGATCAGCGCCGACGGCTACCTGACGCTGACCGACCGCGCCAAGGACGTCATCAAGTCCGGCGGCGAGTGGATCTCCTCGGTCGACCTGGAGAACCAGGTCATGGGCCACCCGGCCGTCGCCGAAGCCGCGGTCGTCGGCATCCCCGACGAGAAGTGGGACGAGCGGCCGCTGGTCGCCGTCGTGCTCAAGGAGGGACAGACCGCCACGCCCGAGGAGCTGCGCGAGTTCCTGAGCGACAAGGTCGCGAAGTGGCAGCTGCCGGAGAACTGGACGTTCGTGGACGAAGTCCCCAAGACGAGCGTCGGCAAGTTCGACAAGAAGCGCATCCGCGCGTCCTACTCCGAGGGAAAGCTCGACATCGCCCAGCTCTAACGGGTAAATCTCCGGCGAGTCTTCATGTTCGCGAAGGCCACCTTGAGGAACTCTGTCTTCCTCAAGGTGGCCTTCACGGACTTCACGAAGGGGTTCTGGGGATGCATAACAGGCGCAGGTTCATGGCACTGGCGGGCGTCGGCGCGCTGACGGCGGCGTGCGGGTCGAACACCGGGCGGCAGGGCGACCCGCCGCCCTCGACGGCCTACTCGGCCGGGCCGCCGCCGTCGGACGCACCCAAGGTCGCGCTCCAGCAGTGGTACCACGCGTACGGCGAGGACGGCGTCCAGGAAGCCGTGAAGCGCTACGCGGCGAGCTACCCCGGCGCGAGCGTGAACGTGCAGTGGAACCCCGGCGACTACGACTCCAAGATCGTCACCGCGCTGCAGAACAGCAAGGTGCCGGACGTCTTCGAGGCGCAGGTCAAGATCGACTGGGTGCGGCAGAACCAGGTCGTCTCGCTCGACGACGTCATCGCGCCGGTGAAGGCCGACTTCAGCCCGGCCGTGCTCGCCGCGCAGACCGTCGAAGGCAAGGTCTACGGCATCCCGCAGGCCACCGACACGCAGGTGCTCTTCTACCGCAAGAGCCTGCTGCAGGCGGCCGGCGTGCAGCCGCCGCAGACGGTCGACGAGCTGATCGACGCGGCCGCGAAGCTCACGAAGGACGGCGTCAAGGGCTTCTTCGCGGGCAACGACGGCGGCGTCGGCGTGCTCACCGGCCCGCTGCTGTGGTCGGCGGGCCTCGACTACCTGAAGAGCGGCAACCGCGAGGTCGGCTTCGACGACCCCCGCGCCGCGACCGCCTTGGGCAAGCTGCACACGCTCAACACCAACGGATCCCTGCTGCTCGGCGCGCCGGCCGACTGGTCGGACCCCGGTGCGTTCGTCGACGGACTCGCCGCGATGCAGTGGACCGGGCTGTGGAACGTCCCGAAGATCCGCTCGGCGTTCGACGACGACTTCGGCGTGCTCCCGTTCCCCAAGCTCGACGGCAGTGGGGCGCCGTCGGTGCCGGTCGGCGCGTACGGCGCGATGGTCAACGCCAAGAGCGCGCACGTCGCCGAGGCCAAGGCGTTCGTGAAGTGGCTGTGGGTCGACAAGACCGACGACCAGCTGGAGTTCGCGACGAAGTTCGGCTTCCACGTGCCGGCCCGCCAGAGCCTGATCGACCGCGCGGACAACCTCAAGAACGGCCCGGCCGCCGACGCGGCCCGGTTCGTCAAGGAGAACAGCCACCTCGTCGGCGGTCCCGTGTGGACCCAGCAGGCGAACACGGCGCTGTCCGACGCGGCCGCGAAGATCGCGAAGGAGGGCGCGGACCCGGCGGCGCAGGTCAAGACGGCCGTCGGGGTGGCCCAGTCCGAGCTGAAGCGCCTGTTCGGATGAAGCGGCGCGACGCGCGCGCCTTCTGGCTCTTCGTCGGTCCGTTCCTGCTCGGGCTCGCGGTCTTCGCGTACCTCCCGATCGGCTGGAGCGCGTACCTGTCGTTCTTCGACGCGCGGAACACCGTGACCCCGACGGACTTCGTCGGGCTGGACAACTACGGGCACATGCTCACCGACGAGCCGTTCCTGTCGAGCCTGGGCACGTTCAGCGTGTTCGCGGTGTTCATCGTGCCGCTGACGTTCGTGCTGTCGCTGGCGCTGGCGCTCGGCGTCAACCGGCTGCGGTTCGCGCGGGCGTTCTTCCGGTCGGTGTTCTTCCTGCCGTTCGCGTGCTCGTACGTCGCGGCGTCGCTGATCTGGAAGACGTCGTTGTTCTCCGGTGTCCGATACGGACTGGCGAACTCGGTGCTGGCGGTCTTCGGCGTGGACCCGGTGGCGTGGACCGGGACGGTGCACCCGCCGCTGTACTGGATCGTGCTGGTGACCGCCCGGCTGTGGCTGCAGCTGGGCTTCTACATGATCTTGTTCATCGCGGCACTGCAACGGATCCCGCAGCACCTCTACGAGGCGGCCTGGCTCGACGGCGCGAAGCCGGGCTGGCAGGTGTTCCGGTACGTGACGCTCCCGCAGCTGCGGTCGACGGCGGTGGCGGTGCTGCTGCTGAACCTGATCAACGCGTACCAGGCGTTCGACGAGTTCTACAACATCATGGGCGACAGCCGCGGTTATCCGCCCTTCGCCCGGCCACCCCTGGTCTACCTCTACTACACGTCGCTGGGTTCGGGCGGCCAGGACCTCGGCCGCGGCAGCGCGGGCGCGGTGATCCTGGCGCTGATCATCGCGCTCGTGACCTTGCTGCAGGGCCGCGTCCTGCGCTTCGGGAGGCCGGCATGAGGGCGGTACTCCGGTGGGTTTCCCTGATCATCGCGGCGATCCTGTTCCTGCTGCCGTTCTACCTGCTGCTGCGCAACGGTCTGGCGTCGCGGGCGGAGATCACCGCTCCCGGGTGGACGTTCTTCCCGTCCACAGTGCACTGGGAGAACTTCTCGAAGCTGTTCTCCTCGGAGGACGTCCCGTTCGCGCGCAGCCTGCTCAATTCGGCGATCGTGGCGGCACTGCAGACGGTCGGCCTGCTGGTGCTCTGCTCCCTGGCCGGCTACGGCCTGGCCCGGATCCCGTACCGGCACACCAAGATCGTGTTCTACGCGGTTTTGGCGACGCTGATGATCCCGACGTCGGTGACGTTCGTGCCGAGCTTCGTGGTGGTCTCGTCGCTGGGCTGGCTGTCGGACTTCCGCGGCCTGGTGATCCCCGGGCTGTTCAGCGCGTTCAGCGTGTTCCTGTTCCGCCAGTACTTCCTGGACTTCCCGCGCGAGCTGGAGGAGGCCGGGCGGATGGACGGGCTGAGCCGCTGGGGCGTGTTCTGGCGGGTCGTCGTGCCGAATTCGAAGGGGTTCTTCGCGGCGATCGCGGTCATCACGGTGATCGGCAGCTGGAACGCGTTCCTGTGGCCGCTGATCATCGCTCAGTCCCCGGACTCGTGGACGGTCCAGGTGGCGCTGTCGGGCTTGCTGACGGCGCAGAACCCGCAGCTGAACCTGCTGTTCCTGGCGGCGGCGGTGTCGATCCTGCCGATCGTGCTGCTGTTCGCGTTCCTGCAGCGGTACCTGGTGCGCGGCGTGACCGAGTCCGGGTTGACGGGCTGAACCCACCAGCCTGAGCCCGGTCAAGAAGCCGTCGGGCAGCGGCGCGCCGGCCAGGAAAGCCGCGCGCGCCGCCAGGTCGTTGTTTTGGCACGTCAAGGACAAGGCGCAGCTCCTCGACCTGCTCGCCGAAGCCGTCTGCGAGGACGCGTTCGAGATCGACGGGACGGCTTCCCCGCCGTCAAGGACGCCGAAGTCGTCCTCGACGGTCTCGCCGCGCGGCTGAAATGACCACGACCTTCGGCGGTACACCCACCCCGACGCCCGTGACAGGGTAGCTCGAAATGTCACGTTCACCGTCCGGTCATCGACGTCCGGCACGGTGCTGGCAACCGAGAAGACTGGGGAGCGAACAACCATGGCCGAACTCACCCGGCGCACCGTCGCCACCGCGGGCGCCGCCGGTCTCGGGCTCCTGCTCTGCACGCCCACCGCGAACGCCCTCGACCGCGCGCTGCGGCTGACCGGCACGCGGTCGGTCAGCACCACCGGCACCACGCTCGAGCAGGTCGCGACCGCGTCGGGCACCGGCTACTCGCGGCTGTCCGCGGGCCCCGGCTGGCCGCTGGTCGTCCGGAGCGACCTCGCCGCGCCGCAGACCGGGCGCGACGACCGCCGCCGCGCGCTCAGCGCGTTCGTGCAGTTCACCGACCTGCACATCACCGACACCGAGAGCCCCGCGCGGTTCGAGTACCTGCACCCGTTCATCGGCTCCGCGCACCGGCCGCAGGAGGCGCTCGGCAACGTCGCCACCAGCGCGCTGGTCGAGCGCGTCAACAGCGTGCGGCAGGGCCCGTTCACCGGGCGGCCGTTCGACCTCATGGTCACCACCGGCGACAACACCGACAACCACGAGCTGATCGAGCTCGACTGGTTCCTCAAGGTCCTCAACGGCGGCAGCGTCACGCCGAACTCCGGCGACGCGAACGCGTACGAAGGCGTCCAGAGCTCGGGCAACAAGGAGTACTGGAACCCGTCGATCCCGGGCGTCGGTGACGACTACTCGGCCAAGGGCTTCCCGCAGCTGCCGGGCCTGCTCGAAGCGGCGCTGAAGACGTTCACCGCGCCAGGCCTGGACGTGCCGTGGTTCTGCACCTTCGGCAACCACGACGACAGCATCGTCGGCTCGCTGCCGGCCCAGATCCCCGGCATCGATGCCTGGTACACCGGCAGGTACAAGGTGATCGGCAAGGACGAGACGACCGCGAAGAAGCTCGCGGCGGCCATCCAGAAGCCCGGTTCGAGCATTCCGGTCGCGGAGCTGTTCGGCGGCTCCGGCACGATCCGCGAGATCACGCCGGACGCGCGGCGCCGCCCGTTCACCACCGGCGAGTTCGTCCGCGCGCACCTCGACGCGGCCAACACCGGCCCCGGCCCGGTCGGTCACGGCTTCAGCAGCGCCAACGCCGACGGCAAGAACGTCTACTACACGTTCCGGATCGCCCCGGGCATCACCGGGATCAGCCTCGACACGACCACGGACGCCGGGTTCGCGGACGGCTCGATCGGCCTCGCGCAGTACAACTGGGTGGAGTCGACGCTCAAGCGCAACAGCTCGGCGTACTACGACTTCTTCGGCCGCAAGGTCACCCATTCGGTCACCGACGAGCTGTTCATCCTGTTCAGCCACCACACGAGCGGCTCGATGGGCAACCTCCTGCCGGACTCGCGCCACCTGCTCGACCCGCGCCTGGACGGCAACGCGTTCGTGGCGCTGCTCAAGCGGTTCCCGAACGTGCTGGCCTGGGTCAACGGTCACACGCACCGCAACCAGATCACGGCGCACGCCGGCGGCACCCCGAAGCAGGGCTTCTGGGAGATCAACACCGCGTCGCACGTCGACTTCCCGCAGCACGCGCGGATCGTCGAGGTCGCGGACAACGCGGACGGCACGTTGTCGCTGTTCACGACGTTGATCGAGGCGGAGGCGCCGTACGCCGTCGACTACGGGGACCGGACGCCGCAAGCGCTTGCGTCGCTGTACCGCGAACTGTCCTACAACGACATCCACACCGACCCGGGCCGCGTGGGCGCGGCCGCGGACCACAACACCGAGCTGCTCCTGGTCAACCCGCTCGCCTGATCACCAGGCGGGGTGGTGGGCCCCGCTCGATCGGCCCACCACCCCGATCTCCGCCGAAAATAACTGGGCAGAAGGTTGACTTAAAGGGGACACAAAGCCGCCCGTTCCGTTTCTCCTGCCCACTCTGTGTGCCCGCTTCGCTAGACTGATTGGCCCGAGTCGGCGAGGTGAGCTTTGGTTAACCATGATCGACCCCCGCATCGCGATCCCGGAATAGGCTTCTTCGACGAAGCCGACACGAAGGCCGCCATCCGGAAGATCGCCGATGCGCAGCGGCTCACGATCTTCACCGGCGCCGGTATCGCGGCGGATCTCCGGGTTCCGAACTGGTCAAAGCTCGTATCCCGGCTCCTCGAGAACCTCGAGTCGAGGACTTACCGAGATGATCAGGAGTGTCGTGCCACCGTCCACCAAGCCGTCGACTTCTTCCACCAGATGCCGGCCGCGTCGATAGTCGACGCACTCTACGAGGAACTGTTCCCCGGCCGCGCCACCGAGCAGCGGAACGAGGACATCGCTCGGATCCTGTACGCCGACCGGCAATTGGAGCACGAAGCGATCCCAGAAGACTCTCTTGCGGTATACGTACTCCGACTGGCAGTCGCCAAGCGCCTGGCCGGCTGCGACGTGCACATCCTCACCACAAATTACGACGACGTGCTCGAACAGATCGCGAACCACGACGTCACGTTCAGTGGTTTGCGACTGAACGGCGTCGAGGTTTACACAAGCTGGGATCCGGACGACGACGGACTGGCTAATGGTGTGCCGATCTCCCACCTTCACGGGTTCATACCCCGCGGAGGAACCGCCACGTCCGTGGTTTTCTCCGAGAGCGAGTACATCAAGTGGGACCAGGCCAGCCCGTGGCGGGATTACCTTCCCAAGCGAGTGGCCGGAGGCGGCCTGACCCTCTTCGTCGGAGCGTCGTTGCGGGATTACAACATCGCGGCGATGATCCGGCGCTTCAGCAAGGGTGAGGTCTACGCCCTGCTGCCAGTGGAAGACGAGGTCGCGCACGCCCAGCTGCGGGAGAAGCCCTGGTCACCACCCAGCGGGCGGTACGCGGCACTTCGCGGTCTGCACCTCGGCGTCCAGGTCCTGCGTCCCGACTTCTACGGGCAGGTCTGCCAATTCTTGAACGAGGCGGCGATCCCGGGGGATCTCCGGGTACCGGAATACTCGACCCGGCTGAGGAAGTGGTGGGATTCCTGGTCGAGGCAGGACCACAACCCGCTGGGGCTCGCGCACCTGACCGCCTGTTCCCAGGCACTCCGGCAGTTCGCGACCGACGAAGAACAACAACTCGACCGAGCGTCCTACGTGAAGGCGGAGGTGTGGGTCCGCGACTACCCGGACAAACGCCAGCTGAGCCTCTACGCATCGTCACAGAGCGTTGTCCTGCCCGGCCGGGGGTACTGGCCGCACAGCGCGAAGATCGAGCATCTTTCACGTTACGCAGCCGTCTCCGCCTTCGCGGCACGCCAAGCCACCGAAGGCACGGTCGCGTACCGCAATGACGGTCGGTGGACACATTTCCTGGCGGTGCCCGTAATCCTGCCGGAGGCGCCCTATTACGAACTCCCGGTCGGAGTGGTGATCTTGCTTCTGCACGCACCAGACGTTCACGACGACGTCTACTTCGGAGAAGCCGACAGCGGTCGAATGCGCGACCTCGCAGTGCGGATGAAAACGCTGGGCCAGAACTTCTTGAGACCGGCTACTTCTTCTTGAGTCCGTATCGTTCCTTCAGCACCTCGCGAAGCCCGTCGGTACCCACTCGAGGTGTCGCGACCTTGACGACCCGCACTCCGGCTCGCTCTTGACTCCGCATGCGCACCCGGCTGCCGGTCTCCACCGACAGCACCGGGCGGTACTCGTACTCCTCTGCAGGTGCAGCGGCGTCGTCCATTCCACTCACGCTCCATCCCGCAACCGGCCAGAGAAACAGAAAAATTCAAGTCTACAGTACGTCGGCGCGCGACGGAACCGTCGACGTAACGGCTGCGCCACGCCGGTGAATTGCTGCCCCGAAGTTACGCCGGAGGTAATCGACCGGCGGCGGGGGGTTCCGGCAGGCTGGGCCGCATGACCGATCCCGAGGGCACGCAGCTCTTCCACCGCTCCATGCCGTTCTCCGAACGCCTCGGCGTCGAGGTGCTGGAGCACGGGCCCGCGCTCGTCCGCAGCCGGCTGAAGTGGGACGAGAGCCTCTGCACGCTCGGCGGTGCGCTGCACGGGGGCGCGCTCATGGCGCTGGCCGACTCGACCGGCGCCGTGTGCGCGTTCCTCAACCTGCCCGAGGGCGGACAGGGCACGACCACCGTCGAGTCGAAGACGAACTTCCTGCGCGCGGTGCGTTCGGGCTACGCCGTTGCGTCGTCCAGACCACTGCACGCCGGGCGCAAGTTCGTCGTGGTGGAGACGGAAATCCACGGTGACGACGGCAAGTTGGTCGCGAAAGTGACACAGACCCAGGCCGTCCTGTAGGTACCTGTTTACATACCTCGCCGGACCGGCGAAAATCCTCGCCTACTGGGTGGGTCGAGCGAGGAGCCGCGATGCGGGTACGCAGTCTGTTCACATTACTGTCGGTTGTCGTGCTGACAGCCGTAACCGTTCAGGTCGCCGAAGCGGGGCCGCGCGACGACGAAGCCGTCGACTACCACGAGTGGACCGGCGGCCGCTTCCACGAAGGCGACTTCGCCGGGCTCGCGCTGACCCGCGACGGCCTGCGCATCACGCGCCCGATCGGCTCGGTGCAGCACACCGAGCCGGAGCTCGGCACTACGCGGACGTACGAGTACAGCCAGTGGACGTCGCCCTCGTACCGGCAGGGCTTCGGCGCGACGCAGCTGGTCGCGTCCTGGAACGCGAAGACGCCGGCCAAGACGTGGCTGCAGGTCGAAGCGCAGGGCCGGACGTCGGCGGGCGCCCAGACCGGCTGGTATGTGATGGGCCGCTGGGCCGGCGGGGACGCCGACATCCTGCGCACCAGCGTCGACGGCCAGGACGACGCGAACGCGCTGGTCGACGTCGACACGCTGGTCACGAAGGCCGGGGTGACGCTGAAGTCGTACAAGCTGCGGATCAGCCTCTACCGCGAAGCCGGCTCGGGCGCGACGCCGTCGGTGTCGCTGCTGGGCGCGATGACGTCCGCCGTGCCGGACCGCTTCGAGGTGCAGCCGACCAAGCCGGGGCGCGCCACCGGCATCGAGCTGAAGGTGCCCGCGTACGCGCAGAACCTCCACAAGGGACAGTTCCCGCAGTACGGCGGGGGCGGCGAAGCCTGGTGCAGCCCGACGTCGACCGAGATGGTGGCCGAGTACTGGGGCAAGAAGCCGTCCGCCGAAGAGATGTCGTGGATCCCGGCCGACTACGTCGACCCGCAGGTGGCGTTCGCGGCGCGCTACACCTACGACCACGCCTACGACGGCACCGGGAACTGGCCGTTCAACACCGCCTACGCGGCGTCGCGCGGCCTCAAGGGGCACATCACGCGGCTGCACTCGCTGAACGAGCTGGAGAACTACATCGCCCGCGGCATCCCGGTGATCACGTCGCAGTCGTTCCTGGCTTCGGAGCTGGACGGCGCCGGCTACGGGACGGCGGGGCACATCATGGTCGTCGTCGGGTTCACGAAGGACGGCGACGTGATCGCCAACGACCCGGCGGCCAGCAGCAACGACCGCGTCCGGAACGTCTACAAGCGCGACCAGTTCGAGAAGATCTGGCAGCGGACGAAGCGCTACCGCGCGGACGGCACGGTGGCGGGCGGCCCCGGCGGCGTCGCGTACATCATCACCCCGGCGTAGTCCGTGAAGGCCACATCCCCGGGGATGTGGCCTTCACGGCTTTACCAGGCCTTGCCCGCCTGCTCGCGGATCGCGCGGTTGATCCGGTTGAAGAAGCCGGTGAGCGCGATGTTCAGGACGATCGCCGACAGCTGCGGCTCGTCGAAGTGCGCGGCGGCGGCCGCCCAGATGTCGTCGGTGACGCCGGGCCGGCCGTCCTGGATCCGGGTCGCGGCCTCGGTCAGGGCGAGCGCCGCCCGCTCCGGCTCGGTGAAGAACGGCGTCTCGCGCCAGGTGACGACGTTGTGCAGCCGGTCGTCGGTCTCCCCCTGCCGCTTCGCCGACGCGACGCCCGCGTGAACGCACGGGCTGCAGCCGTTGATCTGGCTGGCCCGCAGGTGGACCAGCTCGAGCAGCAGCGGATCGACGCCGGCGCCGTGCACCGCCTTGAACAGCTGCTGGATCGCCCCGACGACCTCGGGGCTGCTCTCGCTCTTCAGCCGTGCTTCCACGGTAACGACATGCCCGACACGCTGGCCGAAGCGTTCGAAGCCCGGCGCGAGCGCCTGCTCGCGGTGGCGCACCGCCTGCTCGGCTCGCACGCCGATGCCGAAGACGCGGTCCAGGAGGCGTGGCTGCGCCTGTCCCGCCAGGACGCGGCGGCCATCGGCAACCTCGACGGCTGGCTGACCACGGTGGTCGGCCGGATCAGCCTGGACGTCCTGCGCTCGCGCAAGTCACGCCCCGAGTCGCCGTACGACGAGATCGTGGTGGCGATCGACGACGGCACCGAGGACGTCGCCCGCGTGGACTCGGTGGGCCTGGCGCTGCTGGTGGTCCTCGAGTCACTGGGCCCGGCCGAGCGGCTGGCGTTCGTGCTGCACGACCTGTTCGCGGTCCCGTTCGAGGAGCTCGGCCGCATCCTGGGCAAGTCGTCGGGAGCGACGAAGATGCTGGCCAGCCGCGCCCGCCGCAAGGTCCGGGCCGCGGACCGGACTCCGGCGGCGGGAGGTTCCTCGCAGCGCGAAGTGGTCCAGGCGTTCTTGCGCGCGGCCCACGACGGCGACTTCGAGGGCTTGCTACGGGTCCTCGACCCGGACGTCCAGCTGACGGTGGACACCCCGGGCGGCGTGGTGGTGGTACTGGGAGCGACGAAGGTGGCGGCGGGAGCCCAGTTCGGCGCGGCTTCCGGCGGCCGCACGGTCTTGGTCGGCGGCTTGCCGGGCGTGGTGGCGTGGCGCGGCGACGGCTCACCGCTGTCGGTGGTGGCGTTCGTGGTGGCGGACGGCCGGGTCGCGCGCATCGCCGCGGTGGCCGACCCGGCACGGCTGGCGTCGATGGACCTGCCGAAGCCGGAGTGAACTGTCGGTCCCTCCCGGTAGCGTGGAAACCGGGGGCCGGAGGCACACCCCGGGCCACACTGCCGTCACGATGGCCCGGCCGCTGCTGCCGAGTCGGGTCGATCTGGCCCGCGGCTGCTCGCCCTCGGGTGCGACCTCGTCTGGGCCACCACCTGGTTCGAGGACGTCAACGAGTGCGTCGCCCCGCTGCTGGGCCTGCCGCCGCTCCCGGTGCTCGACTTCCCCGACGAGCCCGCGGCCGGCGGGCGGCACTGGAAAACCGAGCGGATCGTCGAGTGGGCGGCGGGGTCTCCGTTCGTCTGGATCGCCTGGTTGGTCAGTTGCGGATGACGCAACCCGTTGCGCTTTCGCCACCGAAGCTCACTCATGCGGATGTCGCCATCTCCGCGTGATCCGTGATTAGCTGCGGGCAGGACCAGAAGCCGGAAGGTGGATTGACATGCCGTACGAGGTGCAGGGGGTCGTTTCGCGGGCGAAGGGCGAGCCCGTGTCGCTCGAGACCGTGCTCGTGCCCGATCCCGGGCCCGGCGAGGCCGTCGTGAACGTGCAGGCCTGCGGGGTCTGCCACACCGATCTGCACTACCGCGAAGGCGGGATCAACGACGACTTCCCGTTCCTGCTCGGCCACGAAGCCGCCGGCGTCGTGGAGGCCGTCGGGGCCGGGGTCACCGACATCGCACCCGGTGACTACGTCATCCTCAACTGGCGCGCGGTCTGCGGCACCTGCCGGGCCTGCAAGCGCGGCAAGCCGTGGTACTGCTTCTCCACCTTCAACGCCACGCAGCCGATGACGCTCCAAGACGGCACCAAGCTCTCGCCCGCGCTCGGCGTCGGCGCCTTCCTCGAGAAGACGCTCGTCCACAGCGGACAGTGCACCAAGGTGAACCGCGAGGCCGAACCCGCCGTCGCCGGGCTGCTCGGGTGCGGGGTCATGGCCGGGCTCGGGGCCGCCATCAACACCGGGGCCGTCACCCGGGGCGACTCGGTCGCCGTCATCGGGTGCGGCGGGGTCGGGGACGCCGCCATCGCGGGTGCGAAGCTCGCCGGCGCCACCACGATCGTCGCGATCGACATGGACGACCGGAAACTGGCGTGGGCCAAGGACTTCGGCGCCACCCACACCGTCAACAGCCGGGGCCTCTCCGAGGAGCAGGTCGTCGAGGCCATGCAGGACGCGACGAACTCCTTCGGCCCGGACGTCGTCATCGACGCGGTCGGCCGCCCCGAGACCTGGCGGCAGGCGTTCTACGGGCGCGACCTCGCCGGCACCGTCGTGCTCGTCGGCGTGCCGACGCCGGAAATGCGGCTGAACGACCTGCCGCTGATCGACTTCTTCTCGCGCGGCGGCTCGCTCAAGTCGTCCTGGTACGGCGACTGCCTGCCCAGCCGGGACTTCCCGATGCTCGTCGACCTCTACCTGCAGGGCCGCCTGCCGCTGGACAAGTTCGTCACCGAGCGGATCGGCGTGGACGGCGTCGAGCAGGCCTTCGAGCGGATGCACCGCGGCGAGGTCCTGCGCAGCGTGGTGACGTTCTGACCCTCTTCGCCGACGAGGACTACCCGGCCGACCCCTACCCGGGGACCCGGCCGGGCTTCTCCTTCGTCCACACCGAGGGCGCCGGCCACCCGCTGGCCACGGCGCCGGCCGGCTGGCGGGACAGGCAGGCCGTGCTCGCGTACGGCTCCAACGCGAACCCGTCGAAGATCAGCTGGATGCGGGCCGAGCTCGGGCTGGCGGGCCCGGTCGTCGTGGCGCACGCGCGCTGCGACGGCCTCGCCGCGGTCTGGGCGGCCGGCCTGCGGTTCCGCGACGGCCAGCGCCCGGCCACGCTCACCGCGCTGCCGGGCGTCGAGGAGCACGCCGTCTGGTTCGTGACGCCGGACCAGCTCGCGGTGCTGGACGTCTGCGAGGGCCGCGGCAACCGCTACCACCTGGTGCGGCTGACGGACCCGGACATCACGCTCGAAGACGGCAGCCGGGTGACCGACGTGCTCGCCTACATCGGCGCGGTACCGATCCGGTACCCGCTGCTGGTCGACGGCAAGCCGGTGCGCGTGGCCGACGTCCCGCAGGCGCGGGCCGCCGAGCTCGAAGGCGAGCCGGCCGACGGTCCCGGCGTCGCCTGCGAGGTCGTCGAACCGCCGGACGGGCGCACCTTCCCCTAGATCAGCTTCCCGGGGTTGAGGATCCCGCTCGGGTCGACCGCGGACTTCGCCGCCCGCAGCACTTCCACGCCCAGCGAACCGATCTCGGCGCTCAGGTAGGGCGCGTGGTCGACGCCGACCGCGTGGTGGTGGGAGATCGTGCCGAGCCCGGTGATCGCCTCGCACGCCGCCGCTTTCGCGCGCTGCCACTGCCCGACCGGGTCGGCTTCGTCGCGGGCCGTCAGCACCGTGAAGTACAGCGACGCGCCGGTTTCGTACGCGTGGGAAATGTGGCACATCACGATCGCCCGGCCCAGCGACGCCGTCAGCGCCGCGCGGACGTCGTCCCGCAGTTCGTCCACATTGGACCAGTACGCCGCGGTCTCCAGCGTCTCGACGCAGATCCCCCGGTCCAGCAACGCGTCGCGCTGCCGGGGTCCGGTGAACCGGCCGTGCCGCCAGGATTCGCCGAGCGTCTTGCCGACGCGCACCGCGCCCAGCGCCTTCAGCCGGCGCGTGGTCTCGCGGCGGCGCACCGAGACTTCGTGCGCGGTGCCTTCCCAGCCGACGATGAGGAAGCACGGCCGCCGCGCCCCGCGTGCGGCGAGGTAGCGGCGCAGCGCCGCCGTCTTGAGGCCCGCGTTGAGCGCCAGTGAAACCTCGGTCTCGTCCACATCGGACAGCCGGGTGACGTCGGCGAGCGCGTGGTGCTGCGCCAGGTCGCGGACCGCCTCGCGGCCGGCTTCCCAGCCGGGCAGGGCGTACCCCTCGTAGCGGCGGACCGCCGGCGCCGGCCGCACCCGCAGCGCGACCTCGGTGATCACGCCGAGCGCACCCTCGCTGCCGATCGCGAGCTGGCGCAGGTCCGGCCCGGCGGCCGACGCCGGCGCCACGCCGAGCTTCCACTCGCCGCGCGGGGTCGCCAGCCGCACGCCGGTGACCATGTCCTCGAAGCGCCCGTAGCCGGACGACGCCTGCCCGGCCGAGCGCGTCGCCGCGAAGCCGCCGATCGTCGCGCGCTCCCACGACTGCGGGACGTGCCCGAGCGTCAGGCCGTGCTCGCCGAGGAGGCGCTCGGCCTCGGGCCCGCGGACACCGGCCTGCAGCACGGCGATGCGCGACTCGGCGTCGACCGACACCAGCGCGTCGAGCCGGACGAGGTCGAGCGCGATCACCGACGTCTTGTCGCCGCGCAGCGCCGCGACGCCGCCGACCACCGACGTGCCGCCGCCGAAGGGGACGACGCCGATGTCGTGCCGCACGCACGCGTCGAGCACCGCCTGGACCTCGTCGGCGTCGGCCGGGAGCACGACCGCGTCGGGCACCGGGAACTCCACCGACGGCGACCGGCGCCGCAGCAGGTCGAGGTAGGACAGCCCGGTCGCCCGCGCGAGCCGCGCCGCGTCGTCGACCAGCACGTTCTCCGCGCCGACCACTTCCGACAACGCGGCAGCATCAGACTCGTCCAGTTTCCGTGACGGTATTTCCACCGGCAATTCGCCCGCCGAGGCAGCACCGGGGGCCGTTCGGCCGATACGCTGTTCAAGCCACTTGGCCGCTCGCGCGGGCAGCTGGGCGGCGTCGGCGGCGTCCGCGGTCCAGGACCGGCGGAGGCGGTGGTCAATGAGCGCGTTCACGACTACAGTGTGACATATGGACGTGAAACGTCACACCACGCAGCCGGCCGGACCCTCCGCGCTCGCGGACACCCGCAGCCGTCAGACGGCGACCCGAGTGGCCGATGACGTGCTGCTCGACGCCGCGCGCTCGTGCGTGCTGGCCGTCGGTGTGCGCCGCACCACACTCGCCGAAATCGCCCGAACCGCCCGCGTCAGCCGGATGACGGTCTACCGCCGCTTCCCCGACGTGCGCAGCGTGCTCGCGGCGCTGATGACCCGCGAATTCAGCGGGCTGCTGCGCACGGCGAGCGAACGCGGTGCCGACGCCGCGGACAGCCGCGAGCGGCTCGTGCTCATCGCCTCGGCCGGCGTCCGCGCGCTGGCGGCCGACCCGCTGTTCCGCACGCTGCTCGACGTCGACCCCGAACTCGTGCTGCCCTACATCGTGGAGCGGCTCGGCGCGACGCAGAAGTTCGCCGAGCAGGCCATGCACCAGCTCCTGGCGGCCGGCCACCAGGACGGCTCGATCCGGCGCGCGCCGGTCGCGGCGCAGTCGCGGGCGGTGCTGCTGGTGGTTCAGTCGTTCGCGTTCTCGCTGCGCCCGGCCACCGCGGACGTCGACGAAGCGGCGCTGCTGGCGGAGTTCACGCACGTGCTCGACGCGGCGCTGAAACCGTGACGTCCGGCTCCCTCAACGCGCGGCGCCGCGAACGCGAACTCGCCGAGCTGGCCGCGGGCGAGCGCGTCGACGTCGTCGTGGTCGGTGGCGGCGTCACCGGCACGGGCATCGCGCTGGACGCCGCTTCACGCGGGCTTTCGGTGGCGCTGGTGGAGGCGCACGACCTCGCGTTCGGGACGTCACGCTGGTCTTCGAAGCTCGTCCACGGCGGACTCCGCTACCTGGCCCACGGGGAACTGGGCCTGGCCCATGAAAGCGCTGTCGAGCGCGGCATCATGATGACGCGGACCGCGCCGCACCTGACGCGCGCGATGCCGCAGCTGTTCCCGTTGTACCCCAGCACTTCCCGGGCCCAGCAGGCCCTCGTGGCGGCCGGTCTCCGGGCGGGCGACGCGCTTCGCCGGGCGGCGCGGACGCCGTCGTCGGTGCTGCCGCGGCCGCGGTCGATCCCCGCGGCGGAGGCGCTGGCACTGGCGCCCGGCCTTTCCCCGCACCGGTTGCGCGGCGCCCTGCTGGCCTACGACGGCGCCTTGGTCGACGACGCGAGGCTGGTCGTTTCCCTGGCCCGCACGGCGGCTTCGTTCGGCGCGCGGATCCTGACGCGGCTCTCGGCTTCGGCGGTTTCGGCGGACCGGGTCTCGGTCGTCGACGGCGTTTCGGGCGACTCGTTCGACATCCGCGCGCGCCAGGTGATCAACGCGACGGGCGTGTGGGCGGGCACGCTGACGGGCTCGGTCCGGCTGCGGCCGTCGCTCGGCTCGCACCTGGTGCTCGCGCCGGGAACGGTGCCGATGGGCACGACGTCGGTCAACATCGGGGTGCCCGGCGAGACCAACCGGTTCGTCTTCCTGCTCCCCCAGCCGGACGGCCGCGTCTACCTGGGACTCACGGACGAGCCGGTGCCGGGCTCGATCCCCGACGTGCCGGCGGTTCCCGAGTCCGATGTGGACTTCCTGCTGTCGCTGGCTTCTTCGGTCCTTTCGCGACCGCTGACCCGCGCGGACGTCGCCGGGTCGTACGCGGGCCTGCGCCCGCTCGTCGAAGGCAGCGGCGGCCGGTCGGCCGACCTGTCCCGGAAGCACGCGGTGCTGGCCGGTTCCGACGGGCTGCTGACCGTCGTCGGCGGGAAGCTCACGACGTACCGCCGGATGGCCGAGGACGCCGTCGACGCGGCGATCCGGCTGGCCGGCCTGCCCGTTTCCCCGTGCCGGACGGCACGGTTGCCGCTGCTGGGCGCGGCTCCGCGCGCGGAGCTGTCCCTTGTGGACGCTCCGGCCCGGCTGGTGGCGCGGTACGGGACCGAAGCCCCGCGCGTGGCGGCGCTGGGCGAGCTGGACACCGAGTTCGCCGCCCCGCTGACCCCGGACACCGGGATCACGGCGGCGGAAGTCGTGTGGGCGGTCCGGAACGAAGGCGCGCTGGACGTCGACGACGTGCTGGAGCGCCGCACGCGGCTGGCGTTGATCCCGGCGGACGCGGAAGCCGCGCGCGCCCGGGTCGCGGAGCTGGTCGGCAAGTCGCTGGCCGGGCTCGCGTGACGTTCGATTGACTTGACGGGTCATTGGGTTTTTGCAACAGTACGCCATGAGCCCGGTCAGACGCGGCAAAGAACTGCCGATCCACAACCGGCTTTCCGTGCTCCGGGCCGAGCGCGGGATGACCCGGGCCACGCTCGCGAGTGCCGTCGAAGTCAACCCGCAGACCATCGGTGCGCTCGAGCGCGGCGACCACTACCCGAGCCTGGACCTGGCGTTCCGGATCTGTGCGGTGTTCGACCTGCCCGTCGAGGCGGTCTTCAGCCGTGAGCCGTTCACGCCGCTGTCCACCCGGGTGTACCGCGAGGGGGGAGCATGACCGACGGGATGCTGGAGATCGACGGGATCTCCAAGCGCTACGGCGCGAAGACGGCGCTGGACGGCGTCACCTTCGACGTCCGCGCCGGGGAGCTGTTCGGCTTCGTGGGCAGCAACGGGGCCGGGAAGACCACGACGATGCGGATCGCGCTGGGGGTGCTCGCCGCCGACGGCGGTGAGGTGCGCTTCGACGGCAGGCCGGTCACGCACGAGACGCGCACGCACATCGGGTACATGCCGGAGGAACGCGGCCTGTACCCGAAGATGAAGGTGCTGGACCAGCTCGTCTACCTCGCCGAGCTGCACGGGCTCAGCACCAACGAAGCCCACCGCAACGCCGAAGCGTGGATCACCCGGCTCGGGCTGGCCGAGCGCCGCAAGGACGAGGTGCAGAAGCTGAGCCTCGGCAACCAGCAACGCGTCCAGCTGGCCGCCGCCCTGGTGCACGACCCGGCCGTGCTGGTGCTCGACGAGCCGTTCTCCGGCCTCGACCCGCTCGCCGTCGACGTGATGAGCGGGGTGCTGCGGGAAAAGGCCGCGGCCGGCGTGCCCGTGGTGTTCTCCAGCCACCAGCTCGACCTCGTCGAACGGCTCTGCGACCGGGTCGGGATCATCCGCGCGGGCCGGATGGTCGCCGTCGGCACGGTCGGCGAGCTGACCGCGGGCGCGAGCAGCAAGCTCGTGGTCACCGCGCCGGACGCACGGCCCGGCTGGGCCGCGGGCCTGCCCGGCGTGCGCGTGGTCGAGACCACCGGCACCACCACCGTGCTCGACCTCGACCCGGGCGCCGACGACCAGGCCGTGCTCGCCGCGGCACTGGGGACCGGGCCGGTCACCGAGTTCAGCCGCCGTCGCCGCTCGCTGACCGAGCTGTTCCGCGACGCGGTGGCCGAAGAGGGGGAACGATGAAGACGTTGAGCGGACGGCGGGCCGTCTGGCTGGTGCTGAAGCGCGAGCTGAACACGCGGCTGCGCACGCGCTCGTTCGTGATCGGCACCGCGGTGCTGCTGGTGCTGCTGCTCGGCTACGTCGGGTTCCAGACCGCGCTGGCCGGCTCGGCGGACAAGAGCGTGGTGGGGCTGACCGGGCAGGCGACCGGGATCGCCAAGCAGCTGCAGGTCGCCGCCGCGCAGGCCGGGCGCCAGGTCGAGACGGTCACCGTGACGGATCCGGCCGAGGGCCGGGAGAAGGTCGAGGACGGCGACCTCGACGCGCTCGTCTCCGGTAGCGCGGCGAAGCTGACCGCTACCTACAAGTCCGCTTTGGACAACCAGCTGCGCCGGGTGCTCGACCAAGTCGCCCAGCAGCAGGTGCTCGACGGCGTCCTGTCGTCCGCGCAGCTCGAACCGGCCGCCGTGATGGCGCAGGTGAGCAGCACCCACGTGCAGAACGACGCCCTCTCGCCCGAGCCCGCCGACCACACGCAGCGGCTGGTCCTCGGCCTGATCGTCGCGTTCCTGCTGTACATGAGCATCATCACCTACGGGATGATGGTCGCCCAGGGCGTGGTCGAGGAGAAGTCGAGCCGGGTCGTGGAGCTGCTGCTCGCCAGCGTCCGGCCGTGGCAGCTGTTGCTGGGCAAGGTGATCGGGATCGGCCTGGTCGGCCTGACCCAGCTGGTGATCCTCGGCGCGGTGGGCCTGCTGGCGGCTACGGTGACGGGCGTGTTCACCCTGTCCGGCTTCGCGACCGGCGCGGTGCTGTGGGGTCTGCTCTGGTACCTGCTCGGTTTCCTGTTGTACGCCACGATCTACGGCGCGCTCGGTTCGCTCGTGTCGCGGCAGGAGGACACGCAGTCGGTGGTCGGGCCGCTGAACATCATCCTGATCGTCGGCTTCGTCGCGGGCTTCAACCTGCTGCTGCAGGACCCTTCGGGCACGGCGGCGAAGGTCGTTTCGCTGATCCCGCTGCTGTCCCCGATCCTGATGCCGGCCCGCATTTCGACCGGCGCGGCATCGGCGTGGGAGATCGGGCTGTCGCTGGTGCTGACGCTCGGCACGGTCGCGCTGCTGACCTGGCTCGGCGGCAGGATCTACGGCAACAGCGTCCTGCGCATCGGCAGCCGCATCAAGCTGTCGGAGGCCTTGCGCGGCTGACACTCACGAGGTGATCTTGCCGTACCGCTCCAAGGAAACCTGGCGCTCCTGGGCGTGGTCGACCATGGGCTCCGGGTACTCCGCCGGCCGCTCCTTCAGCTTGTGCACCGCCTTGCCCGAAACCGAGCGCAGCTCCGGCACGTACTTCCGGACGTAGTCGCCGTTCGGGTCGAACTTCTCGCCCTGCGTCGTCGGGTTGAAGATCCGGAAGTACGGCGCCGCGTCCGTGCCGCAGCCCGCGACCCACTGCCAGTTCAGCTGGTTGGACGCCAGGTCGCCGTCCACGAGGTGCTTCATAAAGTGGCGGGCGCCCAGCCACCACGGCAGGTGCAGGTCCTTCACCAGGAAGCTCGCGACGACCATCCGGACCCGGTTGTGCATCCAGCCCTCGGCCAGCAGCTGCCGCATCCCCGCGTCGACGATCGGGTAGCCGGTCTTGCCCGCGCACCACCGTTCGAACGCTTCGGGATCGTCGTCGTGCTTCATCCCGTCGAACCGCTTGTCGTAGTTCTTCCGCGCGGTTTCCGGCCGGTTCCACAGGACGTCGGCGTGGAATTCGCGCCAGCAGATCTCGCTGCGCAACGACTTCGCGCCGACGCGGTCGTCGCCCGCCAGGTCCGCCAGCAGCGTCCGCGGGTGGACGCAGCCCCAGCGCAGGTACGGCGAAAGCCGGGTCGTGCCCTCGCGGTCCGGGCGGTCGCGATCGGAGTCGTAGGTCTCGATGCCGTCGTCGAGGAACTCGTGCCAGACGTCGAGCGCGGCCTGCTCGCCCGGTTCGGGCAGCGTCGCGGAAACCTTGGGTGGCTTGGGAATCTTCAGCGAGCGCGGCGGTTCCACCCAGTCCACAAGGGACGGTCCGGTGTCCGCGGGCGAGTGCCAGCCGTGCGCGGTCCACGCGCGGTAGAACGGCGTGAAGACGCGGTAGGGATCGCCGTCCGGCTTCGTGACGCGGCCGGGTGTCACCGCATACGGCGAACCGGTCTCGACCCACTCGATGTCGTTCTCCGCCAACGCTTTCGCGACCTCGGCGTCCCGGCGGCGGCCGTAGGGACCGGTGTCGGCGCTGACGTGCACCGCGGCCGCGCCGATCTTCTTCGCCGCCTTCACGACCTCGGTCGCCGGCTCGCCGCGCACGAGCATCAGCCGGCCGCCGAGCTGCTCGTCCAGCTTCTCCAGGCAGCCGTACATGAAGGCCTCGCGGGCGGCGCCGGACGGCTTGATGAGCGCCTCGTCGAGGACGTACAGCGCGAGCACGTGCTTGCTGTGCTTCGACGCTTCGAGCAGGGCGGCGTGGTCGCCCAGCCGCAGGTCGCGGCGGAACCACAGTACGACGGGTGCTTCTTTGGTCACGACGGGAAACGATAAGCGCCCCGCCGTGCCGGTGCACGACGGGGCGCTCGGTTCGAGCCGGTCGGGTCAGCGCTCCGACATCGGGGTGTAGTCCCGCGAAGCGTGGCCGGTGTAGATCTGCCGCGGGCGGCCGATCTTGGTGGCCGGGTCGTTGATCATCTCGCGCCAGTGCGCGATCCAGCCCGGCAGGCGGCCGAGCGCGAACAGCACCGTGAAGAACTTCGTCGGGAAGCCCAGCGCCCGGTAGATCAGGCCGGTGTAGAAGTCCACGTTCGGGTACAGCTTGCGCTCGATGAAGTAATCGTCGGAAAGCGCGGTTTCCTCGAGCTTCTTGGCGATGTCGAGCAGCTGGTCGCCGCCCTTCAGCTTGCCGAGGATCTCGTCGGCGGTGTTCTTGATGATCTTCGCGCGCGGGTCGTAGTTCTTGTAGACCCGGTGCCCGAAGCCCATCAGCTTCACGCCCTTTTCCTTGTTCTTCACCCGCTCGACGAACTTGGCGACGTCGCCGCCGTCGTTCTTGATGCCCTCGAGCATGTCGAGCACCGCGGCGTTCGCACCGCCGTGCAGCGGGCCGAACAGCGCGTTGATGCCGGCCGAAATCGAGGCGAACAGGTTCGCCTCGGACGAGCCGACCAGGCGCACGGTCGAGGTCGAGCAGTTCTGCTCGTGGTCGGCGTGCAGGATGAACAGCAGGTCGAGCGCCTTCGCGACGTCCGGGTCGACCTCGTACGGCTCGGCCGGGAAGCCGAACGTCATCCGCAGGAAGTTCTCGACCAGGCCGAGCGAGTTGTCCGGGTACAGCAGCGGCTGGCCGACGGACTTCTTGTACGCGTACGCGGCCAGGGTCGGGACCTTGGCCAGCAGCCGGATGGTCGACAGCTCCACGTTCGGCTCGTCGAACGGGTCGAGCGAGTCCTGGTAGAAGGTCGACAGCGCCGACACCGCGCTGGACAGGACCGGCATCGGGTGCGCGTCGCGCGGGAAGCCGCTGAAGAACGCCTTGAGGTCTTCGTGCAGCAGGGTGTGGCGCTGGATCTTCTCGGTGAAGTCGGCCAGCTGGGTCTGGGTCGGCAGCTCGCCGTAGATCAGCAGGTACGAGACCTCGACGAAGGTCGACTTCTCGGCCAGCTGCTCGATCGGGTAGCCGCGGTAGCGGAGGATCCCGGCGTCACCGTCGATGTAGGCGATGGCGGACGACGCGGCGCCGGTGTTGACGAAGCCGGGGTCGTAGGTGATGTACCCCGTCTGCGCCAGCAGCTTCCCCAGTTCGATCCCGGGCGCGCCCTCGACCGGGTGGACGATCTTGAACTCGTGCTCGCCACTCGGCAGGGTCAGCTTCGCGGTTTCGCCGCCGGACTGCCCCGCAGTCGTCGCGTCGGACATGCAAGTCCCTCTCACGTTCGGCACGGAGCGGCGGCGCCTGTACGTTTCACAGGTAGCCACGTGTTCACGCGAGGAAACACTGGCGCCTCGCTGCACACCGCCCCGCTGGGGTATGAAGAATGCCTCTCTACGCTAGTCGAGGAACTGGTGTTCGCGCAGCGGTGGCGTTGCTCCTGGGGGCCCCTTTGGGACCAGGTTCACACGCCGGACGCCATATCGGCCGAAGTCGGCGGCTCGGCCCCGCTCCGCGAAACGGTGATGGACGCCGCTTTCGCCGCGAACCCCAGCGCCTCGCGCCACGCCTCGGCGTCGAGAGAAGCCAGGTCGGTGACCTCCCGGGTGTGCAGCCAGGCCAGCAGCGCGCCCTGGACGGTGTCGCCCGCGCCGATGGTGTCGACCACGGTGACTTTCCGTGCGGGCACGTGGGCCAGCTCACCTGCGGCGGTGATCACCGCGACGCCGTCGGCGCCCCGGGTGAGCACCACGGCGTCCACACCGGACTCGACCCACGTCTTCGCGGCGGCGAGCGGGTCGGCGCCGCCGGTGAGCCACGCGGCGTCGTCGTCGGAGATCTTGAGCAGCCGGACGTCCGGCAGCCAGGACGTGAACCGGGCGCGGTAGGCGGCCGGATCGGTGATGAGCGCTTCGCGGATGTTCGGGTCGAGGACGGTCAGCACGCCCCGCGCGGCCTCGCGCCGCAACATCGCTTCGTACGCCGACGCGCCGGGTTCGAGAACCATCCCGAGGGTGCCCAGCGAGAGCGCGGTCACCCGCTCCGGAAGCGGTCCCGGGTCGGCGACGAGCCGGTCGGCGGTGCCCTCGACGTAGAAGGTGTAGCGCGCGGCTCCCTTCGCGTCGAGCGCCACGACGGCGAGCGTCGTCGGCTCGTCGCCGCGCTGCAGCAGCGAGGTGTCGACGCCGGAAGCGTGCAGGCGCTCGACCATCGCGTCGCCGAAGCGGTCGGTCGACACGCGCGAGAGGAACGAGGCCGGCACGCCGAGCCGTCCGGCCGCCAGTGCGACGTTGTACGGACCACCGCCCAGCCGGGGCAGCAGCGCGCGCAGCCCACCGTCCACAGTGGAATCCAAGGGGTCGCCGGGAACCAGGTCGACCAGAGCTTCTCCGCCTACGACGATCACGCCGGGAGTTTAGTGGAGTTCAGGCTGACAATTCCTGTCCGCTATTTGTTCAGCCCGCCGAGCAGCAGTTCACCCAGAGCGGTGAACGCTTCGGCGTCGGAAACGTCCGTGCGCCGGCCGAGTTCCCCGGTCTGGATGCCTTCGATGATCAGCCCGGTCATCTCGGCGACGAGCCGGGCGTGGACGTCCCGGAACACCCCTTCGGCGACGCCCTTGTCGATGAACCGCCGGAGCCGCTGGGCCGCGAACCGGCTGTTGACCTGGTAGGCCTCGCGCGCCGGGCCGAACTCGGCGAGGTCGCGCATGAACGCGGGCGACGCCCGGTTCAGGTGCTCGGCGACGCCGGCCAGGTACTCCCCGATGAGCTTGCGCGCGTCGTCGATCCCGGCGATCCGCTCCTCGATCCGCTCCGCGGCGCCCCGGAAGAAGTGGGTGACGACCCTGACCGCGAGCTGCTCCTTGCTCGGCGCGAGCGCGTAGAGCGTCGACTTCGAGCAGCGCAGGCGCCCGGCGAGGTCGTCGAGGGTGAAGGCCACGAAGCCCTCGGCCAGGAAGAGCGCCTCCAGATCGGCGAGCAGGGCGCGCTGGCGCGCGGTCGGCCGTCGGCGGGTTTCGGGGCGCATCGGCTCACTATCTCCTACGTCATCCGGCCACCCCAGGCCCCTCGTACTGTACTCTGAGCGGGCCCACAGTACTGTTTTCAGTACCGTGACATCCCGGAGCTCCGCCCCGGGCCGGGGGCTCCGCCACCCGGAGCCCCCGAAAGACACTGGTTTGGAGGACAACGATGCCCGCCGAACGCCTGCTGCCCGACTCGGACGCCGAGGACCTGGTCACCCTGGCCACGGAGATCGCGCGCGACGAGCTCGCCCCGCGCGCGGCAGCGGCCGAGGAAGCGGAGGAGTTCCCGCGCGAACAGTTCCGCCTGCTGGGCAAGTCCGGCCTGCTGGGCCTGCCGTACCCGGAGCGCTGGGGCGGCGGCGACGTCCGGTACGAGGTCTACCTGCAGGTCCTGGAGGAGCTGGCGACCGCGTGGATGACGGTCGGCGTCGGGCTGTCGGTGCACACGATGTCCTGCTACGCGCTGGCGGAGTACGGGTCCGATGCGCAGCGCGACGAGTGGTTCCCGGACATGCTCGAAGGCTCGCTGCTGGGCGCGTACGCGCTCTCGGAGACCCAGGCCGGCTCGGACGCGGCGGCCCTGACGACCCGCGCACGACTGGACGGCGCGGACTACGTCGTCAACGGCACGAAGGCGTGGATCACGCACGCGGGCGTGGCGGACTTCTACACGACGATGGTCCGCACCGGCTCCGACGAGATCTCGTGCCTGCTGGTCGACGGGGCCACCGAAGGCCTGTCGGCGGCACCGCGCGAGCGGAAGATGGGCCTGACCGGCTCCCCGACCGCCCAGATGATCTTCGACGGCGCCCGCGTACCGGCGTCGCGGCTGCTGGGTTCGGC
The DNA here is from genome assembly GCF_046548815.1 of Amycolatopsis sp. cmx-4-83. Taxonomy (NCBI): domain Bacteria; kingdom Bacillati; phylum Actinomycetota; class Actinomycetes; order Pseudonocardiales; family Pseudonocardiaceae; genus Amycolatopsis; species Amycolatopsis sp. cmx-4-83. The sequence goes on along the minus strand of NZ_JAEBEF010000002.1, from coordinate 710,812 downwards.
GGGAGACGGGCTCCGCATCGCACTGTCGTCGCTCAGCTCGGGGCGGCTCGGGATCGCGGCGTGCGCGGTCGGGCTGGCCCAAGCGGCGCTCGACGAGGCCGTGGCGTACGCGAAGGGTCGTTCGCAGTTCGGCCGCGCGATCATCGACTTCCAGGGCGTGGAGTTCCTGTTGGCCGACATGGCGGCGACGGTGGAGTCTTCGCGGGCTTGCTACCTGGAGGCGGCGCGGCGGCGCGACCGCGGGCTGCCGTTCCAGCGCCAGGCGTCGATCGCGAAGCTGGTGGCCACGGACGGCGCGATGAAGGTGACGACGGACGCGGTCCAGGTCCTCGGCGGGGCGGGGTACACGCGGGACTTCCCGGTGGAGCGGTACATGCGGGAGGCGAAGGTGCCGCAGATCTTCGAGGGCACGAACCAGATCCAGCGGATGGTGATCGCGCGGGAGCTGAAGAAGGCCTGATCGAGCGAGTTCTGTCACGCGACTGAGACACCTACGGTTGCGGAATGCCAGGTCATCTGCTGACCGTCGAGGAGTACCGAGCCCTCGGAGAGACCGACCGCGGCTTCACCGAACTGGTCGAAGGCCGAGTCGTGCCGTCCCCCAGCCCCGAGCCCGGGCACCGCCCGGCAGGCCCGGCTTCTCCCGGCGGCCTGACTTGATGATCGTCGAAAAGGCCGCGATCGTCCGCGTTCGCGCGGACGAAGACATGCTTCGGGCCGACGAGGTGGCCGTGGTCGTGGAGATCGTGTCGCCGGGCTCGAAGCGCACCGACTACCACGTCAAGCACGACGAATACGCCGACGCGGGCATCCCGCACCACTGGATCGTCGACCTCGAGGAGCCGGTCTCCCTGGTCGCTTGCCAGGGCTACCTGGACGCCTCCGCGGTCACCGGCACCTTCACCACCGACGTGCCGTTCCCGGTCAAGATCGACCTAGACACCCTCCTCGACTGACCCGACCCGGTCGAGCGAACGCTGTCTCACCCCCGGGACGGATACCGTTTCCGCATGCCCGACCAGCTGCTGAGCATCGAGGAGTACCGAGCGCTCGGGGAGTCCGACCGCGGCTTCACCGAGCTGGTCGAAGGCCGCGTAGTCCCCTCGCCCGGTGCCGGCCGCGCGCACAACCTCGCCGCCTGCCGGCTCGCCGCGCAGCTGGAACGCCAGCTGCCGCGCGGCCTCGCGTTCGTCCTCGGCACCGACCTGGACCTCGGCCTGGCGTCACCCGGCGAGCCCGGCTTCGCCCGCCGTCCGGACCTGCTGGTCTTCGAACGGACTGCCCACGACCCGATCCGCGCCCAGGACGTGGCGGTGGTCGTCGAGATCGCGACAACGGGTTCCCGGCGCACGGACTACCGCGTGAAGCACGACGAGTACGCCGACGCCGGCATCCCGCACTACTGGATCGTCGACATCACCGAGCCGGTCACCCTCGTCGCCTGCCAGGGCTACCGAGACGCGCCGGCCGTCACCGGCACCTTCGCGACCGGTGAACCCTTCGCCGTCGAGCTCGACCTGGACGCGTTGATCGGGCAGCACGCCGGAACCGCCCGGTAACCGGCGTGCCGCCCGAAACTCAGCGGGTCTCGCGGTACCTGCGGTCCTTCGAGACGCCTTCGCCCAGTTCCTCGTCGAAGTGGTACACCTCATCGCCGCGCACGAACACGCGAAGCGCGCGGTTCATCACATCGAGTGGGTCGCCGGACCACAGCACGACGTCGGCGTCCAGGCCCGGCTTCAGCGAGCCGATCTGCCCGTCCAGGCCCAGCATGGCCGCCGGGTTGACGGTCAGCGACTTGAGCGCCGTCGCCGGGTCGAGGCCGTCCTTGACCGCCAGGGCGGCCTGGTAGACCAGGAAGTTGATCGGGATCACCGGGTGGTCGGTCGTGATCGCGATCCGCACACCGGCGCGGGCCAGGATGCCGGCCGAACGCAGCGTGCGGTTGCGCAGCTCCACCTTGGACTTCGTGGTGAACAGCGGGCCGAGGATCACCGGCACGTCGCGCTCGGCCAGCAGGTCCGCGATCAGGTGGCCTTCGGTGCCGTGGTTGATGACCAGCTTGTAGCCGAACTCGTCGGCCAGCCGCAGCGCCGTCACGATGTCGTCGGCGCGGTGGACGTGCTGGTCCCAGTACAGCTCGCCGTCGAGGACCTTCGACAGCGTCTCCAGCGTCAGGTCGACCTCGTGCGGCTTGCCCTCGGCCTCGGCGTGCGCGCGCTTGGCCTGGTAGTTGCGGGCCTTGGTGAAGGCCTCGCGCAGGATCGCGGCGACGCCCAGCCGGGTCGACGGCGTCTGCTTCTTCTCGCCGTACACGCGCTTCGGGTTCTCGCCGAGCGCGCTCTTCACGCTGACGTGCTCCGCGAAGACCATGTCGAGGATGCTGCGGCCCCAGGTCTTGACGCCGATCGTCTGCCCGCCGATCGGGTTGCCCGACCCGGGCTTGATGACGACGCTCGTGACGCCACCGGCCAGCGCGTCGTCGAAGCCCGGCTCGTACGGGTCGATGCCGTCGATCGCGCGGAAGCGGGCGCCGTTCGGGTCGGTCATCTCGTTGGTGTCGTTGCCGGACCAGCCCTCGCCGTCCTCGTGCACGCCGAGGTGCGCGTGGGCGTCGATGAAGCCGGGCAGCACCCAGGTGCCGGCCGCGTCGACGAGCTCGGCGTCCTCCGGGATGTCGACGTCGGCCTCGGCACCGATCGCGACGATCTTGCCGCCGTCGATGAGGACCGTGCCGCCGTCGATGGGTTCACCGTCGATGGGGACGACGTAGCCCCCGACAATTGCCTTCGCCATAGTTCGCCACGCTAACGAACTCGTCCGGGCACGCGCACGCGGGCCTTCTCCAAGTGCACCAGTTCGTGGTTGTTCTCCGGCGTCCGGTGCGTCTCGCGGTACCCGTGCTTGGCGTACAGCCGCAGCGGCCCCACGCTGTTCGAGCCCGTGAAGAGCCGGAAAACCGTCACCTCCGCCGGCGCCGAAGACTCCGCGAACCGCAGCAGCCCGCTGCCCAGCCCGAACCCCTGCCGGTCCGGCGCGACGACCAGCCGGCCGATCACCCCGACCGGCCCGGTCACCGTCAGCCGGACCGACGCGACCAGGCGCCCGTTCTCCCTGATGCCCCAGGAGAGGCCCGTCAACGCCGCCCGCGTCTCGTCGAGCGTCTCCAGCAGCGGCGGCAGGTCGAGGTCGCCGTGCGCGCGGGCCTCGGTCACGTACGCCGCGCGCTGGAGCGTCAGCACCTCGCCCGCGTCGGCGGGGCCCAGGCGGTTCACCGGACCCGGATGCCCCAGCTGCCCGACCACGAAGCCGACGGTTCGAGCTCGATCAGGTCGGTGCCCGTGTTGAGCGCGTCGGCCGGGCAGGTCATCGGCTCGATCGCGACGGCCCGGCCGCGGCCGACCAGGTCGTCCGGGGTGAAGACCTGTGCCCAGTGGAAGTCGGGGCCGGTCCAGACCACCAATTCCTGGTCGCCGTGGGCCAGCACCACGTGGTGCGTGCCGTCCGCGGCCGCCGCGAAGCCGCCGAACGCCGTGTCCAGGTTGACGCCTTCGAGCACGCGCCCGGCGCGGAAGTCGTACTCCGTGCCCTCGACGTCCTGCTCCGGCGCGTACGGCATCTGCTCGTCACCGAGGTACGGGCGCACGCGGCTCGCCGGCAGGGTCAGGGTCAGCTCGTCGGTCGGGACGTCGCCGATCCGGAAGTACGGGTGCGTGCCGACGCCGACGCCGATCGGCTGCTCGCCCTCGTTGCGGATCTCGTGCGTAATGGTCAGTTCGCGCGGCGCCAGCTCGTACGTCACCGTCGCGCGCAGCGGCACCGGCCAGCCCGGCTGCACCTCGACGTCGACGGCCAGGGTGATCGACGACTCGGCGTGCTCCAGCAGCTCCCACTCGAGGTGGCGGGTCAGGCCGTGGATGGCGTTGCCGCGCGCCTCCTCGGTGATCTCGAGCTGCTGCTCCTCGCCCTGGAACGTCCACTTCCCGGCCTTGGTCCGGTTCGGCCACGGCAGCAGCACCTGGCCGGCGCCCTTCGGCGGCTTCTCGTCTTCGCCGAACTCCTCGACGTACGGCACTCCGCCGACCTCGAAAGCGCGCAGCCCGGCGCCGATTTCGGTGACGACGGCGCGCGCGTTGCCGCGGGTGATCTCGAACTGCTGACCGGTCGGGTTGCCCATGGCACGACCTTACCGATCCGCGAACTCACTAGACCGGTCGTCATAGTTTGCGCTACGGTCACACCATGGTCCGTCGCACCGACACGCGGCAGCGGATGCTCGACACCGCCGCCGACCTGTTCCAGACCCAGGGCTACCACGCCACCGGCCTCACTCAGCTGACGACGGCGGGCGGCGCGCCCAAGGGGTCGCTCTACTTCCACTTCCCCGGCGGTAAGGAACAACTCGCCGCCGAAGCCGTCCGCCTTTCCGGCGAACGCACCGGCGCGCTGCTCGAAGCGATCCTCCGCGACGCACCCGACGCGCCGACCGCAATCAGCCGGGCCATCGATGCGCTGGCGGCTTTCCTGACCCAGTCGGACTTCCAGCGCGGCTGTCCACTCGCGACGGTCGCATTGGACGCCGCCGCGACGAGCGATCCGATCCGCGAAGCCTGTGCCGACGGCTACTCGGCCTGGCACGCGATCTTCACGGATTACCTCGCCGGGCAAGGTCTTTCCGCCGGACGCGCGGACGAGCTGGCCACCGTCGTGCTCGCCGCGGTCGAAGGCGGGCTGCTGCTTGCCCGCACCCGCCGCGACCTCGCGCCGCTGCGCGCCGTCGCCACCCACCTGCACACCACCCTCGAGCGGGAGTTCTCCTGATGCGCGTCCACCACCTCGACTGCGGCACCATGCGCCCGCTCGGCGGAAAGCTGATCGACGGCCGACCGGGCCTGTTCCGGCGCGCCACCATGGTCTGCCACTGCCTGCTCCTCGAAACGGACACCGGACTCGTGCTCGTCGAAACCGGCATGGGCACGCCGGCCGCGGTCGACCGCACCGCCTGGCTCGGCGCCGGCTTCGTCCGCCAGTCCAACCCCGTCCCGGATCCGGCGCGGACCGCGATCGCGCAGATCCGCGCGCTCGGGTTCGACCCCGCGGACGTCCGCGACATCGTGCTGACCCACCTCGACCTCGACCACGCGGGCGGGCTGATCGACTTCCCGTGGGCGCGCGTGCACGTCTACGCCGAAGAGCTGCGGGCGTTCACCGATCCGCGCGATGCCGCCGAACGCGGGCGCTACCGCCGGATCCAGTTCGCGCACGGTCCACAGTGGACGTCCTATGCGGACACCGGCGAGCCGTGGTTCGGCTTCGACGCCGTCCGGCAGCTCGACGGCGTGGGCTCGGAGATCCTGCTGGTCCCGCTCTCCGGGCACACGCGCGGGCACGCCGGGGTCGCCGTCGACACCGGGAGCGGCTGGCTGCTCAACGCCGGCGACTCGTACTTCTTCCACGGCCAGGTCGACCCGGCCGGGCCGAGCTGCCCGCCCGGGCTCAAGTGGTTCGAGGGCCGCATGGAGACGGCGAAGGGCGCCCGGCTGGACAATCACCGCCGCCTGCGCCAGCTTGTTCAGGAGCACGGCGACGAGGTCACCGTCTTCGCCGCGCACGACGAGACCGAGTTCCTCCGGCTGAGCACCAGGAGCAGCGTATGAAGGTGCACCACCTGAACTGCGGATCGATGCGCCCGGCGGGCGGCAAGCTGCTCGACGGCGAGCCGGGCCTGCTGCGGCGGGCCGAGCTGGTCGCGCACTGCCTGCTGATCGAGACCGGCGACGGCCTGGTGCTGGTCGACACCGGCTTCGGCGCGCACGCCGTGGCCCGCCCCGACGAGTGGCTCGGCCGTCCGTTCATGGCGATGGTCGGCGCGCGCGTCGAGGCCGCGGAGACGGCGATCGCCCAGATCCGCGCGCTCGGCCTGGACCCGGCCGACGTCCGCCACATCGTGATGACCCACCTCGACGTCGACCACGCGGGCGGCCTGGCCGACTTCCCGAACGCCGTCGTGCACGTCCGCGCCGAGGAGCACCGCGCGGCGACGTCCCCGGCGAACGCGGCGGAGAAGAACCGCTACCGGGCGGCCCAGTTCGCGCACCGCCCCCTGTGGAGCACCTACGGCGAGACGGGCGAGCCGTGGTTCGGCTTCGAAGCGGTCCGCTCGCTGAAGGGCCTGCCGCCGGAGATCCTGCTGGTCCCGCTCACCGGCCACACGCGCGGCCACACCGGCGTCGCGGTCGACACCGGCGACGGCTGGCTCCTGCACGCGGGCGACGCGTACTTCTTCCACAGCCAGCTGGATCCGGTCGCCCCGCACTGCCCACCGGGGCTGACGGCGTTCCAGAACATCGTCCAGACCCTGCGCAAGCCGCGGCTGGAGAACCTGGCGCGGCTGCACGAACTCGCGCGGGACCACCACGACGAGGTCAAGGTGTTCTCCGCGCACAGCCCGGTCGAGCTGGCCGCGCTGAGGCGGTGAGCGTCAGCTGGCGTCGACGGCCTGCTTGACCAGCGGCGCGATCTGCTCGGCCGTCATCTTCGCCGGGCCGGTGTAGTTGACCAGCACCGGCGTGCCCGCGACCAGCTCCGCCGTGGCGAGGGTGGCCGTCTTCTGCTCGTCGACGTAGTAGACGGCGCCGTCCGGGAAGCCGGCGACGTCCTTCGCGCCCGCCTTCGCCTTCTTGATCGACGCCACCATCTCGGCGGGCTTGCCCTGCTTGCCCTCGTAGCGGGTGACCGCGAGCGCGCCCGCGGCCTTGCCGTCCAGCTGGTACTCGCAACTGCGCGCCTTGCCGCCGTTGGCCGCGTTGTCCTGCACCGGGCCCGGGACCGCCGTCAGGTTGTCCAGGAACAGCGCCTTCGACACGGCCGCCGCGGGCAGCAGCTTGCACGGGTCGAGCGACGCGGCCGCGGCGTTCGAGCTCGGCGCCGGCTTCGGGGCCGCGGACGACGACGTCGCCGTGGTGGGTTTGTCCCCCGAGGAGCAGGCGGTCAAAGCGGCGAAAGCGACAAAAACGACGGCGAGGGTACGCATGTTCGCACCCTAGCTCGGGCGGGCTAGGCCGTGGGAGTCCGGTATCGCCAGAACGCCGGGAGCACGAACATCGCGGCGCAGACCAGCACGATGACCAGCAGGCCTCCGCCGGTCGCGGCCGCCGACGTGCCGAACGCGGCGGCGCCCCAGCCGTGCGTGAGGTCGGCGATCCGCGGGCCGCCCGCGACCACGACGGTGAAAACGCCCTGAAGCCGTCCGCGCATTTCGTCGGTGGTCGCGACCTGCAGGATCGCCATCCGGTAGACCGCGCTGACCATGTCCGCGGCGCCGGCGAGCGCCATGAAGACGACGGCGAGCCACAGCGAGTGCGCGAGCCCGAACCCGGCGACCGCCGCACCCCACGCGCAGATCGACACGACGACCGCGACGCCCTGGCGGTGGATGCGCGTCAGCCAGCCGCTGAACAGCCCGATCAGCATCGCGCCCAGCGGCAGAGCGGCGTAGAGCCAGCCGAGCGCGGGGCCGCCGCCGGGCGGGTCGCCGAACGTGCGCTCGGCCATCTCCGGGATCAGCGCGCGCGGCATGCCGAAGACCATCGCGATGATGTCGGCGACGAACGAGGCCAGCAGGATCTTCTGCCCGGCGAGGTACCTGAAGCCGTCGACGACGTCGCTGAGCCCGGCCCGGCGCGACGGCCCGTTGAGCGGCGGGATCGACGGCAGCCGCCAGACCGCGATGAGCGTGATCGCGAGGGCGACGACGTCGATCAGGTAGAGCGTCGAGAGGCCGAGGACGGGGATCAGCGCGCCGGCGAGCAGCGGCCCGAAGACCGCTCCGAAGGTGGACATGGTGGTGTTCAGCGCGTTCGCCGACGGCAGCAGCTCGGCGGGCACGAGCCGGGCGACGACGGCGCCGCGCGTCGGCATGTTGATCGCGAAGAACGCCTGGTTGAGGGCGAGGAGGCCGAGCACCAGCCAGACGGACCCGAAGTTCGCGAACGCCTGCAGCCAGAGCAGCGCGGAGGTGATCGCGACCCCGACGTTGGTGACGAAGAGCAGCTTCCGCCGGTCGACGGCATCGGCGACGGCCCCGCCCCAGAGCCCGAAGACCAGCAGCGGCACGAGCGCGACGAGGCCGGTGAGCCCGACGTAGGCGGACGACCCGGTGAGGTCGAAAACCTGCTTCGGCACGGCGACGGCGGTCAGCTGGGTGCCCACGGCGGTGACCACAGTGGACAGCCAGAGCCGCCGGAAAGCCGGGATCTTCAGCGGCCGGGTGTCGACGATGATGCGCCCGAGCACCTTGCGCACACCCGAGCGGGGCGGCAGGGTCCCCCGTTCACCAGTCACAACCGACGAGCTTAGCTCGGCTAACTATCTCGGGGCGCGTGATTTACGTCGCCCGCGATCGAGTGACCCCGCCGACCGGCGCGACTCAGGGAGCGACGCGCTCCACGTGCCACCCGTCGTGCGTCCGCATGTACCGCAGCCGGTCGTGCATGCGGTCCTCGCGGCCCTGCCAGAACTCCACCAGGTCGGGCCGGATCCGCCAGCCGCCCCAGTGGGGCGGGGCCGGGATGTGCTCGACGTCGGCGAAGCGGCGCTCGATCCCGCTCAACGCGTTGTCCAGCGCGCGCCGGCCGTCGACCACCCGGGACTGCGGGGACGCCCACGCCCCCAGCTGCGAGCCGCGCGGGCGCTTCGCCCAGTACTCCGCCGTCTCCTTGGTGCCGACCTTCTCCACCTCGCCGCGGACGTGGACCTGGCGCTGCAGCGGGTACCAGGGGAAGGTGACCGACGCGTACCGGGTCGCGGTCAGGTCGTGGCTCTTGGTCGACGTGTAGTTCGTGTAGAACACGACACCGCGGTCGTCGAGGCCCTTGCACAACACGGTCCGCGACGAGGGGCGGCCTTCGGCGTCCGCCGTCGCGAGGACCATCGCGTTCGGCTCGGCGATGCCGGCGGCGACGGCCTGGTTCAGCCAGCCCTGCAACTGGTCGGTCCAAGTGGCGGCGAGCGCGGATTCGTCGAACGCGGCGCCGTCGTAGGCCACCCGCATTCCCGGTAGCCGTACTACGGCGTCTTCCACCTGGTCCTCGATTCCCGGCATCATGGCCAAACCTCCACGCCCGGTCGGGGCATCAGTCGACTTCGGCCCTAGGCACGTTAAGGCCTCGCGAGCTGCAGCGGAACCCACTGAACGGTGACACCCGACACGACGTCCGCGCCATCGGCCCGTAACCGCAGGACAGCAAGCCGTAACCCCCGCGTTACCCGCTGGACCAGGATCGATACAGGACGCACCTACCTTCGGCCCGTTCCCCACCACCCCGGAGGCAGGCATGACCGAGACCCTGTCCAGCGCCGAAGAAAGCGCCCCGCCGAAACGCCGCTACGCGCCGCTCGCCGCCAACGAAAACCGCGAAGACTACTCACTGCGCTTCGCCGCGCATTCGTTCCGGAAATGGTCACCGTTCGTGGTCGCGACGACCGCGCTCGGCGGCATCGCCTATCTCGCCGACTTCGCGATCGGCGCCAGCATCGTCCTTTCCTACGGCTTCACGTCCGGGGTCCTCGCGATCCTCGCCGCGGCCGTCGTGATCTTCGTGACCGGCGTGCCCATCGCGGCCGCCTGCGCGAAGTCCGGAGTGGACATGGACCTGCTGACCCGCGGGGCCGGCTTCGGCTACTTCGGGTCGACGCTGACGTCGCTCGTCTACGCGAGCTTCACCGTCATCTTCTTCTCCCTCGAAGGCTCGATCATGGGCCAGGCCTTCGAGCTGGCCCTCGGCATCCCGCTGCCGGTCGGCTACCTGCTCGCCACGCTGATCGTGCTGCCGTTCGCGCTCTACGGCATGGGCGCGGTCGCGAAGATGCAGACGTGGACGCAGCCGCTGTGGATCGCCGGCCTGGTGCTGCCGTTCGTCGTCGTGCTGGTCCGCGAGCCGGGCAAGTTCGCCGAGTTCGCGCACTTCGGCGGCACCGAGGGCGCCGGCTCCGGGTTCTCCGCGATCGGGTTCGGCCTCGGCATGGGCGTCGCGCTGTCGCTGATCGGGCAGATCGGCGAGCAGGCCGACTACCTGCGGTTCATGCCCGAAAAGACGGCGGAGAACAAGCGGTCGTGGTGGGCCGCGGTGCTCGCGGCCGGCCCCGGCTGGGTGATCCTCGGCGCCGCGAAGCAGATCGGCGGGGCGCTCCTGGCGTTCCTCGCGCTCGGCGTCGTCGGGAAGACGCACGCGCTCGAGCCGATCGCGCCGTACCTGGAGGCGGTGAAGCCGGCGCTGGGCCCGGTCGCGCTGACGTTCGCCGCGCTGTTCGTCGTCGTCTCGCAGATCAAGATCAACACGACGAACGCGTACTCGGGCTCGCTGTCGTTCGCCAACTTCTTCTCCCGCGTGCTGCACAAGCACCCCGGCCGCGTCTGGTACGTGCTGGTCAACTGCGGGATCGCGCTCACGCTGATGGAGTTCGGCGCGTTCGGCTTCCTGAACAAGATCCTGGGCTTCTACTCGAACGTCGCGATCGCGTGGATCGGCGCGGTGTGCGCGGACCTGGTGATCGCGAAGCCGCTCGGGCTCTCGCCGCGCTACATCGAGTTCAAGCGGGCCTACCTGCACAAGATCAACCCGGTCGGGTTCGGCTCGATGCTGGTCGCGTCGGCGGTGTCGATCGTGGCGTACTTCGGCGCGTTCGGGCCGTTCCTGGCCGCGTTCAGCCCCCTGCTCGCGCTGGTCATCGCCATCGTTCTCGTGCCGACGCTGGCCGTCGCGACGAAGGGGAAGTACTACCTGGCCAGGGAGAACACGGTCATGACCGCGGGGGCCGACCTGCGCGCGACGCACACCTGCTCGGTCTGCGGCGACCCGTACGAGCTGCCGGACGTCGCGGACTGCGCGAAGCAGGACGGCCCGATCTGCTCGCTGTGCTGCACGCTCGACAGCACCTGCCACGACGTGTGCCAGACGGCCGGCCCGGTTTTGCTGGGTCTGCCGACGGCCCGGACCCCGTAGAGTCCGTGAAGGCCCTTCACCAGCGTCCGCTGCCGGTGAAGGGCCTTCACGTTGGCCGGGTTCCCCCCGGGTCCCCCTCCCGGCTCGACTCCTTCACGTCCGAGGCGGCGCCGGGGTTGCCCGGGATTTCCAAGATCTTTTCCGGCCGCATGATGGCCGCCAGCATCAGGGCGCGCAGCTCCGCGCCGACGTCCTCGACCGGCAGCGGCGGCTCGTGCGCCTGCCACTCGCGCAGCAGCCCGGTGGCCGCGCCGACCAGCGCGATCGCCGTCAGCCGGTAGTCGCGATCGGGCGCGACACCGTGTTCGGCCGCGCGGCGGGCCTCGGTCGCGATGAAGGTCGCCCACCGGTCGACCCAGATCTGGTGCTGCGCTTCGAGCTCCGGGCTGACACCGACCGCTTCGACGTAGTTGAGCCGCGGCAGCCGGGGATCGACGGTGACGGTGTCGATGAAGACGTCGAGCAGCGTGGCGATCCGGGTCATGGCATCGGCGCCGGCGACCTTGTCGAGCGCGTCGGTGACGTGCTCGAGCGCGAGGGTGTTGATCTGGTCGTGGAGGATGCGGAGCACGTCCTCCTTGCCGGTGAACTCCTCGTAGAAGTTCCGCGTCGAGACCCCCGCGCGCCCGCACACTTCGGTGATCTTGGTGTGCCGGAACCCGGCGGAGGTGAACAGCTCGAGCCCGGCCGCGAGCAACCGCTCACGGCGGTCGGCACGGCGTTGTTCGGGTGCGACGCCGCCGTAGGTGCGAGCCACCGGTTGTCTCCTCCTTCTGAGGGATTGCCAGATCCTACCGGGTCGGCTACTTTGTGAAAATTTCTATTACCACTTTTGCGGAAACGGCGGCACCGACCTGCTCCTGAGCTCTTACGAACTCGCGAAGGGACGAAGAGCGGTAACGGCGTCGGGGGCCAGGGACGTCGTGAGGGTGCCGCCCGCGGCCAGCGGGGTGCGGGACCACCACTCGCCCGATGCCGCTGGGAGGTCCGGGCCGCCGATCTCCAGATCTGTTGCCAGGACCCGGCGGCCCGCCAGCACCGCCAGGCTGCCGTCCAAGGCCGATCCGATCGGCAACGTCTGCCGCAGCACCGGCACCGAACCCCGCACGACCGACGACGAAGTCGTCAACGAACCCGGGGACTCCCCCGCCCGGCCGAGCACCAGCACCTCCCGCGTGTGCAGGTAGGCGTCCGAAGCCACCTCGGCGCGGAAAACCGCCGTGTGCCGGGCCCGGGCCGTGATCACCGTCGGCTCCGGGAGGTACTCCAGCGAACCGCCCGGCTCCACAACGACGTCCACAGTGGACAACGACGGCTCGCCGTGGAGGCCGGGCAGGGCGAGGGTCGCCGCCACGCCGGACAAGCGCAGGGACGCTCCCGGCCCCACCCGGATGGTGAGCAGCAGATCGTCGCCACCGAGCGGGGACGTCGCCGAATTCACCAGGTGGACCACCGCCGCCGGACCGCGGCCGCGGCGAGGGAACAACGTCAGCGGCGCCATCGAACGCAGCTCTCGCAGCACCGTTCGCGAGCCGTCGAAGCACGCCGTCAGCCGGGCGTGGGCCTTCACAGCAGGGAACGGACCCAGCCGGCCACCGCCGGGGCGTCCGGGGTGTCCACCAGGGACTGCGTGATGACCGGCAGCTCGCCGCGCATCCGGTGCGCGTCCGACGTCATCACGTTCATGTCCGCGCCCACCAGGTGCGCGATGTCGGTCTTGTTGATCACCAGCAGGTCCGCCGTCGTCACGCCGGGGCCGCCCTTGCGCGGGACCTTGTCGCCGCCCGCCACGTCGACCACGAAGATCTGGCTGTCGGCCAGGCCGCGGCTGAACACCGCCGTCAGGTTGTCGCCGCCGCTTTCGATGATCACCAGGTCCAGGCCCGGGAATTTCTCCTCCAGGCGCTCGACCGCGTCCAGGTTCGCCGTGATGTCGTCGCGGATCGCCGTGTGCGGGCACGCGCCCGTCTGCACCGCCTCGATGCGCGCCGGGTCCAGAACGCCCGCGCGGCGCAGGAAGTCCGCGTCCTCGGTCGTGTAGATGTCGTTCGTCACCACCGCGAGGTTGATCTCGTCACCCAAAGCGCGGCACAGGGCCGCGGTGAGCGCCGTCTTGCCCGAACCCACCGGGCCGCCGATGCCGATCCGGTACGCGCGGCCGGCCGTCGGCGCCGGGTCGTAGTGGTCGGGATCGGCGGCCGTCGGGTCGAAGCTGACCTCGTGGACGTGACCGTGACCGTGACCTTCAGCTGGCAAAGAGACGCACCTCTTCCTGGTGGTGCCGGGCGTGCGCCTCGGCGAACAGATCCAACGCCGGCGATCCCGGCGAAGGCAGCGACGCCGGATCGTCCCCGGCCACGGCCGCCGCTTCCGCACAAACCGGGGCGAGGTCCAACCGAGCCACGACGGCGTTGACGGCGAAGGGATCCAGACCCAGCAGCCGCACGACCGCGCTCGCCGGACCGCTCACCGCCAGGTACGCGGCCGCCATCGCGGCGTCGTACGGCGAGCCGCCCGCGACGCCGACCAACGCGCCCAGCACGATGGGGTGGTGGGGACGCGGGGTTTCGGTCAGCAACGCGTCCAGAACGGGAGACGGCCAAGCGATCCGGCCGGCCCGAGCGGTACCGCGGCCCTGCGCCCGCGATGCCTCACGCTGCGCGAGCGACGGGGTGCGCGCGTCCAGCTCACTGTCCAAAAGCGACCAGTTCCCGCCCGCGGCGGTCGCATGTGCCGAGGCAGCGGCGAAAACGGCCGCCAGGAACCCCGCCGTCCGCAACCGTCCGGAAAGGAATCCCGGCAGATCACGCACGGACGTCACCAGCCGGCGGGAGACGACTTCCTCCATCCCGCCACTGTGAACGTGCCCGCCGCCGGGGAAACGGGAGTCCGCGAGGATCAGCGCCGAAAGGTCCATCAGAAGAGGAAGTACCGTTGGGCCATCGGCAGTTCCGTCACCGGCTGCGGCTCGATCAGCTCGCCGTCGACGTGCACGGCGAAGCTGTCCGGCTCGACGCGGACGTTCGGGGTGGCGTCGTTGAGCACCATGTCCGCCTTCGTCCGCGCCCGCATGTTCGAGACGGCGACGAGCGGACGCGTGATGCCGAACTTCTCGCGCAACCCGCTGTCCAAAGCGGACGGTGCGACGAAGTGCAGGCTCAAGGCGGCACCGATGTTCGCCCCGAACATGGGGCGCGCCATGACCGGCTGCGGCGTCGGGATGGACGCGTTCGCGTCGCCCATCGCCGCCCACGCCGGGAAGCCGCCCTTCAGCACCACGTGCGGGCGGACGCCGAAGAACTTCGGCTCCCACAACACGAGGTCCGCGAGCTTGCCGACCTCGACCGAGCCGATTTCGGTCTCCATGCCGTGCGCGATGGCCGGGTTGATCGTGTACTTGGCGACATAACGACGTGCGCGCAGGTTGTCGGCCGCGCCGTCGCCGGGCAGGGCGCCGCGACGGCGTTTCATCACGTGCGCCGTCTGCCAGGTCCGGATGATCACCTCGCCGATCCGGCCCATCGCCTGCGAATCCGAGCTCATCATCGAAATGGCGCCCAGGTCGTGCAGCACGTCTTCGGCGGCGATGGTCGACGGCCGGATGCGGCTCTCGGCGAACGCGAGGTCCTCCGGCACCGACGGGTTGAGGTGGTGGCAGACCACCAGCATGTCGAGGTGCTCGTCGAGGGTGTTGGCCGTGTGCGGCCGGGTCGGGTTGGTCGACGACGGCAGCACGTTCGGCAGCGAGACGACCTCGATGATGTCCGGCGCGTGGCCGCCACCGGCACCTTCGGTGTGGTACGCGTTGATCGAGCGCCCGCCGATGGCGTCCACAGTGGACTCCAGGAAGCCGGCCTCGTTGAGCGTGTCGGTGTGGATCGCCACCTGGACGCCGGCTTCGTCGGCCACGGTCAGGCAGGCGTCGATGGCGGCCGGGGTGGTGCCCCAGTCCTCGTGCAGCTTGAAGCCGCCCGCGCCGGCCGCGAGCTGCTCGCGCAATGCGTCGTGCCGGACCGTGTTCCCCTTGCCCAGCAACAGGACGTTGACCGGGTAACCGTCCATGGCGGACAGCATCCGGCCGAGGTTCCACGCGCCGGGCGTGACGGTCGTGGCCTTCGTGCCCTCGTTGGGACCGGTGCCGCCACCGACCAACGTGGTCAGCCCGGCGGCCAGCGCGGTGTCGACGAGCTGCGGGCAGATGAAGTGGACGTGGCAGTCGATGCCGCCCGCGGTGAGGATCTTCCCGTTGCCGGCCAGGACTTCCGTCGACGGCCCGATCACCAGCGCCGGATCGACGCCGTCCATCGTGTCCGGGTTGCCCGCCTTGCCGATGCCGACGATCCGGCCGTCGCGCACGCCGACGTCGGCCTTGACGACACCCCAGTGGTCGAGGATGACCGCGCCGGTGATGATCAGGTCGGGGGCGCCCTCGGCCCGGGTCGCCGTCCCCTGGCCCATGGACTCGCGGATGACCTTGCCGCCGCCGAACAGCACCTCGTCGCCGGAGCCGCCGGGGCCCATCGAGCGGTCCTCGGTGACCTCGATCAGCAGGTCGGTGTCGGCGAGCCGGATCCGGTCGCCGGTGGTCGGGCCGAACAGCTCGGCGTAGCGCTCGCGGTCGATCTGCGGCATTTCAGAACTCCCCGGCGAATTCGGACCGCAGGCCCGGAACACGGCGCGCGCCGGCGAGCGGCACGAGGTCGACTTCGCGCTCGACGCCGGGCTCGAACCGCACCGACGTCCCGGCCGGGACGTCGAGCCGGTGGCCGCGGGCGGCGTCCCGGTCGAATTCGAGGCCCGGGTTGACCGCGGCGAAGTGGTAGTGCGAACCGACCTGCACCGGCCGGTCGCCGAGGTTGCGGACCAGGAGCCGGACCCGCGGACGGCCGGGGTTCAGCTCGACCGGCTCGTCGCCGGGAATGATTTCACCTGGGCGCATGGATCCCCTCATTCACACGATCGGGTCATGCACGGTGACGAGCTTGGTGCCGTCCGGGAACGTGGCCTCGACCTGCACGGAGTCGACCATCTCGGGCACGCCGTCGAGCACCTGCGCCCGCGAGAGCACGCTCCGGCCGCTCGCGACCAGCTCGCTGACCGTGCGCCCGTCGCGGGCCCCTTCGAGGACGTGGTCGGTGATCAGCGCGACCGCCTCGGGGTAGTTCAGCCGGACGCCGCGGTCCAGCCGCTTCCGCGCGACGTCCGCCGCCACGTGGACGAGCAGCTTGTCGCGCTCCTGCGGACTGAGGTGCATCCGCTAGGTCTATCACCCGGACCACGACGTCGCCTGGTTCGGAAACATACCTTTAACCTGGACTTCGTCACAGTCCGTGGCGAAAATTCTCCGGTCGCACGGCTTCGGTGACTGAATCGTTCTCGTAATCGTGACCGAAACCACCGCTTCTTTCGATTGCCCCCCGGCGATCGAGGGAGCAAGGTCTATCCATCCGTGCGATGGCGCGCGCGTTCCGTGCGCATTTCCGTCCGCGCGTGCACCACCACCAAGACGGGGAAAAAAGCGCACCGAAAGGTTCCGCGAAACAGTGACTACCTCCACGATCAGCAAGCCACAGCCGTCCGGCCAACCCGACGACGGCTTCCGACCGGGTCTGGAGGGCGTCGTCGCCTTCCACACCGAAATCGCCGAACCCGACCGGGACGGCGGTGCGCTGCGCTACCGCGGCGTCGACATCGAGGACCTCGCCGGAAAGGTGACCTTCGGGGACGTGTGGGGCCTCCTCGTCGACGGCCGGTTCGGGCACGGCCTCCCGCCCGCCGAGCCCTTCCCGCTGCCGGTGCACACCGGCGACGTCCGGGTGGACGTCCAGGCCGCGCTGGCCATGCTCGCGCCGATCTGGGGCTACCGCCCGCTGCTCGACATCACCGACGAAGAGGCCCGTGAGCAGCTGGCCCGCGCCTCGGTGATGGCCCTGTCCTACGTCGCGCAGTCGGCGCGCGGCATCGGCCAGCCTGCCGTGCCGCAGGCCCGGGTCGACGAGGCCCACTCGATCACCGAGCGGTTCCTGATCCGCTGGCGCGGCGAGCCGGACCCGGCGCACGTCCGGGCGCTCGACGCCTACTGGGTGTCGGCCGCCGAGCACGGCCTCAACGCCTCGACCTTCACCGCGCGCGTCATCGCCTCCACCGGGGCGGACGTCGCGGCGGCCATGTCCGGCGCGATCGGCGCGATGTCGGGCCCGCTGCACGGCGGCGCCCCGGCGCGCGTGCTGCCGATGATCGAAGAAGTCGAACGCTCCGGCGACCCGGCGGGCCTGGTCAAGGGCATCCTCGACCGCAAGGAACGCCTGATGGGCTTCGGCCACCGCGTCTACCGCGCCGAGGACCCGCGGGCGCGGGTGCTGCGCCGGACGTGCAAGGAGCTCGGCGCGACCCGCTACGAGGCGGCCGCCGCGCTGGAGCAGGCGGCGCTGAAGGAGCTGCGCGAGCGGCGCCCGGATCACCCGATCGAGACGAACGTCGAGTTCTGGGCCGCGGTCATCCTGGACTTCGCCCAGGTCCCGCCGCACATGATGCCCGCGATGTTCAGCTCGGCCCGCACCGCCGGCTGGGCCGCGCACATCCTGGAGCAGAAGCGCACCGGACGTCTGGTGCGCCCGTCGGCCAAGTACGTCGGCCCGGCGCCCCGCACCCCCGAGGACGTCGAGGGCTGGGAACTGGTCACCAAACACTGACCCCCCAATGCGCACTTTCACGTGAAAGTGATCCGGAGGCGCGCCCTCCACATCACTTTCACGTGAAAGTGCCGGCCTCTTCGTGGGTGGCGGTGGCGGCGAGCATCGCCGTGAGCTGGGCGACCAGCCACGTGTCGAGGTCTTCACGGGCGATCGTGCGTTCCTGGAGCCAGCTCAGCAGGGCGCCCTCGACGACCGCGGTCCAGCAGCGGAGCGTCAGGGAGAGCAGCGGCGAGGGGTCCGTGACGGACAGCGCGTCCAGGATCAGGGCCACCGCGCGGTTGCGGACCTCGTCGATCGCCGCGTCCGTGTCCGACGTCGCGATCACCGAACCGCTGCGCAGCAACGCGATGTACCCGGCCCGGTAGTGGTCGGCGACGTCGATCAGGCCGCGGACGGCCGCCCGGAGCCGGGTTTCGGGCGGCCCCTCCTCGAGCCCGGCGAGTCCGTCGATGAGCCCGTCGGTGACCGTGCGCAACGCCTGCACCTGCAGTTCGCGCAGGCTGGAGAAGTACCGGTAGAACAGCGGCCGCGACACCTCGGCGCGCGCGACGATGTCGTCCACGGTGACCAGTTCCGGTGCCCGTGACCCGAACAGGTCGAGCGCCGCGCCGATCAGGTCGTCGCGGCGGGCCTGCGGTGACATCCGCCGCGGGCGGCTCACGGCGTCATGTCCAGCTTCGCCGCCGCGCGCAGCAGTCCGGGCGTCAGCCGCGAAAGGACCAAGGCCACCTTCGCCTCCGGTGTGGACGGTGCGATCGCGGTGTCCTTCTCGACGGCCCGCAGGATGTCCTTGGCGACCCCCTCGGGCCCGAAACCCCTTCGCGCGTAAAGCTTCGAGCTGGCCTGCTGACGCCGTCGTTGCTCCTCGTCGGACACCCCGACGAACGTCGTCGTGTTCGTGATGTTCGTCTTCACGATGCCGGGGCACACCGCCGTGACGCCGATGTGGTGCGCGGCCAGCTCGGCGCGCAGGCCGACGCTCAACGCCAGCACGGCGGACTTCGTCGTGGCGTACGCGGTCAGGATCTTCGACGGCAGGTAGGCGGCCGCGGAGGCGAGGTTGACGATCTGACCGCCTTCCGCGCGCTCGGCGAGCATCGGCGCGAACGCGCGGCAGCCGTGGATCACGCCCCACAGGTTCACGTCGATGACGCGCTCCCAGTCCTCGACGGTCGTGTCGAGGAACGGGCCGGACATCCCGATGCCGGCGTTGTTGACCACGATGTCCGGCACACCGTGGTTCTCCCGGACGTCCTGCGCGAAGCGGTGCACGGCGGGACCGTCCGAAGAGTCCACTGTGTACTCGGCGACGCCGTGGTCTTCCAGCAGCTTAAGGGTTTCCGCGGCTGCGGCGGGATCGATGTCGGTGATGACGACGTCGGCGCCCTCGGCGGCGAAGGCGAGCGCGGTGGCCCGGCCGATGCCGCTGCCGGCGCCGGTGACGACGACCAGCTTGTGCTCGAACCGGCCGGCCCCCACGCGCGCCTGGCGCAGCGCGCGGCTTTCGGCGCCGGTCTCGGCGTACTCGATCAGCTCGGCGGCGGCCCGGGCGACCACCTCGGGCTTGGCGCGGGTGACCCAGTGCGTCCCGACGACCCGGCGGATCCGCAGGTCCGGCACCCAGCGGACGACCTCGGTCTGCAGCGGCGCCGTGACGTAGGCGTCGCCGGTCGGGGCGAGCACCTGCACGGGGACGTCGGCGGGCTTCGGGGCCGGTCGCGAAAGGCGGGTGAACATGTTGGCGCGGTAGAGCTCGAGCCCGTGCAGGCCGTCGGACTTCTCCGGCGGCGCCGCGTCCGGTTCCATCCGCTGGATCTGCTTACCCAGCAGGCCGGTCCGCCACAGCAGGTCCGGGACCAGCGGGAACTGGAAGGCGAGGATGTACCACGAGTGCAGGAACTGGCTCAGCGCGTTCTTCAGTCGCTTCGGCGTCGGCCGCGAGAGCTGCGCGCGGAACCAGGCGCCCGCGTGGTCGAGGCTCGGCCCGGAGATCGACGTGTAGGACGCGATCCGGCCGCGCAGCCCGTCACCGGTGACGGCGTGCCACGTCTGGATCGAGCCCCAGTCGTGGGCGACCAGGTGCACCTTGCCGGCCGGCTGCACCGCTTCGACGACCGCGCGCAGGTCGTCGGCCAGCTGGTCCAGCCGGTAGGACGAGCGTCCGGACGGCTTGTCCGACTGTCCGGCCCCGCGCACGTCGTAGGTGACGACGCGGTGCTTCACCCCGAGCGAGGCGGCCACCCCGCCCCACATCGAGCTGTTGTCCGGGTAGCCGTGCACGAGCACGACCGTGGGCCCGTCTTCGCGGCCGTCGACGTGGACCGAGAGGCGGACACCGTCGCTGGCGGTCACCCACTTGTGAGACATTCTGTCATGTTAGACAACCTGTCAACAGCGGTGTTCACCCGCGCGGCGGTTACGCGTGACCGGAAGTTCGGTTTTTTGCTTGCATGACAGCGTTTTCGTGGTTTCCCGTGGAACCAAGCGGTCCGGTGGACACTCTTGTCCACCGAACGGTGGACAGCCGGATTCAGCTGAGCGTTGCTCACGATCAAGCCCCCGGGCAGCCAAGCTGGAGCCATGACCACAGCAGTGAGCGTGCGCGGCCTGCGCAAGCAGTACCCCGGTCACCTGGCCGTGGCCGGGCTGGACCTGGACATCGCCCAGGGCGAGGTGTTCTCCCTGCTCGGCCCGAACGGCGCCGGGAAGACCACCACCGTCGAGATCCTCGAAGGCCACCGCCGGCGCACCGACGGCGAGGTCACCGTGCTCGGGGAGGACCCCGGCAAGGCCGGCCGCGCCTGGCGGGCCCGCATCGGCGTCGTCCTGCAGACCGCGACCGACGCCGCCGAGCTGACCGTCGCCGAGACCGTCCGGCACTTCGCGAAGTACTACCCGGACCCGCGCGACCCCGACGAGGTCATCGACAAGGTCGGGCTCACCGCGAAGGCGGGCGCCCGGGTCAAGTCGCTCTCCGGCGGCCAGCGGCGTCGTGTCGACGTCGCGCTCGGCATCGTCGGGCGCCCCGAACTGCTCTTCCTCGACGAGCCGACCACCGGCTTCGACCCCGAGGCGCGGCGCCAGTTCTGGGCGCTGATCAGCGACCTCGCCGTCGAAGGCACCACGATCCTGCTCACCACCCACTACCTCGACGAGGCCGAGGCGCTCGCCGACCGCGTCGCCGTGATCGCGCGCGGCGAGATCGTCGCGCAGGACACGCCGCGCGACCTCGGGGGCCGGGCCGCCGCCGAGGCGACCGTGCGGTGGGTGGACGAACGCGGTGAGCACGTCGAGCGCACCGCGTACCCGACGAAACTCGTGACCGAGCTCTCTGCTGGGGGTAGGGAGCTCGCCGGCCTCACCGTGACCAGGCCCAGCCTGGAGGACGTCTACCTGGACCTGATCGGAGAAAAGGCATGACCACGCTCGTACTCCCCGGCCCGCTCACGCTCGGGCTGGCCCGAGGCGGCACCGAGCTGCGGCAGTTCTTCCGGCACAAGGAGCAGGTGGTCTTCACCTTCTCCCTGCCCGCGGTGCTGATGATCCTGCTCGGGTCCATCCTGGACGGTCCGACCGCGCTCGAAGGCGTCACGTCCGGGCAGCTGCTCGCGGCCGGGATGATCGGCTCCGGCATCGTCTCGACGTCGTTCAACAGCATCGCGACCGGCGTCTCCGGCGACCGCGAATCCGGCGCGCTCAAGCGCCTGCGCGGCACGCCGATGCCGCCCGCGTCCTACTTCATCGGCAAGATGGTGCTGGTCGCGGTGTCCAGCCTGGCCCAGACCGTGCTGATGGCCGGCGTCGCGGTGCTGCTCTTCGGGCTCGAACTGCCGTCCGACCCGGCGAAGTGGCTGACGCTGCTGTGGGTGTTCGCGCTCGGCATCGTCTCCTGCACGCTGCTCGGGATCGCGATCAGCGCGCTCGCCAAGTCCACCAACGGCGCGGTCGCCATCGTGCAGATGCTGTACCTGGTGCTGCAGTTCATCTCGGGGGTGTTCGTCTCGCCGATCACCAACCTGCCGAAAGTTATGGTGGACATCGCTTCGTTCTTCCCCCTCAAGTGGATTTGCCAGGGCTTCCGGTCGGTGTTCCTGCCGGACGCCGCGGTGCGGATGGAGATGGCCGGGTCATGGGAGCTGCCGCGGGTGGCGCTGGTGCTGGGGATCTGGTGCGTGGTGGGCGCGGTGCTGGCACGGCTGACGTTCCGGTGGACCGACGCGAAGTGAAGGACGCCTGGGACCGGTTCAACTGGCTCTGGGAAATCCTCTTCGCGGTGGCGTACCTGGCCACGACGGTGCTGGTGGTGCTGGACGAAGCCGATCCGGTGCGCACCGCCGTCGCGGTCGGGGCGCTCACCGCGCTCGCGCTGACCTACCTGCTGTGGGGCCGCGGGGTCGTCCGCGACGAAGGGCACGTCCGGCAGCGGTGGGCGCTGGCGCTCGTGGTCCTGGTGCTGGTCGCGGTCGCGATGTTCGCCAACACGACGACCAGCTTCATCCTGTTCATGGTGTGCCCGCTGCTGTTCTCGACGCTCGAGTTCCGGCCGGCCGCGGTGCTGACGACGTTCGCGATCCTGCTGAGCCCGGCGTCGGCGGTGCTCAACGACGGGCTGGCCGGGCCGACGTTGCACATCCTGCTGCCGATGACCGCGATCCTGATCGTGTTCGGGATCCTGTCCGGCAAGTTCATCCTGCACGTCATCGAGGAAAGCCGGGCGCGGGCGGACCTGATCGCGCAGCTGGAAGCGAGCCAGGCCGAGGTCGCCCGCCTCTCCCGGGAGGCGGGCACGGCGGCCGAACGCGAGCGCCTCGCACGGGAAATCCACGACACCCTCGCCCAGGGGTTCACCAGCATCGTCACCCTCGCCCAGGCCATCGAGTCCGAAGTGGACACCGACCCGGTCGCGGCGCGGCGGCACGCCGAGCTGGCCACCCGGACAGCGCGCGACAACCTCACCGAGGCCCGCGCGATGGTCGCCGCGCTGGCCCCGGCCGACCTCACGTCGGGCTCGCTCGTCGACGCCGTCCGGCGGCAGGCCGACCGGCTGGCGGACGAGGCGGGGCTGTCCGTCCGGTACGAAGTGGACAGTGCGCTTCCCGCGCTGCCCATGGCCGGCGAGGTCGTCCTGCTGCGGGGCGCGCAGGAAGCGCTCAACAACGTCCGGCGGCACGCGGCGGCGTCCGCGGTGTCGGTCACGCTGTCCGTTGTGGACGATGCCGTCCGGCTGTCCGTCCGCGACGACGGCGCCGGCTTCGACCCGGACCGCGCCGAAGGGTTCGGCCTGCGGGGCATGCGCTCCCGGGCGGAGCAGGTCGGTGGCAGACTGAGCGTCCGGAGCGGCCCCAGCGGCACCGAACTCACCTTGGAGGTGCCCGCTTGATCCGCGTCATGCTGGTCGACGACCACCCGGTCGTCCGCGAAGGCCTCCGCGGCATGCTCGAAGCCGAGCCCGACCTGACGGTGGTCGGCGAAGCGGGCTCCGGCGACGAAGCCGTCGCGCTCGACCGCGTCACCGAACCCGACGTCGTGCTGATGGACCTGCGCATGCCGGGCCTCGACGGCGTCGGCGCGACCCGGCGGATCCTGCGCGAACAGCCGGCCAGGCGGATCGTGGTGCTCACGACGTACGAAACGGACGCCGACATCCTGCGCGCGGTCGAGGCGGGCGCGTCCGGCTACCTGCTGAAGGACGCGTCCCGCACGGAACTGGCGAACGCGATCCGCGCGGCCGCCCGCGGCGAGACGGTGCTGGCGCCTTCGGTGGCGGGCAAGCTCGTCAACCGGGTGCGCAACCCGGAGCCGCAACCGCTTTCGGCGCGCGAAGTGGAGGTGCTGCACCTGGTCGCGAAGGGCGGCACGAACGCCGACATCGGCCGCGCGCTGCACATCAGCGAGGCGACGGTGAAGACGCACCTGCTGCGGGTGTTCGGCAAGCTCGGCGTGTCGGACCGCACGGCCGCGGTGACGACGGCGATGTCGAGGAACCTGCTCGGCTGAACCCCGGGCCCGCGATGCGGGGGAACCCACCGGCCCGGGCCACCGCGACCCCGCTCGGCTGAACCCCGGAACCTGCTTCCCCAGCCTCGCCCCAGCGCCGCAACCCCAACCCGCCATGCGTGGGAACCCACCGGACCGGCCCCGCGCCACCACAGCCCGCGACCCGCTGGGCTGACCTCGGCACGCCGCCACCCCGCCGCACCTCGCCCAGCGCCGCGACCCGCCCAGCCGGCCCGGGCCACCGCGACCCCGCTCGGCTGAACCCCGGAACCTGCTTCCCCCGCCGCCGCGCGGCAGAATGCCCTCATGCTTGAGTCGACCGAACACGCCCTGCTCCGCCGGATCGCCCACGAGCAGGCGGCCTGCCGGGCGCCGTCGCTGGTTGCCGCTGTTGTGCGGGACGGCGAAATCGTCTGGTCCGGTGGCCGCGGGCGGGTCGGGGGCTCGCGGCCCGGGACCGACACCCAGTACCGGCTGGGCTCGATCACCAAGACCCTCGTCGCCACCGCCGTCATGCGCCTGCGCGACGAAGGGCTGCTCGACCTCAACGACCCGCTCGAAAAGCACGTCCCCGGCACGCCGTTCGGCGCCGCCACCGTCGCGCAGCTGCTGTCGCACACCTCCGGGCTGACGTCCGAGTCGCCGGGACTCTGGTGGGAGCGGACGCCGGGCGCCGACTGGGACGCGCTCGTCGGCAGTCTCGCCGAGGGCGCCACCAAGCACCGGCCGGGCGCGAAGTTCCACTACTCCAACGTCGGCTACGGCGTGCTCGGCGAGCTCGTCTCGCGCCACCGCGGCAAGGGCTGGCTCTCCGTGCTCGACGAGGAGGTGCTCGGCCCGCTCGGGATGACCCGCACCACGCCGCACCCGACCGGCGCGCACGCCGAAGGCTTCGCCGTGCACCCCTTCGCCGACATCCTGCTGCCCGAGCCGAGCCCGGACGCCGGCGCGATGGCCCCCGCCGGGCAGCTGTGGTCCACCGCGACCGACCTCGGGCGCTGGACGGCGTTCCTCGGCGGGCACGGCGGCGGCGTGCTGGCGCCGGAGACCATCGAGGAAATGCGGACCATGGTCACCGTCGACGACACCGACGTCTGGACGACCGGGTTCGGGCTCGGCCTGATGCTCGTGCGCTACGGCGGCCGGCGGCTGGCCGGGCACACCGGCTCGATGCCCGGCTTCCTCGCCGTCACGCTGGTCGACCCGGTCGCGCAGACCGGCGCGCTGGTGCTCACCAACTCGACGTCCGGCGTCGGCATCACCCAGCTCTGCCTGGACCTCATCACGATGACCGACGAGCGGGAGCCGCGCCTGCCCGTCGAGTGGGAGCCCACCGCCGTCGACCCGGAGCTGCTCGCGCTGACCGGGCTCTGGCACTGGGGCCCGACGCCGTACCACCTGCGCGTGCAGCCCGAGGGCGTGCTCCTGCTGGCGCCGGTCGAGGGCGCCGGGCGCAGCTCGCGCTTCCGCGCGACCGGGAAGGACACCTACGTCGGTCTCGACGGCTACTACTCCGGCGAGACGCTCGAAGTGGGCCGCGGCGCCGACGGCGTGGCCACCCACCTCGACCTGGCGACCTTCATCTTCACGCGCACGCCTTACGACCCCGCCGCACCGGTCCCGGGCGGCGTCGAGGACTGGCGCTGACCGGCCGGGCCCCGCTCACACCCCCAGCGCGGTGGTGAGCGGGGCCCTCAGGTCAGTGCGGCCGTGCCCGCCGCGTAGGCGACGGACACGGCGAACCGGGTGGCGATGCGCTTGCCTTCGCCCCAGTCGAACACCCCGAACTTCAGCTGGGTCTGCACGGTGATCGTCGAACCCTGCGCCGCCGGCGAAACCATCGCGGTGACGACCTGACCCCAGCTGAGGAAGGTCATCCCGGTGCGGCAGGTGACATAGCCGCGCTGGGCGTCGTAGAACGGGCCCTGCCCGCCGATCGCCGTGACCCCGGCGGGGAGCGCGTTCCACAGCACCTGCGGCGGCACCGGGAAACTCTGCTGCACTGTCGTCATGGCGGGCCAACCTACCGGGCCGAGCGCCCCGCGGGCACCGTGTTTTTCCGGTCACGGCGGTGGACGCCGAGCTCGCCGACGGCGTAACCGTCCCCGTCCGGAAGGCCGATGACGAGGTGCTCCGAAGGCCACCCGGCCAGCCACATCCGGCGCCGGCCCGCCAGCTCGGCGGCGACGTCGGCCGGTGCCGAGTCCAGGTGGAACTTGATCCGGTGGTCGCCGGGCAGCACGGCCCAGCCGTCGACCGGCTCGCCCGGACGCACGTCGAACGCCGCGGCGGCGACCTCCGTCCAGCGGCCGTTCAGGCACCGCGCGATCTCGGCGAGTTCGGACCGCCACCCCGCCAGGCCCAGCACGACCAGCAGGCCCGGGACCGGCACCAGCAACGGCAGCCAGCCGCCGTCGAAGACGATGGCCGCCGCTTCGGCGCCGACGGCGAAGACGGCGGCCGTCCAGACCGCCGCGGTCCGGGCAGCGAGCCGCCACCGGACCCGGGAGCGACGGCGCAAGCGGACCCGACGGCTCGGGCGTTCCTCGCCGGTCACCCACCACGGCAGCCGCCGGACGAAGACCAGCGCCAGCGTCGCCGCGAACCCGACGGGCAGGCCGATGGCGGTGGTGCCGGTCCACCCCTCGACGAGGAGGTGCACCGCGGCCACCACCGCGAACCAGGCGAAAAAGTACCAACGAGGCTTCATCGATTCCACATGTCGGACACCTGCCCACCTGTGTTAGCTGCTGCATCCCGACCTGAGAGACTGGCCACATGACCGACGCTGAGTTGACCATCCCCGCAGACCTCAAGCCGGCCGACGGCCGCTTCGGCTGCGGACCGTCGAAGGTCCGCGCCGAGCAGCTGAGCGCACTGGCGGAGTCCGGCTCCACCTACCTCGGCACGTCGCACCGGCAGAAGCCGGTCAAGTCCCTCGTCGGGCGCGTCCGGGCCGGCCTGTCCGAGCTCTTCTCGCTGCCCGAGGGCTACGAAGTGATCCTCGGCAACGGCGGCACCACGGCGTTCTGGGACGCGGCCGCGTTCGGCCTGGTCCGCGAGCGCTCGCAGCACTTCACCTACGGCGAGTTCTCCTCGAAGTTCGCCTCCGTGACCAAGGGCGCGCCGTTCCTGGCCGACCCGATCGTCGTCAAGGCCGACGCCGGCAGCGCGCCGGACATCGCCTACGAAGCCGGCGCGGACCTGGTCGGCTGGGCGCACAACGAGACGTCGACCGGTGTCGCCGTTCCCGTTCGCCGTCCGGAAGGCTCCGAAGGCGCGCTGGTCGCGATCGACGCCACCTCCGGTGCCGGCGGCCTCCCGGTCAAGGCCGAGGACTTCGACGTCTACTACTTCGCGCCGCAGAAGTCGTTCGCCGCGGACGGCGGGCTGTGGATCGCGCTGGCCTCCCCGGCCGCGGTCGAGCGCATCGGCGAGATCGGCGGCGGCGACCGCTGGATCCCCGAGTTCCTGTCGCTGACCACCGCGCTGGACAACTCCCGCAAGGACCAGACGTACAACACCCCGGCCGTGGCCACGCTGTTCCTGCTCGCCGAGCAGATCGAGTGGATGAACGGCCAGGGCGGCCTCGAGTGGACGACCGCGCGCACGAAGGACTCGTCGTCGCGGCTGTACGAGTGGGCCGAGAAGACCAGCTACACCACGCCGTTCGTCAAGGACGCGGACCTGCGCTCGCAGGTCGTCGGCACGGTCGACTTCAGCGACGACGTCGACGCCGCCGCGGTGGCGAAGGTGCTGCGCGCCAACGGGATCGTCGACACCGAGCCGTACCGCAAGCTGGGCCGCAACCAGCTGCGCGTCGGCCTGTTCCCGGCCATCGACCCGGACGACGTCACGAAGCTCACGCAGAGCATCGAGTACGTGGTCGAGCGGCTCAGCTGACCCGGGGTTCCGCGGAGGGGACCTTCGCCACTTCGGCGGCGGAGGTCCCCTTCTGCGTGCTCAGGCGGCGGGCGCCGAACGCGGCCAGGGCCAGCAGAAGCAGGCCGAACAGTTCGTAGGACTCGGTGGCGAGCCACCAGGTCGCGGACGGCGCCGGCCGTGGGGCGAACCACATCGGGCCGGCGATGAACAACGCCACTCCCGCGACGACGACCGCGGCCGCAACCCACCGGACCGCCCGGTCGAAGCGCCACGCGTACCACCCGGCGAGGACGAGGATCGGCACGCACCACGTCCAGTGGTGGGTCCACGAGATCGGCGAGACGAGCAGCCCGCCGAGCGCACAGGCGGTGAGCCCGAGCACCGGCTCGGCGGCCCGCACGATGATCACCGCGACCAGGGCCATCACGGCCACCGCGGCCAGCACCCACACGGACTCCGGCAGGCCGGCGCGCACGGTCAGGCCGTGCAGCGACTGGTTGCCGACGTAGTCGACGCCGCCGATGCGGCCCGCGTCGAAGACGAGCTTCGTCCAGTACGTGACCGACGCCGACGGCCGGACCAGCCACAGCAGCGCCCCGGCCGCGAGGAAGCCGCCGACCACCCGCGCGGCCGACTTGAAGTCGCGGCGGAACAGGAAGTAGACGACGAAGACGGCCGGCGTCAGCTTGATCGCCGCGGCCACGCCGATCAGCAGGCCCTTCGTCCGCTTCCGCTCGCCGGGCAGCAGCACGTCGAGCACCACCAGCACCATGAGCAGCGCGTTGATCTGCCCGAAGCCGAGCGTCGAGCGCACCGGCTCCAGCAGGGCGCCGGCGAGCTGCGCGCCGATCGCGACCAACGCGGCCACCGCGCGGCCGTTGACCTTCGACGCGTCGGTGAGCGAGCCGTTGAGCGTCGCGACGTAGAGGTAGGCGACGACGCCGGTCGCGAGGATCGACGCGATGCTGACCAGCTTCATCGTCACCGCGAACGGCAGCAGCGTGCCGGGCAGGAACACCGCCGCGGCGAACGGCGTGTACGTGAACGGCAGCAGGATCTGGTGCGTGGTCGGCACCCAGGCGTCGTACGGCGTGCCCTGCTGGGCCAGCGCCTGGGCGCCGCCCAGGTAAACCTCCAGGTCGAGGCCGTCGAACCGCTTCAGGACGAGGACCAGGACGACCGCGGCGACCTCGAGCACCGCGAGGGACCACAGCAGTTTCCGCCCAGTCAACGCGTCCCCCTCGAACCCGGTCTCCGACCGGCCGAGATTACCGGGCGCTCAGCAGCAGCCGTGCACCGGCAACCGCACTGACCTGGCCTTCGCCGAGGGCGGCCGGTTCGCCGCGGCTTCGGCGTCGGCGAGCAGCCGGGCGCGCGCGGCCCGGTCGAGCACGCGGCCGGCGGTGACGACGGTGTCGATCCGCCGGACCGCGCGGATGTCGGCGAGCGGGTCGGCGTCCAGCAGCACCAGGTCGGCGGCCTTGCCGGGGCCGATCGTCCCGACGCTCGCCGAGCGGCCGAGGAACGCGGCCGCGTCGCGGGTGACGGTCTGCAGCGCCCGTTTCGGCGTCAGCCCGGCCTCGACGAGGTGGTCGAGCTCGTCGTGCAGGCTGAAGCCCGGGAAGACGTACGGGTTCTGGCAGTCGGTCCCGCCGAGGAGCCCGACGCCGTTGCGGTACGCCTCGCCGGTCAGCCGCAGCTGCGCCTGGAAGTAGTCCTCCTGCTGGGCGACCTGATCCGGCGTGACCGGCGTGAAGAGCGTGAGCCGGTCGGCCCAGTAGTCGCGGATGTCCTGGGAGACGTACTTGAGCCGCGGGTCGTGCGCGAAGGTGTCGGCGGGCTTCGAAATGACGCGGTTGACCGCGAACGTGGGCGTCAGCCAGCTGCCGAGCGCGTTGAGCCCGGCGAAGTGGCGTTCGGCCGTTTGCGGGTCGTAGGCCTGGGCGGCCTGCCGGTCGAGTTCGCGGGCGAGGTTGAAGAAGTCGCGCGGGGCCTTCGGGTCGAACGGCTTCGCGTCGAGGCGGGCGAGGAACTCGTCGCGCCGGCTCGAGGTCGCGATCGGCAGCCCGAAGGAGTGCTCGAAGCTGCGCTGCCCGTAGCGGGCGGCCTCCAGCTGCCCCATCCGGTACGGCCAGTGCCCGGCGAAGGTCAGGCCGAGCCGGTCGCACTCGTCGGCGATCGCGGTGAAGCACTCGCGCGGCAGGTAGAAGTAGACCTTGACGAAGTCCGCGCCCTGCGCCGCGGCGGTCCGGACCGCCGCCCGCGCTTCCTGGGCGTTCGCGACCTGGGTGATCGGCGGGCCGAGCAGGGACACCGGCCCGTCGATGATCGCGCTGGCCAGCACGACCCGCGGGCCGAGCAGCTCACCGCGGACGATCTTGTCGCGGGTGGCGCGGTTCTCGGCGTAACCCTGCATCTCGCGGATGCCGGTGACGCCGTTGGCCAGGAACAGCGGCGGCCACAGCTCTTCCATCTCGATGCCGTGGGCGTGCATGTCCCAGAGCCCCGGCACGAGCCAGCGGCCGCGGCCGTCGATCACCCGGGCGGGGCCCCAGCGCGGCACTTCGGCGGCCGGGCCGACCCAGGCGATCCGGTCCCCGACCAGCACGACCGCGGAGTTCGGGCGGGCCGGGCCGTCGGTGCCGTCGACGACGGTCGCCCCGGTCACCACGACGACGTCGGTGCCGGCCGCGGCGGCCTCCCGCGCGAACACCGCGGGTGCGATCCCGGCGGCGGCCAGACCCGCGCCCGCCGTGGCCAGCCACCGCAGGAAGTCCCGCCGGTTCGCCTCGACTCGCACCAAGCCCACCCACCCCTTCGCTCACGACCCCGGTGCCCATTCAACGCGGGCGCGATCGAGCGCGAAATCTTCCAACGTGCTGAATCCCGGCCGGCGAGTAACCCGTTACCCGGCGTCCGTGTCATCGCCCGGCCCCCGCCCCAGCCGCCCCCACCCGACGCCGTGAACGACTCGTTCATGTCGTCCGGCGACATGAACGAGTCGTTCACCGCACCCGCCGGGTCAGGCCAGCGCCTGCGTGGGCGGGAGCCTGGCCGCCCGCATCGCCGGGTAGGCGCCCGCGACCGCCCCCACCAGAGCCGCGACCCCCACCCCGCCGGCCAGCGCCCCGGCCGGCAGCACCGCCGGCCACCCCTGGCTCAGCGCGTACCCCGCGGTCACCAGCACCCCGGCCAGCACCCCCGCGAGCCCGCCCAGCCCGGACAGCAGCACCGACTCGGCCAGGAACTGGCCGCGGACCTGCCGCTTCGTCGCGCCGAGCGCGCGGCGGAGGCCGATCTCGCGCCGTCGTTCCAGCACCGAGATCACCATCGTGTTCGCCACCCCGACCCCGCCGACGAGCAGCGCGACCCCGCCGAGCCCGAGGAACAGCGCGCTGTACGTCGTGTCCGTCAGCTTCTGCGCGGCGAGCGCATCCGACGGGCGGCGCACCTCGACCTCGTTGGGCGCCTGCGGGTTCAGCGTCGCGGCCAGCACCGACCGCACACTGTCCACTTGGGACTCCTCGGCGCGGGCGTACACCGTGGACGGGTGGCCGTCGAAGCCGAGCAGCCGCTTCGCGACGTCCCAGCCGACCAGCGCCGACCGCTCGATCTCCGGCGCCAGGGGCATCGGCGCGAGGATCCCGGCCACGGTGAACCACTGCGTCCCGATCAGCACCTGCGGCGGGCGGGCCGGGTCGGCGTGGTCGATGCCGAGCCGGGCCGCGGCCTGCGAACCCAGCACCACCACCGGGTAGTCCTGGTCGCCCGCCGCCAGGAACCTGCCGGTCCGGACCTTGCCGCCGAGCACGCCCAGCAGGTCCGGCCGCGCCGCGTACACAGCCAGCCCGGAGGAGTCGTTCGGCGCGATCTTGTCGCTGCGCCGCACGTTCGCCGACGTCGTCCCGGTGCCGCTGACCGCCTGCACCGGCCCGATCCGCTTCGCCATCGGGACGGCGTCGTCCGGCAGGGTCGCGTCGGCCCCGAACAACGTCTGCCCCGGCCCGGCCGTCAGCAGGTTGGTGCCTAGCGCGGCCAGCCGGTCGTGCAGCGCCTGCGCGCCGGACGCCGGGATCGCCAGCACCGCGACCATCGCCGCGACGCCGATCGCGATGCCCAGCGCGGAGAGCACCGCGCGCACCGGCCGCGTGCGCATGCCGTGCGCGCCCAGCGCGACGACGTCCGGCGGCTTGAGCCGGGCCGGTTCCGGCAGCGTCACGAGGGTCATCGCGCACCCACCAGACCGGTGTCCAGCCGCAGCCGCCCGTCGAGCAGCTCGATCCGGCGCGGCATGCCGGCCGCGATCTCGCGGTCGTGGGTGATCACGACGATCGTGGTGCCCTCGGCCGAAAGCTCGCCGAGCAGCCCGAGCACGGACGCGCCGGTGCCGGTGTCGAGGTTGCCGGTCGGCTCGTCGGCCAGCAGGATCGACGGCTCGTTGACCACCGCCCGCGCGATCGCGACGCGCTGGCGCTCCCCGCCGGACAGCTCGCCGGGGCGGTGCCACGCCCGGTGCCCCAGCTTGACGCGGTCGAGCGCGGCGAGCGCCCGGTCGCGCCGCCGCCGTCGCGGCACCCCGGCGTAGAGCAGGCCGGTGCACACGTTGTCCACCGCACTCATCCCTTCGTCGAGGAAGAACTGCTGGAACACGAACCCGATCCAGCGCGACCGCAGCGCGGAGACCTTGCGGTCCGGCAGCGCGGCGACGTCGTGGCCGTGCAGCTCGATCCGCCCGGACGAGGGCCGGTCGAGCGTGCCCATCAGGTGCAGCAGCGTCGACTTGCCGGACCCGGACGGCCCGACGATCGCGACCATTTCGCCGTCCTCCAGGGAAAGCGAGACGCCGTCGAGCGCGGCGACGCCGCCGGGGTAGGTGCGCGTGACCTCGTGCACGCGCAGCACGGGCGTCACGACGTCGTCACCACCCGCATGCCCGCGGTCAGGCCGTCGCCGGTGACCTCGACCTTGCCGCCGCTGAACAGTCCGGTTCGGACAGCCACCAGCCGGCGCTTGCCGTTTTCGTCGACCTCGACCGCGTACCCGCCTTCGGCGAGCGCGAGCAGGGCGCCGACCGGGACCGCCAGCACGCCCTGGTGGACGTCCTTGGTGAACCGGACGCTCGCCGGCGAGGAGTCGAGGGGGCCGCCCGCAGCCGGGTCGTCGAGCCGGACGGTGACGGTGATCGTCGGCTTGCCGTCGTTGTTGCCCGCCGCGTCCTTGCCCTCGACCGCCGAGCGCCCGACGTCGGTGATCGTGCCCGTCGTCGGCTTCCCGTTGATCGTCACGGTCGCCTTCGCGCCCTGCTGCGCGAGGTCCTGCTTGGCCGCCTCGAGCTTCACCTGCACCGACCGGACGGTCCCGGTCGTCTTGAGCACCTCGCCCTGTGCCGGCGAACCGGGCTTGGCGGCGAGCGACGACACCCGGACCTCACCCGCCGCGAGCACGACGTCGCCCTGGCCGAACGCGCCGGTCTGCTCCAAGCCGAGCGACTTCTGCCACTTCTTCAGCGCGGCCGCCGTCGCCGACGTGAACTTCTTGTCCGGTGTGCCGAACCCGCCGAAGCCGCACGCCTTGAGGTTCTCCTCCAGCTGCTTGACGTCGGCGCCGTCGGCCGCGCCGGCGGCGAGGTCGCGGTAGAACGGGAGCGTGCCGTAGAACAGCGGCACCGGCTTCGCGTCCACTCCGTACACCGCCTGGCAGCGGGTGATCTCGGCGCCGGCCGCGGGCAGCGACGTGATCGTGCCGGGCTTGCGGCCCTGGACGGTGTCCTCGTCGCCGTAGCCGAGCGTGCCGTCGGCTTCCTCTTCCTCGCTGAGGTCGGTTTTGACGACCTCGGCGGTCTCCACCGGCGGCGGCGCGGCTTCCTTCACCGGCGTCGCGCTCGACACCCGCGTCAGGATCACGACGGAGCCGGTGCCCAGCACCACGACGAGGACCGCGGCGGCGACGAACCACCGGGTCCGGCCGCGCCGGCGGGGCTTGAGTTCGGTCACGTGACTCATCGCGCCGGCGCCGCCTTCACGCTCATGCCCATGCCGCACGCCTTCGCGGCCTCTTCGAACTTCTTCGGGTCGTCGCCCGGGCCGCCGACGCGCATCGTCCCCTTGCCGCTCGGGTCGGGGTCGGGCATGTCGACGCCGTGGTCGCGCATGCACTTGGCGTCCTTGCGCATCTTGTCGAGCTCCTCGGCGCTCGGCGGCTTCATCTCGCCGCCGTTGGGCATGAGGTGCTTGCACGCCTTCTGCGCGGCTTCGATCTTCGAGGCGTCGGCGCCGTCCCCGCCCAGGGTGATCGCCATGCCCCCGCCGTCACCGGCCGGTTTGGGGTCGGGCATGTCGACGCCGTGCTCGCGCATGCACTTGGCGAACTCGCGCATCTTGTCTTCGTCGCTCTTTCCGCTGGTGTCGGCGGCGGTGGGCCCGCCCGGCTTCGGCGGCGTCGAAATCGAGGCGACCTTGCCGCCGTCGTCTCCCTTGGCGCCGCAGCCCCCGAGCAGCAGTGCCGCCCCGAGCGCCGCGACGACGATCCATGTCCGCATGGCTCGTTCCTTCCTTCTCCGGTCGGGTGCCAGGTCTACGGATCCGGGGATTCGGGCGCGCTAAGCGACGTCGCTTATGCGGTCCTTATGGCCTGCCTGCGCAGACTGGGCGGGTGCGGGTGCTGGTGGTGGAGGACGAGCGGCTCTTGGCCGACTCGGTCGCGGAGGGGCTGCGGCGGTTTTCGATGGCCGTCGACGTCTGCTACGACGGCGCGCAGGCCCTGGAACGGGTCGGCGTGCACGGCTACGACGTCGTGGTGCTCGACCGCGACCTGCCACTGGTGCACGGTGACGACGTCTGCGCCGCGGTGGTCCGTGCGGGCGGCGAGGCGCGGGTGCTGATGCTGACCGCGGCCGCCGACGTCACCGACCGGGTGGCCGGGCTGGGCCTCGGCGCCGACGACTACCTGACGAAGCCGTTCGCGTTCGCCGAGCTGGTCGCCCGGGTCCAGGCGCTGTCGCGGCGCGCGCGGCCCGCGTTGCCGCCGGTGCTGGAACGCGGCGGCGTCGTCCTCGACCTGCCGCGCCACCAGGCCGCCCGCGACGGCCGGTTCCTGCTGCTCTCGCCGAAGGAGTTCGCCGTGCTCGAGGTCCTGATGCGCGCGGAAGGCACGGTGGTCAGCGCCGAGGACCTGCTGGACAAGGCGTGGGACGAGCACGCGGACCCGTTCACGAACGCGGTGCGCGTCGCGGTGATGACGTTGCGGCGCAAGCTCGGCGACCCGCCGGTGATCGAGACCGTGCCCGGTGCCGGCTACCGGTTCGGCACGCCGTGAACGGCTTTTCGGTCCGCGCGAAGCTCACCGCCTGGTACGGCGCGCTGTTCCTGCTCGCCGGGCTGGTGCTCGTGGTGATCAACTACCTGCTGGTGCAGAGCACGCTGCCGGACCCGACCCGGGTCGCGTCGACGACGCTCGGCTCGGCCGACGCCACCTACGGCATCACGGCCGGCACGCCCCTGCCGTCCGAAGGCGTCGCCGTGCGGCTGCTCAGCGGCTCACTCGACGAGTACCGCTCCTCGACGCTCTCGACGTTGCTCGTCGGCTCGGCGATCGCGCTGGTGGCGACGGCCGGGCTGGCGGTGCTGTTCGGCTGGCTGATGGCCGGGCGCGCGCTGCGGCCCCTGCACGACATCACCTCGACCGCGCGCCGGCTCGAGGCGGGCAAGCTCGACCGCCGCATCAACCTGGAGGGCCCGCCCGACGAGCTGAAGGAGCTGGCGGACACGTTCGACGGCATGCTCGACCGGCTCGCGGAGTCGTTCGACAGCCAGAAGCGGTTCGTCGCGAACGCGTCGCACGAGCTGCGGACGCCGCTGGCCGTGCAACGGACGCTGATCGAAGTGGCGATGGCCGACCCGGAGGTGACGCCGGAGCTGCGGAAGCTCGGCACGCACCTGCTCCACACGAACGAGCGCAGCGAACGGATGATCGAGGGCCTGCTGGTCCTCGCCCGCAGCGACCGCGGCCTGCACGCGCGCGCACCGGTCCGGCTGGACGCCGTAGTGGCTTCGGTGGTCCGGGCGACGGCCGCCCAGGCGTCGACGGCGGGGGTGACGGTGGAGACGCGCCTGCGCCCCCGGGTGGTGGCGGGCGACCCGGTCCTGCTGGAGCGGCTGGTGACGAACCTGGTGGTCAACGCGATCACGTACAACGCCTCGGGCGGCTGGGTGTACGTCGAGGTCCGCGGCGACCCGGCCCTGGAGGTGCGCAACTCGGGTCCGGTGGTGCCGCCCGACGCCGTGCCGGCGTTGTTCGAGCCGTTCCGCCGGGTGGGGTCGGAGCGAACGGGCGACACGCGCAACGCGGGACTGGGGTTGTCGATCGTCCGCTCGGTGGCCCAGGCCCACGCGGGCTTCGCGGAGGCCCAGCCCGGCCGGCGCGGCGGCCTCACGGTGACGGTCCGGTTGCCGCCCTCGTGAGTGGTGGAGGCTGAGCGGCCGGCCGGCTCGGACGTCATGAACGAGTCGTTCATGACGTCCGACGCGCTGAACGACCCGTTCATGACATCCAGCGAGCCGCCACCGCCCCCGGCGGGTCCAGCCAGCGGCGGGGCCCAGTCGACCGACCAGACCCCCGCGGCGGCGCGCCTGCTGTCATGAACGACCCGTTCATGACGTCCGGCGCGCTGAACGACCCGTTCATGACATCCCGCGAGCCGCCCCAGCCCCCGCATCCGGCTGCCGCCGATCCACGCCGGCTTGATCCACTCGATCGTGACTGACCGTGTCCGGCGTGTCACACAGCAACCCCTGACCTGGGTGACCCATGATGCGAGCGTCGCGAAATGAACAGTGGGCAGTTCGGCACGGACTCGGCGCGCCTCGCACGTCAAGTCGACGCGCCGTTCTAACGTGGGCACCCACAACGGTGAAGAAGAGATCGGGGAGGCGAGAACAATGCGGGCGCTGCGAGTGGTCGGGCTGCACGAGGACGGCAAGTCCATCGTGCTCGAAGACCCGGCGAGCCGCACTCGCTTCCTGCTCCCGGCTGATGAGCGACTGCGTGCGGCGGCGCGGGGGGACATCACCCGCCTCGGCCAGATCGAAATCGAGTTGGAGAGCCAGATGCGGCCACGCGAGATCCAGCAGCGCATCCGCGCCGGCGAGTCCGTCGAGCAAGTCGCCGCGAGCGCCGGTGTCAGCACACAGCGCGTCGAGCGCTACGCCTACCCCGTCCTGCTCGAGCGGTCGCGCACCGCCGAGCTCGCGCAGAGCGCGCACCCCGTCCGTGAAGACGGCCCCGACGTGCAGACGCTCGGCGAGGTCGTCGCGTACGGCTTCGGCGTGCGCGG
The DNA here is from genome assembly GCF_046548815.1 of Amycolatopsis sp. cmx-4-83. Taxonomy (NCBI): domain Bacteria; kingdom Bacillati; phylum Actinomycetota; class Actinomycetes; order Pseudonocardiales; family Pseudonocardiaceae; genus Amycolatopsis; species Amycolatopsis sp. cmx-4-83. Next base: position 673,901 of record NZ_JAEBEF010000002.1, on the reverse strand, counting down.
GCACGACTACTCGCAGGCCACCTGGGACTCGTGGAAGGGCGACGACGGCCGCTGGGTCGTCGTGCTCCAGTGGAAGGCCGGCCGGTCGGACAACCGCGCGCACTGGGCGTTCTCCCCCGGCGCGCACGGCGGCACGGTCACGGCGCTCGACGAGAACGCCGAGGTCCTGCTGGACCCGAACGCCTACCGCCCGCCCCGGACGGTCCGTGCCTTGGCCCCGGCCCGCGAAACGGAGTTCCAGCCGACGCTGGACTCGGTGGCGCCGGAGCGCGCCGAACTGCCGTCGGCCGAGCCGGACCCGGACGACGACACCCGCGAGATCCCGCGCGTGCCGGCGGACCCGGAAGAAGACACCGCCGAGCAGCCGCGGCCGAAGGCCAAGAAGAATCACCCGATCGTGCCGTCCTGGGAGGACGTGCTCCTCGGGGTCCGCTCGCAGCGCGGCTAGTCCACCCGCGCCGCGAGCGTCTTCGGCGCCACCTGCCGGTACGCCTCGCGCACGATCCGGCCGACCTCGGCCCAGTCGACGTCGACGTCCAGCCGCACGCCCAGCCACCCGCGGTGCCCGACGTAAGCCGGCCGGAAGAAGCGCTCGGGCTCTCCGCGCACCAGCTCCTCCTGCACCCCGGGCGGCGCCGGGCACCAGAACGCGAGCCTGCCGTCGCCGTGGTGGTCGTCGGCGAACATCACGAAGGTCTTCTTGCCGCGCACGAACCAGGCGGGCGCCCCGTGGCTGAGCCGCTCGGTCGCCTCCGGCAGGGCCAGGCACACCTTCCGCAGCTCGTCCAGCGGCTCGCCCATCAGGCACCGCCGAAGGCGATCACCAGCACGCCGATCCACGCGATCACCACACCGCCCGCGGCGCCGTACGCGGCCCACCGCAGGATCGGCGTGCGCCGCACCAGCCACAGCGACGGCGTGATCCCGCCCGTCACGACGACCGACGCCACCAGCGCCAGCCACCCGCTGGTCTCCCGCGCCAGCGTCGAAGCCAGCGCCAGCATCGCCACGACGACCACGGCCGCGATGAACGCCGACACCGTCAGGCCGGTCGGCCACGGGGTCGGTTCGCCGGGCGGTCCCGGCGGGCCCAGCACGGCGCGGACGAACCGGTGGCCGGGTTCGGGTTCGCGCGGCGGCGGCTCGACGACCGTGTCCGCACCCGTCACCGGGTCCACGAACCGGACGGTCGTGCCCATCACCGACGCGAGCCGGCCCGCCAGCTGGCGGCCGCGCTGCGAAACGACCGCGCTCGCTTCGGCACCGGAATCGGCCGAGACGGCGGCCGCGACGCGGGCCCACTCGTGCAGGGCCTGCGCCAGGTCGGCGCCGATCGCGAGCTTGTGCGGGTCCACCTCGCGCGCGTGCTCCCCGCCGGGGCCGGCCAGCACGGCGCGCTCGCCGCGGATCCGCAGCTCCATGGTGTCCTTTCGCCAGACTGGGGGATCACTTTAGCCACCCGGAGCCAGTTCGTAGAAGGCAACGGCGGCAGCGGTCGCGATGTTCAGTGAATCGACTCCGGCCGGCATGGGTATCCGGACCGCGTGATCAGCCGCAGCCAGCGCCGCTTCGGTCAGCCCGGGACCCTCGGCACCGAAGAGCAACGCCACCCGACCGGGCGCGTGCGCGCGCAGTTCACGCAGGGAAACCGACCCCGGCCGCGGGGTGAACGCCGCGACGGCGAACCCGCGCGCCCGCAGGTCGTCGAGCCCGCCCGGCCAGTCCTCGAGGTGCCCGAACGGCACGCGCAGCACGTGTCCCATCGAGACGCGCACGCTGCGCCGGTACAGCGGGTCGGAACAACCGGGCCCGAGCAGCACCCCGCCGACGCCGAGCGCGGCCGCGTTCCGGAAGAGCGAGCCGAGGTTTTCGTGGTCGCCGACGCCTTCCAGCACGGCGATCGTGGCGGCACCGTCGACGACTTCGGAAACCGTGAGCGGCGCCGGCCGGTCGGCGACGGCGAGGATCCCGCGGTTGAGGTGGAACCCGACCACGTCGGCCATCGTCTCCGCGGACGCGACGTACTGCGGCGCCTCGATTCCTTCGAGTTCGGCCGCCAGTTCGGCGAACCGCCGTTCGACCCCGAGCAGCGCCCGCACCGGGTAGCGGGACGCCAGCAGCCGGGACACCACGACGGTGCCTTCAGCGATGACGAACCCCCGTCCACCAGGCCGGTCCGGGCGCCGGTCCGCTGTGGACAGCTCGCGGAAATCGTCGACCCGCGGGTCGTCCCGATCGTGGATGTGGATCACGCCCATCCGCCCAGTGTGTCACCCGCTTGCCGGGCACCCGACTGGTCCGAACGTCGACACCCCGGTGCTGCGAACGGGTCCATTTTGCTTTCGGTTAACCCCTCGTGACGGAGAGCACCAGTTTGGCCGCTAGCACGGGTGCATCGCCTGTGTAACGGTTGTCCGCCAGGACCTGAAACACGTCCTAGTTCCACGCCGACGCAAAGCAGGGATGGTCATGGGGATGGACCTCGCGGCTCGATCGTTCACCACGCTGGACCGCGGGAGGTACCGCCGCAAGGTGCAGCGCTGCCTGGACACGTTGGCCCGCATGCTCACCGACGGCAGCTTTTCGTTCCCCCGCAAGAACATCGGTCTCGAGGTCGAGCTGAACCTGGTCGACCGCGAGCTGCGCCCGTCGATGACGAACACCGCCGTGCTGGAGGCGCTGGACGACCCGTCGTTCACCACCGAGCTGGGCCAGCACAACATCGAGCTGAACGTGCCGCCGCGGCCGCTGGCCGGCGATTCGGCCCTGCAGCTCGAAGACGACCTCCGCGCGTACCTCGCCACCGCGGCCTCCAAGGCGCGCGACACCGGGTCGGCGCTGGCCATGATCGGCATCCTGCCGACGTTGAAGCACGAGCACTTCGACCAGAAGTGGCTCACCAACAAGACCCGGTACTCCACGCTGAACGACCAGATCTTCGCCGCGCGCGGCGAACGCACGGTGCTCGCGATGGAGGGCGCGCCGCTGCCCGGCCAGCAGCCGGAGCGGTTGCGCAGCTACGCCGAATCGATCCTGCCCGAGGCCGCGTGCACCAGCGTGCAGCTGCACCTCCAGGTCGCGCCCGAGGAGTTCGCGGCGCACTGGAACGCGGCGCAGTGCCTGGCCGGGCTGCAGATCGCGCTGGCGTCCAACTCGCCGTTCCTGCTGGGCAAGGCGCTGTGGCACGAAACGCGCATCCCGCTGTTCCTGCAGGCGACCGACACCCGGCCGGAAGAGCTGAAGAACCAGGGCGTCCGGCCGCGCGTGTGGTTCGGCGAGCGCTGGATCACGTCGATCTTCGACCTGTTCGAGGAGAACGTCCGCTACTTCCCCGGCCTGCTTCCGGAAACCGACGCCGAGGACCCGATCGAGGCACTCGACGCGGGCCAGGCGCCGAAGCTGACCGAGCTGCGCATGCACAACGGCACCATCTGGCGCTGGAACCGCCCGGTGTACGACGTCGTCGACGGCCTGCCGCACCTGCGCATCGAAAACCGCGTCCTGCCCGCCGGGCCGACGGTCGTCGACACCGTGGCGAACGCGGCCTTCTTCTACGGCGCCCAGCGCGCGCTCGCCGAGGCGGAACGCCCGGTGTGGAGCCAGATGTCCTTCCAGGCCGCGGAGGAAAACCTGTACGCGGGCGCGCGCCGCGGGTTCGACGCGCAGCTGTACTGGCCGGGCATCGGCTGGATCCCGCCGGACGAGCTGGCGCTGCGCGTGCTGCTGCCGCTCGCCCACGAGGGCCTGCGCCGCTCCGACGTCTCCGACGAAGCCCGCGAGCGCTACCTCGGGATCATCGAACGCCGCTGCCTCGCGCGGCGGACCGGGGCGACCTGGCAGCGCGACTACGTCCTGCGCGCGCAGGAACGCGGGCTGGACCGGGAGGCGGCGCTGAGCCTGATGCTGGGCCGCTACCTGGAGCTGTCGGAGTCGGGCGAGCCGGTGCACACCTGGACGTTGAGTGATTGACCGCTAACCTGAGCCGATGCCGAAGATTCTCGGTGCGTCGCTCGAGGCCCACCGGCGCGAGGTCCGGACGCGGGTCTTCGACGTCCTGCGCGCGCAGCTCTACGAACGCGGCTTCGACGCGATCACGCTCGCCGGGGTGGCCGCCGCGGCCGGCGTGGGCCGGACGGCGCTGTACAACCACTTCCCCGACAAGGAGAGCCTGCTGGTCGCCTTCGTCGAGGACGAGGCCGCCCAGTACGTCACGAAGCTGACCGAAGCCGTCGAGGCCCAGGCCGATCCGGCCGACCAGCTGGCCACGTTCGTCCGGCTGCAGCTGCGGGTGCTGGCGGAGTACCACATGCCGCCGGGCACGGCGCTCGCGTCGGCGCTGGCGCCGGCGGCGTACCGGCGGATCAGCGCGCACGCGGACCCGATCACCGACCGGCTGCGCGCCATCCTCCTCGGCGGCGTCGACCTGGGGCGCTGGCCGGCCGAGGACCCGGACGTGCTGATCCCGATGATCACCGCGGCCCTGGGCAACCGCACCCTGGTCGACGGCCCGCCCGAGCAGCTGGGAGACGTCATTGAAGCCTCGGTGCGGTTCGTGCTCCGGGCGGTCGGCGCGTCGATTTAGGGTCGCCTAAGCCGGGATTGTGCCCTACGATCTTTCTGACAGCGTGTCAGATCGATCGCCGGGAGGCCTGCCCATGTCGGTGACCACGGACGCCCGCCCGTTCTCGGCGACGCTGCGCGCGTCGACGCTCGAGGTGCACGAGAAGGCGAACTACTCGACGTACATGCGCGCCCTGCTCGGCGGCGAGCTGTCCCAGGAGGGCTACACCCAGCTGGCGATCCAGTACTACTTCATCTACGGCGCCATCGAAGCGGCGAGCGACGCGATGGCGGATCACCCGGTCGGGGGCGAGTTCGTCTTCGACGAGCTGCGCCGGCTCCCCAGCCTGGAGCGCGACCTGGCCCACCTGGTCGGCCCGGACTGGCGCACGACGATCACGCCGCTGGCTTCGACGCGGGAGTACGTGGCACGGGTGCGCGAAGCGTCTTCGTGGGCCGGCGGCTACGTGGCCCACCACTACACGCGCTACCTGGGCGACATCGCGGGCGGCCAGGCGATCCGCCGGCTGCTGGAGCGTCAGTACGACGTCGCCGAGGCGGGCACGCTCTTCTACCACTTCGACGGCATCGGCAGCGCTCCCCGCTTCCGCGACCAGTACCGCGCGAAGCTGGACAGCGCACCGTGGGACGAAGCCGAGCGGGCGCGGGTGATCGGCGAGACGCTGGTGGCGTTCGAGTGCAACGTCGCGGTGTTCGACGAACTGGCCACCCGGCTCGACGAATACCGCACCGCCTGAGCCCGGACCGCGGCCGTCGATGCTGCCGCACCCGGGGCCGCATGATCGTCGTCACAGCTCGTTGACCTCCAGTTAAGTCCAGGTAGCAGGCTCGGTTTCGGGTGGCGGCCCCTCGGGTACGCCATTCACGAGCCGGTCATCCCACGCGGTGACCACGACGCGCCCCCGCTCGCCGCGGAGAGGCGTGTGCTACTAGGTTCGATACCGGAAACTTGTGTCGAAGACAGAAGGAGGGCCAATGGCCCGCTACGAGCTCCCCGATCTCGACTACGACTACAGCGCCCTCGCGCCGCACATCTCCGGCGAGATCAACGAGCTGCACCACAGCAAGCACCACGCGACCTACGTCAAGGGCGCGAACGACACGCTCGACAAGATCGCGGAAGCCCGTGACGCCGGCAACTTCGGCGACATCGTCGGCCTGCAGACGACGCTCGCGTTCCACCTCGCCGGGCACGCGAACCACGTCGTGTGGTGGAAGATCCTGTCGCCGGAAGGCGGCGACAAGCCGACCGGTGAGCTCGCCGCCGCGATCGACGAGGCGTTCGGCTCCTTCGACAAGTTCAAGGCGCAGTTCACCGCCGTCGCGACGACGATCCAGGGCAACGGCTGGGCCGCGCTCTCCTGGGACCCGATCGGCAAGACGCTGATCACCCAGCAGCTGCGCGACCACCACAACAACCTGGTGCTGCCGACCGTCCCGATCCTGCTGGTCGACGTCTGGGAGCACGCGTTCTACCTGGACTACAAGAACGTGAAGCCGAAGTACGTCGAGGCCCTGTGGAACATCTACAACTGGGCGGAGATCTCCAAGCGCTTCGACAACGCCGTCGCCGGCGGCAACGGCCTGCTGCTCGGCTGAGCTCGTCCGGGAACGGGGTCCTCCTGCACGGGAGGGCCCCGTTTTTTCGTCGGCGGGTGAAATCGCTTGACCTCGAGTGCGGTCCAGGTGTTTGGCTTGGTGCATGGACGTCGACGCGTATCTGGACCGGCTGGGGGTGCGGCGGCCCGCCGCGGCCGACCTCGCGACCCTGCGCCACCTGCAGGAGCGCCACCTGAGCACGGTCCCGTTCGAAAACCTGAGCATCCACCTCGGCGAGCCCGTCGAGCTGACCGAAGCGGCCCTGTTCGCGAAGATCGTGCGACGCCGGCGGGGCGGGTTCTGCTACGAACTGAACGGCCTCTTCGCGGCGTTGCTGCGTGAACTCGGCTTCTCCGCGACCCTGCACGCGGCGCAGGTCTTCCACGCCGACGGCACCCTCGGCCCGCCGCTGGACCACGCGGCGATCGTCGTCGAACTCGACGAACCCTGGCTGGTGGACGTCGGTTTCGGCCGCTTCGCGCGGCACCCGCTGCGCCTGTCCGGTGTGGACGCCCAGCGCGACCCGGACGGCGAGTTCCTGCTGCTGGACACCCCGGACGGCGACGTCGACGTGCTGCTGGACGGAAAGCCGCAGTACCGGCTGGAGCGCCGCCCGCGCCCGCTGGCCGACTTCGTCCCGATGGCGTGGTGGCAGTCGACGTCCCCCGAGTCGCACTTCACGCGCTCGCTGACCTGTTCCCGCCCGACGTCCCAGGGCCGCGTGACGCTGTCGGGCGACAAGCTGATCGAGACCGTCGACGGGGTCCGGAACGAGGTCCTGCTGCCGACCGAAGCCGCGATCCGGGCGGCCTACCGCGTCTACTTCGGGCTCCCGCTGAAGCGCCTGCCCACTCCGCCGGGTGGGAGCCCCTTGACGAGCGGGACGCTCAGCCCGACACTGCCGTGACGTGAACGAAGCCCCGGCCTGGGGTTCCCAGGGCCGGGGCTCCGTCCGTTCCCGAACTGACTGCCGCTCCCACCACGAAGCGGACATGCATGAGGTTAGCCTAACCTCACCTCCCGAACAAGAGGCCGGTCGAGGAGACTCGGATCTCACTCGTTCGAGTGACCCTTCCCGCGGAAACCCCCGGTTTTTGTCGGTGCGTGTCGATACGGTCACAGCGTGAACACAAGGGGGAACTCCAACCGCACCGCGGCGCTGATCGTCGTCGCCGTGCTGGCCTTCTTGGCCGTGCACGGCGGCGCGGCCTGGCTGGTCATACACACCTTCGCCAAGCCCGTCGCGCTGCCCGAACCACCGAAGGAACTGCCGAGCCCGTGGCCGGAACCGGGCGCGCACCCGGTCCGGGAGGCGCCGATGCCCACCGGCGAGCTGGCCGCGGCACTGCCGGACTACACGTCGGGCCACGTGCTCTGTTCGGCGCAGCCCGAACCCACCTGGGCGAGGCTGCTGGGCGGCCCGGTCCGGCACGAGGTGTCGGTGGTCTTCGGCTGCACCGTCGTCACCACCACCCTCCGGCTCAAGGCCGAGCTCAGCGACGGCAAGCTGATCGTCCCGCCCGGCCCGGTGGTGCAGACGTCGATCGACGGCCGCGAAGCCACGCTCTCCTCGTCGACCTACGGCAAGCACTCGACGGTGGTCGTCCGGCTCCTCGGGCAGCGTGCGCCGAACTGGGCCAAGCCCGTGCTGGAGGTTTCGCTGGAGCAGGACGTCCGGGACCGGACACCCCGGGACCTGGCGAACCTCGTCCGCGACATCGGGGAGCGCATCGTCGGCGCCATCACCACACCGGGGCCGGCACTGCCGACGGACGGCACCGGTGACGCGATCCCGGTCCGCGAGGCGGGCCCGGCCCCGGGCACCGGCATCGTCGACGCGCCGACGCCGCTGATCGCCTGGCAGCTGTGCTCCGCGCTCGCGCAATCCACCGGGCGCCCGCTCGAGGAGTTCGTCCCGAAGCACGACGGCCGCTGCGAACACCGGGCGGACGAGGAATTCCAGGTCCAGGCATCGAGCAAGGAGAGGCTCACGGAGTCGCTCCCGGACACGATCGGCGGCCGGCCCGCCGAGGTGGAGAACCCATCGGTGACGATCCAGCTCACCGACGACTCACCACAACAGGTGCGGCTCGCGTGGCCGTCCCCGAGGAAGTCCGACGAAGAACTGCGAGCCTGGGCCGAGTCCCTGCTACCGCGCTTGCGCGGCAGCTAGACCTTCGACCGCTTCAAAACTCGAAGCCCGAACCCCCGCTGCACCGGCCACGAAACGCCACCCCGCCGGATCAGCACCACCGCGCACACGACCGCGGCCAGCGCCGAAACCGCGCCGCCGATGTAGAAGGGAGACCGCCCGCCGAAGGCGTCCGCCATCCAGCCGACCATCGGTCCGCCGATCGGGTTGCCGCCGATCAGGACCAGCACGTACAGACCCATCACCCGGCCCCGCATCTCCGGGCTGACCGATGTCTGCACCAGCGCGTTCGCCGTGTTGAGGAACGTCATCGTCGCGAAGCCGAGCGGGATCAGGCCGAGGCCGAACGTCAGGTACGTCGGCATGAACGCCGTGAGCAGTTCGAACACGCCCAGGAAGAAGGCCGACACCAGCATCAGCCGCACCCGCGGCCGTCCCTTGGTGCCGCGCCGGGCGGACATCACCGCGCCGGTGAACGTGCCGACCGCGACCAGCGTGGAAAGGAGGCCGTAGCCGTCGGCGGCCGTGTGGAACACGTTCGCGGCGACGATCGGCAGCGAGCTGAAGTACGTGATGCCGAACGTGCTGACGAACAGCACCAGCACCATCACGGTCATCAGGTCGGAGCGCCGCCGGACGTACCGGAGGCCTTCGACGAGCTGTCCCTTCTCGCGCGGCACCGCCGCGACGCGGAACAGCTTGTCCGGGTTCATCAGGACCAGGCCGATGATCACCGCGACCGTGCTGACCGCGTTCGCGATGAACAGCCAGCCGGTGCCGATCCAGGTGATCGCGAAGCCGGCGATGGCCGGGCCGACGATCCGCGCCATGTTGAAGATCGACGAGTTGAGCGCGACGGCGTTCGCGATCTGGTCGCGGCCCACCATCTCGGCGACGAACGACTGCCGCGTCGGCACTTCGAGCGACGCCGTGATGCCGAGCGTGAAGCACAGGACGTAGACCTGCCACAGCGCGACGATCCCGCTGATGTCGAGCACCCCGAGGACGACGGCCTGCGCGCACGCGGCGACTTGGATCCAGGTGAGCAGCCGCCGCTTGTCGACGCGGTCGGCGAGGACGCCGGCCCACAGCGAGAGAAACAGCGTCGGCGCGAACTGCAGCGCGACGGCCATGCCGAGGGCGATCGGGTTGTTGCCGCTGAGGGTGAACACCAGCCAGTCCTGGGCGATGCGCTGCATCCAGGTGCCGATGTTCGAGATGACCTGGCCGGTGAAGAACAGCCGGTAGTTGCGGACCCGCAGCGAGGCGAACATGCTGCCGCGCTTGGACGGGGACGGTGGCGAAGCGGACGGCGGTGGCGCCGTGTCCCGGGTAGCAGTGGTCTCGGTGGAACGCTTCGTTTCGCTACCCGTGGCCGTCACCGTGGTTAGTTCCCCGCCATCCTGTCGATGATTTCGGCGGCTTTGGAGAGCACTTCGCGCTCTTCGTCGCCGAGTTCCGCCAATTGCCGGTCCAGCCACGCTTCTCGCACCGAGATGGCCCGCCGCACGTAGGCGAGTCCGCTCTCGGACAGCTCGACGATGGCTTGCCTGCCATCGGTCGGGTGCGGGCGCCGCTCGACGAACTTCATCTCTTCGAGCGCGGCGATCACCCTCGTCATCGAGGGCGGCTGGACGCCTTCCTTCGCGGCGAGCTGCCCCGGGGTCAGCGCGCCACACTTGTGCAAGGTGGACAGCGCGGCGACCTGCGTGAGCGTGAGGTCGTCCCCGACGCGCTGTGCCCGCAGCCGGCGGTTGAGCCGGACCACCGCGAGACGCAGACGGCTCGCCAAAGAGCGTTCGTGCGTGTCGCCGGACATATAGTTAGCATACCTTACGAAACTTCGGCCGCACGGGTGATCTCCGTCAAGCGGCAACCTGGAACACGGTCACGCGTCCTCACGAGGGAAACCCCGGGGGGTCGGATGAACAAGAAGCTGGTGGGCTCGGCCGTGGTCGGCGCGGCGGTACTGGCGATCGTGGCGGCGCAGTTCCTGAGCAGCGGCCCGGACGCAGCCCCGGCGGCCGCCCCGCCGCCATCGCCCGCACCCTCGATCGTCTCCGGCGGGCTGGAGGTCTACCGGCTCGCGGACGGTCCCGGCCAGGCGATCGAGATCCCGGTGCCGGCGGACTGGGCCGTGAACCGCGACGGAGAGCGGGCGAGCTACCGCCGGGGTGAGCTCCTGCTCGAGACCGACCGGGTGCCGATCACGCAGGAAGACGCGCTGAGCGGGCTCAAGGCGGTCGCCGGACGGCAGGGTGGCACGGTCGCCGGGCACGCCCCGATCGCCGACTTCGACGCCGCGGAATGGAACTTCACCTACGACCGCGACGGCACGCCGCGGCGGGTGACGGTGGTCGGCCTCGGCGCCGGCGAAGCCTTGGTGACCGTCCGGTTCGACGCCCCGGCCGCCGACTTCGAGCGCGACCGGGGCGTCTTCGACGAAGCGCTGAAGATCAGGAACTGAACGCGGCCTGGATCGGCCCGACCGCGAAGTACGCCACGAAGGCCAGCGCGATCACCCACATGAGGGGGTGCACCTGGCGGGCCTTGCCGGTGGCCGCGCGGATCACGACGTAGCTGACGAAGCCGGCGCCGATGCCGTTCGCGATCGAGTACGTGAACGGCATGACGACGATGGTCAGGAACGCGGGCAGCGCGATCGAGTAGTCGGTGAAGTCGATGTCGCGCACCTGCGCCATCAGCATCGCGCCGACCACGACCAGCGCCGGCGCGGCCGCTTCGACCGGCACGACCTGGTAGAGCGGGGTCAGGAACATGGCGGCGATGAACAGCACGCCGGTGACGACGTTGGCCAGGCCGGTCCGCGCGCCCTCCGCGATGCCGGACGCCGACTCGACGAACACCGTGTTCGAGCTGGCCGAGCCGAACCCGCCCGCCGCGCCCGCGAGGCCCTCGACGAACAGCGCCTTGCCGACGTTGGGCAGCTGGCCGTCCTTCGGCAGCAGGTCGGCTTCCTTCGCGAGGCCGGTCATGGTGCCCATGGCGTCGAAGAAGTCGGCGAGCACCAGGGTGAACACCAGCAGGCAGACGGTGATGATCGGCAGCCGCGTCCAGGCGCCGAAGGAGACGTCGCCGACCAGCGAGAGGTTGGGCAGGCCGAGCACCTGGTCCGGCAGCGCCGGGTAGCCGAGGTTCCAGCCCTTCGGGTTCGTGCCCTGCGACGGCCCGGCCTTGACGATCGCCTCGACGACGATGGCCAGCACCGTCGACGCCAGCACGCCGATGAGGATCGCGCCCTTGACCTTCCGCACCACGAGGATGCCGGTGAGCAGCAGGCCGACGACGAACACCGCGGTCGGCCAGGAGGCGATCGAGCCGTTGATGCCAAGGCCGACCGGGACGGTGGTGTGCGCGGCGTCCGGCAGCCGGCGCACGAACCCGGCGTCGACCAGGCCGATCAGGCAGATGAACACGCCGATGCCGACGGCGATCGCGGACTTCAGCGCGGCCGGCACGGCCTTGAACACCGCGGTGCGGAACCCGGTGAGCACGAGCAGGACGATGATCACGCCCTCGATGACCACCAGGCCCATCGCCTCGGGCCAGGTCATCTGCGGGGCGATGGTGACCGCGACCAGGCTGTTGATGCCGAGTCCGGTCGCGATGGCGAACGGGTAGTTCGCGACCAGGCCCATCAGGATCGTCATCACGCCGGCGACGAGCGCGGTCACCGCGGCCACCTGCGAGACGGGCAGGATGCCGCCGAGGAGGTCCTTGTGCGCGCCCGCGTCGTCGGCCGAGAAGCTGCCGATGATGAGCGGGTTCAGCACCACGATGTAGGCCATCGTGACGAAGGTGACCAAGCCGCCGCGCAGCTCGCGCGGCACCGTCGAACCCCGCTCGGTGATCTTGAAGAACCGGTCCAGTGTGGACGTCCCCTCGCGGGTCGTCTCCTGCTCCGCCATTCGCCTGCCCATTCTCTCGCTGCTGCGGAGTACCCTGCACCTCGTGAGTGAACCGATCAATCCACCGGAGGTTACGGGCTCGTTGCGGCACACGCCGGAGCTGCCCAAGAAGCTGACCGACCTGACGCCGGTGGTGATCGTAGGCACCTCGATCTGGGCTGTCGCGCTGGTGGTGCTCTTCTTCACGAGTCCGGGGCTGTGGGTGCAGACGGCGCTGTCCGGCTTCGCGCTCGGCTTCGTCGGCATGGCGATCATCGGCTGGCAGCGCGCCGCCGCCCGCCGCGGCTCGAAGTCGGCCCAGCGGCTCTGAGGCTAAGCGAGCAGCGTCCGCGGTGACGGGTCGTCGAGCAGCGCGGTGATCAGGTGCCGGTCGGGCCAGCGCCCGGCCGCCCAGGCGAACGCGCGGGCCAGGCCCTCGGACGTGTCGGCCGCGTGCAGCCGGCCGTCGGACCACCACTGGACGTCGTGCTCCGCGCCCTGGATCGACACGGTCAGCGGGTCGTGCACCAGGACACCGCCGTCGGGCAGCCGCACGCCGAGCTGGTCGGCGACGAGCTTCAACGCGGGCAGCTCGGCCCAGGGCGCGTACTCACCTCGGCTGGTGACCTCGGCGGCCGCGGTGCTCGCGAGCGGCAGGTCGAGCAGGTCGGCGAGCCGCTCCGGGTCTTCCGGGGCAACCACGTACTGATCGGGTTCGAGCGCCCCGGCCACCCACGGCACGTCCAGCACGAGCGCGTCGGCCACGACGGTCCCGTCCGCGGCCCGCACACCCCGCGGCGCCCGCGGTTCGAGCCCCGACTCGACGACGGCGTCGTAAGCGCGAGCGATCAGCCCGGCCGAGACCACGCGATCCGGGTCGGCGAGCCGGCCAAGGAGGTCGTCCGCTTCCTCCACTGTGGACAGCGCGAGGTCCGCCCGCACCCCGGCGGCCGCGAGGAGCTGCTCGCCGAGGCCGAGGTCGGGCACCACGTCGTAGAGCCCGGCCAGGTCGGCGTCCGGCAGGCGCCACTCGTTCGGCGCGAACCCGTCGAGCACGGCGTACTGCGCGATCCACCAGGCAGCGTGGCCCCGCGGCGCACGCAGGGCGTGCCAGGTTTCGGGCCGCGCGGCGAGCAGCCGCAGCGCGGCGGGCCAGGAGTCGTCGGCGACGAGGTCGAGGTCCCGGATCGCGACGAGCGTCGACGGCGGCTCCGGCAGCGAGTCCCACCAGGCTTCTTCGTCGGGCAGGTCGTGGTCGGGTTCGTGCGGCTCGTCGTCGACGACCAGCGCGAACGAGTCGAGCACTCCTGCGGCTTTCAGCGTGTCGGCCGGCCAGTCCTCGGCGAAGTCCTCATCGAGGACGTCGAGCGCACCGTCCTCCTCGAAGACCTCTTCGTCGAAGACGTCGATCAGCGGCGACGCCGGCAGCACGAGTTCGTCGGCGCGGCGCCAGGAATCGGTGGCGGGCAAGGCAAGCGCCCCGACCCACCGCGGCGCGTCGTCCCCGCAGTCGGCAATCAGCCGGAGCACGGCACCGGCGAGCGTCGTACCGTCCAATCCGGACCGCACGTCCTCGACACTGCGCTCGACGGCGTCCCGCAGCTGATCGGCGTTGAGCAGCTCCCGCGCGTCGGCGTGCTTGGCCCCCAACCGTTCCAGCAACGGGTGCGACGCGGCGGGGTGCACCAGCCGGAGTCCCGGGATGTCCACATCGGACAGCAGTTCGAGCAGCTCCGCCGAACCCTCGACGAGCAAGCAGCCCCGAGCGCCCGGCAAGGTCCGGCCGTCCGACAGCGGAACGGGCAACCCGTCCAGCTTCTCCGCGGCGACGGCGTGCGAGTCGACGGCGATCGCGAGCGCGGCGTAGACCTCGCGCCACCAGCCGGGATCCCGGCTGACGCCGGTAAGCGTTTCCAGCACCTCTTCGATGCCGACAACCTGCCCGGAAACGGCTTTCAGCGCTTGCGCCGGCACGTCCCCCTTGACCAGTCCCGGCACGAAGTCGGCGAGCAGTTCCGGCAGCCCGGGCACATCGACGTCGAGAACCCTCGCCTGCCGCCCGGAAATCTCCTTCTTGTCCTGAGTGGACACCCAAGTTTCTTTGCCGAGCACGGAAAGCACTTCGTCGCGCAACTTGGCGTCCACAGTGGACTTCGGAAACCCGGGCGTCGGAACGAGCGCGAACCGGTGCTCAACCGGAAGCAACCGCACAAGCCCGACGTACTCGGTAGCAGCCTTTTCCAGCGCCTCGGTCAATTCAGGCCCGGGCAACACCCGGCGGCGCGAAGGTTCGACCGGAACGGAAGCGAGCAGCCGCGCGGGCAACGACAACGCGTCATCGGTGGGCGTGGGAGCACGCAGAACGTCTTCCTTCAGCGGCTCGGGCGCACCGTCCCGACCGACCGGAACCGCCCAGACGACGTCACCGCGATGGGTCAGCCAGCGAGTTTCCCCCGCGGGTCCCCGAATTTCGACGACGTCCTGTTCGGCAGACCGAGTCCAAACGCGACCCCCGACCTCGAACTCGGCCAGCCACGGCAAGGCGAGCAACAGGTCGGCGACGTCACGCGCGAGCTCTTCGAGGAGAGCGCCACCATCGACGTCGTCGCGCAACGGAAGCCGGACTTCGGTGTCGAAGCCGTCCGGAACTTCTTCGTCCACCGGCCACGGCAGCCGCAGAACGGGAACATCCCCCTCGATCCCGGCGGCTTCCCGGGTCAGCTGAGCGGAAAAGGCAACCCCACCGGTGCGGGAAACGACCCGAGGTTCGTCAGAAACGGTCCGCACGGCGGCAAAGCCGACCCCGAACCGCCCGACGGTCTCCCCGGTCTTCCCGGAAGCCCGCAGCGAGGCAAGCGAAGCAACGCCCCGAGCGTCAAGCGGCGCCCCGGTGTTGGCGAACCGGAGTTCCCGTCCGTCCACAAGGGACGCCCGAACCCGCCCAGGCCTCTGAGCGGCCATGGCGGCATCGGCGGCGTTCTGGGCGAGCTCGACGAAGAGCCGATCCCGATAGGCCCCGACCCGCAGGTCGCGCTCGACGTTGGTGTCTTCGATCAGCCGAGTCGGCGAGTCCCGCCAAGCGCGCAGAGTCGCCTCACGAAGCCGCCCGGTGCCGAAGGCATCGTCCCCGCCCGGCTCAGTGCTCAGACTGCTCACCAGCACCATCGATCCGAGCCCGGCTCACGGGCTCCTCGGTGACCACATCGTCGGCGAGCACGGCTTCCGGCAGGTCAACTTCCTCGACGGCCTCGGCCTGCTCCGCTTCAGCCGCAGCAGCAGCCTCGGCAACCTCCGGCGCGGCAACCGCACCGGTCACGTCAGCCTCAACCACCGGCTCGGCAGCAGCGCCAGTCACCTCGGCCTGGGTCGGCTCGGCAACCGCAGGCTCGGCCTCCGCCGCCACCGGCTCGGCAACCGCATCCGTCACCTCGGCCTGGGTCGGCTCCGCCTCCGCGGGAGCGGCAACCTCGGCAACCACGGGCTCGCCCTCAGCCACCTCGGCCTGAGCCGGCTCCGCGACTGCCGGTTCGGCAACCGCATCGGTCACCTCAGCCTGGGTGGGCTCGGCGACCGCGTCAGCCGCTTCCGGCTCCACAACCGCATCCGTCACCTCAGCCTGAGTCGGCTCCGCCTCCGCCGGGGCAGCAACCTCGGCAACCACCGGCTCGCCCTCAGCCACCTCCTCCGGCTCGGCAACCGCCTCGGTCACCTCGGCCTGGGTCGGCTCCGCGACCGCACCGGCCGCCTCAGCCTCGACCACCGTCGCGGCCTCGGCCGCCTCCGGCTCGACCTCCGCCGGTGACACGTCCGATTCCGCGACCGCCGTCTCCGGCTCCGCCGCCGACGTCTCGACCACCGGGGTCTCCGCCTCCGGATCCACCGCCGACGTCTCCGCCACCGGCTCAACCGGCTCAGCCACCGGCTCCGGGGTCTCCGCCACCGACTCAACCGTCTCCACCACCGGCTCCGGGGCCGGCGTGAAGTCCAACAGCGAATCGTCGTACACCAGCTCTGCCACCGGGACCGAGGACGTCACCTCGACCTCGATCTCCGAGTGCGCTCCGCACCCGTACTCCACGTCGACCACGTGGCCGTCCGCCGGGGCGATGTCGTTGCTGCACACCCCGAACACGCCGCTCAGCGAACCCGCCAGCTGGACGAAGAAGCCGCACGTTCCGCACACGTCCGGGGCGCTGCGCGCCATGTCGGACCTGGGGCCGAACTCGCCGCTGTGCCAGCGGGTCGCCGCCTCCGTGCGGCCGTAGCGGGACAGCACGTGGACCCGGCCGAGGCCCGCGTCGCGGGAGACCTCCTCCACCGCCGGGTCGTCGGACTGGAGGTAGGCCGGGGCCAGGCGGGGGTCGTTCTCGTCCGTCGGGAAGATGTCGCCGACGCCCAGGTCGCCCGCGCGCACCCGGCGCTCCCACGGGACCCACGGCGGGGCGATCAGCGCGTCCGGACCGGGCACCAGGACGACCTCGCTGACCGTCACCGGCTCTTCGTCGCCCGCCAAGGCGACCGTCACCGACCAGCGCCAGCCGCCGTAGCCCGGTACCTGGGCCTCGAACAGGTGACTCGCCGTGACCGCGTCTTCGCGGGTGACCCCCACGTGGGCGCCGAGCTGGTCCTCGGGCGCTTCGTCCAGCACCGCAGCTCGCGCGAACTCCACCGCGTCGGCGAGTTTGCGCTGCACGGAACCGTCGTCCAGGGTCAGCAGCAGAGTCATGCGGCCAATTGTGCCGCACGCATCCGCGGCGCCCGTGCCAGGCTGTTCAACGTGCGCACGCCGATCCTCACCACCCTGCTGCTGGCCGCCGCGCTCGGCGGCTGCGCCGGTGCTCCCGAACAGCCGGCCGGCCCGTCACAGCTCACCGTCGAAGTGGTCTCGACCTCGGCGCACGACCCCGCCGCGTTCACCGAAGGCCTCGAGTTCGCCGGCGACACGCTCTACGAAAGCACCGGGCTCGCCGGCCAGTCGACGCTCACCGCCGGGCCCCTCGGGGGGCCGCCGGCCGTGAAGGCCACGCTGCCGTCGCCGTTGTTCGGCGAAGGCGTCACCGTGCTCGGGCCGACGCTCTGGCAGCTCACCTGGCAGGACGGCGTCGCCATCGAACGCGACGCCAAGACCCTCGCCGAGCTGCGCCGGGTGCCCTACCAGGGCGAAGGCTGGGGGCTGTGCCACCAGGCCGACGGGCGGCTCGTCATGAGCGACGGCTCCGCGCGCCTGACCTTCCGCGATCCGAAAACCTTCGCCGTGACCGGGAGCGTCGACGTCGGGCGCGACCAGCTCAACGAACTCGAATGCGTCGGCGGGGACGTCTACGCAAACGTTTGGCACACCGACACGATCCTGCGCGTCGACGCCGCCACCGGACACGTCACCGCGACCATCAACGCAGGTCAGCTGCGTGCCAAGGTGAACCCGGCCGGCGCCGAAGACGTGCTCAACGGTATCGCCGCCGTCCCCGGGACCGGTGATTTCCTCCTCACCGGGAAGCAGTGGCCGGTCACGTTCCGGGTGAGGTTCGTCCCGGTCCGGGCGTGAAAGCACGGATGAGCAGGCGGAACCGGCCCCCGGTAAGGCAGGATTGAGGCGTGGCACTCTTCGGCTCCCGCTCCGACGGCTCCGGCTCGCAGCCGCGCGGCCGCAAGTCGAAGCGACGCTGGACGCCGGAGCCGGGCGCCACCGAAGCGCGGTCCTGGCGCGAGGCCGCCCGCAACCCGCCGCCGCCCACCCGCGTCGAGCACCCTCCCCCGAGCCCGCCGCCGGCCGGACGCGCGGAGCACACCCGCGTCGAGCACCGCAGCGCGCCGCCGCCCCTCCGCGCCGAACGGCCCGCGGCCCCGCGCGGCGGGTACTACGGCGCGCCGGACGCGAACGAGGCACCGACTGCCGCCGCACCGGCGGGCCACCGGCCGCCGCCTCCTCCTCCACGCGGGGCGCGGCCGTACCCGCCGCACGACCCGCACCGCACCGAGCCCGTCCGCCGCGAGCCCGGCGGCTTCTACCAGGGCGAGCGGTACCCCGGCAGCGGCGAGTACGAGCACTACGACACCGGTGGCTACGCCGGCGAGCCGCGGCCGCCGGAGGCCGAACCGCTGCCGCCGCGCGAAGAACCGCGGACGCCGGGCGGCACGCCGAAGCTGCCGAAGAAGATCACCGTCACGCGGGTGGCGGCGATGCGCAGCCGCCAGCTGACCGGCCAGGCCGTCGGCGCCTTCCAGCGCGCGACGAAGGCCGACGGCGCCGAGAAGTCCGGCCTCACCTCGCTGACCTACGCCGTGATGCTGAACTACGCCAGCGACGCGGCGATGGCGATCGCGCTGGCCAACACGCTCTTCTTCGCCGCCACCAGCGGCGAGAGCAAGGGCAAGGTCGCGCTCTACCTGCTCATCACGATCGCGCCGTTCGCGCTGGTCGCGCCGGTGATCGGCCCCGCGCTCGACAAGGTGCAGCGCGGCCGCCGGCTCGCGATGTGCGCGTCTTCGGTCGGCCAGGGCCTGATGGCCGTGGTGATGGCACTGCACTTCGACGACTGGCTGCTCTACCCGGCCGCGCTCGGGATGATGGTGCTCTCCAAGTCGTTCACCGTGCTCAAGGCCGCCGTGACGCCCCGGGTGCTGCCGTCCGAGATCACGCTGTCCAAGACCAACGCCCGGCTGACGACGTTCGGCCTGGTCGCCGCGGGCGCGTTCGGCGCGCTGGCCAGCGGCATCAACGCGATCTCCGGCTCCGCGGGCGCGCTGTGGTTCACGGCGCTGATCTGCGTCGCCGCCGCCGTGCAGTCGATGCGGATCCCGGCCTGGGTCGAGGCGACCGAGGGCGAGGTCCCGACGTCGCTTTCCGCCCACCCGACCGAGAAGAAGCGCCGCCAGCCGATGGGGCGCCACATCGTCGTCGCGCTGTGGGGCAACGGGTCGGTCCGCGTGCTCACCGGCTTCCTCATGATGTTCGCCGCGTTCGCGGTCAAGGCGCAGACCGAAGGCACCGGGCAGACGCCGTTCATGCAGCTGCTCCTGCTCGGCGTGATCGGCGCCGCGGCGGGGGCCGGCGGCTTCCTCGGCAACGCGCTGGGTTCGCGCCTGCACTTCGGCAGCCCGGACCAGGTGATCGTCGGGTGCGTGGCGAGCTGCGTGCTGGCCGCGCTGGTCGCGACGGTGCTGCCCGGCCTGGCCACGGCCGCGATCGTCGGCCTGGTCGGCGCGACGGCCAGCGCGCTCGCGAAGATCAGCCTCGACGCCGTCATCCAGGAAGACCTGCCGGAAGAGTCGCGCGCGTCGGCGTTCGGCCGCTCGGAGACCGTGCTGCAGCTGGCGTGGTGCCTCGGTGGCGGCGCGGGCCTGCTGCTGCCGCCGACGTACTGGATCGGCTTCCTGGTCATCACGGTCGTGCTCGCGGTCGGCCTGACGCAGACGTACCTGGTGCGCCGCGGCGGTTCGCTCGTGCCGGGCCTCGGCGGCGACCGGCCGCTGCGCCCCGAACCGACCGGCAGCTTCCCGGCCCAGGGCCTGCCCAGGGACGCGGCACCCCGCCGGTAGGGTCTGAGCCCATGCGACGTTCCCGGGTGGTGGCCCTGCTTGCGGCCGGTGGGTTCGCGGTGGCCGGCTGCTCGGCGCCCGGCCCGGCCGAGGTCACGTTCTACGCCGACGGCCACACGGTCAACACCGCGCCGGTGCTCTCCTGCGACTACTCGCAGCAGCTCGCGCAGCCGTGCAGCGCCAAGGGCGACACGAAGACGCTGAAGGTCCGCCCGGGCAAGCCCGTGCAGATCTCCGTGCCCGGCGAGGTCGCCGACGCGCCGTGGCAGATCGTCTACGAGTACGTCACCCCGCAGGGCGAGTACAAGCAGAGCGACCCGATCCCGTTCACGTCGCTGGACCGCTACGCGTACACGGTCACGCCGCCGACGCCCGCCGACCGCATCTCGGCGGTCGACGTGCAGAAGTACACGGCCGTGCTGAACTCCAGCACCGGTGAGTCCGGGCTGCTGCCCAGCGACGTGTGGGGCCTGCGGCTCGAGGCTTAGGGGTCCAGGTCCCGCGCCACCGCGCGCATGATCTCGCCGATCTGCTTGGTGTGCTTGCGGTCCGGGTAGCGGTTGCGCCGCAGGTCCGGCTGCACCTTCAGCTCGAGGAGCTTGATCATGTCCTCGATCAGGCCGTGCAGTTCCTCGGCGGGACGGCGGCGCGCCTCGACGACGGACGGCGGCGGGTCGAGCAGCCGGACGGAAAGCGCTTGCGGACCACGGCGGCCGTCGGCGACGCCGAACTCCAGCCGCTGACCGGCCTTGAGCCCCTCGACGCCCTGCGGCAGCGCGGCCTTGCGGATGTAGACGTCGGCGCCACCGTCCTGCGTGACGAACCCGAACCCCTTCTCCGCGTCGTACCACTTGACCTTGCCGGTCGGCACTTCCCTCACCAATCCTTCTGCTGTCCCGCTCACGACGAACGCGCCCGGGGGCGTACCCAGGGCGCGCTGGGTAAAGGGTATCTCGCCACATGCCCTGGGGAGAAGTCGATACCGGCGGATACCCTCTCAGTCATGAGTGAGGCGACGAAGGAGGCCGCCGTGGCCGCCACCGGCAAACCGTTCCTGATGCGCGTCGGCATCGGCTTGTTCGGCATCGGCATGCTCGCCGTGCTGACGGTGTTCATCATGTTCGCCGCCGGCCTGGAGAACCTGCCGGTCTGGCTTTCCGCCGCCGCCGGGGTCATCACCTCGCTCGGGCTGGCGCTGTCCCTGATCGCGCTGGTCCGCGAGGCGCGCGCCAAGAACTAGGACACGGCCGCGAACGTCTTCTCGAACCAGTCCGGGAACTCCGTCAGCGACTCGAACACCACCTCCGCTCCTTCGCTCAGCAGGAGCGCGCGGTCACACGGCCCCGTCGTGACGCCGACGGCGATCGCCCCGGCGGCCAGCGCGCCGCGGATGTCGCCGGCGTGATCTCCGACATACACGCGCGCGTCGTGCGCTAAGAGCGCTTCGGCCTTCTGCGTCGACCACAGCTCGCCGACGACCTCGTCGACGTCCAGGCCGAGCGCGTCCACGTGCAGTTGTGCGTTGGGCCCGTACTTGCCGGTGACGACCAGCGTGCGCCCACCGGCTTCCCGCACCGCGCGCAGCGACTCGACCGCGCCCGGCAGCGCGACCGTGCTGGGCACCACCATGTCCGGGTACAGCGCGCGGAACCGGTCGACGAGCCCCGGGATGCGTTCCTCCGGCGCCTCGAAGCCGCGCAGGATGTCGTCGAGCGGCGGGCCGAGGTTGGCCGCGAACGCGGCACCGTCCAGCGGCAGGCCGGATTCGGCGCCGAGCGCGTTCATCGCCGCGGCCATGCCCGGCCGCGCGTCGATCAGTGTCATGTCGAGGTCGAACCCCACCGTGATGCCCACGACCGACACGTTAGCCGGGACCACCGACAGTTTTACACGTCAGCTGATCATGTACAGCGTCTTGACAGCGAGGCGATCTGTGTCAAGGTGAGGTGTGACCAGCTTCACTGACCGGACGAAGGCGTCCCTCCGGGAAGCCCTGCTCGACGCCGCCGCGGACCTGCTGCCGGAGGCCGGCTACGCGGGGCTGCGGATGGCCGACGTGGCGGCCAAGGCCGGGGTGAGCAGGCAAACCGTCTACAACGAGTTCGGCAACAAGGCGGCGCTGACCCAGGCGGTGGCGCTGCGCACCGCGTCGGAGTTCCTCGACGGGATCCGGCGGCGGTTCGAAACGGCGGACGGGCTCCTCGCGGGCATCCACCACGCCGTCGTCTACACGATCGAGCACGCGCGGGAGAACCGCCTGGTCGCGGCGGCGCTCGGCACCGAAGCGGGCGAGGACCTGCTGCCGCTGCTCACGACCAGGGGCGAGCCCATCCTCACCGCGGCCGCCGACCTCGCCGCCGAGCAGTACCGGGAGTTCGAGCCCGGCCTCTCGGCGGAGTCCGCGGCCCTGCTCGCGGAGACCGTCGTGCGGCTTTCGCTGTCGCACCTGGTGCTCTCGACGCACTCGGCGACGGAGGCGGCCGACGCCGTCACCGCCGTGCTGGAACCCGCCATCCGCCAATTCGTCCACAATGGAGTGACACGATGACCGAAACGCTGCCCGAGCTGCGGACCGGCTTTTCCTCGCTGCGCAAGGGCGGGCTCAACTGGGACTCGTTCCCGCTGCGGCTGTTCGTCAAGGGCAACAAGAAGTTCTGGAACCCCGCCGACATCGACTTCAGCCGCGAGCGCGAAGGCTGGGACACGCTCAACCCCGAGCAGCAGCGAAGCACGACGTACCTGGTCGCGCAGTTCATCGCCGGCGAAGAGGCCGTCACCGAGGACATCCAGCCGTTCATGCGCGCGATGTCGGCGACCGGCCGCTTCGGCGACGAGATGTACCTGACGCAGTTCTGCTTCGAGGAAGCCAAACACACGGAAGTGTTCCGGCGGTGGATGGACGCCGTCGGGCTGACGCAGGACCTCCACCCGTACGTCGCGGAGAACCCGCACTACCGCAAGCTGTTCTACGAGGAGCTCCCGCAGTCGCTGCGCGCGCTGGAGGACGATCCCAGCCCGCTCAACCAGATCCGCGCGAGCGTGACGTACAACCACGTGATCGAAGGCAGTCTCGCACTGACGGGCTACTACTCGTGGCAGCTGATCTGCACCCAGCACGACATCCTGCCGGGCATGCAGGAACTCGTCCGCCGCATCGGCGACGACGAGCGCCGCCACATGGCGTGGGGCACGTTCACCTGCCGCCGCCACGTCGCCGCGGACGACTCGCTGTGGGACGCGGTGCAGCAGCGGATGGGCGAGCTGCTCCCGCGCGCGCTCAGCATGATCCAGTGGGTGCAGGACCAGTTCGAGGAACTGCCGTTCGACAACGACCCGCAGGAGATCATCCAGTACGCGGCGGACCGGGCCCAACGCCGGCTGGGCGCGATCGAGTCGGCGCGGGGGATGCCGGTGGAGCAGATCGACCTCGACTACTCGCCGGAGCACCTCGAGGAGACGTTCGGCGAAGAAGACGCGAAGGCGATCGCCGAGGCCGCGGCCGCCGTCGGCTGACCCGAGTCCGTGACGGCCACCTCGACGAACTTCGAGGTGGCCGTCACGAACTCGCCGCGGTCAGCTCGCCGGCCAGTAGACCGCGTGCTGGCCCGCGCCGCCGGACGTCGTGGCCTGGCCGATGATCGTGCCACCGGGTGCGATCGCGGTGGCCTGGCTGTAGTAGCCGTCCGGCAGGGTGCCGAGGTTCGTCAGCGTGCCGTCGGGGGCCCAGCGGGCCGCCACCGAGTCGACGGTGCCGACCGCCGTGCCGGCGGCGTTCAGCGCCACGGCCTCCGAGCGCCGCGCGTCTTCCAGCACGGTCGCGCCGCGGGCGGTCCAGCGCACCGCCCGGTCCTGGGCGAACTCGACGTACCCGCTGCCCACGACCACCCCGGCGCGGTTGATCGCCCGCGGCCGCGCCGAAGCCGGCGGGGCGGCCCAGCCGAGCCGCACCAGGCGGCCGTCGCGCTGCCAGGCGACCGGGACTTCCTGGCCGGCCTCGGTGATGGTCCCGGCGATCACGCCGAAGTCGTTGATCGCGACCGCCGAAGCACCCGCGTTGCCCGGCGAAAGATCCGTGACCACGCCGGTGGCGCCGTTCCAGCGGACCGCGTGCCGGGTGCCCGCGGAGTCCTCGGCGGTGCCGCTGACCAGCGTGCCGTCCGCGGTGATCCCGGTGACGGTGACCTGCCCGCCGCCCGGCAGCGACGCGAGTTCGGTGACCGTCCCGTCCGGGGCCCAGCGCACCGCGACGCGGGTGCCCTGCGGGCCGAGGGCGCCGCCGGCGACCACGCCGGTCCCGCTGATCGCGACCGCGTCGGACGGCCCGGCCCACTGCAGCGCGGTGACCGAGCCGTCCGGCGCCCACCGGACCGCGTGCCGGTCGCCGGCCGCGTCCTCCGCCCAGCCGACGGCGACACCGGCGTCGTTGACGGCGATCGCGTCACCCAGCTCGCCGCCGAGCGTCGGCAGGGCGCTAATCCGGCCCTGGGCGTCCCACTTCGCCGCGTGGTAGCGCAGGCGCACGTCACGCGGGTACGAGTCGCCGACCATCGTGCCGCCGGCGTTGATCGCGGCCACGAAGCTGTACTCGTCTCCCGGCAGGGTGCCCAGGTCGACGGGCCCGCCGGTGGCCGCGGTGGCGACCCCGGGCAGGCCGAGCGCGGCCGACGCGAGCAGCGTCCCCGCGGTGAGCGTTTTCTTCCAGCCGGACGGCATGGCTCCCCCTCGGCGGCGGTGTCCCGTCGCTCCCGTCCGGAAGCGTCCCCTCCGCCGCGCCGGGACCACGCCCGGCCGCCCGGCCCGGTTTAGGCGTGCTTCGCCGCGGCCGCGTTTTCCAAGCCCAGCAAGGTGATCGACTTCTCCCGCATCTCGACCTTGCGGACCTTCCCGGTCACGGTCATCGGGAACTCCTCGACGACGTGGACGTACCGCGGGATCTTGTACCGGGCCAGCTTGCCCTCGCAGAACTCCCGCACCTTCTCGGTCGTCAGCGGCTCGGCGCCGTCCCGCATCCGGACCCACGCCATCAGCTCTTCGCCGTACTTCTCGTCCGGGACGCCGATCACCTGCGCGTCCAGGACGTCCGGGTGGGTGTAGAGGAACTCCTCGATCTCCCGCGGGTACAGGTTTTCGCCGCCGCGGATCACCATGTCCTTGATCCGGCCGGTGATGTTGACGTACCCGTCGCCGTCCATGACCGCCAGGTCGCCGGTGTGCATCCACCGCGCGGCGTCGATCGCCTCCGCCGTCTTGTCGGCCTGCTCCCAGTAGCCGAGCATCACCGAATACCCCCGGGTGCACAGCTCCCCCGGCTCCCCGCGCGGCACCGTCAACCCCGTCTCCGGGTCGACGACCTTCACCTCCAGGTGCGGCCCCACCCGCCCCACCGTCGAGACCCGGCGCTCGATCGAATCGTCGGCACGGGTCTGCGTCGACACCGGCGACGTTTCGGTCATGCCGTAACAGATCGACACCTCGGCCATGCCCATCCGGTCGATGACCTGCTTCATCACCTCGACCGGACACGGCGACCCGGCCATGATCCCGGTCCGCAGCAACGACAGGTCGAACTCGCCGAAGTCCGGGTGGTTCAGCTCCGCGATGAACATCGTCGGCACGCCGTAGAGGGAGGTGCACCGCTCGGCCGCGACCGCCTCCAGCGTCGCCTTCGGGTCGAACGCCGGGGCGGGGATGACCATGCAGGCGCCGTGGCTGGTGCACGCCAGATTGCCCATCACCATCCCGAAGCAGTGGTAGAAGGGCACCGGGATGCACACCCGGTCCGCTTCGGTGTAATTGCAGAGCTCGCCGACGAAGTAGCCGTTGTTGAGGATGTTGTGGTGCGACAGCGTCGCGCCCTTCGGGAAGCCCGTGGTCCCGGAGGTGTACTGGATGTTGATCGGATCATCCGCCGACAACCCCGCCTGCAGGTGCGCCAGCCGCTCCCGATCGCCGCCGCGGCCCGCCTCCAGCAACGCCCGCCAGGTGTCGCTGCCGAGGATCACCACGTGCTCCAGCGCCGCGCACTTCGCGCGGACTTCCTCGACCATCGCGGGGTAGTCGGACGTCTTGAACGCGTCCGAAGCCACCAGCAGCCGGATCCCGGCCTGGTTCAGCACGTACTCCAGCTCGTGAGACCGGTAGGCGGGGTTGATGTTGACCAGGATCGCGCCGATCTTCGCCGTCGCGTACTGCAGGAACGTCCACTCCGCCCGGTTCGGCGACCAGATCCCCACCCGGTCACCCTTGCCGATACCCCGCGCGACCAGCCCCAGCGCCAGCGCGTCGACCTCGGCGGCGAGTTCGCGGTAGGTCCACCGGCGCCCGGCGGCCCGGTCGACCAGGGCGTCGCGGTCCCCGAACGCGGCCACCGTCCGGTCGAAGTTGTCCCCGATCGTGTCCCCGAGCAGCGGGACCTCGGACGTCCCCGAGGCATAGCTCGGCAGAGCGGGCGCGTCAGGCATGGTGCCTCCTGAAGTCGGCGGTGACTGGCGCCGAGTCTAAGAACCGCCGTACCCGGTAGCCAGTCGCCGGGAAATTCCGTTACGGCGGCCCCGATCGGTGGCAGGATTTCCCTCGGAAGAGGGAGGGAACCCGATGCGAAGAATCCTGGCTCTGACCGCGGCGATCCTGCTGCTCGTGCCGGCCGTGCCGGCGTCGGCCGCGACCCGCGTGATCGTGCTGCCCGGCGCCAGGTCCGCCGAAGGGATCACCCCGGCCGGCGGCGGCACCTACTACACCGGCGACCTCGTCGCCGGCACGATCTTCCGCGAGGACGTCAAGCGCGGCACCGCCGAGCGCTTCATCGAGGCGCCACTCGGGGCGATGGCGGCCGGGGTGGACCTCGACCGGCGCCACGACCTGCTGTTCGTCGCCGGCGGGATGGGCGGCAAAGCCTACGTCTACAACGTGCGCACGAAGGCGAAGGTCGCGGACTTCACCTTCGGCGACCCGCAGACGTCCTACGTCAACGACGTGGCCGTGACCCCGCAGGGCGCCTGGTTCACCGACTCCTACCACCCGCAACTGTTCTTCGTGCCGGTCGTGGCCGGCGTCCTCGGCGCGCCGCGCACCCTGCCGCTGAGCGGGCCGGGCGCGGGCGGCTCACCCGACACCTTCTTCATGAACGACATCATCGCCACGCCGGCCGGCGACACCCTGCTCGTGGCCGCCACGACGCCCGGCAAGGTGTACCGGATCGACCCGGTCACCGGGGTCAGCGCGGAGGTCGCGGGGGTGAACGCGCCCAGCGTCGTCAGTCTCGTGCTGGAAGGCCGCCGGCTCTGGGCGGTGCAGCTCGACGACACGATCAGCCGGTGGTGCCTCGACGGCGACCTGAGCCATGGCACCGCGGCCGGCACGATCACCGATCCGCTGTTCGACCAGCCGGTTTCGGCGGTGAAGATCGGCGACCGGCTCGCCGTCGTCAACTCCCACATCTTCAGCGGCTACCCGCCCACCAGCCCGACCTACGAGGTCCTTCTCGTCGGCGCCTGACTGGTAGGGTCCGGACGGACTTCGAGGGGGCGATCGATGGCCGGCCAGGGGTTTCGCGACGAGCTGACCCAGTTGCTGCAGGCGCGCTACCCGCTGCTGGTCGTCGAGACGCACGAAGAGCAGCGGGTGCTGCGGGAGATCCGCGCGGTCGCGGAAGACCAGCAGCGGCTGCGGACGCCGCGGCGGGTGTACGTCTGGTCGTCGACCACCGGGCTCGCGCCCGCGGGCGGGCCGCCGATCAGCGACACCCGCACCGCGGCCGCCGCGCTCGAGCGGATCTACGGCTGGAGCGAGCCCGCCGTCTTCGTCTTCGCCGACCTGCACCCGTCGCTGGTCTCCGAGGGCGGGCACCGGCCCGACCCGGACGTCGTGCGGCGGCTGCGGGAGCTCGCAGCCACGTTCAAGACCCGGCCCGTGCCGCTGAGCCTGATCCTCGTGTCGCCGTCCCTGCCGGTGCCGCCGGAGCTGGAGCACGACGCGACCGTCGTCGACTTCCCGCTGCCCGACCAGCGCCAGATCGGCGAGCTGCTGGACGGCATGGTCGCCGCGCACCGGCAGAACGTGCGGATCAGCATCGACCGCGACGACCGGGACATGATCGTCGCCGCCGCGCGGGGCCTCACGCTGCCCGAGGCCGAGAACGCGTTCGCCAGGGCGCTCGTCGAAGGCGGCGGGCTCGACCCCAGCGACCTCGAGCTGATCCTCGCCGAGAAGCGCCAGGCCGTCCGGCGGTCCGGGATGCTCGACATCGTGCCCGCCGAGACGAGCTTCGACGCCGTCGGCGGGCTGGACCGGCTCAAGCGCTGGCTGACCAAGCGCACCGGCACGTGGACGCCCGCCGCGTCGGCGTACAACCTCGCGGCGCCGAAGGGCCTGCTGCTGACCGGCGTCCCCGGCTGCGGCAAGAGCCTGTCCGCGGTCTGCGTCGCGAACATGTGGCGGCTGCCGCTGCTGCGGCTGGACCTCGGGCGCGTCTTCGCCGGGCTCGTCGGCTCCAGTGAGAAGAACATCCGCACGGTCATCCGCACCGCGGAAGGCATCGCGCCCTGCGTGCTGTGGGTCGACGAGATCGAGAAGGGCCTCGCGGGCGCGGGCGGCGGGGGTGACGGCGGCACCGCGCGGCGCGTGTTCGGCACGTTCCTGTCGTGGATGCAGGAGAAGTCGGCGCCGGTGTTCGTGATGGCGACCGCGAACCAGGTCGGCTCGCTGCCGCCGGAGTTCCTGCGCAAGGGCCGCTTCGACGAGATCTTCTTCGTCGACCTGCCTTCGGCGCCCGAGCGCGCCGCGATCTGGCGGATCCACCTGGCCAAGCGCGTCACCGACGCGTTCGTCGCCAGTGAGCTGCGGCTTGAGGACGCGTTGTTCGCCGAGCTCGCCGAGGTCAGCGCCGGCTACAGCGGCGCCGAGATCGAGCAGGCCGTGCTGTCCGGGCTGGTCGACGCGTTCGCCGAGAAGCGGCCGCTGCGCCGCGACGACCTCGTGCGCGCGGTGAAGTCGACCGTGCCGCTGTCGGTCACCCAGGCCGACGAGATCCTGGCCATCCGGAACTGGGCCGAGACCCGGGCCGTCGCGGCGACGGACACCACGGCCGAAGCCGGCACCGCGGCCCGTGTTCCGGCGCCGCCGGAGTCCCCGAGGGGAAGGACGATCGACGTATGACGCACCGGGTGACCGTCACCATCGCGAAGGACGGCTCGATCAGCGCCGAGACGCACGGCGTGACCGGGTCCAAGTGCCTCGACTACATCCCGCTGCTCGAGGACCTGCTCGGCGCGGAAACGGTGTCGTCGGAGTTCACCGAGGACTACCGCCGGACGTCCGCCGAGGTCGAGAACACGGCGTCGCAGCAGCAATGGAACTCCTGAACCTGCACCGGATCGTCGACGTCACCGCGGCCGAAGGTCCCGGTGTGCGGTGCGCGGTGTGGACGCAGGGGTGCTCGGTGCGCTGCCCGGGCTGCTTCAACCCGCAGACGTGGACGACCCGCGGCGGGACGCTCATGCCGTGGCCGGACCTGGTTTCGCACGTGCTCGCGATTCCCGGCATCGAGGGCGTCACGCTGCTCGGCGGCGAGCCGTTCGACCAGCCCGGGCCGCTGGGTCACTTCGCTTCCGCCGTGCGCGAAGCCGGGCTTTCGGTGATGACGTTCACCGGGCACGTCCTGGAGGACCTGCCGCCCTCGAAGCTGCTCGACTCGACGGACCTGCTGGTGGACGGGCCTTTCCTGGCGGACCGGCCGGAGACCGCGCGGCCGTGGGTGGGGTCGGTCAACCAGCGGTTCCACTTCCTGACCGACCGCTACGACGAATCGATCTTCACGACGCCGAACCGCTTGGAACTGACGATCGGGGTGGACGGCGGGATCGAAGTGAACGGGTTCGCCACCACCGAAGTACTGGAAGCGCTGCTCGAAGGGGACTACCGATGAGCGTCACGCTCAAACTGCGCAGCGAGGCACTGGCCCAGCTCAACGCCGCGACGATCGCCGCGCACACGCAGGCGCAGCCGGGCGTGGTCACCGTGCGGACCCGGATGCGGCACCGCGACCTGCTCGCCCGCGCGCTCACCGGGCTGCGGGCGCAGGTCACCGACGACGGCAACTCCGTCGTCGCCGCGTGGGAGGGACGGCGGATCACGTTCGGCTACGGCCCCGAAGGCGTCCAGGTGGCGCACGTCGACGGCCCGGGGCTGGCCGAGGCCGAAGCGCAGCGGCTGGTGCTGTCGGTCGACGAGGCGTACGCCGCACAGGTGCAGCAGGCGGTGCTCGCGCGGCTGAAGGCCCGCGCGGCGTCGACCGGGATGGTCGTCGAGTCCGAGCGGGTGAACGCCGACCAGTCGATCAGCGTCACGCTGGCCGCCACGTCGTGACCGAGGTCAGGGTCGGGCTGATCGAGTTCGGCAAGGCGCTCAACGACTCCGTCACCCTCCCCGGCCTCGGCGAGCTCCCGGGCGGCCAGGTCAGCGCCGGCCGGGCGGTCCGCGGCGCCCGCGCGCGGCTGCGGCGCGGCGACCACGTCCTCGCGGACAACCTGCGCCTCGGGATCATGGTGCGGAAGAAGTTCTTCTCCAGCGACGTCGAGGCGGTCACGGACGCCGGGTTCCTCAAGGACGTCTTCGTCGCCGTCGGGCGGCGCGACCTCGCGAAGGGCGACTCGCTGGAGCTGTACACCGACGACACCGTCGGCCCGGACACCAGCCGCCAGGACGGCGTCGGTGCGGTGCTGGCGCCGGGTTTCGACCAGCTGACCGGCTTCCACGCTTCGGTGGGCGTTCGCGAAGGGGTGCTGCGCTTCGGGGCGCTGGTCTCGCTCGTGCGGGGCGGGCGCCCGGCCGGCGAGCCGATGCGGGTGCTCGGGCTGTTCGGCCCGGCGGGCCCGCTCGAGGAGCTGCCGCCCGGGCCGCCGGGGACCGTGTTGCTGGGCTTCCAGTGCGAGGTGCCGCCGCTGGCCGGCGACGCACTGGTGGCGTTCCAGGAGCCCGCGCACGACTTCCTGGAGCGGCGCGAGGGGTCCGTGGTGGTGCACGGCGTCACCGACCTGGGCAACGGCTCGGTGGTGGCGGCGGTCGAGGTGCCGGAGGGGCGCGGCGCGGCGTTCACGACCGGGTCGCCGGCGCGGGTGCTGCGGCCGATCGGGACGACGTTCAACGAGCGGAGCACGGTCGTTTCCCCGAACCTGCGGATCCTGTCGCTGGCGCGGGACGGCGTGGCGGTGCGGACCAGCGCGGGGACGCGGGTGTTCACGATCGGGCTGGCGACGCGGGACCTGCGGGAGAACGACCTGATCGAGGCTTACGTACCGGCTGCGGTGGCTCCGTTGACCCCGTTGGCCCCTTTGGCCCCGCCGCCTGCGCCCGCTCCGGCGGCGGTGGACGTGAACACGGCGTCCGGCCCGGAGCTGGCGTCATTGCCGGGGCTGTCACCGTCGCGGGTGACGACGGCGTTGGAGCTGCGTCAGCGGCAGGGCGGCTTCCCCGACGTGGAGGCGTTCGGCGTCGCGATCGGCTTGCAGCCGCACGAGATCGTCCGCCTGCGCGGACGGGCGACGGCCGGCCGGGTGGCGTTGCGCGAGACGGGCGTGCGCCAGCTCGACATCTGAAGCGGCGGGTGGCGATTCCGCTACGCTCGGGGACGTGCCGGAGGAATTCTCACTGGGCCTGACGGAGGTCGACACCGCGGTCCGGCGCACCGGTCTCCCGGCGAGCTGGCACCCGTTCGAAATCCGCAGCCCGGGCCGCACGCTGGCGGAGAACGAGCGCATCGCGGCGGCGGCCTGGGAGTCGATGCGGGCGCGCGGCCTGGCCGGCCCGGACAAGCTGGACATCGAGGTCGAGCAGACCCTCCGCGCGTGGACCCAGCCGGACGTGCTGATCGTCGTGAGAGCGGCGGAGGACACCCGCCAGGTCTTCTACCGAGCGGCGATCGGCCACGGCCTCGGGGTGTTTTCGGAACTGGCCGGCGAGGAGGTCCTGTTCGCGCAGACGCGGCCGGACCGCCTGGTCGACCTGGTGGTCGGCATGCTGCCGGCGTACGGCCCGGTCCCGCTGGCGGAGCTGACGTTCGTCACCCCCGGATCGCCCGCCGACGCCGAGCTGGCGGCGGAGTTCTCCGCGTGGCCCCTGCACCGCTACGGCACGGTGGAGCTGTCGATCCGCCACGACTCCCTGCGCCCGGCGGGAACGGTGACGTTCATCGACAACGACGGCGGCCGCTTCTTGATGTCGACGGAGCCGCTGCCGGACGGTTCGTCCCGGGTCACGTTCACCCCATCGGATGGTTCTCACCTGCGCGCATGGCTCAACGACCGTGTCAGGAACCACTGACGCGGCCGGTTCGTCACTAGTACAGTGCGAAGGGACCACGCAGGGTGGTGCCGGACGACGGGGAGGGCGTCATGAGCGGTTCGCAGTTCGGCGCACCGGGCTCGTTCACACCCCCACCGGACGCGGCGGGGGACGCGGGTTCGAACTTCCTGTCGGGGCTGCTCACCGGACAGGTGGACGACCAGGCCGCCAAGCAGGTCGGCGAAGGCGGTCGTCACCTGAAGTCCCTCGCGCAGAGCGGCCAGTTCGCCGTGAACGAGGAGGGGTTCCAGGCGTACATCAAAGCCTGTGATTTCTTCATCGACGGCTTCACCGACATGATCACCAACGTCTACAAGCTGGCCAATCCGGCGCAGATGGGTGGCAGCAACTACGCCAAGGCTGTCGCCGACTTCAACGTACAGGTGGCCAACGGCGATCCGGAGTCGCTGATCCCCAACCTCGAAAAGATGCGAGACGGTGTCGAGCAGGCTCGCGAGGCCATGGTGATCGCGCGCAAGAACTACCGCGAAACCGAAGATGCCCACAGCACGACGTTTGCCAAGTTGAACGAGGGGCTGCACGAGTAGTGATCGCACGACGCGTTCCGGTCGCGTTCGCCACCCTGGCTCTCGGGCTCGGCCTCGCCGCCTGCACGAGCGAGGTCGGCGGACAGGCGAACCCGAGCTCGCAGGTTTCCGCCACGAACAGCACGCCGGCTGATTCGGGCGATCCCTTCGCGGGCCTGAGCTCTTGCACGATTCTCGACCAGGCTCTTGCTGGGCAAGGTTTTCCCCAAGCCGAGAAGACGGTCGCGGACCCGGCTCACGGCTGCCACGCCAAGAAACCCAGGGCCGGCGACACACCGGCGGTGGATGTCGGTCTGTTCCTGCAGGCCGGTGGGAACTACAAGGACAACGTCAACAACCCGGGCAAGGCCAGCGAAGGCAAGGTCAACGAGCGCCCGGCGATCGAGGAACAGGAACCCTTGAACGTCAAGGGACAATGCGCCGTCCGGTTCCAGGTGCGGGACTCGCGTGCCCTGCTGTCGCTCGCCTTCGGCTCGGACACCGCCGGCGCCTGTCACCAGATCGAAGACCTCGCTCCGAAGGTCGAGCCTCTGCTGCCGAAGAACAACTGATACGGAGTCCTGCCATGAGTCAGCCGCACCGGGCGCAACACCGCCAGTCCGAGGGTGACTACTACGCGGCCACCGAACAGAAGCTCCGAGGCCACGGCGCCGACGCGCAAGGGACAACCAGGAAAGCGGCGTCCGACTACTCGGTCGCCCAGGGAAAGCTGCTGCAGGAAGGGCAAACCCTCCGTTCCGGGGCTCCGGCCCCCGACGAGAACTACGCGAACCAGCCGCACGAAGTGCTGTACAACATGGTCCACGAGAACCTGGACCTCGAGGACTTGAACGACCGCAGCCGCGTGGCCAACGTCTACGGGAACTGGCTCGCCGATGCCTCGAACCAGTTCCGCGACGCCGCCACCGCGGCGGGCGGCTCGTGGCAGGGACCGGCGGCCGACCAGGCGAACGGGTTCTTCCAAAGCACGGCCGGGCACACCGAACAAACCGGCAACGCGATGCAGCTGGCGTCGAACCACTACTCCCAGCAGTCCGCGGCCGCCCATTACGCCAAGACCACCATGCCCGAGCCCACCGGCTTCAACCAGCAAGCCGAGCTCGACAAGGCGAAGCAGCAGTACAACTCCGGTGATCTCGTCGGCATGAGCGGCACCATGGCCGGGATCCAGGCCAAGCAGCAACAAGCCGACGCCGCGCACCAGCAAGCCGTGCAGGTGCTGCAAAACCTCGACGGCACCTACCACGAGACCGCCAGCTCGCAGCCCACCTACGCGCCGCCGCCGCCGCTCGGGCAAGGGGACTCCACCTCGGTCAGCGGGTTCCACGGGACGAGCGGGACCGGCGGGACCGGTGGCACTGGCGGGATCGGCGGCACCGGCGGAACGGGCTTCACCGGAACAGGCACCGGACCCGGCGGGACCAGCGGCACCTTCGCCCCCGGTGGCACCACACCACCGGGCGCCTCCTACGTCCCACCCGGCACCACCAGCGGAACCGGCGGCCCGGGGAACTTCGCCGGCAACACCAGCTTCCGCGCCACCCCAGCCGCCGGCTCCTTCACGCGCATGACTCCCGACGGGCTCGCCATGCCCGGCACCACCTCAGGCGGCACCACCGGCGGAGGCGGAGACATCACCCGCGGCAGCAAACCGGGCCGCGCCGGGAGCGGCTTCGCCGGGGCGCGAGTGTCCGGCAGTGCCGGGAGCGCGCCCAAGGAGATGCCCGGGGAAGGCAAGGGCAGCGGCGCCGGCAAGACCGGTGAACGGCTCGAACGCGGGGCCACCGCCGCCGCGGCCGCCAAGGGCAAGGGGGGCGC
Source organism: Amycolatopsis sp. cmx-4-83 (assembly GCF_046548815.1). Classification (NCBI taxonomy): domain Bacteria; kingdom Bacillati; phylum Actinomycetota; class Actinomycetes; order Pseudonocardiales; family Pseudonocardiaceae; genus Amycolatopsis; species Amycolatopsis sp. cmx-4-83. Next base: position 639,420 of record NZ_JAEBEF010000002.1, on the reverse strand, counting down.
CGGGGCCGCCGGCGCGGCGGGCGCCGGCAAGAAGAAGGAAGACGACAAGGAGCACAAGAACAAGTACGCCGCCGACGAGGACGTCTTCGACCTCAAGCCCGAGACCGGGCCCGACGGCGAGAAGATCGTGCGGCCGACCATCGGGGAAACCCCTTAGATTTCCCCCATTCGCCGCGCGGGACCGGAAGCGGCGGACGCGGTCTGGCTACATTGGGGGCATGCGCTTCTTCATCGTCGACGCCTTCACCGACCGGGCCTTCGCCGGGAACCCCGCCGGGGTCGTCCTGCTGGACGAGCCCGCCGACCCCGGCTGGATGCAGGCCGTCGCCGCCGAGATGAAGCACGCCGAGACCGCCTTCGTCGTCACCACCGAAGGCCCCAAGTCGCTCCGGTGGTTCACCCCCGAGGTCGAGGTCGCCCTCTGCGGGCACGCCACCCTCGCCACCACGCACGTCCTCGGCGGCGAACAGGTCTACACCACCCTCAGCGGCGAACTGCGCGCCACCGGACAGGACGGCTGGGTCGAGCTCGATTTCCCCTCCGACCCGCCGACGCCCACCGACGACGACCTGTCCGGCATCCTCCCCGGGGTCGGGATCGAGTACGTCGGACGCGGCGTCGACAACCTCTTCGCCGTCCTGGCCGACGCCGAAACGGTCAAGAACCTCGAACCCGACCTGGCCAAGCTCAAGAACATCTGGACCGGACGGCTGCTCGTCACCGCGAAGGGCGACGAGACGGACTACGTCAGCCGCTTCTTCGGGCCGGGCGTCGGCATCGACGAAGACCCCGTCACGGGCTCGGCGCACTGCATCCTGTCGCCGTACTGGTCCGAGCGGCTCCAGCGCACCGAACTCGTCGGCGAACAGGTGTCACCACGCGGCGGGATCGTCCGGACGCGCCAGGACGGCGACCGCGTGCACCTCTCCGGCCAGGCCGTGACCGTCCTCAGCGGGGAGCTGCACGTCTGATGCGCACGCTGCTGAACATCATCTGGCTCGTCCTGTGCGGCTTCTGGATGGCGCTGGGCTACCTGCTCGCCGGCGTGATCTGCTGCATCCTCGTCGTCACCATCCCGTTCGGGCTGGCGTCGTTCCGGATCGCCAGCTACGCGCTCTGGCCGTTCGGCCGCACGGTCGTCGACCGGCGGGACGCGGGCGCCGCGTCCTGCCTGGGCAACGTCGTCTGGTTCGTCTTCGCCGGGTGGTGGCTGGCGCTCGGGCACATCTTCACGGGTGTCGCGCTGTGCATCACGATCGTCGGCATCCCGCTCGGCGTCGCGAACTTCAAGATGATCCCGGTGTCGCTGGTGCCGCTCGGCAAGGAGATCGTCGAGCTCCCCTGATCACGACTCCGGTTCGTACGGCAGCTGCACCACCAGGCACGGCCCGCCGACGAACAGACCGCCGTCCACGCCGAGCGCCTTGCCGCCCGCGTACAGGAACGGGCCCTCGATCTGCGTCGGGTGGATGCCCAGCTGGTCGGCGATGACGCTGTGGCCGTGCACGATCCGGGACCCGCCGAGCGCGTCCATCAGCTTCTGGGCGTTCTCCTCGCCGTCCGGGCCGCGGAAGGCGTAGCGCGTCGTCATCCGGCGCCAGACGTCCCACCAGGCTTCGAGGTCCGAACCCGTGAGGATCTCGCTCGCGGACTCGTTGATCTCCTCGATCGACGAGCCCCAGTCGAGGTACTCCAGCGTGTCCGAGTGCAGCAGGAGGTGGTCGGCGGCGAGCGCGGCCAGCGGGCGCGCGGCGAGCCACTCGATGTGCTCCGGGGTCAGCCGGTCCTGGTCCGACAGCAGGCCGCCGTTGATCTCCCAGCTGCGGGCGAAGCTGCGCGGGCCGAAGTCGGACGGCACCGGCTCGTCGCCGAAGTGGTACATGCCCAGCGCGAGGATTTCGTGGTTGCCCAGCAGCGTCTGCACCTGGCCGCCGGCCTCGGCCGCCTGCGCCTCCAGGCGCATGACCAGGTCGATCGCGCCGACTCCGTCCGGGCCGCGGTCGACGAAGTCGCCGAGGAACCACAGCTGGTCTTCTTCCCCCGACCAGTTGTCCTCGTCGTCGACCAGGCCCTCGGCTCTCAGCGCGTCGGCCAGCTCGTCCCTGTGCCCGTGGACGTCGCCGACCACGTACGTCGACTTGCTCATCCGGTGACGATAAGCCCTTCTCCCGCCTGCCCGGTGGTCAGCCTTCGCCGAACGGGTCCTGGGTACGCCCGATCAGGTCAGCGACCGAGTCGATCACCAGTGTGGGCCGGTACGGATAGCGCTCGGCCGACTCCTGCGTGGAGATGCCGGTGAGCACCAGGATGGTCTGCAGGCCGGCCTCGATGCCCGAGTGCACGTCGGTGTCCATCCGGTCGCCGATCATCAGCGTCGACTCCGAGTGTGCGCCGAGCCGGCGCAGCGCCGAGCGCATCATCAGCGGGTTCGGCTTGCCGACGTAGTACGGCGAGCGCCCGGTGGCCTTCTCGATCAGCGCCGCGACGGACCTGGTGGCCGGCATCGAGCCCTCGACGCTCGGGCCGGTCGCGTCGGGGTTCGTCGCGATGAACTTCGCGCCGCCCTCGATCAGCCGGATCGCGCGCGTGATGGCGCTGAAGCTGTACGTGCGGGTCTCGCCCAGCACGACGTAGTCGGGGTCGCGCTCGGTCAGCACGTAGCCGACCTCGTGCAGCGCCGTCGTGAGCCCGGCCTCGCCGATGACGTACGCCGAGCCGTTCGGCCGCTGCGACGAGAGGAACTTCGCGGTCGCCAGCGCCGAGGTCCAGATCGACTCCTCCGGGATGTCGAGCCCGGTGCGCTCGAGCCGGGCCCGCAGGTCGCGCGGGGTGTAGATCGAGTTGTTCGTCAGCACCAGGAAGTCGATGCCGTTCGCCTTCAACTCGGCGAGGAACTCGTCGGCCCCGGGGACGAGGTGCTCCTCCTTCACCAGGACGCCGTCCATGTCGGAGAGGTACGTCCACCGGCGTTCGCTCATGCGCGGAACCTATCACGCGCGCGAGGCGCCTGCGGTGCGTGCCGAAAAAGGCTACAGTTGAAATTGCCGGTATTGCGAGGGGAGTTCGCGAGCCGGTCACCGAGGGGGTTCGGGGGAATACCATTCGACGTCGCCGGCGCGATCCGTGTCGGCGCGATTCTTCCTGCCCCCTGCACGCGAAAAGGGGAGATCGCATGACCGAAATCATCGAGCGCCCGGTCGCCACCGCGCCGATCGCCGCGCCGAACTGGGGGCTCACCAAATTCCTGGACCCGCTCCGGGTCCCGCCGGTGTACCGGCCGCATTCGTGGGGCGGCCACGACACCATCACCATTCCGATGATCACGAAGCGCCAGCGGCTGCACTCGCAATTGCCGCCGAGTGTGTTGTGGACGTACGCCGGGCATTTCCCGGGTCCGACGATCGAAGTGCGCAGCGGCAAACAACTGCGGATTTCGTGGTCGAACGAAATCGACGGCGAGTTTCCGCTCGTCGCCGTTCAGGGCCCGATCGCCGACGCGCCGACCAGCCGTCCGGGCCGGGAACTCGACCGGCCCGGCTACTCGGTCATCGACGGCGTCGCGGACCTGCCGGCCTGGACGGTCGTGCACCTCCACGGCGCCCGCACGAACGCCGGCAACGACGGCTGGGCGCACAACGCCGGGCTCAACGGCACTTCGCAGCTGACCGAGTACCAGAACCGCCAGCCGGCGATGCCGCTCTGGTACCACGACCACGCCATGGCGATCACGCGCTTCACCGTCCACACCGGCCTGGCGGGGATGTACCTGGTCCGCGACGACGAGGAGGACGCGCTCGACCTGCCGCACGGCGACCACGAAATCCCGCTGGTCATCACCGACCGCAACCTCGACACCGACCCGGCGACCGGCGCGCTCACCGGGCAGCTGCTGTTCAAGGTCCCGGTGGTGCCGAACGGCCCGATGATCCCGTTCACCGGGCCGTTCACCCTGGTCAACGGCGTGATCTGGCCGCACCTCGACGTGGACGCGCGGTGGTACCGCTTCCGGCTGCTCAACGCGGCCAACTCGCGGTTCTTCACGCTCAACCTGGTCGACGAGAACAACGTGCCGGTCAACGACGCCGTCCGCCTGATCGGCACCGACGGCGGCCTGCTGCCCGCGCCGGCGCCGTTGCCGGGCGGCGGGCTGACCGTCGCCCCGGCCGAGCGGTTCGACGTCCTGATCGACTTCAGCCGCTTCAAGGGGCGCAAGCTCAAGCTGCGCAACGCCGACCCGCGGCTGGGCACGGTCGAGCCGGACCTGATGGAGTTCCGGGTCGACGCCGGAGCCAAGCACGACCCGTTCCGGCTGCCGGAGAAGATCTCGACGTCCTACGTCCGGCTGCAGCACGGCTCGACGCTGCCGGAGGACCACGACCACGTCTGGATCGCGCTGCTGCTCAACAAGGCGGGGCACCCGGAGATGTGGGACCTCGAACAGGTCGAGGCGGACCCGGGCGGCGAGGGGATCATCCAGGTCCAGGACCCGAACGGCGGGCTGAAGACGTTCCGGATGGTCGGCCGGCTCTTCGACGACACGACCGGCATCTTCATCGACCACGACCGGTGGGCGGTGTGGAACATCGTGCACGTCGCCGGCGGGCCGCCGGCACACCCGGTCCACATCCACCTGACCGAGTTCCAGGCGCTCTTCCGGCGGAAGTTCACCACGACGTTCGACCAGGCCACCGAACGGACGACGACGCCGATCGACGGCTTCACCGACGTCCCGCTGGAGAAGTACGAGGAGGGCTGGAAGGACACGATCATCGTGAACCCCGGCCAGTGGGTGAGCGTGGCCGGCCAGTTCGGCGGCGGCACCGGCCAGTTCATGTACCACTGCCACATCCTCGACCACGAGGACGAAGGCATGATGCGGCCGTTCGTGGTGCACCCGCCGGAGGTGGCGAAGTTCCACGTCCACCCGGGCGGCGGCGGCCACCACCACGACGGCTGACCCCCCGGCTCGTGAGTGTTCAGGGCGGTTAGAACCGCCCTGAACACTCACGACCAGTCTTGGACTCGGGAAGCCGCGGCCGGGTGCACCACCACGGTCGCGGCCTTAACCGAGAGCGTCACCGCCGAGCCGGGCTCCAGCGCGAGCTCGGCCACGGCGGCCGGCGTGAGGTCGGCGGTCAGGCCGTGCGCCCAGCCGTCGCCTTCAGCGCGGACCCGGATCACCGGCCCGTGCGGTTCCAGCGCCGCGACGACGGCGTCGGCGGTGTTGCGCGGGCTCCCGCGGTGCTCGCCGTCGTGCGGGTAGACGGCGACGGCGTTCGGCGGGAACACCGCCACGGCGGGCTCGCCCGGCACCACGTCGGCCGCCGGGATCCCGCTGACGACTTCGCCGGACGCCGTCCGCAGCCCTTCGGGAACGGCGGTCCCGGCGACGAGGTTGAGCCCGGCGATCCGCGCGGTGAACGCCGTCCGCGGGGCTGAAAGCACTTCACGGGTCGGGCCGCGTTCGACGACGCGACCGCCGTTCATCACCGCGACGTGGTCGGCGAGCGCGAGCGCGTCCAGGGGGTCGTGGGTGACGAGCACCGTCGTCGGCCCGGTCTTCAGCACCCGCCGCAGCAGGCCGCGGATCGCGGGCGCGGCGTCGACGTCGAGGGCGGCGAACGGCTCGTCGAGCAGCAGCAGGTCCGGTTCCGCGGCCAGCGCCCTGGCGATCGCGACGCGCTGGGCCTGGCCGCCGGACAGCTGCCCGGGCCGCCGGTCGGCGAGCCCGACGGCGTCCACCTCGGCCAGCCAGTAGTAGGCGCGCTCGCGGGCGGCGTGGCGGCCGGCGCCGGTCGAGCGCGGGGCGAACGCGACGTTGTCCACCGCGGACAGGTGCGGGAAGAGCAGCGCGTCCTGGGACAGCAGCCCGATCCCGCGGCGGTGCGGCGCCACCCCGGACAGCTCCCGCCCGGCCACCGCGATCTCCGCCGACGCCGGGGTGATCAAGCCCGCGAGGCAGCCCAGCACCGTCGACTTGCCCGAGCCGTTCGGGCCGAGCAGCGCCAGCACCGACCCGGTGGGCACGTCGAGGTCGACGTCCAACGTGAACGAGCCGCGCACGGCCTCGATCCGGGCGGTCAGGCTCACCGCAGGCCGCCTTCCCACGACCGCGGCCGCGCGACGGCGATGACCAGGATCGCCACCACGATGAGCAGCAGGGACAGCGCCACGGCGCTGTCGATGTCCACTTCGGCCTGCGTGTAGACCTCCAGCGGCAGCGTGCGGGTGACGTCTTCGAGGCTGCCGGCGAACGTGATCGTGGCGCCGAACTCACCGAGCGCGCGGGCGAAGCTGAGGACGACGCCGGAGCCGAGCGCGGGCAGCAGCAGCGGCAGCGTGACCCGGCGGAAGACCGTCCACGGGCGCGCGCCCAGCGTCGCGGCCACCTGCTCGTAGCGGTCGCCGGAGCTCCGCAGCGCGCCTTCGAGGCTGACGACGAGGAACGGCATCGCGACGAACGTCTGCGCGATCACCACCGCGGTCGTCGTGAACGGCACCGGCTCCCCGGTCAGCGTGGTGATCAGCATGCCGAGGAAACCCTTGCGGCCGAGCAGGTAGAGCAGCGCGAGACCGCCGACCACCGGGGGCAGCACCAGCGGCAGCAGCACGATCGAGCGCAGCAGCCGGACCCCGCGGAACCGGGCGCGCGCGAGCACGACGGCCAGCGGCACGCCGAGCAGCACGCAGGCCACGGTGGACAGCGCGGCGGTGATCAGCGACAGCCGCAGCGCGTGCCACGACGACGGCGTGGCGACCAGCGACGGCAGCCGCGTCAGGTCCGAGCGGACCAGCAGGCCGACGACCGGCAGCACGACCAGGGCCAGCGCGAGCGTGGCCGGGATCGCGAGCACCCACGGGACGCGCGAACGGCCGGCCGGGACGGATCCCGGCCGGCCGTTCGCGGACCGTCTACTGCGCAGGGCCGAACCCGACCTTGCTCAGCTCGGTCTTGCCCTCGGTGCCGAGGACGAAGTCGTCGAACTCCTTGGCCAGCGCGGCCTGCCCACCCTTGACCGCGGCGATCGGGTAGTTGTTGACCGCGCCGCCCGCCTCGGGGAAGTCGACCTTCTCGACCTTGCCCGCGGCCGAGGTGGCGTCGGTGACGTAGACCAGGCCCGCGTCGGCGTCGCCGGAAGCGACCTTGTTCAGCACCTGCTTGACGTCCTGCTCTTCGCTCTTCGGCTTGAGCGTGACGCCGGTGGCGGTCTCGACCTTCTTGGTGGCCGAGCCGCACGGCACCTGCGGGGCGCACGTGACGACGGTCAGGCCGGCCTTGTTCAGGTCGGCGAAGGACTTGATGCCCTTGGGGTTGCCCGGCGCGACGGCGATGGCGAGCTTGTTGGTCGCGAAGACCGTCGGCTGGCCGTCGATCACGCCGCCCTGGACGGCCTTGTCCATGTTGGCCTGGTCGGCCGAGGCGAAGACGTCGGCCTTCGCGCCGTTGGTCAGCTGCTGGACCAGGCCGGACGAGCCCGCGAAGCTGAACTTCACGGTGACGCCGGGGTGCTGGGCCTCGAACTCCTTGCCGAGCGCGGTGAACGACTCGGTGAGGGACGCGGCGGCGAACACGGTGAGCGTGCCGGTGCCGGCATCGCCGCTGCCCTTCGGCGCGGGGGCGCTCGCCGACGACCCGCCGGTCTGCGTGCTGGGCTGGTCCGAACTGCTGCACGCGCCCGCGAACAGAGCGACGGCCGCGACGGCGAGAGCGAGCTTCTTCATCGACTTCCTTCCGGTGTCTCCACCACGACAGTGGTCGCTTTGACCACGGCAACCGCGAGCACCCCCGGGCGCAGGCCCAGCTCGCGGACGGCTTCCGTACTCATCAGGGACACCACCCGGTGTGCCCCGCACTGCAGCTCCACCTGGGCCATCACCTTGTCGGCGACGACCTCGGTCACCAGCCCGACGAACCTGTTGCGGGCGGAGCGGCCGACGGTGGAGGGGTCTTCGGGGCCGGAGGCCTGGGCCCGGGCGAACCCGGCCAGCTGGGCGCCGTCGACGACCTTGCGCCCGGCGGCGTCGTCGGTCGCGGTCAGCTGCCCCGCGCGCACCCACCTCCGGACGGTGTCGTCACTGACGCCGAGCAGACGCGCGGCCTCGGACAACCGAAATTGCGGCATGCCGCAGACATTATCTCCGCAGTTGAGGAAAAGCTACGCGGGGCGGCCATTGTCGAGGATTTCCGCGCGGAGCTGTTCGAGCATGACGTTCTGATAACGCTCGATGGCTTTTCGCTCGACCGGGGAGAACTGCGCCAAGGTCTCGCGAAGGGCGTCGAAGGCCGACTCGAAGAGCGGCGCGAAGCGCTCCTCAGCCCCCGGCACGACCGCCACGAGGACCTTGCGGCGGTCCTCGGGATCGCGGACGCGACTCACCAGCCCGACCTTCTCGAGCCGGTCGATGACGCCGGTCACAGCGCCGGTCGACAGGCCCGTCAGCTCCGCGATCCGCCCCGCGGTCAACGGTCCGCCCGATTGGATGACCAGGTCGAACGTCTTGTGGTCGGTGCCGGACAGGCCCATCCGCTCGGCGATCCTGGCGTGCCGGAGGACCGTCAGGGTGCTGCCCTGGCGACCCAATTCCGCGAAGCGGAAGAGCTCATCGTCGGTGACCGGGTAAGTCTTTTCCGTCACGGGCCCTCTTAGTTCGGCAACTGAACCACTCACTCGTCAAAGTATCGTAGCGAGCCGCTCACTTCGCGCGTTCCGGAGCTACTCTGGGCGTAATGACGGCAGTGGATCTCGGGTTTCCTCGCGTCCCCGGTACACGAGGGTCTTCTCGCGTGCCCAGGCCCGAGAACCCGCAACTCATCGACACCTTCGGCCGGGTGGCCACCGATCTCCGGGTTTCCCTGACGGATCGGTGCAACCTGCGCTGCACCTACTGCATGCCCGCGGAAGGCCTCGACTGGATGCCGGGCGATCAGGTGCTGACCGACGACGAACTGGTCCGCCTGATGCGGATCGCCGTCGAGCGGCTCGGCATCACCGACATCCGGCTCACCGGCGGCGAACCCCTGCTGCGGCCGGGCCTCGAAGACCTCGTCGCGCGGGTAACGGCCCTTTCGCCGCGGCCGAAGCTGTCCATGACGACCAACGGGATCGGCCTGGCCCGGCGCGCCAAGGCGCTCGCCGAGGCCGGCCTGAACCGGATCAACGTCTCGCTCGACACGATCGACCCGGAGCTGTTCGAGAAGATCACCCGCCGCGACCGGCTCTCGCACGTGCTGGCCGGCATGGCGGCCGCGCGGGACGCCGGGATGTCGCCGGTGAAGGTCAACTCGGTGCTGATGCGCGGCGTCAACGAGGCCGAAGCCGTGCCGCTGCTGAAGTTCTGCCTGGCCGAGGGCTACCACCTGCGCTTCATCGAGCAGATGCCGCTGGACGCCCAGCACGGCTGGAACCGCGGCGAGATGATCACCGCGGCGGAGATCCTGGAGAAGCTGGGCACCGCGTTCGAGCTGACCCCGTTCCCGGTCGCCCGCGGCGGCGCACCGGCCGAGCGCTGGCTGGTCGACGGCGGCCCCGGCGACGTCGGCGTGATCGCGTCGGTGACCAGGCCGTTCTGCGCGGCGTGCGAGCGCACCCGCCTGACGGCCGACGGCGCGGTCCGCTCCTGCCTCTTCAGCAACGACGAGACGGACCTCCGCTCCCTCGTGCGCGCGGGCGCGCGCGATGAGGAGGTGGCGGACGCCTGGCGGGCCACGATGTGGGGCAAGCTCGCCGGCCACGAGATCAACGACGCCGGATTCGCCCAGCCGATCCGGCCGATGAGCGCGATCGGCGGTTGAGATGACGACCCTGACCATCGTGGTCCGGTACTTCGCGGCAGCACGAGCCGCGGCGGGCGTCGACGAGGAGAAGGTGCAGCTGACAACGGGAGCCTCGGTCGCCGACGCGGTGACCGAGCTCCGCCGGCTGCACCCGGAGGGCCTGCCGCGGGTGCTGGACGCGGTCAGTTACCTGCTGGACGGGATCGCGGTCCGCGACGTCGGCCGGCTGCTGACCGACGGGGCCGAGCTGGACGTCCTGCCGCCCTTCGCCGGCGGCTGAGGCTTCTCTACTAGTACTGACATGCGCGGGGTTGCCTGCGCGTGTGGCGGCTTTCCCTCCGGCGCCCTGCGGCCTGGCGTGCGTCGGTTCGGCGAGCCCTTCCCACCCGGCAAGACCCTCCCGGCGAGCCCTACTCGCCCGGCCGGCTCAGCCCGGGCCTCCCGGCAAGCCCCCTCCCAGCCCAGCTGGAACCTCCGGCAAGCCTGTCCGCCTGGGCAATCCGGCCGGGCAATTCCGGCGAACCGCTCCCCACCCGGCCCAGCCAGCCCAACTGGAGCCCCGGCATGGCCCGCCTGCCCAACCCAGCCAGCCATGCCAGGCGAGCCCCTCTCCGCCCGGCCCGCCTGCCCAACCCAGCCAGGCCATCCCCGGCGAGCCCCTCCCGCCCGGCCAACCCAGCCGGGCCACCCCGGCAAGCCCTCCCTGCCCCACCGACCCAGCCGGACCTCTCCCAACGAGCCCTCCCAGCCGAGTCGAAGCCCCCGGCGAGCCTGCCCGCCTGCCCAACCCAGCCAAGCCATCCCCAGCGAGCCCCTCCCGCGCCCAGCCGCCCCAGCCCGGGCCTCCCGGCGCCCCTCTCCCCGCCGTCTAGACCGGTTGCCCGCCCCCGACACGCCGTCCACCCGCCGGTGCGAGTTCGCCCCTCCCGTTCTTTTCGCCGCCGCTCGGGTACGGCAGCCGACCGCTCGCCGACCGCTCTTGCGCGCCCTCGGCGTGGCGCGTCATCAAATCCGGGTGTTCGCGAGAAGCTGATCCCAGCCCGCCGCAACGCCATCCGGTGACCCGTTTCGCCTGGTCGGTCGCGGTGCGTGGCCCTCAGCCAGCGTCACCGGCGACGAAAGTGGCTTCGGCCGTGGTTCGAAACCCCACCAACAGGTGGGACTGGTGTGACTCATGGGGCAAGTGGGGCTGGATTGTCAAGTCTGGCGCGCTCCCCGCACCAGCCATAAGATGCGCGCTTCTTTCGCTCGGCAGGGGGCGCGAATGGTCCATTCGCCGCGCGAATCACGTGATGCAAGCCTCACGATCCGTGTTTTATCTCGGCTAGGAAACGGCCAGATAACGGCCCGCTGACCTGCACAAACATGTGCATCGGTCAGGGTTGCGTGCTGTTACTGTGACGTAGGTCACGCCCCGAATAATTTCCGATCACGGCCATCGTTACGTACCGTCGCTTTTCGGTTGGCCCCGACCAGCCAGCACGACCGGGAATCCGTAGCGCCTAGCCCTGTCCAGCGGATCCCCGGACCCATACCCCGAGCGAAAGCATTTCCGGACAGGGACGAGGGGACGACGAAGACGCGACGTGCGTCGGACTCGTCTGCCGGTCTGAGACGGCCGGCGCCAGGACCCCGATCCTGACCCTCAGCACAGGCTCGTAGGCGCAGGGAAACCGAGAAGCATTCAGATGTCTTACCGAGGCAAGCACCGCAAGATGTCCGCTGCCACCCGCACCGTCGCTCGCGTCGCCATCGCGGGCATTGCGGTCGGCGCTCCCCTCGCGATCGCCGCGACCCCCGCGTCGGCGACCAACTGGGACGCGATCGCGCAGTGCGAAAGCGGCGGCAACTGGAGCATCAACACCGGCAACGGCTACTACGGCGGCCTGCAGTTCACGCAGAGCACCTGGAAGGCCTACGGCGGCACCGGCAACGCGCAGAACGCGTCCCGCGACCAGCAGATCGCCGTGGCCGAGCGCGTCCTGCAGGGCCAGGGCATCGGCGCCTGGCCGGTCTGCGGCAAGAAGGGCGGCGGCTCGTCGGCCCCCAAGGCCAGCGCGAAGACCAACACCACCAAGAAGGTGACCCCGAAGAAGAGCACGACCGCCCCGAAGGCGGCGGCGGCTCCGAAGGCGGCCCCCGCGGTGTCCGGTGTCAGCAGCTCGAACCCGGCCGGTGACTACACCGTCGTGGCGGGCGACACGCTGTCCAAGATCGCCAAGCAGTTCAACGTCCAGGGCGGCTACGCCAAGCTGCAGGACCTGAACGCGAAGTACATCCCGAACGCGGACATGATCCTCGTCGGGCAGAAGATCGCCACCAAGTGACGATCGCGCAGTGATGCGTAACGGCCTCGAGCCGTGACTCCGCCCAGCCCTCCACCGCCGATCCCCCGGGCGGTGGAGGGCTGAGTGGTTACCCGGGTTCACCGAGCCCGGATTCAGGCGGCTTCCGCCCGCTGCACGTTGCTGCAGGGCTCAAGTTCGCCTCCGCGGCCAGCCGGCCCGCCGTCAGCGCGCCCGCCGCGGCTTCGTCCACCACTTCGTTCGCCGCGCCGAAGTCCGACGCCGCGTGCGGACCCGCTCTGCCTTGCCTCACCGGCACCATCCATGTCCTGACCGACCCCGGTGTCCGCGAGCAGGTCATGCGGGCGTTCCCGCGCAAGGTGCCGATGTTCGTGAAGCTGAGCCTCGTCTTCCGGATCAGGGCGAGTTGACCCACTCGTCGGTGCCGTCGGTGAAGTGCTGGTGCTTCCAGATCGGCAGCCGCGCCTTGACCTCGTCCACGAGCTCCGCACAGGCCGAGAACGCCTGGCCGCGGTGCTCGGCCGCCACGGCGCACGCCAGCGCGACGTCGCCGATCGTCAGCGCCCCGACTCGGTGGCTCACCGCCACCGCGCGGACGCCGGTCCAGCGCACCGCCAGGTCCGCGACGACGTCCTCGATCACCTGGTTCGCGCTCGGGTGGCCTTCGTAGGTCAGGTCGCGCACGCCCTTGCCGCCGTCGTGGTCGCGGACGACCCCCGAGAAGGTCACGACCGCGCCCGCCGCGTCGTCCTCGACCAGGCGGGCGTGCTCGTCGACGGACAACACGTCTTCGGTCACGAGCGCCCGCGCCACACGCACCGCCGGGCCGGCCGCCGCGGGCCGTGGGTGGTCGCCGCCGGCCAGCTGGTCGACCGCGTGGTCCAGGATGCCGTCCAGGACGCCCAGGCCGTCCTTCACGCCGCCGCTGGAGCCCGGGAGGTTGACGACCAGGGTCCGCCCGGCCACGCCCGCGACACCGCGCGACAGCACCGCCGTCGGCACCTTCGGCAGGCCGGCCGCGCGGATCGCGTCCGCGACACCCGGCAGCTCGTGGTCCAGGACCCCGCGGGTGACGTCCGGGGTGCGGTCGGTCGGCGAGATGCCGGTGCCGCCGGTGGTGAGCACGACGGCGACGCCGTCCGCGAGCGCGGCCCGCAGCGCGATCCCGACCGGCTCGCCGTCCTCGACGACGACCGGCGCCGGCACGTCGTACCCGCGTCCGGCCAGCCAGGCGACGATCACCGGCCCGGTCTTGTCCTCGTAGACGCCCTTCGCGGCGCGGTTGGACGCCACGATCACGCGCGCGCTGCGCTTCACGGCCGCTCCCAGGTTCCGGTCTTGCCGCCGTCCTTGCGGAGCAGGCGGACCTCGTCCAGCGTCGCCGCCGGGTCGACGGCCTTGATCATGTCGTGCACGGTCAGCCCGGCGACCGCCACGGCGGTCAGCGCCTCCATCTCGACGCCGGTGACGTCGGTGGTCTTCGCGGTCGCGAGGATCCGGACCTCGGCCTCGCCCAGCTCGAACTCGACCTTGACCCCGGACAGCGCGATCTGGTGGCACAGCGGGATCAGCTCGGGCACCCGCTTGGCCCCCATGATCCCGGCGATGCGCGCGGTGGCGAGCGCGTCGCCCTTGGGGAGGCCGTCGGTCGCGAGCAGCCGGAGCACCTCGGCGGTGGTCCGCACGGTCCCGCCGGCGAGCGCGGTGCGCGCGGTGGCGGTCTTGCCGGAGACGTCGACCATCCGGGCGGCGCCGGTTTCGTCGACGTGGCTGAGTTCACTCACAAGCCGAGGCTACTTCCGGCGCGGCCGGGCGGGTCGGCGCGACCCCTTGATCCGGCAAGCGGGTGGCGCTGATCGTGCCCGCCCCCCACGCGAACGGCGTCGCGGTGTGCGCGGTGTTCCACCGCTGGGCCGGCAAGCTCGACGTCGACGACCGGTTCGCGGAGAACGCGACGAAGGTCCGCGAGACGGCGTCGGCCGAGCTGGACAGTGATCCGTGGCGCGACTGATCCTCGACACGGGAGTCCTGGTCGACGCGGCCCGGGAGCGGCTGCCGGCGAGGGCTATCGGCGATGACGATGACGTCGCGGTGCCGGCGTTGGTCGTCGCGGAGTATCGGGTGGGGCTGCTGCTGGACCCGAACCCGGCTCGGCGGGCGGCTCATGACGCGTTTCTGGCTGAGCTGCTGGCTGTTACTCCGGTCGTCGATTACTCGATGGGCGTGGTCGAGCACCATGCCGAGCTGGTGGCTCATCTGCAGCGGAGCGGGCAGGTGCGCCGGGCCCACGACCTGATCATCGCCGCGACTGCCCGGGCCACAGGGCGGGTTTTGGTGACCACGGATGGGCGCGCCCGGTTCAGGGGCCCTCGGCGGATTGAGCGACCTGGACGCCCGGAACGCGACGAACCGGCGGCTGATGCGCCGGGGTCGGTGCGCGCCAGCCCAGCTACCCCGGGCGGCAGTGGGCGAGAGCTGGAAGGCCAGCCCCCGGCAGAAGACGGTTGACTACAGCCGGAGCGCCCCACGGCGACCAGCGAACTCCTCAGCATGCGATCTCCCCCTGGTGAGTTGCGTCTCAGCCTAGAGAAGGGGAAGACCCCGGTCGTCCCTCCGAAGAACGATCCCGGGGCCCTCCGAAGTGAGGACTCAGCGCTCGGCGCGCACAGCCTTGCGGACGGCGTCGGCGACTGCCGGGGCCACCGCGCTGTCGAACACGCTCGGGACGATGAACGACGCGTTGAGCTTGCCGTTGTCCACGACGTCGGCGATCGCGTCGGCCGCGGCCAGCAGCATGTTGTCGTCGATGTTGTTCGCGTGCGCGTCGAGGAGACCGCGGAAGACGCCCGGGAAGGCCAGCACGTTGTTGATCTGGTTCGGGAAGTCGCTGCGGCCGGTCGCCACGACGGCGGCGTGCTTCTGCGCCTCCAGCGGGTCGATCTCCGGGTCCGGGTTGGCCAGCGCGAAGACCACCGCGTCGGACTTCATCGTCGCCACCTGCTCGGCGCCGAACAGGTTGGGCGCCGAGACGCCGATGAACACGTCGGCACCGGAAAGCGCCTCGTGCAGGGTGCCGCTGACCTGCTGCTTGTTCGTGTGCGACGCGATCCAGGTGAGGTTGTCGTCGAGGTTGCCGCGCGCGGAGTGGACGATGCCGTCGATGTCCGCCGCGACGATGTCGCCCGGGTTCTTGCGCAGCAGCAGCCGGATGATCGCCGAGCCGGCCGCGCCGACGCCGATGACCACGATCTTGCAGTCCTCGATGTTCTTCCCGACCACGCGCAGGGCGTTGCGCAGCGCGGCGACGACCACGATCGCGGTGCCGTGCTGGTCGTCGTGGAACACCGGGATGTCGAGCTGCTCGCGCAGGCGCTTCTCGATCTCGAAGCAGCGCGGGGCGGCGATGTCCTCGAGGTTGATGCCCGCGTACACCGGGGCCAGCGCCTTCGCGATCATGATGATCTCTTCGGTGTCCTGGGTGTCCAGGCAGACCGGCCACGCGTCGACGTCGGCGAACTTCTTGAACAGCGCCGCCTTGCCCTCCATCACCGGCAGCGCGGCGGCCGGGCCGATGTTGCCCAGGCCGAGCACCGCGGAGCCGTCGGTGAGCACGGCGACGGTGTTGCGCTTGATGGTCAGCCGGCGCGCGTCTTCGGGGTTGTTCGCGATCGCCTGGCACACGCGGGCGACACCCGGGGTGTACGCGCGGGAGAGGTCGTCACGGTTGCGGAGCGCGACCTTGGGCGTGACCTCGATCTTGCCGCCGAGGTGGATCAGGAACGTCCGGTCGGAGACCTTGCGGACCTTGACGCCGGGCAGCGAGTCCAGCGCCGAGGTGATGTCGTTCGCGTGGTTCTCCGACAGCGCGTTGGCGCTGATGTCGACCACGATCGAGTCCGAGTGCGACTCGACGACGTCGAACGCGGTCAGCACGCCGCCGACCCGCCCGACGGCGGTGGTGAGGTCACCGGCCGCGCTGGACGAAGCCGGGGCCTCGACCCGGACGGTGATCGAATATCCGGGACCGGGAACCGGCATGGCACTTACCCCCGCATGGGAATGGTGGCTGGGACGGGAGCGAACCTACTCCCGTGACCGCCCTCACGAGGGGCCGATACCGGTACTGACCAGTAACGTTACGGCCGGGTGTTGATCTCGGTCTCGGGGTGCACGTAGGGCACCGAGTCGAGCGGGAACGTGATGTCGCCGAACGGCGACAGCGAGCCCTGGCGGTCGGACGCGAGCTCGGTCACGGGGTGTTCGCCGGCCTCGCCCGGCCAGGTCGGGTCGACGCCCTTGTGCTTCTTCTCGCCCTTGGCCACAACGTCCTCCACAGCCGTGTTCAGTGTTCCGGGGACAGTCTGCCTGAGCCCGGGCGAGCTGTCGCACCCGCCCGGTACCCTGGTCTTCTATGCCCGCGACCTCCTTGGCGGACTGGCTGCGCGCGGAGTCCGACGGCGCACTCACCGAACTGCTCCGCACGCGGCGCGACCTGTCCACGCCCCCGCCCTCCGACAGCACGGTGCTGGCCACCCGGGCCGGCACGCCGGGCTCGGTCGCGCGCGCCTGCGAAGACCTCGACAGCTTCACCCTCGCCGTGCTCGAAGCCTGCTTGCTGGCCGGCGCGGACCGTGACCCGGTGCCGGTCGAAGACATCGCGAAGCTGGTCGGCACCGACGTCACCGAGCCGCTGACCCGGCTGCGCAAGCGGGCGCTGGCCTGGGGCTCCGACGACGCCGTGCGCGTGCCGCCCGCGGTCCGGGAGGCCCTCGGGCCGTTCCCCGCCGGACTGGGCGCTCCCTCGCCGCCGCTCGAGGGCGAGGACCTCGAGGCCCGGCTCGCCGAGCTGCCCGACGACGAACGCGGGGTGCTCAACGCCCTCGCCGCCGGCCCGCCGATCGGCCGGACCCGCGACGCCGGGATCGACCTCTCGCTCGAGAAGGCCGAGACGCCGGTGCAGAAGCTGCTGGCCCGCGGGCTGCTGCTGCGCCGCGACGACCAGACCGTAGAGCTGCCGCGCGAGCTCGGCATGGCGGTGCGCGGCGGGGCCTTCGCGCCCGGGACGCTCACCGAGCCCGGCCTGCCGGTCCACCCGCACCAGCCGTCCACTGTGGACCAGGCCGCGGCCGGTGAGGCGATGGAGTTCCTGCGCCACACCGAATCGCTGCTGCGCGCGTGGTCGGCCGCGCCGCCGCCGGTGCTGAAGTCCGGTGGCCTCGGCGTGCGCGAGCTCAAGAAGCTCGCCAAGGACCTGGAGATCGACGAGACGCAGGCGACCCTGCTGGCCGAGCTGGCCGTGGGCGCCGGGCTCGTCGCCGACAGCGAGGCGACCGCGCCCGAGTGGGTGCCGACGACGCTGACCGACTCGTGGCTCGCGTCGCCGACCGCGCAGCGCTGGATGACGCTGGCCCAGGCGTGGCTGGAGCTGCCGCGGCTGCCCGGCATGGCCGGCGGGCGCGACGCCAAGGACAAGCCGGTCGCGCCGCTGTCGGAGGAGCTGCGCCGCCCGCTCGCCCCGGTCGCGCGGCGGCGGGTCCTCGCGGCGCTGGCCGACCTCCCCGAGGGCGCCGGGGTGAAGAGCGTCGACGAGCTCGTCGCCGTGCTGGCCTGGCGGGCGCCCCGGCGCGGCGGGCGGCTGCGGGACGAGACCGTCCGCTGGACGATGGCCGAGGCGAGCGCGCTGGGCCTGGTCGGGCTCGGCGGCGTCACGACGGCGACGCGCGCGCTGCTCGCCGACGACCGGCCGGGTGCGGTCGAGGCGATCCTGGACGCGCTGCCCGCGCCGGTCGGTCACGTGCTGCTGCAGGCCGACCTGACGGTGGTCGCGCCGGGCCCGCTGGAGCCGGAGCTGGCCGCGGAGATGACCGCGGTCGCCGACGTCGAATCGGCCGGGCACGCGACCGTCTACCGGATCACCGAGACGTCCGTGCGGCGCGCGCTGGACACCGGCCGCACCGCCGACGAGCTGCACGCGCTCTTCAAGGCCAAGTCGGCGACGCCGGTGCCGCAGGGGCTGAGCTACCTGGTCGACGACGTCGCCCGGCGGCACGGCAGGCTGCGCGGCGGGGTCGCGGCGTCGTTCCTGCGCTGCGACGACGAGGCGCTGCTGGCCGAGGTGCTGGCCCACCCCGTCGCGGCCGAACACGACCTGCGGCTGATCGCGCCGACCGTCGTGATCAGCCCCGACCCGCTGCACGAGGTGCTCGCCGGGCTGCGCGCGGCCGGGTTCGCCCCGGCGGCGGAGGGGCCCGACGGCCGGGTCGTCGACATCCGCCCGGGCGGCAGGCGGCTGCCCGCGAAGGCGCGCGCGGCCCGCCGGAACCCCGGCGAGCAGGCGGTCCTCACCGAAGACCAGGCCACCCGGATCGTGTCCAACCTGCGCGCTGGCGACGCGGCTTCGGCCCGGCGCCGCGGCTCGGCGGTGCGCGCGCCGGTCGGCGGCGGCGCGGACACCTCGGCCACCCTCGAGCTGCTGTCCCGGGCGACGCTGGAGCGTCGTGAGGTCTGGATCGGCTTCGTGGACTCCCGCGGCACCGCCAGCCAGCGCGTGATCCGGCCGGTGCGAGTCGGCGGCGGGGTCCTCGAAGGCGAGAACAACGAGCGGTACTCCCTGCACCGGATCACCTCGGCGGCCATCGTCGAGGACTGATTCCGGTGAATCTCCACCGAAGCGCCCTCGCAGGTGGTAAGCCTGGTCCATGAAGCGGGGAACGCGGGTGACGGCGCTGGTGGCGGCGACGATCGTGAGCGGGGTGGGGTTCGCCGGCACGGCGAGCGCGGCCGGGCCACCGGTCTACTCGAAGTACACCGTCACCGGGACGACGCACATCGCGAAACCGGGCGCCGACCTGCCGCTGGGGCCGGGGCAGTTCGACATGTACACGCTCATCGGGTCCTACACCTTCTACGGCACGATCACGCTGCCCCCGGTGAAGGTGACCAAGTCGGTGCCGGGGATCGGCAAGGTCAGCGGCACCGTCACGCTCGGGCCGGGCAGCGCCGAGGGCTCGGTGTTCGGCAGCTTCACCGGCTCGGCGACCTGGCCGGTCAAGGTGTCGGACGTGCGCGTCAACGGCGTCCCGTACGACGTCGGCGCGTCCTGCGGCACCGCGCAGCCGGTGACGACGGAGCTCGTGCCGGACGGCTTCGTCACCGGCAAGGGCGGCCGGCTGAACTCGACGTACACGATCGGCGAGTTCGCGAACTGCGGCTCGGCGACGCCGGTCGTCAACGCGGCGGTGCCGGGGCCGGGCAACACCCTGGCCCTCGACCTCACCTGGGGCTAGAGGGCGCGCAGGCCCGCCAGCACGCGTTCCATGAACTCGCGGGACGAGCGGTCCCCGAGGATCAGCTCGGTCTGGTGGATCAGCACGAGCCCGATGTCGGCCATGTCGCCGACCAGGATCTTCACCACGCCCAGCGGCAGCCGCAGGTGCGCGGCGATCTCCGCGACCGACCGGGTGTCCAGGCACAGGTCGCAGATCCGCCGGTGCTCGACCGAGCGGACCCCGCGGTAGCGGCGGCCGTCGTCGGACGTCGAGACCAGCGCCTCCAGCGCCAGGTTGTGGTCGGACCGCGTGCGCCCGCCGGTGCGGGTGTACGGGCGGACCCGCGAGTTCGCCGAAGCGACGGGCACCGGGCTCGCGACCCGGGCCGGCTCGTTCCAGGCCGGGTCCTCCCACGGTTCCGGCTGCGGGATCCAGCGGGTCTCCGGGTCCGGCGGGGGCGTCCACGACGGCGGGGGCGCCACCGGGGGCCGGGGGGCCGGCGGACGCGGGGCGAGCGGCCGGTGCTGGGCCGGGGCCGGGGGCCGCGGCGGTGCGGGCGGACGCGCGCCGCGCGGCGGGGTCCACGCCGGTTCCAGCGGCGGGGGCTCCGGCCGGTAGGTCCGCCCGTCCTGCCACTCGGGCTCGGCGGGGTCGTAGCCGTCTTCGGGGTACTGGGGCGAGTGCGGGCCCGCGTAGCCCTGCGGGGCGAACTCGCGCGACGCGGGCGGGTAGCCGTTGTCCGCGAACTCGCGCGGTGGCGCGGGCGGGTAGCCGTTGTCAGCGAACTCGCGTGGCGACGCGGGCGGATAACCGTTGTCCGCGAACTCGCGTGGCGACGCGGGCGGATAACCGTTGTCGACGAACTCACGCGGCGCCGCGGGCGGATAACCGTTGTCGGCGTAGCGCGGGCGCTCGGCCGAGGGGTCGTGCCGCGGGTGGTCGTGGTGCGGGTAGCCGTCCTCGGCGAGACGCCGGTGCCCACCCGTGTACTCGGCCTCCTCGTACTCCTGGCGGTCGTCGTACTCCTCGTCGTCCGCCGACGAGCCCCACTCCCGGGTGTCCTCGTCGGTGTACCCCTGCGGGTCAGCCTTCGGCCGCGCCGGCTTGCGCTTGGGCATGATCGTCGACAGCGTCGACATGTCGAACTTGCTGGGCGAATCGAAACCCTCGCGCTCGGTGCCGCGGTGCAGTGCGTCCCAGCCGCTGGAGTCCGGATCGTCGAATCCCGAAATCCTCATCTCGCCCTACCCACGCACGCCGCCCTGCAGCTGCGCGCGCAGCTCGGGGGTGATCTGCTGGCCGACCCGCTCGACGAGCAGGGTCATCTCGTAGGCGACCGTGCCGATGTCGCACGTCGGCGCGGCCAGCACCGCCAGCGACGAGCCGTCCGAAACGGACATCAAGAACAAGTAGCCGCGCTCCATCTCCACCACGGTCTGGTTGACGCCACCGGCCTCGAAGCAGCGCGCGGCCCCGAACGTCAGGCTGATCAGCCCGGACGCCACCGCGGACAGCTGTTCGGCGCGCTCCTGCGGCAGTCCTTCCGACGGCGCCAGGAGCAGGCCGTCCGCGGACACCAGGACGGCGTGCGCCGCACCCGGTACCCGGCGCACGAAGTCCGTGATGAGCCAGCCGAATGTGCCCTGGCCGGAAGCCGTCACTACTGCCCCTCCTTGCTCGTGCGGCATCGCGCGCCGCACCCCGGAGCACCCGGCACGACGGTTCGACGACGCCACCGTAAAGCGTATTCGCACCGCCGGTGGTGTCGAGTCCACCACGGGCCGGCCGGTGCGCACCCTACGTGTGCGCGTGGCCGCACTCCGCGCCGGCCCGGACGGGGTCACGCTTCCGGGCGACACCCGGCGACGCCGGCCCCGTGTCGCCACCGCGAGGTGTCGGCGCAGGTCAGCCGGGGTTCCGGTGGCCGGAAGACGCGGCCCCGCCACCGGTCGCGGCGGACCGGCGTGGCCGGTCGCTGCGCCGGACGGCAGCACCACTCCCCGAAGTGGGTGAAGCACGCGGAGTTCACTCCAACGGCCGCATCCGGTTCGGGGCGTCATCGGTTATCCCGCGCGCAACGCCGAATCGTGCGCGATCGCGTGCTGGACGACGGAGATCAGCACCTGCTTGGCGGAGTCGCGCTCACGCGCGTCGCACGCCATGATCGGGACCGACGGCGCGATGGTCAGCGCGTGCCGGACGTCCTCGATCTGGTGGTGCAGCAGCCGGTCGAAGCAGTTGATCGCCACGACGTAGGGCAGCTTCCGGTTCTCGAAGAAGTCGATCGAGGGGAACGCGTCGGCCAGCCGCCGCGTGTCCACCAGCACGACCGCGCCGATCGCACCGACCGCGAGGTCGTCCCACATGAACCAGAACCGGTGCTGACCGGGGGTGCCGAAGACGTACAGCACCAGGTCCGAGTCCAGCGAGATGCGCCCGAAGTCCATCGCCACGGTGGTGGTGGTCTTGTTCGGCGTGGCCGAGGTGTCGTCGTGCCCGACGCTCGCCTCGGTCATCATGGCCTCGGTGGTCAACGGGTCGATCTCCGAGATCGCCCCGACCATGGTCGTCTTCCCCGAACCGAACCCGCCGGCGACCACGATCTTGGCCGACGAGGTCGGACCCGTCACCTGCGGCGCGTTCGCGTCGGAGTCAAATTCTCCGAAGCCCACTGAGCACCCTTTCCATGAACTCGATACTCGGGCGGTCACCCACGGTCGTGCTGCTGGAGTGCACCAGCACCAGCCCGAGGCCCGCCACGTCACCAATCAACACCCGCACCACACCGAGCGGCAGCCGCAGCAGCGCCGCCACCTCGGCCACCGACCTCGTGTCGATGCACAGGTCACAGATCGACCGGTGCTCGGGGACCCGGACCCGGTCGAGCATCCGGCCCTGCTCACTGGTCGAGATCAGCGCCTCGATGGCCAGGTCCAGCGTCGCCTTCGTCCGCCCGCGGGTCCGGAAGTACGGCCGGACCAGCCCGGACGTCTCCATCTCCGTCGGCGCCGGCTCGTCCACGTACTCCTGGTGGGCCTGGCGCGGCAGCGCCGCGGCCAGTTCACCGGAATCCGGTCCCGACCCGAAGTCCCGCTCGGTGCTGTACGCCGCGAACTCGTGCGCGTCGTACAGCGGTCCGCTCGAACCGCCGAACAGTTCCGCGCCCGGCCCGCCGAGCAGCCGGTCGCGGTATTCGGTGCCACCCGCGATCGGCCGGATCGGTTCCTGCCCGGCATTGCTGTCGGTCAGCCAGTTCGGCGGCTCCCGCACGGGGTCGCTGTCGGATGCCTGCACCCGCCTCGCCCGCCATTCGCGGTCGACGCGGTCCCGGAACGACTGCCAGTCCTCCCGGCCGTCGTCCGGTTGCTCGGACCAACCACCGGAGAAGTCGTCACCGAGCCGGCCATCACCCCTCAAGCGCCCGTCGTCCACGGCTCTCTCCTCGGTTCCCAGGTCCTCAGCGGCGGACGGTCGCGCCCTGCAGTTGCGCCCGCATCTCCGGAGTCAGCTGCTGGCCGACCCGCTCCACCAGCAAGGTCATCTCGTAGACGACCAAGCCGATGTCACTCTCCGGCGATCCCAGCACCGCCAGACACGAACCGTCGGAAACCGACATGAGGAAGAGGAAGCCGTTGGCCATCTCGACCACCGTCTGCGCCACCGTGCCGCCCTCGAACACCTTGGCCGCGCCGCGCGCGAGGCTGGTGAGCCCCGACGCCACCGCCGCCAGCTGGTCCGCCCGGTCCTTCGGCAGCCCGCGCGAGGCCGCCAGGAGCAGGCCGTCCGCCGACACCACGACCGCGTGGGCCGCGCCGGGCACCCGGTGCACGAAATCCGTGATCAGCCAAGCGAAGCTGCCGGCATTGTTCGCCTTGGCATGCGCTTGGCCGTTCGGCTGCGCGGAGCCACCCGGCTGCATTGCACCCGCCCGTGTCACTTTCACTCCTCACTGCTGTCTGTGGTGTTGCCACTCACCGGAACCTCGTCGCCCGGTCGCTCCTTCAGCGCATGGCGCCCCGAGGTGTACCCACGTTGGAAGCTTGCCATCCGGTTCCGCGCCGCGGACGCCGAGCGGGTGATCGCACCCGTTCCGGGCATGCCCGCGGTGGCGTCGGCGAAGTTGTTCTGGGCCGGCGCATCGGGCGCCGCGCTGCTGATCGACCCCGGCACCAGGTAGGCGTTCGGGATGCGCTTGGGCAGCCCGGCCGTGGTGATCTCCTCGTTCTTGGACTCGAGCAGCGACTGCGCCGCCTGCCAGCCGTCGTCGGAGGCGCTGTGCCAGCCGTCGTCGGGCGGGAGGAGCGGGTGCCGGGTGGCCGCCGTCGGCAGCAGCTCGTCCACGGGTTCCGGGGCGGGCTCGTCGCGACCGGTGAGCGGCGGCAGGTTCTGGTCCTCGACCTCGACCTCGACCTCTTCCGGCGCACTCGGCTGGTGGCTGCGGTGGTGGCCCCCGTCGCTCTGCTGCGGCGGGACCGGGTCGGCAGCCGCGTCGTCGCCCTCACTGAACCAGCGTGACAGCACCGACTGGTAGATGGGCAGCCGCCGGGTGGGTACATCGTCTTCGAGCGCCGACGAGCCGAGCTCCGCCGCGGGCGGCGGTGCCGGTGGCGGTTCCTCCGGCGGCACGAACTTCGGCTCGCGCTTGGGCAGCACCAGCGGCGCGAACTGCGTGTCACCGGCCCGCGAGCTGGCCCCGTCGCCGTTCGAGGACGGCGCCAGCGGCGCCAGGTCCTCGGCGGTCGGCCAGGCCGGCACGTCGGGCTTGGGCAGCTCGGGCGACAGGAACGGGCCCGCCGCGCGGCCGCCGCTGACCAGGTCGTCCAGGCTGATCGGCTGGTCGAGCGGGACCAGCCCGCCCTGGTTCGCCACCGGCTCGTGCTTCGGCGGGGCCGGCGGTGGCGGCGGCGGGGGTGCCGAGTGCTGCGGCGGGTTCGGCGAGAACGCCTGCGTCTGGTCGAAGTCCGAGCGCGCGGCCGGGATCGGGATGCTCGGCATCGACATGGACGTCTCGGACCGGTTCGGCGGCAGCGGGGTCTGCCGCTGCATGCCGGGGCGCAGGTGGGTGAGCAGCTCCGCCGGGACGACGACGCGGGCGATCACGCCACCCTCGATGTCCTCGTTCTCGCGCAGCCGGACCTCGATGCCGTGGCGCTTGGCCAGGCGCGAGACCACGTACAGACCCATCCGCCGGGTCACCGACACGTCCAGGTCCGGCGGCTCGGCGAGCCGCGCGTTGACCTCGGCCAGCCGCTCGTCGCTCATCCCGACACCGTGGTCGGTGACCTGGATGGCGAGGGCCTTCCGGCGGGTCACCACGGCCCGGACGATGACCTTCGTCTCCGGCTCGGAGAAGTAGGTCGCGTTGTCGAGCAGCTCCGCGAGGACGTGCACGAGGTCGTGGATCGCGAGGCCCTGGACCGCGACGTCGGGCACGATGCCGACCTCGATCCGGGCGTACTGCTCGATCTCGGAGACCGCGGCGCCGATGACGTCGGCGGCGGGCACCGGCTTGGGCACGGACTTGGCCAGGCCGGCGCCGGAGAGCACCAGCAGGGACTCACCGTTGCGCCGGAGCCGGGTGGCCAGGTGGTCGAGCTCGAACAGGCTCGCCAAGTGGTCCGGGTCCTGCTCGTCGGCCTCGAGGCGGTCGATGACGCCGAGCTGGCGTTCCACCAGCCGCTGCGACCGCCGGGAGAGGTTCACGAAGATGCCGTTGACGTTCTCGCGCAGGAGGGCCTGCTCGGCGGCCATCTTGACGGCCTGTTCGTGGACGATGTCGAACGACCGCGCGACTTCGCCGATCTCGTCGCGGGTGTTGACGGGCACCGGCTGGACGGCCCGCTTCGAGGCGCCGACCGGGTCCGGGTCGTCGAGGATCGCCTGCACGGTTTCCGGCAGCCGGGTGTAGGCGACGTCCAGCGCGCTCCGGCGCAGCACCCGCAGCGGGCGCAGCATCAGGCGGGCGACGATGAGCATCAGCGCGATCGCGGCGGCCAGCGCGGCGAGCACGACGGCACCGCCGATCCAGGCCGAGTTGACCGCCTGGGTGGCGAGGCTGTCGGCGCGGGTCTTGAGCTGGGCCAGCAGGTTCGACTCGACCGCGTGCAGCTTGTCCGCCGACACGGTGCTGTCCTTGCCGAGCGCCGTCGTGTCGATGCTCGGCGCGTCACCCTGCTGGGCGAAGGCGAAGGCCGCCGTCTGGATCCGGCGGCGGTCGTCGACCTCCGGCCCGGAGTAGGTGTCGTTGTAGAGCTGGCGCTGGTCGTCGTCGGCGTTCGCGAGGAAGGCCTGCACCGAGGCGTCGGCACTGGACGCCGACGCGCGCGTCTGGTCCAGGAGGTCGCCGGGGAAGCTGCCGCGGAACGCGGCGATCTGCAGCTCGGCGTCGGAGCGGGTGGTGAACTCCTTGGCCTCGCTGACCGCCTGCGTGCTCGTGCCCAGCCGGAGCACGTCCCGGTCGGTGACCGCGGTGGTCACCTCGCGGCCGAGCTCGATGAGCGAGTCGAGGATGCCCGAGTAGGCGGTCATCACCGTGATGTCGGGCAGGCCGTTCGCGGTGTTGAACGCCGCCCGCAGCGGGCGCAGGGCGTCGAGGCGCTGGAGACCGCGGGTGTAGCGGTCCTTGGTCGCCGGGTCGTCGTAGTTGAGCGTCGACGCCGCCGAGCGCAGGTCCGCGACCTCGCGGTCGACCTTCGCGATCTGGGAGTCGAGGCCGGTCTGCAGCAGCGGGTTGTTCGAGGAGATCCGTGCGACGGCCAGGCCGCGTTCGTTCTGCAGCTCGTGGACCACGGTCGTGACCTTGACGGCGAACGCCACCTGGTCGGCCGTGCGCTGGAACTCCGCCGCTTCGCCGGCGTCGTCGACCACGCGCAGTGCCCCCAGCACCGCGGCGGTCAGGGTGGGGATGATCAGGACCGCGGCCAGCTTGGAGCGCAGCCGCCAGTCGCGCATGCCGGAAAAGAACCCGGCCTTCCGGCCCGGACTGTCTCCGGGCGACTGCGCGGGGGCCCCTCCTACCCCCGCGGCGTCTTCGTTCGGCACCGCCGCACCACCATCATCGTTCGTGCTCGTGAAACCTTGGTCGGTCCAGCGCCCGCCTGGGCGCATCGCGTTCTCGTCAGCCACTCGTCTGCACGCTCCCGGCGCTCAAGCGCAGCGGCAGGTCGGAACGAGCCCAGCGCGAGACGCTACCCGTACGGGTGAAAAGATCGTCTTCGGTGGGTGTTCCTGAACCCCGTCCGGCCGGACGGAATCGGTTCAGCTCGAGCATCACGGTCGGGTCCCTGCGCTGGTCTCGCATCGGTCTGTTGGTTCGGCCTAGCCCACCGGCGCGGCGGCTGTGCCCGGCCAGGCAGTGGCCTCTACGGGGACGAATCTCTCAGGAAAAGCACAGCGTGCCCTGGTAAACCGGGGATCGACTTGATCGGCCATCCAGGCACTCTCTCTCACTACATCGGAGGTTGATACCTCCCCGCAGGTGCAGAGGGTAGCGAACGCCCGGAGAAGATGTAACCCTCCCGACAGGACGCGCTCGATGTTGCACAGCGTTCGCTCAGTCGGCACACAGCTGGACATCCCTTATTCAGGAACTGGGCCCTACGCTGGGTGAACGCTTACGGCGAGTGGAGCAGTGGGTCTAGACCAGAGGCCGAAAGAGTGACGTGCGCCACCCTCTCGGGTATTGATCCCACCCGTTGTGAGCAACCTGTCACGTTCTCTACAGTGGCCCGCGTACTCCCGAGAATGAGTTACCTACTTCCCCGGGATTCGGTCCATCAACCGTCACTTTCTTCACCCAAGGAGCAGGCCTTGCTTGGAAACGCCATGAGCAGTGGCCGGGTTCGCACTCGCCGCGCCGCGCTCGGGCTCGCCCTCACCGTCGCGGCGGCGACAGCCCTCACGGGCTGCAGCGCCCTCGGCTCGGACGACTCGAACGCCTCGTCGAACGGGGGCGGCCTGGAGAAGTCGAAGATCAAGGTCTCGATCATGCCGACGACGGACCTCGCGCCGTTCTGGCTGGCCTTGGACGGCGGCTACTTCAAGTCCGAAGGCCTCGACGTCGAGCAGATCGTCGCCAAGAGCGGCCAGGAGTCGATGACGAAGGCGCTCAACGGAGAAGCCGACATCGCGCTCTCGACCTACACGCCGTTCTTCGTCGCCAAGAGCAAGGGCGCCGCGGACGTGCAGCTCGTCGCCGACGGAACGTCGGTCAACGCGAAGAGCAACGCGATCGTGACCGTGCCGACCTCGAACGTGAAGACGGTCAACGACCTGGCCGGCAAGCGAATCGCCATCACGGCGATGAACACCGCGTCGGACATCCTCACCAAGTCCGTCATGAAGGACCACGGCGTCGACTTCAGCACGGTCAAGTGGACCCTGGTCCCGCTGCCGAACATGGCGGCGGCGCTGAAGGACAACCAGGTGGACGCGGCCTACATGCCGGAGCCGATGCTCTCGCAGTCGGCGAAGACCGTCGGCGCGACGCCGGTCATCGACATCAACACCGGCGCCAGCCAGGACTTCCCCCTGACCGGCTACGGCTCGACGACGAAGTGGGTCCAGGGCAACCCGAAGACCCTCGCGGCCTTCCAGCGCGCCATGAAGAAGGCCACCAGCGACGCGATCAACGACCGCTCGAAGGTCGAGCCGCTGCTGGTCAAGTACGCGAAGATCGACGAAGACACGGCCAAGCTGCTCACCCTGCCCGGCTACGGCTCCACCCTGGACGCCCGGCGCCTGCAGCGGGTGCCCGACCTGCTGCTGCAGATGGGCGTCATCACCAGCAAGGTCGAGGCCGCGCCGATGATCGCGCCGCAGGCGACCAGCTGACGTGAAGAAACTGCTCCGCGGCCTGGCCGGTCTGGTCGGCTTCCTCCTGCTCTGGGAGGTCGTCGTCCAGGTCGGCCTGGTCAGTAAGACGTTCACCCCGCCACCGAGCGTCGTCCTGGTCACCGTCGGCGACCTGCTGGGCGACCCCGAATTCATCCGCGACATCATCGCGACGATGCTGGCCTGGCTGATCGCCATCGCGATCGCCATCGTCATCGGCGTACCCGCCGGCCTGCTGCTCGGCAGCATCCCGGTGCTGCGCACCGCCACCGCCGCGATCGTCGAATTCCTCCGCCCGATCCCGGTCACCGCGCTCGTGCCGCTGGTGCTGCTGGTGATCGGCTCCGGCCCCGACGCGAAGATCACCCTCGCGGTGTACGCGTCGCTGTGGCCGATCATGTTCAACACCATCTACGGCATGGGCGAGATCGACCCGGTGCTGATGGAGACCGCGCGGGCGTGCGGGACCAGCCGGTTCCGCATCCTGACTTCGGTCGCGCTGCCGCAGACCGCGCCGTTCGTCTTCACCGGCGTCCGGCTGTCGGCGACCATCTCGCTGATCGCCGTCGTGAGCGTGGAGTTCCTGGCCGGCTCCCAGGTCGGGCTCGGCAGCTTCATCCTGATCGCCAGCACCGGTTCGGTCCGGTTCGACCTGGTGCTGGCCGGTACCGTGGTCGCCGGGGTGCTCGGCTACCTCATCAACGAGGGCCTCGAACAACTGGGCAAGCGGCTGTTCCGCTGGAGCAGCGTCGACCGGGAGGCGATCGCGTGACCGCGGCAACTCTTTCGGGCCGGGTGGGCCGCCGGGCCGCCCGGGGCGCCGCCGCCGTCGTCCGCAACTGGCTGCTCTTCGCGATCCTGGTCGTCGGCTGGGAGTTCGCCGCCCGCGCGGGCGGCAGCAAGTTCTTCCCGCCACCGACGGAGATCGCGGTCGCCGCCGCGAAGCTGTGGTTCACCGGTCCCGCGTCGCACCTCTTCCTCACCGACGCCGTCTTCGACAACGTCTTCCCCAGCCTCGGCCGGATGCTCGGCGGC
This sequence comes from Amycolatopsis sp. cmx-4-83, assembly GCF_046548815.1. Taxonomy (NCBI): domain Bacteria; kingdom Bacillati; phylum Actinomycetota; class Actinomycetes; order Pseudonocardiales; family Pseudonocardiaceae; genus Amycolatopsis; species Amycolatopsis sp. cmx-4-83. The sequence goes on along the minus strand of NZ_JAEBEF010000002.1, from coordinate 610,204 downwards.
TGGGTGCTGGCGGCCGTCGTGGGCGTGGCGCTCGGGGTGCTGGTCGGCCGGTCCGCCAAGGGGATGGACTACCTCGGCCCGCTGTTCGCGTTCTTCCGCTCGATCCCGCCGCCCACGCTGATCCCGGTGTTCGCGGTGCTGTTCGGGCTGAGCTCGGGCATGCAGATCGGGTCGATCATCTTCGGCGCGATCTGGCCGGTGCTGCTCAACGCGGTCGACGGCGTCCGCTCGGTCGACCAGGTGAAGGTGGAGACGGCACGGTCGTTCCGCACGCCCCGCCGGTACTGGCTGGGCCTGGTCGTCCTGCCCGCCGCGGCGCCGAAGATCTTCGCCGGCCTGCGGGTGAGCCTGTCGATTTCGCTGCTGCTGATGGTGGTCTCGGAACTGATCGGCGCGTACAACGGGATCGGCCGGTCGCTGCTGAACGCCCAGCAGGACTTCGACTTCCCCATCATGTGGTCCTGGCTGGTGCTGCTGGGCATCCTCGGCTACGTCTTCAACACGATCTTCCTGGTCGCGGAACGGCGGGTGCTGGCCTGGCAGCCGACCCGCCTCGGCCGCGACTGACGCTGGAAAGGCCTCTCCCCATGTCCACCATGCTCGAAGTTTCCGGCCTCAGTCACCGGTACGGCTCCGGTGCCAAGGCGCACACCGCGGTGAACGAGCTGTCGTTCACCGTCGAAGCCGGGCAGCTGGCCAGCATCGTCGGCCCGTCGGGCTGCGGGAAGTCGACGTTGCTGCGCTGCATCGCCGGGCTGACCCCGCCGACCGACGGCACGGTCAGCCTGCACGGCGACCGCGTCGACGGCGTCCCGGACGACCTCGCCGTCGTGTTCCAGGACTACAGCCGTTCGCTGTTCCCGTGGCTTTCGGTGCAGAAGAACGTCGAATTCCCCCTGCGCTGGCGGCCGATCTCGCGGGCCGAGCGGCGGAAGCTGGCGGCCGAGGCGCTGGAGCAGGTCGGCCTGTCCGCGGTCGGCGGGAAGTACCCGTGGCAGCTCTCCGGCGGCATGCAGCAGCGGGTGTCGATCGCCCGCGCCCTGGCCAGCCGCCCGGCGCTGCTGCTGATGGACGAGCCGTTCGCGTCGGTCGACGCGCAGACCCGGTTCGAGCTCGAGGACCTGACCCGGCGCGTGCAGCGCGAGCAGGGCAGCACGATCCTCGTCGTCACGCACGACATCGACGAGAGCGTCTACCTGTCCGACCGGGTGCTGGTGCTGTCGAAGTCGCCGGCCTCGATCGTGGCGGACCTGCCGGTCGGCCTGCCGGCCGAGCGCAACCAGATCACCACCCGCGAGTCGGCGGAGTTCGTGACGCTGCGCGGTGAAGTGGCCCGGCTGCTGCACGGCGGTACCCCGGCCGAGGCCGCCACGGCCGCGTCGGACGCCGCGGAATGGGAACTGGCCGAGCACGCTTCGGACGTGACGGAGACCAAGACCCGGAGCTGAAGTCCACTTTGGACGCCTGCAGCCGGCGGTCGTGAGTGAGAAACAGGGTTAGCACCCTGTTTCTCACTCACGACGACGTCAGTACAGCGTGCGCTCCGACGGTGCCACCTTGACGTGCACCAGGGTCGGGCGCGGGTCGGCCAGTGCCGCCGTCAGGCCGGGGGCCAGGCCGGCCGGCTCGGTGATCGTCACGCCCTGGCAGCCCATGCTCGCCGCCAGTGCCGCGAAGTCGATGCCGCCCAGTTCCGTGCCCGGGAGCTTCGCGCCGCCGATCGTTTCGCCGAGGATGCGGACCGCCGCGTACTCCGTGTTGTCCATGATCAGGATCGTCACCGGGAGTTCCTGGCGCGCGGCCGTCCAGAGGGCCTGGATGCCGTACATGCTGGAGCCGTCGCCGACGACGCCGACCACCGGGCGGTCCGGGCGGGCCAGTGCCGCGCCGACCGCGCCCGGGACGCCGTAGCCGAGCGTGCCGCTGGCCATCGTCAGGAAACCCGTGTCCGTGGCCGTGATCGGCAGGTGGTCGTGCAGGATGCCGCGGTGGCTCGGCGTCTCCTCGACGACGATCGCGTTGTCCGGCAACAACTCCGCGAGCGTCGAGTAGACGAGCTCGCCGGTGAGCTGCTCGCCGCCCGGCTTCGCGGGGCGCTCCAGCGGTGCCGGCGCGGACCGCGTGCTCCGCTCGACGACGTTGAGCAGCGCGCGGATGCCGAGCTTCGGCGTGGCGCGGATCCCGGTGCCTTCGAAGGCGCGCGCGAGGATCTGCTCGTCGTCGCTGACGATGAACAACGGCGGCAGCGGAGCTTCCCCGCGCCCGCGTTCGACGTGGTAGGTGAAAGCGGGCGCGCCGAGCACGACGACGAGGTCGTGCGCCGCGAGCTTGTCCGAGACCGCGCCACGTTCGGGATCCAGGAACCCCTGGAACAGCGGGTGGTCCTCGGGGAACGAGCAGCGGTAGGACATCGGCGCGACCCACACGCCGGCGTTGAGCCGCTCGGCGAGCGCGACGGTTTCCACGACCGCGCCGTCCTGGTCGACGGCTCCCCCGACGACGAGCGCGGGCCGTTCGGCGGCCTCGAGCGCGGCGACGAGCTCGTCGACGGCTTCGGGGTCCGGCGCGAACCCGCGGATGCGCGGCCGGGAGACGATGGGCCGCTCGGTGGTGGCGGTCCAGTCGTCGGCCGGGACGGACACGAACACCGGACCGGACGGCGCCTGCGTCGCGACGTGGTAGGCGCGGGCCAGCGCGGCCGGGACGTCCTCGGCGCACGCGGGCTCGATCGACCACTTCACGTACGGCTTCGGGAAGTCCGGGGCGTCCATCGCGCCGAGGAACGGGTCGTGCGGCAGGAGCGACCGGTTCTGCTGGCCGGCGACGATGATCAGCGGCGTCCGGTTGCGGTAGGCGTTGAAGAGGCTGCCGAGCCCGTGCCCGACGCCGCCCGCGGAGTGCAGGTTCACCAGCACGGCCTGGCGGGTGGCCTGCGAGTACGCGTCGGCCATCGCCACGACGGCGGACTCCTGCAGCCCTAGGACGTAGTCGAAGTCGTCCGGCCAGTCGGTGAGGAAGGGGACCTCGGTGGTGCCGGGGTTGCCGAACACCGTTGTGAGGCCCAGTTCGCGGAGCAGTTCCCTGGTGGCGTCCAGCACCGTGCGCTTGATCATGCCACCAGGCTAACGCTTAGCGTTGCGAAGAAAAGCCCCCGAGCGCCCCAATGTGGGGCGCTCGGGGGTGCTCAGCCGATCAGGCCCGAGAGCCCGGTGCCCTTGAAGGAGCCCCAGCCCGTCACCTGGTCGTACTTCGTGCCGGCGGTGAAGCCGGTCGTGCCGTGCAGGGTGTTGTTGCCCGTCGTCACGTCGTGGAAGCCCGTGGCGTAGGAAGACCCGTTGCCGATCGAGTAGAACTTCGGGTTCAGGTTGCCGAGGCCGCCGCCGTGGATCTGGTTCTGCAGCGTCGCGAAGGCCGCCCACAGCGGGGCCGCGCCCGACGTGCCCCAGACCGTTTCCCACGAGCCCGCCGTGTAGATGTAGTAGCCCGAACCGCTCGCCGCGTCCGCGGAGACGTCCGGCACCTTGCGGTAGGTCGTGCTCTGCGAGGACTGCCACGACGGCGCCGTGAAGACCGTCGAGATGCCGCCGCCGGTCGAGCCGTTCGCCCCGTCGTTCCAGGCCTTCTCGCTGCTGTAGGCGTTCGACGACGTGACCGTCAGCTGCGTGCCGCCGACGCCGGTGACGTTCGGGCTCGACGCCGGGAAGTCCACCGCCTTCGCCGTCGAACCGGTCTGGCGGTAGCAGTCGGTCGTGCCGTCGTCGCCCGCGGCCGCGAAGTAGGAGATGCCCTCCGCCGTGCCGGTCGCGATCGCGTTGCTGACGCTCTTCGCCGCGCTCGAACCCTCGGCGGATTCGCAGGCGCCCCAAGAGATCGAGACGACGTTCACCGTGTGGTCCGACGCGATCTTCTGGTACATCGCGAGCTCGCCCGCGCTGGTGTTCGGCGCTTCGTAGACGTAGTCGCTCGCCGCGGCGGCCAGCGCGTGCACGACCTCGATGTCGAGCTCGACCTCGATCTGGCCTTCACCCGGTGCGGAGTCGTAGTTCGCGCCGCTGACCGGCACCGTGGTGACCGGGCCCGCCGAGAGACCGTACGTGCTGTCGTACTTGCTGATGTTGGCCTTCTGGTAGCCGTCGAACTCGACGAAGCCGACCTTGACGCCGCTGCCGGTCGCCGGCAGGCCGCTGGTGCCGTAGGCGGTCTTGAGCACCGGCGGCGTCACGGCCTTGACGACGTTGGGCTTGGCGGCGGCCTGCGACGAATGCCTGCGCACCGCGTGGTTGTCGAGGCCCACGACGCCGCTCACGACGTCCGAGACGCCGGCGGGGACGGCGGGTGCGGCGTCGTTGGCGAAGAAGTCGCGGCCGGAGGTGGTGTCGCGGTAGGTCCCGATCCGGGTGCGGAACGCCGATTCGAGCTGCGCCGCCGAGCCGGTGAACGTGATCGCCTGCCGGTTACCGGAAACCTCGATCCCGGTGGCACCCGCTTTCCCGAGGAATGAGACGGCCTTGTCGACGTCGGCCTGCGTCGGACCGAACCGGGCCGCGAACTGAGCCGGCGTCAAAAACCGGTGGTATTGCGGCGAATCGGGGTTCTGCACGTCGGCGAGGAACTTTTCCAGCCCCGCCCGGTCGTGCAGTTTCAGCGAGAGCGCCGCGGTGATCGGCTGGTCGGCCGCGACGTCGCCGGCGCGGACGCTGCCGGCCAGCGGAGCGGCGTTGTCGGCCAGGGTGACCAGGGGTTCCGGCGCCGCGGCGGCCGGGACGGCCACGGCGAGGCCGAGCAACGCAGGCAACGGCACAGCGGCCGCGACGAGCTTGCGCAAGCGCATGGGGGAATTCCTCTCGGCGGTGGGGACCGGGCCTGCGCGGAATGCTCGCTGCAGGTTGCCGAGAAGCATAAGAAATCGCTATCGCGCCGAGGAACCTACTTTTGTCTGCCGTTCCACGGCTGCCCTTTTCCCTTTCCGAACGGTTTACCATTCCATGATCACCCGATTAGCGTCCGGATTGCCGGAGAACGTCGACGCGGTCGGCGATATCCCGCGCGTCCACATTGCCGGAAAACCGCCGGGCCGCCGAGGACAGCGAGTGCAGCCGCTGCCGGGTCCGCGGGGACCGCAAGGCGGCCGCCAGCTCGATCGCCTCCTCGCCGACGGCCGAGGCGACGTCGAGGTCGCCGTCCAGCGCGTGCACCGTGGCCAGCCAGATCAGGGTCAGCGACCGGCTGCGGGTCATCCCGCGGCCGTACCCGGCGATCGCGTCGGTGAGCGCGGGGATCCCGTCCCGGCCGTGCCGGATGTCGACCACCTGCGCCAGTTCCGCGTGCACCGTGCCGATCATCGCCGCCAGGTCGGTGGAGCCGAAGAACTCCGCCCACGGCGAAGGCTCGCGGTCCGCGGCGTCCGCGAACTCCTCGCGGGCGCGGCGCAGATAGGTCAGCGCGCCGGCGACGTCGGCCTTCTTGGCGTAGGCCCAGGCCTGGTTGGCCGAGAGGATCGACTGCGCGAGCTTGGAGTGCGCCAGCCGCGCCGCGTCCCGGCCCCGCTCGAACTCCGCCAGCGCCGCGTCGACGGCGCCGTAGTGCAGGTGCAGCCGCCCGGTGCGGTAGTGGATGTTGGCCTGGAGGTCGTCGTTGCCCGCCTGCCCGGCGAGCTCCAGCGCCCGCTTGAACGCCGCCAGCGCGGCGGCCGGGCGGTCCTGGTCGAAGTTCGTCCAGCCGGCCAGGTTGTAGAGGTCGGCGACGGCGGTGCACAGCCGCGCCAGCACCACGGTCTTGGTCACGCCGTCCAGCAGCGCGACGGCGGCCGGGAGCCGCGCTTCGACGGCCGCTCTGCAGGCGCCGCCGCCGTAGCGGTAGTCCAGCGCCCGGAGCTCCGCGACCGCGTCTTCCAACCGCCGCACGTCGGCGATCCCCACACGCGTACCGCGGAGGTCCTCCTGCCCGTCGCTGCCGGTCATGGTGGCCCTCCGTCCGAAGAGAGCCGCCGCCGCGGGCAGCCCCCGGGTCATTCCCCGCCGGGCCAGGCCGGTGCCTTCTCCTTCGGGGTGTTGGCACCGGGGAGCACCCCGGTGGCGGTCAGCACCACGCCGGTGGCGGTTTCCGCGATCTTGACGGCGGCCAAGAGGCCGGTGAGGGCAAGCGAGCCGCCGAGCCCCAGTCGGGCGAACTCGTCTTCGGAGGTTTCGGTTCCGCGTTGCCGCGGCAGCGCGCCGGTCACGATTCGGCCTTCCGGCCCGTACCGGAAGCGCTCGCGCGATCCCCGCGGGTAATCAGCCGCGCCCGGGCGGCGGAAATCCACCGGATGGTCGACATCCTGGTTTCTTGATGGCTTCTCATTGAATTGACCGCGAACCGAATACGCGCGCTCACAGCGCCGCCTCCTGTACTGGCCGAACAATTCTTGGCACCATCCGGACGGACCGGCTTCCCGTTCACGATAGCCAGCGCCCGCCCCGGCATCAGCCCCCAAGCAGGCGAACTGGCGGAATTGCACGTGCAGCTGCACGACCGACCACCGACCGGCATTCACAAGAACCGAATGCAATTTCACCGTACCGATTCAAAGAAATCGAATACCGGTAGGACCGGCTGCGGATTTCCGGTCCGGGCGGCGGCGCCCGTGCGGGTTTCGCAGTGGATCAGGATTTGACGAGATCCACCCAGTAGCGCACGGTTTCCGCGGCCGCCGGCGCCTGCCACCCGCCCGGTCGTACCGCACTCCCGACATGGAACCCGCGCACCCCGCCCGCGCGCAACAGGTGCACCTGCTGCGCCCGCAGACCCCCGCCGACGAGCAGCTCCGGCCCGCTCTCCCGCTGCGCCAGCCGCTGCAGCACCGAAAGCCCGCTCCCGACGCCGTTGGGGTGGCCGGCGGCGAGCACGGTGTCGCAGCCGAGCGCGGCCAGCTGGTCGTACGCGCGCAGCGGGTCGCGCGTCCGGTCGATGGCGCGGTGGAACGTCCACGGCAGGCCGTCGATCTCCTTGATCAGCGCTTCGCAGGCGTCCACGTCGATCTCGCTGTCGACGGTGAGGAAGCCGAAGACGAACTCGCGCGCGCCCGCGTCGATCAGCCGTCCGGTGTCCGCGCGCAGCCCTTCGAGGTCGCCGACGGCGAAGGACCCGTTGTCCCGCAGCATGACCCGGATCGGGAGGTCGGTCGCCGACCGCACGTCCCGGAACGTCTCGATCGACGGCGTCAGGCCGTCCTGAGCCATGTCAGCGACCAGTTCGAGGCGGTCCGCCCCGCCCGCCTGCGCGCCTTCGGCGTCCGCCACGTCCAGCGCGATCACTTCCAGCAGGGGCGTCTTCGAGCTCATGCCTCAATCCGTTTCACTGGTTCCGGGTGTCGTCTCCCCTCGCGTGCCGCCCTCGCCGGAAGCCGCCTTGAAGGCTCGTCATCCGCTCGCGCACCGCTTCCGGGGAAAGTGAGAGTATCGGCCGCTGTTCCGGCACCGCTCCCGGGCTGGCCGCCGAATCCGCGGGCTGGAGGAACGGCCAGGTGTCTTCCGCGCCGTCTTCTTGTTCCAGCTCGGCCGAAGTCGGCCACTCGTACGTCGGCTCGATCGCGGCCGGCGGGGCCACCGGGCGCAGCTGCGGTTCGGTGTCCTCGTCGTCCGGGTTCGGCAGAGCCGCACTTTCACGTGAAAGTGCGGCTTTGCCGCCCCCGCCGCCACTTTCACGGGAAAGTGGCGGCGGGGGTGGGGGGCCTGCGGCGAGTGCGTGCCGCGGCTCCGGCTCGACCGGGCGCGGCTCTTCGGCGACCGGGCGCGGTTCCACCGGGCGGCGCGGCTGTTCGGGCGCCGCGGCCGCGTCGAACCACCGGGACAGGACGTCGCGGTAGGCGGGCATCCGCTCGGTCGGCGCGTCGAAGTCGAGGTGCGTGTCGTCGTCCGTGACCGGCCACTCGGGCGCGTGCTCGCGGGCCACCACGGGGGCCCGGCGCGGCGGGCCGGCCTCGATCGACGGCGGCGTCAGCTCTTCCGGTTCCGGCTCCGGCTCGGGTTCCGGCGGCGTGAGCGGGGCGAGCGGCGCCAGCAGTTCGGGTTCCGGGGCGGCGGCCGGCTCCGCGGGCGGGGGCGGCGCCGGCATCGGCGGCAGCTCGACGATCAGGGCCGAGGGCACCAGCACGGTCGCCACCAGCCCGGAGGGCGCACCGGCGCTCAGGCTGACGTCGATGTGGTGGCGGGTGGCCAGCGTCGCCACCACGAACAGCCCCATCCGGCGCGACACCTCGACGTCGACGTCCGGCGGGTGCGCGAGCCGCGCGTTGGTGCGGTCGATCTCCGCCTGCGGCATGCCGGCGCCGTGGTCGATGATCTCGATCTGCCAGTCGCCGTCGTGGGTTTCGGCGCTCGCCACGGTGACCGTCTCGCCGCCGGAGTAGCGGGTCGCGTTCTCCAGCAGCTCCGAAACGACGTGCACGAGGTCGTTGACGGCCTCGCCGCGCACCGCGACCTGCGGCGCCGGGCCGAGCTCGATCCGCTGGTAGTGCTCGACCTCCGAGAGCGCGGCACCGACGATCTCGTCGGCCGACACCGCACCGGCGTCTTCGCGCGCGGAGTCCTGGCCGGAGAGCACCAGCAGGTTCTCGCTGTTGCGCCGCATCCGCGTGGCGAGGTGGTCGAGTTCGAACAGCCCGGCGAGGGTGTCCGGGTCCTGCTCGTCGGCCTCCATCCGGTCGAGCACCGTCAGCTGCCGCTCGACGAGATCCTGGCTGCGCTGCGAGAGGTTGACGAACATCGCGTTGACGTTCTCGCGCAGCATCGCCTGCTCGCCGGCGAGCCGGACGGCCTCGCCGTGCACCGCGTCGAACGCGCGCGCCACCTGGCCGACCTCTTCGCGGGTGAACACCGGCACGGGCGCGACGGCGAGCCGCTTCCGCAGGTTCTCCGGGGCGGGCTCGGGGTCGGTGAGCAGGTTCTGCACGGCCGCGGGCAGCCGGTGCTCGGCCACCTCGAGGGCCGTCCGGCGCAGGATCCGCAAGGGGCGCAACAGGGAGCGCGCGATGACCACCGAAAGCACGCCCGCGACGAGGAGGACGCCGAGCACCACGCCGCCGTCCCACAACGCCGCCGTGCGGGCCTGCGCCGCCAGCGCGTCGGTGCGTTCCTGCAACTGGACCAGCAGCGCCTGCTGCACCTGGTGGGCGAGGTTCACCGTGTGGGTCGCCGAGGTGTCCCACTGGTTCGGGTCGAGGCCCGAGAGGTTCTGGCCGTTCTCGGTGCGGGTCAGCGCGGACTCGACCATGTCGTTGCCGATGTCGACGACCAGGCCGATCACCGTGTCGTCGTACATCCGCTGTTGGTCGGGCGTCGCGAAGGTGCGGTAGTCGTTGCGCGCGGCGGCGAGCTCGGCTTCGGCGCCGAGCAGCGCGCGCGTGCGGTCGCGGTCCAGCGTGCCCGCGGCGAGCGCCTCGGCCATCACCGCCCGCTTGACCGACATCTGGTCCTTGATCCGCGCCAGCGCGTTCCCGGCCAGCCGCAGCCGCGCGAGCTCGGGGTCGGAGACGTCGGCGGCGGCCGCGTCGCTGATGTCGAGCATGCCGGAAACGAGCTCGCTGTAGGAGCGCAGGACGGCGTCGGCGGGGAACGCCGAGTGCTCCGCGGAAAAGCGGAGGCCGCCGAGCACGCGCAGCCGGTCGTCGGTCTGCTGGAGGCTGTCCGCGGCCTTCGCGTCGAGCCGCGGCTTGCTGTCGGCGAGGGTCCGTTCGAACGTGCCGATGGCCTGGTCGACGCGGTTGCGCTGGGCGGTGAGGTCGGCGGTGTCGCCCTGGCGGTTCTGCGCGACGAACCGGACCGTGAGGTCGCGCTCGCGCTGCAGCTCGTGGACGGCCTCGGCCACCGTGCTGTCGACGCGGCCGCGCGTGGCGAACTCGGCGAGCTGCCGCGCGTCGCGCAGGTCTGAGCTGATCCGCAGGCCGACGAGGGCGATCACGGCGAGCGCCGGGATCAGCAGGACGGCGAAGAGCTTCGTGCCGAGGCGCCAGTTGCGCAATCGCCAGCGGCCGCCGGCCGGACGCGGATCCGCCGCGTCGCCGCCCTTGCGGGGACGCTTGTCGCGACGGGTCACCTGGTTTCCTTTTCCGCCGCGGGCGGAACCCGCGGATCTGACTGCAGTCGAACCTACTGAACGGTAGCCCCCACCGTGGAGATCCGAAAGCCGCGCTGGCGCGATCCGGCCCTGCCCGCGATCGTATGGGGCGCGGACCATACGATCCAGCACGAGAACCAGATTCTCGCGGTAGGTGAAGGTTCATGATCAGACGCGGACGGACGATTCCGCTGGTGGCGGCGCTTCTGGCGACCGCCGGGTGCAGCGTGTTCTCTTCGGGCACCCCGGCGCCCCCACCAGCGCTGGAACGGACCACCCTGCGCGTCGGTGTGGGCAACGCCATCGACACGGCCCCGTTGCGGATCGCCGTGGCGAGCGGGAAGTTCGGGTCCGGCGGGCTGAACGTCCAACTGGTGGAACTCGGCGGCGAGGACGGACTGGCCAAGGTGGCCGCCGGCGACCTCGACGTCACCTTCGCCTCCGACATTGCGATGTTCCGCGCGGCGGCGGGCGGGTCGGCCCTGCAGTTGCAGGGCGAGGCGTACACCTCCGGGCCCAACACGATGGCGCTGGTCACCCTGCCCGGCTCCGACTACACGGTGCCGACGGCGAAGAAGTCACCCGAGATCGCGGTCAACATGCTCGACGACATCGGCGCGCTCGTCGCGCGGTCGGTGCTGGTCACGGCGGGCGTGGACGCGGCCAAGATCAAGTTCCGGCAGGTCGGGTTCGACGGGATGCCGCAGGCGCTCCAGGCCGGTGACGCGGACGCGGCGCTGATGATCGAGCCGTACATCACCCGCGCCGAGAAGGACCTGGGCGCGCACATCCTGGCCGACGGCGCCCGCGGTTCGACGCTCGGCTTCCCGCTGTCCGGCTACGCGTCGGCCAAGCCGTTCGCGCAGGCCAACCCCCGGACCCTGGCGGCGTTCCGGACGGCGCTGGGCGCGGCCCAGCAGAGCGCGACGGACCCGGCGGTGGTCCGCGACGCGCTCCCGAAGTTCTCCGACATCGACTCGACGACGGCCGCGCTCATCTCGCTCGGCTCGTACCCGGCGTCGCTCAACGGCATCCGGTTGCAGCGGGTGGCCGACCTGATGCACAACTCCGGCCTGCTCGCGAACCGCCTCGACGTCCAGGCGCTGCTGCCCGGCCAGAACGGCTCCTAGCGGCTAGATGTTCTCGCCGGTCTTCACCAGGCAGACCGTGCGCCGCGGCGGGCCCTGGTACATCAGGACCTTGTCCGCGTTCTCGCCGCACGCGTCTTCGTCACCGAAGCCGGAGACGACCTGGACGCGGTCCTGCGCCGCCGGGTCGGTGCAGCTCACCTTGGTGATCGTCGTCTCGTCCTCGACGCCGCGCACGCAGTCGCCGGACTTGACGTTCAGCGCCAGGCAGAGCGTCTGGCTCGAGCCGGAGCCGACCCGGAACCGCACGTAGTCGCCGGACGCGCACGAGATGGCCCCGCGGTAGACGTTCTCGACCTTGTAGGTCGCGCTGTCCGCGCCGCACCCCACGCGGTGGTAGGCGGTCCGGTCGCCGCTCTCCCGCGTCAGGTACAGGCAGTCACCGTACGACGGCGTGCCGCTGCCGCCGAGCGAGTTGATGCCCAGCGCGGCCAGCGAGCCCAGGCCCAGCGCCAGCACCACGCAGGCGGCGAGCGTGATCCGCACCTTCACGGTGAACCAGTGCGGGATGGCCGGCTGCCCCTGCACGGGCGGCATCGGCGCGTACGGCGTCGCGTAGTCGGGCGTCCGGAACGGGTTGTCGTCGGACGGTGGTGTGGTCAACGTGCCCTCCAGTGATCCCCTCGGCACCTCGTCCCGTCGCAGCCGGCCGCGAGCGAGGCACGTATAACAGTAGTTGTGACTGATGGCCCGCTGATCGTCCAGTCCGACAAGACCGTGCTCCTGGAGGTCGACCACCCCCAGGCCGACGACGCGCGGATCTCCATCGCGCCGTTCGCCGAGCTCGAACGGGCGCCGGAGCACGTGCACACCTACCGGATCACGCCGCTGGCGTTGTGGAACGCGCGTGCCGCCGGCCACGACGCCGAGCAGGTCGTCGACGCGCTGACGACGTACTCGCGCTTCCCGGTGCCGCAGCCGCTGCTGATCGACGTCGTCGACGTGATGGGCCGGTTCGGGCGGCTGCAGATCGCCAACCACCCGGCGCACGGGCTGGTCATGTCGACCACCGACCGCGCGGTGCTGACCGAGGTGAGCCGGAACAAGAAGATCAGCCCGATGCTCGGCGCCCGGATCGACGAGGACACGGTCATCGTGCACCCGTCCGAGCGCGGGCGGCTCAAGCAGGCGCTGCTGAAGGTCGGCTGGCCGGCCGAGGACCTCGCCGGGTACGTCGACGGCGAGGCGCACCCGATCGCCCTCGACGAGACGGACTGGCAGCTGCGCGACTACCAGCGCCAGGCCGCGGAGGCGTTCTGGGCGGGCGGCTCCGGCGTCGTCGTGCTGCCCTGCGGCGCGGGCAAGACGATGGTCGGCGCGGCGGCCATGGCGAAGGCGGCGGCGACCACGCTGATCCTGGTGACGAACACGGTCGCCGGGCGGCAGTGGAAGCGCGAGCTGATCGCACGGACGTCGCTGACCGAGGAGGAGATCGGCGAGTACTCCGGCGAGAAGAAGGAGATCCGGCCGGTCACCATCGCGACGTACCAGGTCGTCACCCGCAAGACCAAGGGCGAGTACCGGCACCTGGAGCTGTTCGACTCGCGCGACTGGGGCCTGGTCGTCTACGACGAGGTCCACCTGCTGCCGGCGCCGGTGTTCCGGATGACGGCGGACCTGCAGTCCCGGCGGCGGCTGGGCCTGACGGCGACGCTGGTGCGCGAGGACGGCCGCGAGGGCGACGTCTTCTCGCTGATCGGGCCGAAGCGCTACGACGTCCCGTGGCGCGACATCGAGGCGCAGGGCTGGATCGCGCCGGCGGAGTGCACCGAGGTCCGCGTGACGCTGACCGACGCCGAGCGCCTCGGCTACGCCACGGCCGAGGCCGACGAGCGCTACAAGCTGGCCGCGACGGCGATGACGAAGACCCCGGTGATCAAGTCGATCGTGCAGAAGCACGCCGGCGAGCCGACCCTGGTCATCGGCGCCTACCTCGACCAGCTGGAGATGCTCGGCGACGAGCTCGACGCGCCGGTCATCCAGGGCGCGACCCGCAACAAGGAGCGCGAGGAGCTGTTCGACAAGTTCCGCCGCGGCGAGATCCGGACGCTGGTGGTGTCGAAGGTCGCGAACTTCTCGATCGACCTGCCCGAAGCGTCGGTGGCGATCCAGATCTCGGGCACGTTCGGCTCGCGGCAGGAGGAAGCCCAGCGCCTGGGCCGGCTGCTGCGGCCGAAGGGCGACGGGCGCCAGGCGCACTTCTACTCGATCGTCTCGCGCGACACGGTCGACACGGAGTACGCGGCGCACCGGCAGCGTTTCCTCGCGGAGCAGGGGTACGCGTACCACATCGTGGACGCCGACGACCTGCTCCGGCCGCTCTGACCCTCTAGCAGCTCCCCAGCCGCCACCGGCCGCCCCTCGGGGCCGCCGGTGGCTTTCGGCTGCGCGAGGACCCGTGGCCCGCCCGCCGACCGGCCGGACGAACGACCCGCGGTCCCGCCCCCGGCGCTGACCACCCCCCAGGAGTTCTTCCCCGGGGCGCCGCGCGAGACCACCCCTTCGGCCCAGCGAATCGTCACAGGAGCAACTTCCACCTCACGCGTCTCGTTCGAGGTCCTGACCTGCGGATTTGTGGATTCACTCGAACGGATGAGCGGGGGAATCGCTGGAAATTGTCGGACCCTCGAACTACTGTTCGAGATGCAGTAGCCGAACACAAGTTCGAGGGGACGTCCATGACGATCGCACCGCTCCGCCCCGGTACGCCCGCGCCGCCGGTCCAGACCCTGCCACCGGGGTCGTGGCACGGCCGGCTGTGGGTGTCCGACCTGCCCTTGACCCGGCCCGAGCGGTTCCTCGGCTGCGTGGCCGAGTTCGAGCGGTCGGGGTTGTGGCCGGTGCTGATCCCCCACGACCAGCGCTTCGCGGCGAACGGCGAAGACTGGATCGACGACCGCGGCCGCCTCGCCCCCGCCGGCCACCGGGTGTCCTCCGCCGACCCGGCGGCGGCGCTGGCCCGCTGGTGGGACACGTCCTGCTGCGACGGCGCCTGCCTCCGCCCCTTCGGCGCCCGCTTCCCGGGGTTGGCGAAGCGCAGCCCACGCAAGTCGGACCCGCTGGCGGAAGCGGGCAACACGGGTTCGATCCTGGCCACCCGAGCCCCGCACCGGCTGGGGTTGGTCCAGACCGAGCGCCCCGCCGACATCCCGGCCCTGCTGGGCTGGACGGGGATGATCAAGTGCACGGACCAGGTGGCCGAACTGTCGGCGGTGCTACGCAGCTGGGAGGACCGCTTCGGGGCGACGCTGGTGGTGCTGGGCTTCGACGCGATCGAGCTGTCGGTGTCGGCCCCACCCCGAAACCAGGCGAGGGCGCTCACGGTGGCGGCGGAGCACCGGGCGTTCAGCTTGCCGACGTTCGCCGGGCAGCCGGGGAACCTGCGGGAGTACGCGTCGGGGCTGGTGCAGTCGCGGCACTGGAGGTTCTCCTGGGCCTAGCACGAACGTAGAGCCACGGGATCGGTGCGGCACGGCCGGCGGTCGATGCCGGGGCTGCGGCCGGGCAGTCGAACCGCGTATTCGCACTGCCTGGCCGGCGCTGCCGAACTCCTCGCCGCGCACCACAACCACGTCCGACTCCACCCCGGCGGTGCTGTGAGCAAACGCTTCAAAGGCCCACTGAGACGGCCGTCCCCGAACTCAGGTCACTTGTCCCGACCCGCGGTCCAACCGTCCGGTCGTCGCCGCGTTTCACCACGACGGACGCCGGGAATCACCTTTCGCGGGAACGGAAAGGGGGTGAGGGCGATCGCCGAAATCCGGATCGGGACGTCCGGCTGGCGTTATCCGCCCTGGCGCGGTGTCTTCTACCCGTCCGGGCTCGCTCAGCGGCGGGAACTCGAACACCTCTCGCGGCGGATGAACTCCGTCGAGATCAACGGCTCCTTCTACTCGCTCCAGCGCCCCGAGCGGTACCGCGCCTGGTTCGACGAGACGCCGGCGGGCTTCCTCTTCGCCGTCAAAGGCGGGCGCTTCATCACGCACATGAAGCAGCTCCGCGACGTCGAGACCGCCCTCGCGAACTTCTACGCCTCCGGGGTCCTCGCGCTCGGCGCGAAACTGGGCCCGTTCCTCTGGCAGCTCCCGCCCCGGCTCGCGTTCGACCCGGACCGGCTCGCGAACTTCTTCGCGCTCCTGCCCCGCACCACCACCGAAGCCGCCGCGCTGGCCAAGAAGCACGACGACAAGCTCAAAGGCGATCCCTACCTGAAACCCGGCCCGAAAAAACCGCTGAAGCACGCGCTCGAAGTCCGGCACCCCAGTTTCGCCCAGCCCGCCGCCACGCACCTGCTGCGCGAACACGACATCGCCCTCGTGGTCGCCGACACCGCGGGAAAGTGGCCGTTCCTCGAAGAGCAGACCTCGGACTTCGCCTACGTCCGGCTGCACGGCGACGAGGAGCTCTACGTCAGCGGCTACTCCGACCAAGCCCTGCGCACCTGGGCCGACAAGATCCGCACCTGGCACGACGGCGGGCGGCGAGACGTCTACGTCTACTTCGACAACGACGTCAAAGTCGAAGCGCCGCGCAACGCCGAATGCCTCGCCGACCTGCTCGGGATCGGGCCGCAGTGAGTGGACAGTGAGCGGGGTCCGCTTGACTCGTCGGGCAGGCGGACCCGCTTGCGTGCTGTCGCTGGGGGTCGGCACGCGGGCGGTCCGCCGCACGTCTTTCAGCCGCCCGCGCTGACCAGCGCCGCCAGTTTGGCGCGGACGTCGTCGGCGTCGGGGTGGCCCAGCTCCGTCAGCAGGCGGACCGAGCGGAGCCAGCACTCGCGGGCCAGAGCCTCGTCGCCGTACCTCGAATAGATGGTGCCCAGCTGGGCGAGCACGTCCGCGGCCTCGTACAGCTCGCCCATCTCGAAGAACATCGAGACGGACTCGCGGATGCACGCGATGCCCTCGTCGAGCCGGCCGAGGCCGATCAGGGCCAAGCCCCGCGTGTGCTGGGTGAAACGCGTGTCCACCGGCTGGCCGTCCGGGCCGACGACGGCCAGTGCCGCGTCCGCCAGGCGCAACGCTTGCTCGTGGTCGCCCATCGACGTGCACACGTCGCCGAGCGCGCGCAGCACGCTCGCTTCGAACTGGCCCATCCCCAGCTCGCGCACGATCTCCAGCGCCTGCTTGCCGTGCTCGTACGCCGAGGCGTACTCGTCGAGGTTGTGCGAAGCCAGCGCCAGGTTGTACTGCGCCCGTGCCTCGCCCTCCCGCGCGCCGAGCTCGCGCTGGATCGCCAGCACCTGCTCCAGGTAGCGCCGCGAGTCCGCGTACTGCCGGGCGACGCCGTTGACGACGCCGAGGCCGCTGAGGATGCCCGCCTCGCCGGGGCGGTGGCCGCTCGCGCGGGCCGCTTCGAGCGCCACCGTGAACACCGAACGCCAATCGTCCAGCCGCGAGCGCGTCACGAAGTAGCTCTGCAGCAGCCAAGCCAGCTTCCAGCAGGCGTCGTCGCGGCCGAGGCGCCGCGCCAGGTGCACCGCGGCGATGAGGTTGGCGGACTCTTCGACGAACCAGTCCAGCGCGTCGTGGTGGGAGTCGAAGGTGAGACCGCCTTCGAGGTCGTCCGGTTCCAGCAGCCGGTAGTAGCGCTCCGGGCGCATCCGGCGGGACGCGTCCAGTGCCGACGCCAGGTACCAGCCCAGCAGCCGGTCCAACGCCGCGGAGCGCTGCGAAGCAGTATCGACCTGCGAAGCGACTTCGCCGGCGTACGCCCGGATCAAGTCGTGGAACTGGTAGCGGCCCGGCCGCGGCTGGGCCAGCAAGTGCGCGGACGCCAGGGTTTCCAGGCCCGCCCGGGCCGTCGCGAGGTCCAGGCCGGCGACCGCGGCCGCCACCGGGGCGGTGAAGTCGGCGCCGGTGGCCAGGCCGAGCAGCCGCAGCAGCCGCGCCGCCGAGGGGTCCAGTGCCTGGTAGGAGTACGACAGCACCGAGCGGATGTTCGTCCCTTCGCCGTCGGCGAGGTCGAACGAACCGAGCAGGTCGTCTTCGATCGAGCCGGCGAACTCGTCGAGCGCCAGGTCGGGGAACTGCGCCGCCCGCACCGCGAGGATCCGGATGGCCAGCGGCAACCCGCCGCAGTGGCGCACGAACCGCTCGGCCGCCGCCGGGTCGCGGGCCACCCGCTCGACGCCGATGGTGGCCGCGAGCAGCTCGACCGCGTCCTCGTCGCCGAGTTCCTCCAGCGCGATCCGCCGCGCGCCGTGCGTCGCGACCAGCGCGCGCAGCTGCCAGCGGCTGGTGACCACGACCAGGCAGCCCGGCCCGGGCAGCAGCGGCCGCACCTGCTCGGTGCGGTTGGCGTTGTCGAGCAGGACGAGCAGCCGCCGTCCCGCGGTGTGCGTCCGCCAGCTCGCCGCGCGGCCGTCGAGGTCGGCCGGGATCGCCTCGCACGGCACGCCGAGCGCGGTGAGCATCGCCTCCAGCGCCGTCGACGGCTCGACCGGTTCGCCGGGGCCGTAGCCGCGCAGGTTGAGGTAGACCTGCCCGCCGGGGAACCGGTCGGCGATCTCGTGCGCGAAGTGCACGGCCAGCGTCGTCTTCCCCAGACCGCCCATGCCTTCGACGGACGCGATCGGCGTGGACGCACCGGCGTCGACCGCTTCCGGCAGCAGCGCGTGCAACGCCTTGAGGTCGCACTCGCGCCCGGAGAAGGTCCGGAGGTCGGCGGGCAGCTGGTGCGGCACCTGCGGTTCGGCGCCGAGCCGGTAGCGCGCCAGCCCGGCGGGCTCGTCGGCGCCGGTCAGGATCGCCTGCCGGGTGCGCTGCAGCGACGGGCCGGGATCGAGCCCGAGCTCGTCGGCGAGCACCCCGCTGATCCGGCCGTACACCTCGAGCGCGTCGGCTTGCCGTCCCGAGCGGTACAGCGCGGCCATCAACTGCTCGTGCAGCCGCTCCCGCAACGGGTTTTCCCTGGTCAGCCGGGTGAGTTCGGGGACGACGGTGCCGTACTCGCCGACGTCGAGCAGCGCGTCCGCCCACTGTTCGCGGACCCGCAGCCGTTCCTCGGCCAGCTGGCCGGCTTCGTCGCGGTGGAGCGCGTCCGACTCGACGTTGAGCAGCGCGGGCCCGCGCCACTGTTCGAGCGCCTCGGCGAAGTGGGCGGCCGCCTGGCGGCTCTCGCCCCGGTCGAGCGCGGCCTTGCCGCGGGCGGCGAGCGCGCGGAACCGGGACAGGTCGAGCAGGCCGTCGTCGAGTTCGATCCGGTAGCCGCCGCTTTCGGTGCGGATCGCGACCTGGTCGCCGAGCGCCCGGCGCAGCCGCAGCACGTACGTCTGGAGCGCGCCCTTGGAACGGCGGCGGTCGTCGTCCCACAGCCAGCGGCCCAGCTCCTCGACCGGCACCACCCGGTTCGCGCGCAGCAGCAGGCCGGCCAGCACGATCAACGGCCGGCTGCCCCCGAGCGGTACCGGGCGGCCGTCGGCCGTGACCTCGGCCGGACCCAGCACGCGGAAGTCGAGGACCACCGGATCATTCTCTCCTCCGGATGCGCGGTTCTGCACCCGTTCGCCGAACCTGGGACGGTGGCATGATCGGCCCTGATGAAGGTCTACGCGATTCCCCTGCGCACCCGGTTCCGCGGCATCACCGTCCGTGAAGGCGTGCTGCTGCGCGGCCCGGCGGGCTGGGGCGAGTTCTGCCCGTTCGCCGACTACTCGGACGCCGAGAGCGCGCCGTGGCTGCGGGCGGCCCTCGAAGCGAGCGAAACCGGCTGGCCGGCCCCGGTCCGCGACCGGGTCGAGGTGAACACGACCGTGCCGGTGGTCGCGCCCGAAAAGGCGTACGAACTCGTGCGTGCGTCCGGCTGCCGCACGGCCAAGGTGAAGGTCGCGGACCCGCGCGTCTCCCTGGCCGACGACTGCGCCCGGGTCGAGGCGGTCCGCGACGCGCTGGGCCCGGACGGCGCGATCCGCGTCGACGCCAACACGGCGTGGGACGTCGCCACGGCGGTCCGCGCGATCACCGACCTCGACAAGGCGGCGGGCGGGCTGGAGTACGCGGAGCAGCCGTGCCCGACGATCGACGACCTGGCCGCGGTGCGCCGCAAGGTGGGCGTCCGAATCGCCGCCGACGAGTCGATCCGCCGCGCGGAAGACCCGCTGAAGGTCGCGGTCGCCGGGGCGGCGGACATCGCGGTGCTGAAGGTCGCTCCCCTCGGGGGCGTCCGCCGGGCGCTCGAGGTCGCGGAGGCGTGCGGGCTGCCGTGCGTGGTGTCGTCGGCGGTGGAGACGAGCGTCGGCCTGGCGGCGGGACTCGCACTGGCGGGCGCGCTCCCGGAACTCGAATTCGCTTGTGGACTCGGCACGATTTCCTTGCTGACGGGGGACGTCTCCGCCGAACCACTGTCCCCTGTGGACGGTTTCCTGCCGGTGCTGCGCCAGGCACCGGAGCCCACGGACGCCTACCCGGCCCCTGCCGACGTCCAGGCCGCGTGGGAAGCCCGCCTGGCCCGGGTGCGCGCGCTGTCGTAGGCCCGCACGAGCCACCGATCGGCCCACTCACGATCGGGCTGCTCCGGCAGCGGCGACGCACCCCGCGCCAGCCGGTCGAGCCGATCCTCCAGCTCGGCGGCGGCCGCCATGGCCTCTTCCGGGGTGTGCTTGCCGCGCCGCAGGTCTCGCAGCCAGGTCAGCCAGGGTTCGGCGATCGGGAGCGTCATCCGGCCGGTCTCGAGCAGCTCGACGCCCCGGACGCCGAGACGCACCATGTGCATGGCGTACTTCGTGTCGAAGCCGTACTTCTCGATCCGCTCCGGCCGGTCGACCTTGATGGCGCCGTCGAGCATGCGCTGCCGCTGGATCCGTAGGTAGCCCGCGAACCTCGGCCCCGCCAGGCGGGACACGATCCTCGCGGCGTTCGCACGCAGTTCGTGGCCCAGTTCGGTGATCCGCACGATTTCGTCGTCCGGTACGAAGAGCGGCAGCAGGATCGTGGGATTCCCGGTGAGGGCCAGGCGCATCCACTTGCGCAGCGAGTAGACGATCAGGTCCAGATCACCGGGTCCGGACCGGACGCCTTCCGGCTGGGTGCGGAAGACGTACTGCTCGAACCGCCGGAGCCCGCTGACGTACTCGGCCGGTTCCACGCACGGGCACATCTCGTCGCGGTCGTCCTGACCGGCGAACTCCGGGGTGTCGTGCTTCATGGCCGGAAACGCACCCCGGTGAGCACCTGGTCTTCCCCGAGGGCGAAGTTCAGGGTCGGGGTCCGGGCCGTTCCGGATGTGGTCGGGGTGGCCCGGGAGCCAGTATTGAGCCATGACGAACAGCGTGTACACCCCCGCCAAGAAGCTCCGCCGCAGCCGCTCCGACAAGATGCTCACGGGCGTCTGCGGTGGCTGGTCCACCTACCTCGGCATCGACGCCAACGTCCTGCGCATCGGTCTGGTCGCCGCCGTGTTCCTGTCGGTCGGCATCGCGATCCCGATCTACGTCGCCGCCGCCATCCTGACGCCGGAAGAGGACTCCTGATCGTGGCGGGCGCCGGTTCGCAGGGGGAACCGGGGCCCGCCGGGGGTGCGCTGTTCGGCCGAGCACCGTAAGCCGAGCAGCGCAAAAGGCCCGCGCGAATCCCGTTCGAGGGGTTAGGGTTCGCGCTCGTGGATCAAGGGAGCAGAACGGCCGCGAAGGTCGTCGTCGGGATCCTCGGTGGGCTGTACCTGCTCGCCGGGCTGGGACTGACCGCCTTCGCCGCGTTCTTCGCACTCGCGTTCAACGACACCGGCAGCACGACGGTCACCAAGACCGTGCTCTACACCGCCGCCGGGCTGGCGATCTGGATCCTGCTCACCGGGATCGGCGCGATCGTCGTCGCGCTGGAAGCGGAAGAAGCGAGCACCGCCTGGCTCGGGGGCCTCGGCGTGCTCGCGCTCGGCGTCGTCATCCTGGGTGCCTACGCCATCTGGTTCTTCACCAAGCCATGAGAAAAGCCCGGCCCGCCGAAGCGGACCGGGCTTTCCCAGTCAAGCGACCGGACTCAGAAGTCCATGCCACCCATGCCACCGGACGGGTCGGCGGGAGCGGCCGAAGCCTTCTCCGGCTTGTCCGCCACGACGGCCTCGGTGGTCAGGAACAGCGCCGCGATGGAAGCGGCGTTCTGCAGCGCGGAGCGGGTGACCTTCGTCGGGTCCGGCACGCCGGCGGCGAGCAGGTCCTCGTAGACACCCGTGGCGGCGTTGAGGCCGTGACCCTGCGGCAGGCCCTTGACCTTCTCCACCACGACGCCGCCTTCGAGGCCGGCGTTGATCGCGATCTGCTTGAGCGGGGCCTCGACGGCCACCTTGACGATGTTGGCACCAGTGGCCTCGTCGCCCTCGAGCTTCAGGCCCGCGAACGCGGCTTCGGCGGCCTGGATCAGGGCCACGCCACCACCGGCGACGATGCCCTCTTCCACGGCGGCCTTCGCGTTGCGCACCGCGTCCTCGATGCGGTGCTTGCGCTCCTTGAGCTCGACCTCGGTCGCGGCGCCGGCCTTGATGACGGCCACGCCGCCGGCCAGCTTCGCGAGCCGCTCCTGCAGCTTCTCGCGGTCGTAGTCCGAGTCCGAGTTCTCGATCTCGGCGCGGATCTGGTTGACGCGACCCTGGATCTGGTCGGCGTCGCCCGCACCCTCGACGATGGTCGTCTCGTCCTTGGTGATGACGGCCTTGCGGGCCTTGCCCAGCAGGGACAGGTCCGCGTTCTCCAGCTTGAGGCCGACGTCCTCGGAGATGACCTGGCCACCGGTCAGGATCGCGATGTCCTGCAGGATCGCCTTGCGGCGGTCACCGAAGCCCGGGGCCTTGACGGCCACGGACTTGAAGGTGCCGCGCATCTTGTTGACGATGAGGGTGGCCAGGGCCTCGCCCTCGACGTCCTCGGCGATGATCAGCAGCGGCTTGCCGGACTGGATGACCTTCTCCAGCAGCGGCAGGACGTCCTTGACGGTGGAGATCTTGGAGCCGAAGAGGAGGATGTACGGGTCCTCGAGCTCGGCTTCCTGACGCTCCGGGTCGGTCACGAAGTAACCGGAGATGTAGCCCTTGTCGAAGCGCATGCCCTCGGTGAGCTCGAGCTCGAGACCGAAGGTGTTGCTCTCCTCGACGGTGACGACGCCTTCCTTGCCGACCTTGTCCAGCGCCTCGGCGATCAGCTCGCCGATGGTGCGGTCAGCGGCCGAGATCGAGGCGGTAGCAGCGATCTGCTCCTTGGTCTCGATCTGGACGGCGGCCTTGTGCAGCTGCTCGGTGATGGCCTCGACGGCCGCCTCGATGCCGCGCTTCAGGCTGATGGGGTCGGCGCCGGCGGCGACGTTGCGGAGGCCTTCCTTGACGAGGGCCTGCGCGAGCACGGTGGCGGTGGTGGTGCCGTCACCCGCGACGTCGTCCGTCTTCTTGGCGACCTCCTTGACGAGCTCGGCCCCGATCTTCTCCCACGGGTCTTCGAGCTCGATCTCCTTGGCGATGGAGACACCGTCGTTGGTGATGGTCGGCGCGCCCCACTTCTTCTCGAGCACGACGTTCCGGCCCCGCGGGCCGAGGGTCACCTTGACGGCTTCGGCGAGGGTGTTCAAGCCGCGCTCAAGACCGCGGCGGGCGTCCTCGTCGAACGCGATCAGTTTGGCCATTGCGGTGTGGTCCTCCGGTATTGGGCGCCACCGCCGCGCTGTGGTTCTTGCAGCGGCGGCAGCAGGACTCTTTCCTCGGCCAGGCTCGGTGCCCGCGACGGACGACTGGACCCGGGTGGGGGTCAGCCTCACCGTCCCGACCTTTGGCACTCGACGGCGTCGAGTGCCAACACCGTGTTTAGCACTCTCGGGGGGAGAGTGCAAGAAGACCTGCTCAGCGCCGCACGATCTCGCGAGCCACCGAAGCCGTGAACGACCCGTTCACGGCGTCCGGGCCGCGCTCAGTTGCTCGGCTTGATGCTGATCGACGTCGGGGGCGCGTTCAGCGAGGACGTCGGGTTGCTCTGCGAGTCCCCGCCCGGGCCGACCGGGATGTTCGGGGCCGTCGTCTGGCCGCCACCGCCGCCGTTGTCGTCGCCGCCGAACAGGAAGATCGCGCCCACCACCAGGCCGGCCACCACGACCAGCCCGAGGACGATGAAGATCCACTTCTTGCCACCGCTGCTCTTCGGCTGGTGGAACGCACCCGCGCCGCCCGCGGGCATCGGCGGGCGCAGGCGCATCGGGTCCTGGCCGTAGCCGGGCGGCGGGCCCTGCGGGGGCATCCCCGGCTGCTGCGGGTAGCCGTAACCCTGCGGGGGCATGCCCTGCGGCGGCATCCCCGGCGGGCCCTGCTGGGGGTAGCCGTACCCGGGCGGCGGGCCCTGCGGCGGCATGCCCGGCTGCTGCGGGCCCTGCGGCGGCATGCCCTGGGGCGGCCCCTGCGGCCCGGGCTGCTGGCCGTAGCCGGGCTGCTGCTGTCCTCCGTACGGGTGCACGGGGGCCCCCTCTCCCTGCGGTGCGCTGTTCTGGTGCGGCCCCTGTTGTACCTGACCAGCACGGTGCGGCGCGGGGATTCCGCCCGAATGGGACCCGGGCGGGCCCGGCGGGGTGTCGGAGGTGGCCAGCGGGCCGAGCGCGCGGCGGGCGGCCGCGACCATCTCGACGCAGCTCGGGTAGCGGTCGGCCGGGCTCTTCGCCATCCCCTTGCGGATGACCTCGTCGATCGACGGCGGCAGCGCGACGGCGCGCGAGATCGCGGGCGGTTCGCCGTTGAGGTGCCCCTTGATCACCGTCGGCACGTCGCCCTTGAACGGCGGGCTGCCGGTGAGGCACGCGTAGAGGACGCACGTCAGCGCGTACTGGTCGGTGCGCCCGTCCAGCGGCTCGCCGCGCAGGTGCTCCGGCGCCGCGTACGTCGGCGAGCCGAGGAAGTCGCCGCCGCGCGTGCGGTGGCCGGTCGCGCCGCGGCGCGTCAGGCCGAAGTCGGCGACGTACACGTGCTCGCGCGACGTCTCCTTCTTCGTCACGAGCACGTTCGCCGGCTTGACGTCCAGGTGGACCAGACCACGGTTGTGCAGGGTGTCGAGGGCGTCGGCGACCTGGTCGAGCATCGTCAGGGTGCGCGCGGGCGCGATCGGGCCGCCGGCGATCAGGCCGGCGAGGTCACCGCCGTCGACCATCCGCATGGCGATGTACAACATGCCTTCGAGCTCGCCGAAGTCGTACAGCGGCACGACATTGGCGTGGTCGATCGCGGAGGTGTTGCGCGCCTCGTCGACGAACCGCTCGCGGAACTCGGCGTCGGCCCCGAGGTGGTCACCGATGACCTTCAGCGCCACCTTGCGGCCGAGACGCACGTCCGTGGCCTTGTAGGTGACGCTCATGCCGCCCTTGCCGAGCACACCGTCGATGCGGTAGTTGCCCAGCCGGCGACCGGTGAGGTCCCCCGACACATCGCCTGTCACGCCCGCAGCCTAACGCCCCAGGTTCAGCGCTTCCCGGGGGTTCGCCGATCAGGTGAG
Organism: Amycolatopsis sp. cmx-4-83; assembly: GCF_046548815.1. Taxonomy (NCBI): domain Bacteria; kingdom Bacillati; phylum Actinomycetota; class Actinomycetes; order Pseudonocardiales; family Pseudonocardiaceae; genus Amycolatopsis; species Amycolatopsis sp. cmx-4-83. The sequence continues at coordinate 585,517 of NZ_JAEBEF010000002.1, read as the reverse complement.
CGAGTCGCTACGAAACCTTCCGCACATCAGCTGCCTGGCTACGACCGTCGCGGCCCGACTGCACTTCGAACTCGACGCGATCGCCTTCGTCCAAAGTGCGGAATCCTTCGGACTGGATGGCCGAATAGTGGACGAAGACGTCCGGGCCCTCCGTCGATTCGATGAAGCCGTAGCCCTTTTCCGAGTTGAACCATTTGACGGTGCCGACAGCCACGGCGCCCTCCCTCAGCACAAAGGATCCGCTGGCCCGAGCGGGGGCCAGCGGCGGAAGTGCCAATCACGCTACCGGAATTATTCCCCTCGGCAATGGGCAATTCGTCCGAAGATCACGTGCCCGAAAGGCGTCTGTTCCGCGCGTGCACGAGCACGGTCCCCGGACCCGCGAAGTCGACGGCGAGCCCTTCGCCCGTGCGCAGCGACTGCGGGCCGCCCGGGTCGAGCGCGCGCAACCGGCACTGGACGCTGTCCGGGTAGGCCAGCAGGTAGTCCGGCCGGACCGTGACCAGCTCGCCCTTGCCGAGTTCGAACGCGTCGACCGGGCCGGGCGCGGCGAGCACGAGCGGCCCGGTTCCGCTGTAGTGCTCGAGGAACCCCGAGTCGGCGCCGAAGAGCTGCTGCAACGGCGTCCAGTTCGGGTCGTGCCGGACCGTCGAGGGCCGCACCAGCACCGCGTCGCGGTGCACCGACCAGCCCGTGCCACCGCCGACTTCCAGCGGGTAGACGTCGCCGGGGCGCAACGGCGCGAAGTCGATCCAGCCGCCGTCGGACGGCGCGGTGTAGACCACCGTCGTCGCCTTGCTCGCGCGGACACCGCCCCGGCCCACCGGCGTCTCGGTGACCCCGAACCGGCTGGCGAGCAACGTTTCGGGCGACGCCTGCACGGCCTCGCCCGGGTCCAGCAGGACGCGGGCGACGCCGAAACCGGGCGTGTGCCGGGTCTGGACGCGCATCAGCGGGACGGGACGTGCGAGATGATCCAGCTGACCAGTGCGGACGGGTTGCGCGTCTGCGTCATGATCTGGCCGGGGCCGACGAAGTCGAACACCAGGCCTTCGCCGCTCTTCATGGACTGGATGATGCCCGTCGCGACCTTCCGGATCTGGTACTGCACGGTGTCGGCGTACGCGACGACGTGCCCGGTGTCGATGGTCACCATCTCGCCCTGCTGCAGCGTGATGGTCTCGACCGCGCCGTAGCAGGAGACGAGCAGCTGGCCCTGGCCGGTGGCGTGGGTCAGGAAGCCGCCCTCGCCGCCCATCAGGTTCTTCATCCCGCCCCACTTGGTCTCGGTCTGCACGCCGTGCGACGACGCGAGCCAGCAGCCGCGGGTGACGGCCCAGCCGGTGCGGCCGTCGAGGGGGACCACCTGGATGTCGCCGGGCAGGTTGGCCGCGACGTCGACCCAGCCGCCGTTCTGCGGCGCGGTGAAGGTGGAGATGAAAAAGGACTCGCCGCCGAGGAACGCGCGCCCCAGGCCCTTCATGATCCCGCCCTGCGCCTGCGACTGGACCTGCACGCCGTAGCTGGTGGCCATCATCGCGCCGGATTCCACCTGGCACGGCTCCCCGGGCGCCAGCATCAGCCGGGCGACGGCGAACGAAGGCTGTTGACGGACCTGAACCTGCATGCTTGCTCCCCATCGGCGTGCTCGTGACGGGGCAGAGTCTTGCACGACCCCCGAAGGCGGGGAGGATGGTCCGGTGATCTCCGTCGACGACTACCGCGACCGCGTCGCCGAGCTCCTCGGCACCGCCCCCGCGGCCACGCTGCCCCTCGCCGCCGCGGCCGGCCTCGTGCTGGCCGAGGACGTGCGGGCCGGCGTCTCCCTGCCGCCCTTCGACAACTCCGCCATGGACGGCTACGCGGTCCGCGCCGCCGACGTCGCCACGGCGCCGGTGACCCTGCCGGTGGCCGACGACATCCCGGCGGGCCGGGTCGACGTCGGAACCCTCGAACCGGGCACCGCGCACCGGATCATGACCGGCGCCCCGCTGCCGCCCGGCGCGGACGCCGTCGTGATGGTCGAGGACACCGACGGCGGCACGGAAACCGTGACGATCTCGGCGCCCGCCCGCGAAGGCGCGCACATCCGGCGGACCGGTGAAGACGTCGTCGCCGGCAGCGTCGCGCTGCACGCCGGGACCGTGCTCGGCCACTCGCAGCTCGGCCTCGCGGCCGCCGTCGGGCTGGCCGAGCTCCGGGTGCACCGGCCGCTGCGGGTGCTGATCGCCTCGACCGGCACCGAGCTGATCGACGCGCCCGCCCCGCTGCGCCACGGCCAGATCTACGAGTCCAACAGCGTGATGCTCGCCGCGGCGATCCGCGAACTCGGCTGCGAGGCCGACGTCGTCCGCAGCGTCGTCGACGACGTCGAGGAGTTCCGCAAGGTCATCGAGCCGAAGCTGGCCGACGCCGACCTGCTGGTGACGTCCGGCGGGGTCAGCGCGGGCGCCTACGAAGTGGTGAAGGACGCGCTGACCGGCCAGGGCGTCGAATTCGCGAAGATCGCGATGCAGCCGGGCGGGCCGCAGGGCTGCGGGCGCTGGCAGGGCGTGCCGGTGGTGACGCTGCCCGGCAACCCGGTCAGCGTGCTGGTGTCGTTCGAGGCGTTCCTGCGCCCGGCGCTGCTGACGGCCATGGGCCACACCGACGTTTCGCGGCGGCGCGTGCGGGCCCGGCTGACCGAGGAGATGTCCTCGCCCGCCGGCCGCCGCCAGTACCGCCGGGGCGTGTTCACGCCGTCCGACCGCGAGGTCACCGGCGTCGTCGGGCCGCGCGGCGGGCCGGGCTCGCACCTGCTGGCCGCGTTCACGCAGGCCAACTGCCTGATCGTGCTGCCGGAAGACGTCACGTCGGCAGCGGAAGGTCAAGAGGTGGACGTGCTGCTGCTCTGACCGGGAAGTCGCGCAGCTTCCCGTAGGGCGCCAGCAACGGCAACGCGACGATCGACATGGCCGCGGCGCACCAGAGCGTCTCGCGGATGCCGATCGTCTCGCCCAGCACGCCGCCGAGCACCCCGGCCAGCGGGATCGTCCCGTAGTTGACGATCGACGTGCTGGAGTTGACCCGGCTGAACAGCTCGGGCGGGGTGTACTGCTGGCGGAACGTCGTGGTCAGCACGTTCCCGGCGACGACCCCGGCGCAGACGCCGAACTCGGCGAGCACGAACAGCGCCAGGCCCCAGCCGGGGCCGCTCAACGGCCCGAACAGCAGCATCGGTGCCGCGACGACCTCACACAGCAGCCACGCGCGCGCGGCGCCGAAGCGGGCGGCGAGCCGTCCGGCCAGTACCGCGCCGAGCACCCCGCCGGAGGCGGCCACCGCCAGCACCAGCCCGACCAGGCCGGGTGCGGCGCCGAGCGTGCGGGACAGGTACACGATCTGGATGGCCTGGTAGCCGGTGAGGGCGAGGTTCGAGACGGCGCCGAAGGTCATCAGCGACCGCAGGTACCGGTCGTGGACGACGAACCGCAGCCCTTCGGCGATCTGGCTGCGCAGTGGCGTCCGGACGGGCGGGACGACGGTCTCGCGCACCTTGATCGCCCGCACGCACAGCACGGAGACACCGAAGCTGACCGCGTCCGCGAGGATCCCGCTGACCGGGCCGAACGCCTGCGCCAGCAGCCCGGCCACGCCCGGGCCGGCGACCTGCGTCGCGGATTCGCTGCCCTGCAGCTTGGCGTTGGCGCCGAGGAGCTCGCCGGGCCCGACCAGCGCCGGGAGGTAGGCCCGGTAGGCGAGGGTGAAGAAGACCTTCGCGATGCCGCCGAGCAGCGCGGCCGCGAGCAGGTACGGCATGGTCAGCGCGCCGAAGGCGGCCGCGAGCGGGACGCTGCCGAACACCGCCATCGACACCGTGTTGCAGAGCAGCATGACCGGGCGCTTCGGCAGCCGGTCGACCCAGGCACCGGCGGGCAGGCCCACCACGAGCCACGGCAGCCAGGCGACCGCGGTCAGGAGCGCGACCTGAAACGTGCTCGCCTGCAGCGTGACCACCGCGACCAGCGGCAACGCCGTGCTCGCGACCATGCTGCCGAGCATGCTGGTCGTTTCGCCGGTCCAGAGCAGCCGGAAGTCCCTGTTCCCCCAGAGCCCCTTCACGGCTTGCCCAGCGACGCCCGCGCGGCGAAGAAGACCGGACGGCGCTCGACGCCGTCGCCGGGTTCGGTGCGGTTCTCGAACTCGCCGATCAGCAGGAAGATCCGCTCGTTGAGCTCGTCGAGCTCCTCCTTCGACAGCCGCACCCAGGTGTCGATGCTGAACGGCGCCCCGCGCCACTGTTCGGGGTAGGACTCGCGGCTCGCGATCCACTCGCGGGCGACCGCGGTCTGGTGGTCGAGCACGAGGACCTCGGCGGCTTCGGCGACCGGGTCGCCGGGGAAGTCGGCCGCGGCCCACCGCAGCGTCTTCGCGCTGCGCTTCCACCACCGTTCCCGCTGGTCTCGGGCCAGTTCCGGGGCCACCTCGACGAGCTTCGCCGCGGCCAGGACCTTCATGTGGTGACTCACGTTGCCGACCGCCTGGCCGGTCTTCGCGGCCAGCATCGACGCGGTCGCCGGGCCGTCGAGGTGGAGCAGTTCCAGGAGCCGGCGGCGCAGCTGGTGCGACATGGCCGCCAGCACCTTCGAATCCCGGATTTCCCGGATGTCTTCGGTCATGACGCACAAGAGTAGTTGTACAAGAGTTCTTGTGCAATGGCTCTTGTGCGTGTGCTCGCGTAAGCTCGCGCCATGGGTTTCGTCGCATGGGTCATCTTCGGCGCGATCGTCGGCTGGGCCGCGAACCTGGTCGTCGGCGGCCGGGAGCGGCGCCGGCAGGGTTGCCTGGTCAGCGTGCTCGTCGGGGTGGTCGGCGCGGCGCTCGGCGGGCTGGTCTACCGGCTCGCGACGGGCCAGTCGAAGACGTTCGACTTCGACTTCCCCAGCTTCGGCGTGGCCGTCCTCGGCGCCGTCGTCCTGCTGGCGATCCTGCGGCTCGTGAGCGGGCTCGGCCGTCGTCCGAGTGACCGTTGGTAACTTTTGCCGGACGAATCGTGATCGTCCGGCCCTCAGCCGCTAAACTGCTTCGTCACGCGCATTGCCCGGTGGCCGGGTGCATGCGCCGTCGGGGGGCGGATGCACCCGGCCCCCATTTCTCTTCGCTTCGATGACGACGTCGACGGCGCGCATGGGGTCCACCAAGGACGGCAGCGGCACTTCGTCGATCTCCGCGCGCCACGCGCCGAACAGCTCGGCGAGGCGGACGTCGGCCGGATCGCGGTGGTCGGTCATCATCCCCTCCTCACTGGGTCCACGGGGCCGCGCGGCAGCGCCCCGAACGGCACCAACTACCCAGAGTCATCGGTGAAATCGACCTTCCGTTACCGGGATGTGGTCGCTCCCACCCTTCGCGGTGACCCCCTCACGGAGGAGCCACCGAGGGGGACTCGGACACGCTCACCTGGGGCAGCGGTAGCGTGGGGGCGCCCGTACGCGGCGGCCGGACCCCGGCGCCGACCCGATCTTCCGACACGAAACCAGGGGACCCGACCATGAGCGGCACCCGGCCGGAATCCGCCGGCAATCCCGTCGCCCACGCCCTCCAGCTGGCCCGCGAGACGCTGCCGCCGATGCACCCGGCCGGTCGCCCGTTCGTGGCGGGCGGCGCGGTCGCGACGCTGGTCGCCCGCCGGTTCTCCAAGCGCCTCGGCGTCCTCGGCGCGCTCACGACCGTGGCGATGGCCGCGTTCTTCCGCGAGCCGAAGCGGGTCCCGCCGCCGCGTGACGGCGTCGCGCTGGCCTCGGCCGACGGTCTCGTGTCGCTGATCGAGGAAGCCGTCCCGCCCGCCGAGCTGGGCTTGCCCGCCGAGCCGCGGATGCGCGTGTCGGTGTTCCTCTCGGTGTTCGACGTGCACGTCCAGCGCGTGCCGGCGAACGGCGTGATCGAGCGCGTCGCCTACCGGCCGGGCAAGTTCCTGTCCGCCGACCTGGACAAGGCGAGCGACGACAACGAACGCAACTCCGTGCTGATGCGCACCGAAGACGGCCACGAGCTCGTCGTCGTGCAGATCGCCGGGCTGGTCGCGCGCCGCATCCTCTGCGAGATCCGCGAGGGCGACAAGGTCGGCGCCGCCGCGACGTACGGCATCATCCGCTTCGGCTCGCGGGTCGACCTCTACCTCCCGCCGGGCTCGACCGTGCTGGTCAGCAAGGGCCAGCGCACGGTCGGCGGCGAGACCGTGATCGCCGAACTCCCTGCCGCGCCTGCGAAAGGCTGATCGATGGTCCGCGTGACCACCCCCGGTGTCCGGCTGCTGCCGAACGCCATCACGGTGCTGGCGCTGTGCGCGGGCCTCTCGGCCGTGCAGTTCGCGCTGACGAAGAACTACGCGATGGCGATCGCCTCGATCGGCATCGCCGCGGTGCTCGACAGCCTGGACGGCCGGATCGCCCGCCTCCTCGACGCGACGTCGAAGATGGGCGCGGAGCTGGACTCGCTGTCCGACGGCATCTCGTTCGGCGTGGCCCCGGCGCTGGTGATCTACGTCTGGCAGACCGGCGCGGACCGGATCGGCTGGGTGGCGTCGCTGATCTTCGCCGTCTGCATGATCCTGCGGCTGGCCCGGTTCAACACGCTGCTGGACGACACCGAGCAGCCGGCGTACGCGAGCGAGTTCTTCGTCGGCGTCCCGGCCCCGGCGGGCGGCCTGCTGGCGATGCTGCCGCTGGTGGCGTACCTGCAGTGGGGCGGGGGGTGGTGGTCTTCGCAGTACGTCGTGTGGGCGTGGACGATCGCCATCGCGGCCCTGCTGATCAGCCGCATCCCGACGCTGTCGCTGAAGACGGTCAAGGCCCCGGCCAAGGCGATCGCCCCCCTGCTGCTCGGGGTGGCGCTGCTGGCCGCGGCGATCATCCAGTTCCCGCTGGTCGCGCTGCTCGTGGCGATGATCCTGTACCTGGCGCACATCCCGTACTCGGTCTACCGGCACCGCTGGCTGGCGGCGCACCCGGAGGCGTGGACGGTCCCGCCGCGCGAGCGCCGCGCGATCCGCCGCGCCCGCTCCCCACGCCGGCTGGGGCTGCGTCCCCCGCTGCGCCGCCGGGTCGCGGGAGCGGCGATGCGCGCGGTCCGGCTCCCCCGCACGGGCGAGACGGTCCGCGTACCGCGCAGCACGTCGGAGAACGGCAACGGCCAGCGGCGCCGGTCCTGGCGCCAGATCGGCCTGCGCCGCAAGTAGCCGTGGCCTTCACGGCGTCGGCCGCAGCCCGCCGATCAGCAGGTCGAGCTGGTAGCCGAAGTCCGGCACGCAGTCACCCGATTCCAGCGCGGGCAGGACGCGGTGCAGGCTCGGCAGCTCCGCGGCCGTCACCACCCGCCGGAACCACGCGCCCACCGGCTCGGCCCGCCCCGCCTTCGCGGCGCCGGTCCCCGCCGTCCCCGGGAGCACCGAACCGAACAGCATCCCCGGCAGCGACCGGTAGCTGCGGGCCGCGGCTTCCTCGGCCAATCCCGCGTCGAGCACCCGCGACGCCCCGGCCGAGCGGCGGTTCGCGGCCTGCGCCGCCAAGGCCCGCACCACCACGGCGGTGCCGGGTGAAGCTCGTGTGCAGCCCCGCGGCGAGCGCTCGAAGACCCGCGCGGTGAGCCCGTCCAGCAGGTCGCCCTTGTTCTCGACGTGGTTGTAGAGCGACATCGCCTCGACGCCGGCCGCGGGCGGCATGGCCGCGCGGTTCCGCTGGCTGCTCGTCCGGGATCCGGCGGCGAGGGCCGAGATCGCCGCGTACAACCACGAGACGGCCGAAGCGGCCTGGGCGGAGTACGACCACCTCGTCGAGGAACGGGCCCTGAAGACCGCCGACTTCGGCTCCCCCCACCCCGCCGTCTGGAGCTTCCAACTCGCCCTGCGCGCCCGCGGTCTCGGCAGTTCCAGCTGCGGCTACCACCTGCAAGACCACGAATCCGACGTCGCCGCGCTGCTCGGCATCCCCGACGACGTCACGCAGATCAGCCTGCTCGCCGTCGCGTACACGACCCAGCGCGACTTCCGGCCCTCCGCTCGCCCGGCCGTGCGGGACATCACCTACTTCGACGCCTGGGAGCGCACCGGCTCGCTAGGGTGAACGGCGTGAGCCACCCCCAGATCACGCTGACCGTCCGGCACACCCCGTCCGCGCTGGACACCCGCCGCGGCGTCGTGCGGTTGCACCCCGAAGTCCTCGATGCGCTGGGCCTGCGGGCCTGGGACGCCGTGCACCTCACCGGGGCGCGGGTCAGTGCCGCGCTCGCCGCGCCCGCCGATGCGGCCGGGGTGCCCGGGGTGCTGCTCACCGATGACGTCACCATGTCGAACCTCGGGGTCACCGAGGGCTCGGAGGTCGTCGTCGCGCCGGCCGAGGTCGCCGCGGCGCGGACCGTGACCGTGGCCGGGTCGCGGCTCGCCAGCGTCTCGGTCAGCCCGCACATGCTGCGGCTCGCGCTCATCGGCAAGGTGCTCACCGTCGGCGACGCCGTTTCGCTGCTGCCGCAGGACCTCGCGCCGACGCCGGGGTCCGACCCCGCCGGGCTGCGCGGCCAGCTGTCACGGGCGATCGGCGCGACCTGGACCAACGAGCTGCTCACCGTCACCGCGACCGAGCCGGCCGGCACCGTCGCGGTCGGACCGTCCACAGTGGTCGTCTGGCGCGACGGCGCGCGGCCGGCCGCCGAGCCCGCCGCCCCCCGGACGGCGACCGCGCTGGTGCGCACCTCCGCCGTCACCGCGGCCGAGGAGTGGATCGACGCCGAGATCGTCGAAGACGAGATCAGCGTCGAGGAGGTCGTCGAGCCGGCCGTCCCGCTCGCGGACCTGATCGGCGCCGAAGCCGCCGCGCGCAAGCTCGGCGAGTGGTTCGACCTGGCCTTCCACCGGCCCGAGCTGCTCGCGCGGCTCGGCGCGCCCGCCCACCTCGGCGTCCTGCTGTCCGGGCCCGAAGGCGTCGGCAAGGCGACGCTCGTGCGGTCGGTCGCGAGCGAGGCGGACATCCGCGTGGTGCCGCTGGCCGCGCCGAACCTCGCCGTGCTGGACCCCAACGTCGCCGTCGCGCGCCTGCGCGAGGCGGTCCGCTCCGCCGACGGACCCGCGGTGCTGCTGCTCACCGACGTCGACGCGCTGCTGCCCGCCGCTTCCCCGCCGCCGGTCGCCACGGTCGTGCTCGAAGAGCTGCGGACGGCGCTGCGGCGCGGGCGGTTCGCCGTCGTCGCGACCACCGCCCGCGCGGAGTCCGCCGATCCGCGGCTGCGCGCCGCCGACCTGCTCGACCGCGAGCTCGGCCTGGCCCTGCCGGACGCGAAGACCCGGCGCGAGCTGCTGAACGTGCTGCTGCGCGACGTCCCGCTCGACACCGGCATCGACTGCGGCGTCCTCGCCGAGCGGACGCCGGGGTTCGTCGCCGCGGACCTGATCGCCCTGCGCCGGGACGCGGCGCTGCGGGCCGCGCTGCGCCAGCGCGACACCGACGAGCCGCGGATCTCGCAGCAGGACCTGCTGGACGCGCTGGCCACCGTCCGCCCGGTGTCGATGTCCACTTCGGACAACCTGGCCACCGGCGGGCTGACGCTGGACGACGTCGGGAACATGGTCGACGTCAAGCAGTCCCTCACCGAAGCCGTGCTGTGGCCGCTGCGGTACCCGGACTCGTTCGCGCGCCTCGGCGTCGAACCGCCGCGTGGCGTGCTGCTCTACGGGCCGCCCGGCGGCGGCAAGACGTTCCTCGTGCGGGCGCTCGCGGGCACCGGCGCGCTGAACGTCTTCGCGGTCAAGGGCGCCGAGCTGATGGACAAGTGGGTCGGCGAGTCCGAACGCGCGGTGCGGGAGCTGTTCCGCCGGGCCGCCGAGGCCGCGCCGTCGCTGATCTTCCTGGACGAGATCGACGCGCTGGCCCCGCGCCGCGGCCAGTCGTCGGACTCCGGCGTCGCCGACCGCGTGGTCGCGGCCCTGCTCACCGAGCTCGACGGCGTCGAGCCGATGCGCGAAGTCGTCGTGCTGGGCGCGACGAACCGGCCCGAGCTGGTCGACCCGGCGCTGCTGCGGCCGGGCCGGCTGGAGCGCCGCGTCTACGTCCCGCCGCCGGACAGCGAATCCCGCGCCGCGATCCTCGCCGCCAGCTCGAAGAACACGCCGCTGGCCTCCGATGTGGACCTCGCCGAGGTGGCGTCCACTCTGGACGGTTACTCGGCGGCCGACTGCGCCGCACTGATCCGCGAAGCGGCCCTGACCGCGATGCGCGAGTCGCTGGAGGCCCGCGAAGTGACGGCGGCGCACCTGGACGCGGCCCGCAGGACGGTCCGGCCCAGCCTCGACCCGGCCCAGCTCGCGGCGCTCGAGGCCTACGCGAAAACCCAAATCGCGGACTGACCGCTCACTTTGCGCCACAAAGCGGCACTTTCGTCATGAAAGTGCCGCTTTGCGTGGCAAAGTGAGCGGGTCAGCTCCCCTTGTGGCCCGACTCGTAGTTGTTCGTCACGATGACGATCACGCCCGGCGTCGCATCCTGTATCCCGGCGAAGCGGGGCTCGGCCTTGAAGCCGAACTCCTGGGCGAGCTGCTTGGCCGCCGCTTCCTCGTCGGTGCCCGGGCGGAAGTACGCCGTGGTCGCCGGGATGACGCCCTGCGAATAGTTGCTGACCTCGGTGACGTTCCAGCCCGCGCCGGCGAAGTCGTCCTTCGCGCGGGCGGCGAGGCCCTTGATCGTCGAGTTGTTGAACACCCGGACGGTGACCCACTTGTTGGACGCCTGCTGGTCACCACCCGGCTGCCCCGGCTGGCCCTGCCCCGGCTGGCCCTGCGTGGGCTGGCCGCCGGGCGGCGGGGTGGTCGGCGGCGCCGGGGACGTGGGGTTCGCCGACGTCGACGGCGGGGTGGCCGTCGACGACGTGGCCGGCGGCGCCGACGTCCCGCCCGAGGTACCCGGCGGGTTCGCCGACGACGTGCCGCTCGGCCCGGCTTCATTGGAACCGTCACCACTCAGCGCGGAGATCCCGCCGACGACGGCGGCCACGATGGCCACGCCGATCAACGCGACGCCCGCGGCCTTCATCGGCCGGGACATACCCGAAAACACACTCATTTCAGCTCGATCCCCAGTCGCCGGGCGCCTCGCTTGCGCTGCCGGGCGGCGCGCGTCTTGCGCAGCCGCTTCACCAGCATCGGGTCCGCCTCGATCGCCTCCGGCTTCTCCAGCAGCTTGTTGAGCAGCTGGTAGTAGCGCGTGGCGGACAAATCGAAGCGTTCGCGGATGGCGTTCTCCTTCGCCCCGGCGTGTCGCCACCACTGACGTTCGAAGGCGAGGATCTCGACCTCGCGTTCGGTCAGGCCGGGCACGGGCTTCGGCGGCGACGGCTGCGGCTCAGCCATCGACTCCGCGGCGTCCATCCGAGTCCCTCTCAATCGGGCGTATGGCGAATCAGACCTAGCTCTTCCGCGGGCGCCATTCAACCACGGAAGCGGCCGCCGACGTGGGCATCGACCCCGGCGCGTCACGGTCTGATGCAGGTCTACCAGAGGGGTCCGACTAAACTGCGTCGTCGTGACCATCCACCCCATCGTTATCGCCGGCGAACCCGTGCTGCACCAGCCGACTCGGGAGATCACCGAGTTCGACGGCAAGCTGAGCACGCTCGTCGACGACATGTTCGAGACGATGTACGCCGCCGAAGGCGTCGGTCTCGCGGCCAACCAGATCGGCCTCGACCTGCGGGTGTTCGTCTACGACTGCCCGGACGACGAGGGCGTGCGGCACAAGGGCGTCGTCGTCAACCCGAAGCTCGAAACGTCGGAGATCCCGGAGACCATGCCGGACCCGGACGACGACTGGGAGGGCTGCCTCTCGGCGCCCGGCGAGTCGTACCCGACGGGCCGCGCGAAGTGGGCGAAGGTGACCGGCTCCGACATCGAGGGCAACCCGATCGAGGTCGAGGGCACCGGCTACTTCGCGCGCTGCCTGCAGCACGAGACCGACCACCTCGACGGCTACATCTACCTCGACCGCCTGGTCGGGCGGCACGCCCGCGCGGCGAAGAAGATGCTCAAGCACAACAAGTGGGGCGTCCCGGGCAACAAGTGGCTGCCGCCGAAGACCCCCGAGGACGACGGCGCCGTCATCTGAGACCGCGAAGGGCCCCTCGGTTCCGAGGGGCCCTTCGCCGGTTCAGCAGCCGAGGAAGTGGCAGCGCACCACCTTCGGCGTCTCCAGCACCGAGCCCGCCTTGACGTCCTGCGCGAGCCGGACGTACTGGGCGTGCGTCCAGGCCAGCGGGGTCGCCGACGCGTTGGGCGTGCCGACCGGGAACCCGGTCTGTCCCGACGGCGGGTTCTCGTCCCACACCTGCTCCGGCATGGTCTCCGCCGAGCTGCTCACCCGGCCGAGGTCACGCAGCCGCCGCGCGGCCGACGCCGGGTCGCCGAGCGTCAGCTCGTACTCGCCGCGCTCGCCGGCGAGCAGCGGCCACAGCCGCCCGAACGTGGTGCGGCTCCCGGCCGGGAACGTGTAGTCCCACGGCGAACCGTCGGCCTGCTCGCCGTAGCCGTCCTTCGTGTACCGGTGCCAGAACTGCCCGGTGGGCGTCGTGAACGCGATGTCCTTGTCCGTGACGCGAATGCTGTTCTCGATCACCGGGTCGTCGGCCCGGTAGACGCCGAGCCGGACGAGGTCGAGGAAGCCCGCGTCGGTGACCGCGCGCTGGTCCATCGTGACGCTCGAGTTGCCGAGGTTGTACGTCGTCCCCGCGTTGGCGTCGGCGTCCTTGGTCAGCCGGACGAAGTACGGGTCCTTCGACAGCGGCCCGTTCGTGGTGATCGTCTGCTTCGGCAGGTCGGCCTTGAACTTGTCGGCCGCGGCGAGGTAGCGGGCGGCGTCCGCCGAAGCTCCGTTGTGCGAAGCCAGATCCGCGGCGCAGACCAGCCCGGCGATCACCGACGCGATGGTCGACGGGGACCAGCCGTCCTGCTCCTCCCAGCGCTCCTGCTGGGTGTACGGCGCCGGCTGCCCGTTCGGGCCGACGTAGCCGATGATGAAGTCGGCGGCCTTCCGGACGCCGGGCCACAGGTCGTCGCGGCCGAGCTGCTGGGCCAGCACGATCGGGAAAGCGGTTTCGTCGAGCTGAATCGACGTCCAGTACGGCACGCCGTCGACCCGGCTGTTCTGCGGCATGTGCCCGTCGGCCTGCTGCTGCGTGCCGAACATGTAGCTCACCGCGCGGTTCGCGGCACCCTGGTCGCCGCCGGCGGCCAGCCCGGTCGCGATCTGGTAGAGGTCACGCGGCCAGACCAGGTGGTAGGTCCCGGACGGCGACCACTCCGGGTCGTTGTTCCCGAACCGCCAGGGCATGCTCGGCGACGCGATGAAGGCGCCCGGGTGGTGCTTGTCCTCGCTCGCGGCCAGCGTCAGCATCGACGCCTTGTAGAGGTCGCGCTCGGCGTCGGTCTTCAGCGACGACGGCGGCTTGCTCACCCCGCGCAGGTACTGCTCCCAGCCGCGGTCGTACGCGCGCGTGATGTCGCGGACACCGCGGCGCTGCGACGCCTGCGCGCTGCCGAGCGCGTCCGGCGCCTTCGCGCCCATGCCGAGCGCGAGGGTGACGTGCCGGTTCCGGAGGCCGTCGGCGCTCGTCTGCCCGGTCAGCACGACGTTGCCCTTCGCGGCGGTGTCGTAGCTCTTCAGCTTGAAGGTCTTCGTGAGCTGCGTGGTGCCGTCGGAGTTGCCCGCGTAGCCGACGCTGGTCTTCGTGAACGCGGGCTTCGCGGTGAGCGCGGCGGCGTTCGCGGCGTCCTGCGCGGTGAGCACGTCGCCCTTGCGCGCGGCCGAGTCGTCGGAGCCGTCGTTGGTGAGGTCCGGGTCGGCGATCGCGTAGAGCTGGTACGGCCGCCCGGTAAGCGACTGGAAGTCGACGTCCACCAGCACGGTCGTGGCGGCCGGGTCGGTGACGTAGGTCTTGCGGAGGCGCCAGCGGTGCTGGTCGTCGGTGATGGTCTGCTCGTAGGTCAGGCTGTCGTCGTCGGTCCGCCGGACCTGCTGCGACTTCGCCGCGTGGTCGAGGTCGGCGAAGCTGCGGCCGTCGGTGACGACGAAGTTCAGCGAGCGGACGCTGGGCGTCGACAGGTCCGGGTAGTAGACCTCGGACAGCTGCCCGCCCTGGAGGGTGAACCAGACGTTGCTCGAGCGGTCATGAGCGGTGCCGAAGCCGGTCTTGTTCGCGGGCAGCCAGCTGGGATGGGCGCCCGGGGCGCCCGGAGCATCCCCCTGGGCCGCCGCGATCCCCGGGATCAGCCCGGTGACCAGCAGCCCGGCGAGGGCGCCGAACATGAGTTTGCGCATATCAACCCCACAGAAGATCGCTTCTGCACCGTTACAGAAGCGCTTGGGGAGTCTGCCCGCCGGATCTTCACCGGCGCGTGGTCCGATCCGGTGAACCACTGACCGTCACTGGTCCGGTCGGCGGTTCACGACCAGCGAACGGACTTCACGGCCGCGAAAGCGCACACTTGTTGTAGGTGCAACGGTGTAATCGAGGTGGAGACGTGGACGACGCGATGGACGCCTACTCGCGCGCGGTGAGCACGGTCGCCGAGACCGTGACCCCGCACGTCGCCGGGGTGCAGCTCGAGCGCGGGAGCGGGTCCGCGGTCGTCTTCGCCGAGGACGGCCACCTGCTCACCAACGCCCACGTCGTCAGCGACCACCGGCGCGGGGTCGCCACCTTCGCCGACGGCAGCGAGGTGCCCTTCGACGTCGTGGGCGCCGATCCGCTGTCCGATCTCGCCGTCCTGCGGGCGCGCGGGGAAACGCCGCCGGCCGCCACGCTCGGGGACGCCGACCGGCTGGTCGTCGGGCAGCTCGTCGTCGCCGTCGGGAACCCGCTCGGGTTCGCCGGGACGGTCACCGCCGGGGTGGTCAGCGCGCTCGGCCGGGCGCTGCCGGTGCGGCAGGGGCGCACCACCCGCGTGATCGAAGACGTCATCCAGACCGACGCGGCGCTCAACCCCGGCAACTCCGGCGGCGCGCTCGCCGATTCGGCCGGCCGGGTCGTCGGCGTCAACACCGCCGTCGCCGGCGTCGGGCTCGGGCTCGCGGTGCCGATCAACGCGACGACGCGGCGGATCATCGACACGCTCGTCGTCGAAGGCCGGGTGCGGCGCGCGTACCTCGGCATCGTCGGCGTGCCCGCGCCGCTGCCGGACGACGTCGCCGGGCGCACCGGGCAGAGCGCCGGGCTGCGGGTGCGCGAAGTCGTCTCCGGCGGCCCCGCGGACCAGGCCGGCCTCAAGGCGGGCGACCTCGTGCTGACCGTCGGGCGCACCCGGGTGTCGGACGCCCAGGGCATCCAGCGCCGGCTCTTCGCGGAAGTGATCGGCACCGCACTGCCGATCACCGTGCTGCGCAACGGAGCCATGGTCGACGTCTACGCCACTCCGGCCGAGTTGGCCGGGTGACTTGAGTATCGCGCCCCGGCGTGGCATGGTCGGTGGCACAACACCAACGCGGGAGCTCGCGCCATGGCGGGCTGAGAGGGTGACTTGCGTTTCGCAGGCGTCACCGACCGCATGAACCTGACCGGGTAATGCCGGCGTAGGGAGTGAAAGTCGTTGACGACGCTGGAAAACAAAGACGTCTCCGTCACCACGGGTCCGATCACCGGCTCGCACAAAGTCTTCCACCAGACGGAATCCGGACTGCGCGTTCCCGCGCGCCGGATCGACCTCTCGAACGGCGAACACTTCGACGTCTACGACACTTCCGGCCCGTACACGGACCCGGAAGCCTCGATCGACGTCCACAGTGGACTGCACCGGCTGCGTGCCGGCTGGGCCGACGGGCGTGAGCACAACACCCAGCTCGGCTGGGCCAAGCAGGGCGTGATCACCCGCGAGATGGAGTACATCGCCGCGCGAGAAAGGGTTTCCCCCGAGTTCGTGCGCGCCGAGGTCGCGAGCGGCCGCGCGGTGATCCCGGCCAACCGGAAGCACCCCGAGTCCGAGCCGATGATCATCGGCAAGAACTTCCTGGTGAAGATCAACGCCAACATGGGCAACTCGGCCGTCTGGTCGTCGGTCGAGGAAGAGGTCGACAAGATGGTGTGGGCGACCCGCTGGGGCGCCGACACGATCATGGACCTCTCCACCGGCAAGCGGATCCACGAGACGCGGGAGTGGATCATCCGCAACTCGCCGGTCCCGGTCGGCACCGTGCCGATCTACCAGGCGCTCGAAAAGGTCAACGGGGAGCCCGAAAAGCTGTCGTGGGAGGTGTACCGCGACACGATCGTCGAGCAGTGCGAACAGGGCGTCGACTACGTCACCGTGCACGCCGGCGTGCTGCTGCGCTACATCCCGCTGACCGCGCGGCGCGTCACCGGCATCGTCAGCCGCGGCGGCTCGATCATGGCCGCGTGGTGCCTCGCGCACCACCAGGAGTCCTTTTTGTACACGCACTTCGAGGAGCTCTGCGAACTCCTGCGCCAGTACGACGTCACGTTCTCCCTGGGCGACGGCCTGCGCCCGGGCTCGATCGCCGACGCCAACGACCGCGCGCAGTTCGCCGAGCTGGAAACCCTCGGCGAGCTGACGCACATCGCGCGCTCGCACGACGTCCAGGTGATGATCGAAGGCCCCGGCCACGTGCCGATGCACAAGATCAAGGAGAACGTGGAGCTCGAAGAGAAGCTCTGCGGCGAGGCGCCGTTCTACACCCTCGGTCCACTCGCGACGGACATCGCGCCGGGGTACGACCACATCACCTCGGCCATCGGCGCGGCCCAGATCGGCTGGTACGGCACGGCGATGCTGTGCTACGTCACGCCGAAGGAGCACCTCGGCCTGCCGAACCGCGACGACGTCAAGACCGGCGTGATCACGTACAAGATCGCCGCGCACGCCGCGGACCTCGCCAAGGGGCACCCGTACGCGCAGGAGTGGGACGACGAGCTGTCGAAGGCGCGCTTCGAGTTCCGCTGGCACGACCAGTTCAACCTCTCGCTCGACCCCGACACCGCACGCTCGTTCCACGACGAGACGCTGCCCGCCGAGCCGGCCAAGACCGCGCACTTCTGTTCGATGTGCGGCCCGAAGTTCTGCTCGATGCGGATCACGCAGGACGTCCGCAAGTACGCCGAAGAGCACGGCCTGTCCACTGTGGAGGCCATCGAGGCCGGCATGGCGGAGAAGTCGGCGGAGTTCGGCGAGCAGGCCAACAAGGTCTACCTGCCCGTGGTGCAGCAGTGACACCGAGGACCGCCCTCACCATCGCCGGATCGGACTCCGGCGGTGGTGCGGGCATCCAGGCCGACCTGCGGACGTTCTTCGCCAACGGCGTCCACGGGCTCGTGGCGCTGACCGCGGTCACCGTGCAGAACTCGCTGGGCGTGCAGGGTTTCACCGAGATCCCGGCCGACGTGGTGACGGCGCAGATCAAGGCGGTGGCGTCCGACATGGGCGTCGACGCGGCGAAGACGGGCATGCTCGCCACCGCGGAGATCATCCGCTCGGTGGCGAAGACCCTGGACGAACTCGGGATGGACTTCCCCCTGGTCGTCGACCCGGTGGCGGCGTCGATGACGGGACACGCCCTCCTGCGCGAAGACGCGCTGGAGGCGATCCGCACCGAGTTGTTCCCCCGCGCCACGCTGATCACGCCGAACCTGGACGAAGTCCGCCTCCTGACCGGGGTTTCGGTCGTCGACGCGGCCACCCAGCGCGCGGCGGCGGAGGCGTTGCTGGAGTTCGGTTCCCGCTGGGTCCTGGTCAAGGGCGGCCACATGCAGGGCACGGAGGACTGCGTGGACCTGCTGTCGGACGGCCGCGAGTTCCGGGAACTGAGCGGCCCGAGGTACCTCACGGAGAACACCCACGGCGGCGGCGACACCCTGGCGTCGGCGATCACGGCGTCCCTGGCGAAGGGCTCCTCGGTCCCCGACGCGGTGGCGGAGGGGAAGAAGTTCATCGAACGCTGCGTGGCGGAGTCCTACCCGCTGGGCGCGGGCGTGGGCCCGGTGTCGCCGTTCTGGGTGCTGGACCGCTGAAGCCGCTTCTTCGCGGTGACGGCGCCCGGCGGCACCGGCCGGTACTCCACGCTGATCACCTCGATCCGGTCCCCGGGGATGATGACCCGGCGGTAGGAGTCCGGCAGCGGCCGGAGCGGGCTGTCGGCGTCCGGCTTGGCGGCCAGGGGTTTGGTGAGCAGCAGCTCGCGATCACCCATCGGCAGATCGGCCGTGAAGTTCTCGACCTGCCCGGTGTACACCAGCCCGCCGGCCAGCCGGACCCGGGCGAACACCGCGTGCCCGGCCGGCACGCCGTGCCGGAAGGCCTTGCCCCAGAGGCTGATGACGCGGATCGTTTCCCCGTGGCGCCGGGCCAGCCACTTGTGCAGCCCGAACGCCAGCGCGTGGGAGGTCGCGGCCGCCACGACGAGCGTCAGCACCACCGCGCCGTAGTGGTCCGCCAGGTAGGCGTTCCCGCCGAGGATCAGGGCCCGGGGGTCGAAGAACAGCCGGGGGAAGAGCCACTGCGCCGCCTGCAGGAGCACGACGGTGACCAGGGTGAACCCCAAGCTGCCCAGCGCGACCCGGCCGATCTCGCGGAACGCCGATTCGGCCACCGCCACCCGGCGGCGCGCGCCCAGCAGGTCGAAGAACAAGCCGGGCGCGACGACGAGCAGGAACAGCACGGCCGCGAGCCACGTGCCGGGGATCATCCGGAGTAGTCGGCCGGATGCCGGTCACCGTCGCCGTCGCCCGGGACACCTTCGTCCACCGCGCCGTCCGTCGGAGGCTCGCTGCTCATGATCAGCTGGGGTGGCTCGTCCATCGCCCGCGCGACCTCGTCCACGCGCCACCGGGAGAACCAATCGGTCACGTCCGGCCACCTTTCACGACGGGGTTCGCCACCTCGGCCTCCCTGGAGTCGCGGCACCGGCGACGGCCGTTACCGAGCGGCCGCCGGCTCGTCAGCGGACCGGCTGCAGCTCCCGGCCGTCGTACTCCTCGCGGGACGACCGGATCCGATCGAAGTTCGCCTGGGACCACGTGCTCAGCGCCACCAGGTGCGCCCCCACCTCCGCGCCCATCTCCGTCAGCGCGTACTCCACCGTCGGCGGCGTGGTCGGGTACACCGTGCGGGTCAGGAAGCCGTCGCGCTCCAGCTGCCGGAGGTTCTGGGTCAGCATCTTCTGGCTGATGCCGTCCACGGCCCGGCGCAGCTCGCCGAAGCGGTGCGGGCCGCGGGACAGCGCGCCCAGCACCAGGGCCGTCCACTTGTTGGCCAGCAGGTCCAGCACGTCCCGGCAGGGACAGCTCCGGAGGTAGACGTCCCAGGGTCCGTCCTGGTCACAGGTGGTTTCCATCAGGTACCTACTTTACGGATAAGTGCCTTCTAGCGAAAAGTGCCTACCCGTCCGAGTATAGGAGGCGACCTCGAACAGAAGGAGTGGAGCAATGCGCATCGTGACCCAGGAGACCCTCGGCGGGCCGGAGGTGCTCCGCGTCACCGAAGCACCGCGCCCGGAACCCGGGCCGACGGAGGTCCTGGTGCGGGTGCGGGCCGCCGGGATCAACCCCGTCGACTGGAAGGTGCGGGCCGGCGGCGGGTTCCTCGGCGAGCCGCCGTTCACCGTCGGGTGGGACGTCGCCGGCGTCGTCGAAGCGGCCGGTTTCGGCGCCACCGGCGTCCGGGAAGGCGACGAAGTCCTCGGCATGCCGTGGTTCCCGCGCCCGGGCAACGCGTACGCGGAGTACGTCACCGCGCCGTCGCGGCACTTCGTGCGCAAGCCCGCCGGGCTGTCGTTCGCCGAGGCCGCCGCGCTGCCGCTGGCCGGGCTGACCGCCTGGCAGGGCCTGGTCGACGTCGCGGACGTCCGGAAAGGACAGCGGGTGTTCGTCGACGCCGCCGCCGGCGGGGTCGGGCACCTCGCCGTGCAGATCGCCAAGGCGCGCGGGGCGCACGTCATCGGCACGGCCAGCGCCGGCAAGCACGACCTGCTGCGCGAACTCGGCGTCGACGAACCGATCGACTACCACGACGAGAACGCCACGGCGTCCGATGTGGACGTCTACTTCGGACTCGTCGGCGAAGACAGCGACCTGCGCTGGCTCCCCGCGATCAAGGCGGGCGGCCTGCTGATCGGCGTCCCCAGCGGCGTCGCGGACCGCGTCGAAAAGGCCGCCGCCGCACGGGAAGTCCACACGAGCCGGATCCTCGTCGAGCCGGACCGCGGCGGGCTGACCGGCCTCGTCGAGCTCATCGAGGCCGGTCAGCTGAAGGTCCGCGTCGAACGGACCTTCCCGCTGGAAGACGTCGCCAAGGCGCACGAGCTCGGCGAATCCGGGCGGGTGTCCGGGAAGCTCGTGCTGACCCTCTAACCCCGGGCGACCACCTGCGGCAGCACCGTCGTGAGCCCGGTCCAGTCCGCGGTGACGACCGACGCGTGCTGCTTCGCCAGGTCGGCGACGCGCTGGTTGGCCTGCTCGACCGTCGGGTTGTGGGCGTCGATGGCCGGCGCGACGTTCTGCGCGTCGGTCATCACGACGTAGTAGTGGTTCGCGTCGTACCACCACGGCCCGGTCTGCGTGACCCACGCGTTCGCGTCGCCGTCGAACACCACGAACCACGGCTTGAGGTCGGCGGTGTACTTGTCCCGCGGGTCACCGCCGGCCGCGCCGTGCACGGTCGGGAAGATGTTCGCGTCGCCGAGCTTGCCGGCGTTCTTGAGCCCGACCAGGTACCGCGCGTACTCGACGTCGGTCTTCAGCGTGTCGGTCGGGTTCCCCTCTTCGACCGTGCCCGGGATGATCTCGGTGATCACCCGGCCCCGCAACGCGTCCACCGACGGCCAGTTGTCCGCCTTGGCCGCGTCGTCGAGCGTGGCGTAACCGCCCAGCAGCTCGGCCGGGCGGAAGGCGACGCTGCCGAGGTGCGAGCGGAACGTCGCGTCCAGCTCGTCCGGGCCCATGCCGGTGTTGTCCGAGAAGCCGGTCTTCATTTCGAGCTTGAGCGTGAGCGGCGCGTGCCCGGGGTGGGCCGCGAGCCAGATCCGGATGTCGTCGAGGCAGTACTCGAGGTTCTTGTTCTTGCCGCCACTGTAGAGCTGCGACGCCGAGGTGGCCGCGACGCAGTTGTTGTTGTTCCCCAGCGGGTTCGAGTGGCTGACCTTCCACTCGTGGGTGAAGAAGTCCGGCCAGACGTCGAGCTCGATCAGCGACGAGCCTGCGTCGAGCGCCTGGGCGAGGTAGCCGTAGGCCGCCGGGTCGTAGGTGTTGTGCACGCCGACGGTCGTGACGTGGGAAAGCTTCGGGCTGTCCGCGTGGGCCGCGGTCGCTCCGGAGAGCACGAGCGCAGCCGTGAGGAGTACCACCGAGGAGAGCTTCATCCAGGCTCCTTCGCCCCGTGAACTGGTGAGTAGCCCACACAATGTGCCACCGTGGTTGACTCTTGATGAAGGAAAAGCGGCCGATTGGCCTAGACCAGAAGTCGGGAAAACACCATGCCAACGAGCCTTCCGACCGCGTTGACCATCGCCGGGTCGGACTCCGGCGGCGCCGCCGGGCTGCAGGCGGACCTGCGCACGTTCCTGACCTGCGGCGTGCACGGCCTGGTCGCGGTCACCGCCGTCACCGTCCAGAACACCCTCGGCGTGCACGACCGCGCCGACCTGCCGCCGCACATCGTGGCCGGGCAGATCG
The DNA here is from genome assembly GCF_046548815.1 of Amycolatopsis sp. cmx-4-83. Lineage (NCBI taxonomy): Bacteria > Bacillati > Actinomycetota > Actinomycetes > Pseudonocardiales > Pseudonocardiaceae > Amycolatopsis > Amycolatopsis sp. cmx-4-83. The sequence continues at coordinate 563,830 of NZ_JAEBEF010000002.1, read as the reverse complement.
AGGCCGTGGCGGCGGACATGGGCGTCGGCGCGGCCAAGACGGGCATGCTGGCGTCGGCCGGGATCATCGAGGCGGTCGCGGTCGCGTGCGACAACGCGGAGATCGGCCGGGACGCCCGGATCCCGTTCGTGGTCGACCCGGTGGCGGCGTCGATGCACGGCCAGCCACTGTTCGACGAGGCCGGCCTGCACGCGCTGCGCGACGAGCTGCTGCCGCGCGCGACGGTGCTGACCCCGAACCTCGACGAAGTCCGGCTCCTGACCGGCATGACGGTGACCGACCGCGAAGGCATGCACACCGCGGCGGTCGTGCTGCACCGGATGGGCCCGCGGTACGTCCTGGTGAAGAGCGGCCACCTGCAGTCGGACCCGGAGTGCGTGGACCTGCTGTTCGACGGCTCGACGTTCGTGGAGCTGCCGGGCAAGCGCTACTCGACCCCGCACACGCACGGCGCGGGCGACACGATGGCGTCGGCGCTGACGGCCGGGCTCGCGAAGGGCATGTCGGTGGTCGAGGCCGCGCGGTACGGCAAGTGGTTCGTTTCGCAGGCGGTCGAGCACGCGTACCCGATGGGTGCCAAGGTCGGACCGGTGTCGGCCTTCTGGAGGCTGGCTCCCGAGGAGCGCTGAAGTCCGGCGACTGGCCGGCGAGGTGCGTCACCGCGACCGTTACCATCCCTGCGTTTACTGATCCTTGACCCAAGCAGGGGGCGGCCTTGACCGGACGCGAGCGGGTGGCGAAGGTCCTCGAAGACCGCCGCTTCCAGAACTTCATCATCGCCGTCATCGTGTTCAACGCGGTCACGCTCGGGATGGAGACGTCGACGTCGATCATGGCCGGGTACGCCGGGCTGCTGCACGTGCTCGACCACATCGCGCTCGGCATCTTCGTCACCGAGCTGCTGGCGAAGTTCTACGCCTACCGCGGCGGCTTCTTCCGCGACAACTGGAACGTCTTCGACCTGCTGGTGGTCGGCATCGCGGTGATCCCGGCGACCGGGCCGTTCGCGGTGCTGCGGTCCTTGCGTGTGCTCCGGGTGCTGCGGCTGATCTCCGTCGTGCCGTCGATGCGGAAGGTCGTCTCCGGGCTGCTCGCCGCCATCCCCGGCATGGCCTCGATCGCCGCGTTGCTCGCGCTGATCATCTTCGTGGCCGGGGTGATGGCGACGAAGCTGTTCGGCGCCATCGACCCCGGCGACTTCGGCGACCTCGGCACGTCGCTGTTCACCCTGTTCCAGGTGATGACCGGCGAGGCCTGGCCCGACATCGCCAAGACGATCATGGAACAGGCGCCGATGGCCTGGATCTTCTTCGTCGTCTACATCCTGGTGTCCAGCTTCGCGGTGCTGAACCTCTTCATCGCCGTCGTGGTCAGCGGCATGGAGGACGAGCTGCGCCAGGACATCCGCGAGGAGGAGGCGAAGCAGGCCGAAACCCAGGCGGCGGCGAACCAGGAGATCCTCGACGAGCTCCGCGCCCTGCGTGCGGAGCTCGCCGAGCTGCGGCAGAAGGCCGCTTAGCGGAACGCGGCGACGGTGCGCGCGGCCCAGTCGGCGAAGGAGCGGGGACCCCGGCCGAGGACCCGCTCGACGTCGGGGCTGACGCGCACTTCGGCCGGGCTCGGCGAGCCGAGGATGTCCAGGGTGTCGTCGGCGAGCTCGGCCGGCATGCTCCGCGTCATGCCCGCCTTGGCCTCCTCGCGGGTCTGCTCGTGGAACCGCACCGGCGAGCCCAGCGCGGCGGCGATGGCCGCCGTCTGCTGCCGCGGCGTGATCGCTTCCGGCCCGGTCAGCTCGTACACGCCGCCGGTGTGCACCTCGTCCAGCAGGCAGGCCGCGGCGACGTCGGCGATGTCCGCCGGGTCGATGACGGGCACCCCCGTGTCGCCGAAGGGTGCGGCGACTGTCCGCTGGGTGCGGACGCTTTCGGCCCACCACAGGGCATTCGACGCGAAGCCGCCCGGCCGCAGGACGGCCCAGTCCGGCCCGGCCGCCCGCACCGCGTCCTCCAGCTCGCGCATCGCGACCCGCGTCGTGCCGAAGGGCCTGGTCACCACCCCCAGGGTGGACAGCAGGACGATCCGGCCGACCCCGGCGCGCGCGGCCCGCTCGACGACGTCGGCAGGATTCGCCCCGATGGCGTGCAGGTCGCCGGACAGCAGCAGGAACAACGCCTTCGCCCCGGCCAGCACGGGCTCGAGACCGGCGGGCTCCGCCAGGTCGGCCACCACGTGCCGGACGCCGTCCGGCACGGCCGCGGCGTGCCGCGACACCGCCGTCACCTGCTGTCCCGCTCCGGCCAGCGCCCGCACCAACGGCCGGCCCACGTTCCCGGTAGCCCCGGTCACCACGATCATGAACAGCTCCTTCGTCCGATTCCCGCTGTGTTCGGGGGACGCTAGGAGCCGAGCTAACTTCTGGTAAGTACATACCTCTGGGTAAGCTCATGACATGACCGGAGGCCCACAGCTCACCCCGGCCGGCGCCGAGGCTCGGTATGAGGTGTTTCACACCGACTGCGTCGCGCGCGACGTCGTCGACCACGTCACCAGCCGGTGGGGCATCTGGGTGCTGATCTCCCTGCGGCGCACCGACCTCAGGTTCTTCGAGCTGCGCGAGAGCATCCAGGGCATCAGCGAAAAGATGCTGGCCCAGTCGCTGCGCGCGCTGGTCCAGGACGGCCTGGTCTGGCGGCGGGTCGAGCCGACCACGCCGCCGCAGGTCACCTACGGGCTGACCGAGTTCGGCCGGGACGTCGGCGAGCCGCTGACGGAGCTGTTCGACCGGATCACGCGCCGGCTCGCGGACTAGCTCAGTCGTCCGCGATCAGGGCCTCGAGCGCCGGGATCGCCGTCGTCAAGGCTTCGCGGTGCTCGGGCGAGAGCCGGTCGAGGCGCCGGTTCAGCTCCTGGACGCGGGTCGACCGGACGCCGGAGACGAGCCGCTCGCCCTCCTCGGTCGCCTTCGCCAGCCACGCCCGGCGGTCGACCGGGTCGGACTCGCGGCTGACGTAGCCGGCCTCGACCAGGGACGCGATGATCCGCGACATCGTCGCCGCGGCGACGCCCTCCTTGGCCGCGAGGTCGCCGAGGCGGAGCTGGCCGGAGTTCACGAGCGTCGCCAGCGCCGAGATGGCACCGTGGCCCGGTCCCGGCACACCCGCCTGCCGCAGGGACCGCGACAGCCTGCCGACGGCCAGGTACAACCTGCCCGAGACGTCCTGGACCGATGTGCTCGTCACGGCTGGCTCCTTCTGCCCTGCCCCGCCGCGGGTGCGCCGGAAAGTGCCGTCCACCTTACGGGCTCGCGGTGCGCGTTCGGCGTGAAGCCACTCTGGTGTTGTACCGGGGCTTCGCCCCGGGCCCGGGGGCGCCGCCACCCGGAGCCCCCGAAAGCAGCAGTTCACCGGGGTGGACTCGACGCTTTCGCCCAGAAGCGCTGCGGCACCCGCCCCGCCGCGCGGGCCAGGTGACCGGCGACGACGGCCGCACGCATCGCCGAAGCCATCCGCTCCGGATCGGCCGCCCGGGTGACGGCGGTGGACAGCAGGACGGCGTCGCAGCCGAGCTCCATCGCCAGCGTCGCGTCCGACGCCGTGCCGATTCCGGCGTCCAGGATCACCGGCACGCCCGCCCGCGAAACGATCAGCTCGATGTTGTGCGGATTCCGGATGCCGAGGCCGGTGCCGATCGGCGCGCCCAGCGGCATCACCGCGGCGCAGCCCGCCTCTTCCAGGCGCAGCGCGAGCACCGGGTCGTCGTTCGTGTAGGCGAACACGGTGAACCCGTCGGCGGCCAGCCGTTCGGCCGCGTCGAGGGTCTCGAACGGGTCCGGGAGCAGCGTCCGGTCGTCGGCGTGCACTTCGAGCTTGATGAGATCGGTCTCCAGCGCTTCCCGCGCGAGCTGCGCGGTGAGCACGGCTTCGGCGGCCGTCCGGCAGCCCGCGGTGTTCGGCAGCAGCTCGATGCCGAGCTTCTTCAGCAGTTCGAGGACACCGGAGCCGCCCTCGGCGTCGGCGCGGCGCATCGCGACGGTGGTCAGCTCGGTGCCGGAGGCGACCAGCGCGCGTTCGAGCACGGCCAGGTTGGCCGCGCCGCCGGTGCCGATGATCAGCCGGGACGACAGCTTGGCGGTGCCGATGACCAGCGGTTCTTCGTCCACTTCAGCCTCCCTGGACGGCGGTGAGCACGTCGACGCCCGCACCCTTGGGCACGACGGTGGCCGCCCAGTCGCCCCGGCGGACGACGACGCCGTCGACCGCGACGGCGATCCCGGGCCGCGGGCCACCGGACGCGTCGAGGACGTCGGCGACGGTCGCGCCGTCCGGGAACTCCGTCCACTGGCCGTTGAGCTTGATCTCCATCACACGTGCTCCTTCTTCTGCAGCCGGGCGGGCGAAGCCGCTTCGACGCCTTCGGGCGGCTCCTCCCCCTCGAGCCAGGCGACCACGGCGGCCGCGGTCACGGGGGCCATCAGCAGGCCGTTGCGGTGGTGCCCGGTGGCGGCGAAGACGCCGTCGTCCAGGACACCGATGTAGGGCAGCACGTCCCGGCTGGCGGCGCGCAGGCCGGCGGCGGTCTCGACCAGCTCGTACTCGGTGATCGCGGGGAAGACGCGTTCGGCGCCTTCGAGCAGCTCGCGCACGCCCCGCGCGGTGACGGCCCGGTCGAAGCCCGCTTCGTACTGCGTGGCGCCGAGGACGAGCTCCTGGTCGCCGCGCGGGACGAGGTAGATCGGCCGGCCCTCGACGACCGCCCGCACGGTGTGCGCGGGCGGCGGCAGGCAGCCGCGGCGGGGCTTCAGCCGCAGGATCTCGCCCTTGAGCGGCCGGACGGCGCCGGCCAGCCGCGGGTGCAGCCGCCCGGTCCACGCGCCCGCGGCGAGCACGACGGCTTCGGCGTCCGGCAGGCTCTCGACGCGCTCGCGCACGAACCGGACGTCGTGGTTGACGCACGCCGCGTAGAGCGCGTTGAGCAGTTTCCGGTTGTCCACGGCCAGGTCGCCGGGCACGTGGAGTCCACTTCGGACGGACCCGACGCCGGGTTCGAGCCGCTTCGTCTCCCGCCCGGTGAGGCGCTCGGCCGCGCGGCCGATCGAGTGCAGGTAGCCGGCGAGGATGTCGAGGTGCCCGGCGTCGGCGCTGTCGAACGCGACGACGAGCGTCCCGTGCCCGGTGAGACCGGGGTCGACGCCCTCTTGTCCGAGGTCGCTCGCGAAGCCCGGCCAGCGTTTCAGCGACGCTTCGCCGAGGCTGAGCACGTCTTCTTCGCCGGGCCAGGCCTCGGTGACCGGGGCGAGCATGCCACCGGCCAGCCAGGACGCGCCGCCGCGAGCGGGCTCGGGATCGTGCACGGTGACGTCGTGGCCCGCCTTCGCGGCCCGCCACGCCGCGGACAGGCCGATCACGCCGCCGCCCACCACTGCCAGGTTCGTCATGGGATCACGCTCCCTGCGCCGGCATGACCCGGATCAGGTTCCACGGTCGGAGCGGCAGCTCCCTCTCAGCCCGTGCCTCGGGCTCCCGTGCGGACCCGTCCACCCTAACTCCCGGGGTACGGTCGCCGCTATGCCCGCCCTCTCCGGTGACAAGATCCGCGCCCGCCTCGACGCCGCGCGCCTGTACCTGTGCACGGACGCCCGCACCTCCCGCGGCGACTTGGCCGCGTTCGCCGACGCGGCCCTCGCCGGCGGCGTCGACGTCATCCAGCTGCGCGACAAGACCGGCGGTGCGCCACTGGAGGCCGCGGCCGAAATCGCGGCGCTGGAGGTGCTGGCGGAGGCGTGCGAGCGCCACGGCGCGCTGCTGTCGGTGAACGACCGCGCGGACGTGGCGCTGGCGGTCGGCGCGGACGTGCTCCACCTGGGCCAGGACGACATCCCGGTCCCGCTGGCCCGCCGCATCCTCGGCGACGACGTCGTGATCGGCCGCTCGACCCACTCCCTCGACCAGGCGCTGTCGGCGTCGGCGGAGCCCGGCGTGGATTACTTCTGCACGGGCCCCTGCTGGCCGACGCCGACCAAGCCGGGCCGCGACGCACCGGGCCTGGACCTGGTGCGCGCGGTGGCCGGCTGGGCCCCGGAACGCCCGTGGTTCGCAATCGGCGGCATCGACGGCGACCGGCTGCCTTCGGTGCTGGACGCGGGGGCGTCCCGCATCGTCGTCGTCCGCGCGATCACCGAGGCCGAGGACCCCGCCGAGGCCGCCCGCGCGCTCCGCTCCCACCTGGTCTGACCGCAGTCACGCGGTGCTCGACGCGAGGGCGTCCCGCATCGTCGTCAGCCACTCGCGCCCTTCGCTCCCAGCTGGCCTGACCACAGTCACGACGTCGGCGTGGCCGCGCCCCCTGACTGGTGGGCGGGGTCGTCGTGGCCGGGTCAACGACGATCGGCTGCCTTCGGTGCTCGACGCGAGGGCGTCCCGCATCGTCGGCCGCGCGACCACCGAAGCCACCCGAGCCCTCCGCACCCACGCGGTCCGACCGCAGTCACGGCGTCGGCGTGGCCGAGGTCAACGACGACCGACTGCCTTCGGTACTCGACGCGAGGGCCTCCCGCAACGTCGGCCGCGCGACCACCGAAGCCACCCGAGCCCTCCGCTCCCACCTGGCCTGACCACAGTCACGGCGTCGGCGTGGTCGCCGCCCCCTGGCTGGTGGGCGGGGCCGTCGTCGCCGGGGCCGAGGTCGACGGCTGCTGCGTCGACGTGCTCGGCGTGGTCGTCGGCGTCTCCGACGAGGTCGTCGGGGCCGTCGACGTTTCCGGCGGGGTCGTGGTCGTCTCCGTCGGGGACACCTGGGTGTCGCTGGTCCCGGTGGTCGGCGTCGTCGACGGTGTGGTGTCGGTGTGGCCGCCACCGCCGCCGAAGATCTTGCCGATGCTCGTGCCCGTGCCGCCGCCGATCCGGGCGCCCGTCGCCGACTCGAGGCCGACGATCGCCAGGATCGCCACCGCGAACGCCGCCACGCTGGTGCCGATGATCAAGGGCCAGCGCAGTTTCCGCAGCCGCGAGGGCCCGTCCTCGGCGGGCTTCTCCAGCTGCACCGTCGGCTGGTCGGTAATCGGAATTTCCACCTCGGCCGGCACGTCCGGCGCGGGTCCCCGCCGCCGGATCCCCGACGTCGCCAGCACGCGGGCCTTCGCCGCCGCCTCGCGCGTGCGTTGCAGCGAGCGCAAGTACAGCTCGCCGCCGACCGTCGACACCACGCTCGCCACGCCCGCGCCGACCACCGTGCCCGCCACGCCGAGCGTCGAGCCCAGCAGCGCGGCGGTCACCGCCGCGAGCGCCGCCGCCAGCACCTGCACGATCCGCAGGCCCGGCTTTTCCTCCGTCTTTCCTTCGGAAGCCGCTTCGTTCTCCTTCGTCATGATCCCGATCCGAGTAGTCCGTGTTCTCCCCTTGTCCAACGGTTAAGGCGCGCGAGGAACTCCCCGCGTTGCCGCGGCGTGAGGAGTACCACTCCGTCTGTCCACAGTAGACACTCCCATCCGAACGATTTCTTGACATACTCGGCACATGGAACTGGTGACGATCTGCGACATCGAGGCCGCCGCGAAGCGCGTCGAAGGTGTCGCCGTGCGCACGCCCCTGTTGGTCCAGACGTGGGATCCCCGCGGCACCCTGTGGCTCAAACCCGAAAGCCTGCAGCCGATCGGCGCGTTCAAGGTGCGCGGTGCGTTCAACGCGATCGGGGCCCTCGACGACGAAGCGCGCGAACGCGGTGTCGTCGCGTACTCGAGCGGCAACCACGCGCAGGCGGTCGCGTACGCCGCGCAACGCTACGGCGTACCCGCGGTGATCGTCGTGCCGGACGTCGCGCCGCGGATCAAGGTCGAGGCCACCCTCGCGTACGGCGCCGAGGTGATCGAGGTGCCGATCGGCGAGCACGAGGGGAAAGCGCGTGAACTGGCCGCCGAACGCGGGCTGACCCTCGTCCCGCCCTTCGACGACGCGGCCATCATCGCCGGGCAGGGCACCGCGGGCCTGGAGATCGCCGAAGACCTGCCGGACGTCGACGTCGTGCTCGTCCCGGTCAGCGGCGGCGGGCTGGCGGCCGGCGTCGGCACCGCGCTGAAGGCCCGCTGCCCGCGGGCGCGCGTGATCGGCGTCGAGCCGGCACTGGCAGCGGATGCCGCCGACAGCCTCCGGCGTGGTGAGCTGGTCCGCTGGCCGCAGGCCGACCGCGCCCGCACGATCGCCGACGGCCTGCGCTCGCAGCCGTCCGAGCTGACCTTCGCCCACCTGCGCGAGGTCGTGGACCAGATGGTCACGGTCTCCGAGGACGAGATCCGCGAGGCCGTGCGCGTCCTGGCCCGCCAGGCCCGCCTGGTCGCCGAGCCCAGCGGCGCGGTGACGACGGCCGCGTACCTCTTCCACGCCGGCGAGCTGCCGGCCGGCAAGACGGTCGTCCTGGTCTCCGGCGGCAACGCCGACCCGGCGATGTTCGCGGAGATCCTCGCGGGCTAGGAACCGGCGACCGGGGTCCCGCCGCCGCGGACGTGCGTCGGCGGGCCCTCGACGCCGCAGTGGTAGCACTCACCCAGGTGGGGGCACTCGTCGTCGGGCTTGAGCGGCGACGGCGGAGCCGGTGGCTCCAGGACGCCGTTGTGGATGCCCAGCGCGATCAGCCCGCCCGCGATGGCCAGCGCCGCGCAGATGACCAGCGCCGTCCGCCAGCCCGCCGTGAGCGCCACCGGGTCGGCGTACGCCTCGCCGGTCAGCCCGGCCGCCGCGGGCAGCACCGCCACAGCCAAGAGCCCGCCGGAGCGGGCGATCGCGTTGTTGACGCCGGAGGCGACGCCGGCGAAGCGGTCCGGGGCCGCGGCGAGCACCGTCGCGGTCACCGGGGCCACCACCGTCGCCAGGCCGAGCCCGAACACCACGACCGCGGGCAGCACCGTGCCGAAGTAGGACGCCCCGGGCGCGATGCGCAGCATCAGCAGCATGCCGACGCCTACGACGATCGGGCCGACGACCAGCTGCGTGCGCGGGCCGATGCGCTGCGCGAGCGCGCCGGAGCGCCCCGACAGCAGCAGCATGACGACCGTGAGCGGCAGCCCCGCCAGCCCGGCGGCGGTCGGCGAATAGCCGAGCGACACCTGCAGTTGCATGACCAGCAGCATCATCACCCCGCCGAGCGCCGCGTAGACGACGAACGTCAGCGCGTTCGAGAGCGTGAACGTCCGGTCGCGGAACAGCGACGGCGGCACGAGCGGTTCCGCCGAGCGGTGCTGGAGGAGGACGAACGCGGCCAGCCCCGCGATCCCGAGCAGGCCCGCGATCAGCACGATCGGGTCGCCGATCCCGCGTCCCGGCGCCTCCACCAGCGCGCCGGTCACCCCGGCGAGGCCGACGGCGCCGAGCGCGGCCGCCCCGAAGTCGGGGTGGCCGGTGGCCTCCGGGTCACGCGATTCGGGGACGAACTTCCGCGCCATCAGGACCACGGCGATGGCGATGGGCACGTTGATGAGGAACGCCAGCCGCCACGACCAGACCTGCACGAGGAACCCGCCGAGCAGCGGGCCGGCGGCGGCCGCGATGCCGCCGAGCCCCGACCAGGCGCCGATCGCGCGGGCGCGGGCGTCGTGCGCGAAGGACGACTGGAGGATCGCGAGCGAACCCGGCGTCAGCAGCGCGCCGCCGATGCCCTGCAGGATCCGGGTCGCGACGAGCATCTCGGTGGACTGCGCGGCGGCGCACAGCCCCGAGGCGACGCCGAACCAGACGACGCCGACGAGGTACGTGCGGCGCCGCCCGTACCGGTCGCCGAGCGAGCCGGCGACGAGGATGAGCGCGGCGAGCGCCAGCAGGTACCCGTCGAGGATCCATTGGAGCCCGGCGACCGAGGCGTTGAGCTCGGTGCCGATGCGGGGCAGGGCGACGTTGACGATGGTGCCGTCGAGCATCGCCATGCCCGACCCGAGGATGGTGGTGGCGAGGACGCCGCGCGCGGCGTGCGTCCCCCACCGGATCCCGGTGTCTTCGGTGGCAGTCACGTGCTCACTCCACCGCGCCGGTGATCCCCCGTCAACCGGGCCCTACGGCAGCAGCGTCGTGACGAACTTGTACCGGTCGCCGCGGTAGACCGAGCGGGCGAACTCGACCGGCTTGCCGTCCGTGGCGAACGAGTGCCGGGTCAGCATCAGCACCGGCATGCCGACGTCCGCGCCGAGCATTTCCGCTTCCTGCGGCCCGGCGAGCGAGGTCTCGATCGTCTCTTCGGCACGTTCGAGTTCGACCCCGTAGTGCTCGCGCAGAACGGCGTACAACGAACCGCCCGCGGAGACGTGCTTGCGCAGTCCGCGGAAACGGCCGAGCGGGAGGTGGGTCGTCTCCAGCGCCATCGGCTGGGAGTCCGCGAGTCGAAGGCGTCGAAGGCGAAGGATTTTCGCGCCGGTGCGGATTCCGAGGAGCTTCGCGAGGTCACCCTCCACCGGCAGCTCTTCGACTTCGAGGAGCTTCGAAGAAGGCTTCAGGCCCTGCTTGCGCATGTCCTCGGTGTAGGACGACAACTGCAGCCGCTGCGCGAGCTTCGGCTCGGCCGCGAAGGTGCCTTTTCCCTGCACACGGTGCAGGCGGCCCTCGGCGGTCAGGTCCGCCAGCGCCTGGCGCACGGTGGTGCGGGAGACCGTGAACTCCCCCGCGAGCGCGCGTTCGGTCGGGATCGGCGACCCCGGCGGGAGGACGTCCAAAAGGTCGAGGAGGTGCTGTTTCAATGCCCAATACTTGGGCTCGCGCTGCCCGCGCATCCCGGCGACGGTACCCGCCTCGCCCGTGGTGGTGGTCTCCAACATGCCCGACTCCCTATGCCTTCCCTCATCACACGCCACGTCCCCGTATGAAACGTACCCTTTTCCACCGACGGCCCGCCCCACTAACATTGGTCTAGACCTGACCGACGCCGCCTGAGTCCGGTACATAATGCCGGAGGTGGAGAGGAAAATGATGACCCAACAACGGCCCGGCGAGCACATGGCCGCGGAGATCGCCCAGCAGCCGGACGTCCTGGCCGGTCTGGTGCAGCGTCAGTCGGAAATCGCCGAAGTGGCGGAAAAGATCTCACAACGGCCCCCGCGGTTCGCTTTGCTCGCCGCGCGTGGATCGAGTGACCACGCAGCGTTGTACGCGAAGTACCTGATCGAGGTACTCCTCGGCCTTCCGGCCGGTCTGGTTTCCCCGTCCACGGCGACGCTGTACGGCGCGCGACCCGATTTGCGGGACGTGCTGTTCGTCACCGTCAGCCAAAGCGGCGGGTCGCCTGACCTGATCGAGGTCACCGAAACGGCGCGGCGCCAGGGCGCGCTGACCGTTTCCGTGACCAACACCCCGGACTCGCCGTTGCGGGCGGCGTCCGAACTCGGCATCGACATCGGCGCGGGTGTCGAGCAGGCCGTCGCGGCGACCAAGACGTACTCCGCGACGCTGATGGCGCTCTACCTGCTCGTCGACGCGGTGCGCGGCGGCAAGGCGGCCGACGCCGAGAAGATCGGCGAACTCGCGCAGCAGACCCTCGAGGGCGCCACCGAGGGCGTGCAGCGGGCGGTCGACCGGTACCGGTTCGTGAACCGGGTCCTCACCGCCGCCCGCGGCTACTCCTACGCGACCGCGCTGGAGGGGTCGCTCAAGCTCGCCGAGACGAGCTACCTCGCGGCGCGCGCGTACAGCGGGGCCGACCTGCTGCACGGCCCGGTGGCGGCGGTCGACGACCAGACCGCGGTGCTGGCGGTGACCAGCGCCGGGCACGGCGCCGAAGCCATGCGCGACGTCGTCGACGCGGTCGGCAAGCGCGGCGCGGACGTCGTCGCGGTCGGTTCGGCGTCCGCGGACACCCCCGCGGCGCTGCGGATCGACGTCCCGCAGACCGTCGAAGAGCTGGCGCCGATCCTGGAGATCCTGCCGATCCAGCAGATCGCGTTGGGCCTCTCGCTGGCGCGCGGCGGCGACCCGGACAACCCGCGCGGCCTGCTCAAGGTGACCAAGACCCGGTGACCTCCGCGATCGGCGTCGACGCCGGCGGCACGTCGACCAGGGCCGCACTGGTCGACGCCGCCGGCGTCGTGCTCGGCACCGGGCGCGGCGAAGGCGCCAACCCCAACGCGCACGCGCCGGAGGTCGCCGCGGGCCGGATCGCCGGCGCGATCACCGCGGCGCTCGGCGACCGCGACCCCGGCACCGTGCGGGCGTGCGTCGTCGGCATGGCCGGGGTCAGCAAGCTGAGCGACCCGGCGGTGGCGTCGGTGTTCGAAGCGGCGTGGGCGCGGATCGGGCTCACCGGCGTGGTGCGGACCGTCGCCGACGCCGAAGTGGCGTACGCGTCGGCGACGTCGGCCCCCGACGGGACGGTCTTGGTCGCCGGTACCGGTTCGATCGCGGGCCGGATCCGCAAGCGGCGCCTCGCCGGCACCGCGGGCGGCTACGGCTGGCTGCTCGGCGACGAGGGTTCGGCGTTCTGGCTCGGCCGCGAAGCCGTCCGTTCCACTTTGGAGGCTCTCGGCCGCGGCCGTCCCCTCGAAGGACTGCCGTCGGCGGTGCTCGCCACCGCGCTCGGACCGTCCGGTTTGGACGTCCGGACCGACGCCGGGCGGCTCGCCGCGTCGCGCGCGCTCATCACGGCCGCCAACGCCGAGGCGCCGGTGCGGCTCGCCCGCTTCGCGCCGTTGGTGAGCGCGGCGCACGACGCCGGCGAGCCCGCGGCCCGGGAGATCGTCGGCCGCGCGGCCGAGTTGCTCGTCGCGAACGCCCTGGCCGCGCGCGAGCCCGGCGAGTCGACTCCGGTCGTGCTCGTCGGCTCGGTGCTCACCGGGGACAGCCCGGTCGGCGCGCTCGTCCGCCGCGGGTTGGCCGGCCTCGAGGTGCTGACCAGCTCCGATGGCGTGCTCGGTGCGGCGTGGCTGGCCGCCGTGGACGCCTTCGGCGAAGGCGCGCCGAGACCCGCTCCACCAGCGGATTGAGCGAAACGCGGGCCGAAACCGCGAAAACGTCGACTGAACCCGGGTCGGCCGGGTACCGTAGGCAGTGGCCCCCGGACCCTCCCCCCTCGCCGGGGGCCGCCTTATGCCCTGGGTACGTCGTCCGAGCTGGTCTCCGGCGTCAGGCGCAGGCCGGGGTGCTCCGGTGGCAACGCCCGGTAGAGCACCCACCCGCTCACCGCGACGGTCAGCGCGACCAGCGGCCACGACAGCACCGTGCGGGCCACGCCGAGCGCGACGACCTGACCGGCCCACCACAGCAGGCCGTAGACGACCACGCGCAGCACGTACTGGAGCACCCACACCCAGCTGGCCCGTGAATACGCCTTGAGCAGCACCGCGTCCCGGCGCCAGCGCGCCTTCTGCCCGAGCAGCAGCCCGACGACGACGCCGAGCAGCGGCCAGCGCACCACGATGCTGGCCGCCCACAGCAGGGCGCTGGCCACATTGGACATCAGCTGCAGCAGGAAGAAGTCCTGCGCGCGTCCGGTGTGCAGGGCGATCAGCGCGGCCGCGACGACGGCGGCCAGGCTGACCACGAGCGCGCGGATCTTGCCGCCCCGGACGACCCGGTAGACCCCGAGCGCGAGGGCGACCGCGATGGCGGCCCCGGCACCCCAGGCGACGGACTGCCCGGCCACGAGCCAGCCGACGACGAAACCGGCGGGCGGGACGCTGGCGTCGAGCGCACCCCGGCGGCCGCCGAGGATCTGCGCGAGCGACTCACGGGGTTCTCCGGACACCTCTCCAGCCTGCCGGAAAGCCCCCGGGACGCCGCAAGCAGGGAGATCTTCGCCACATCGGGTGCCGGGTTTGCCTCTTGGTGTGCTGTTTCACGGCATGCCGAAGGTGAAGACTGCGTAATAAGGGAGCGGAGAAGGCCGACAAGATAAGACACTGTTACCCCGGGCTGAACAGCCGGGGGTGGCGCGGGGGTTGGACCCCGATGGTTAGTTGTGGTGTACAACTACATGTCGGGGAGTCGGTCGCAGGGATGGGGAAGGGGACCCAACGTGTACGGAATCGACAGCTATGTAGCCCTAGGAGACAGCTTCACCGAGGGCCTCAACGACGCCTTGCCGGACGGCTCGTTCCGCGGCTGGGCCGACCGGCTCGCGGAGATCCTGGCGGCGGGCCGGGCGGACTTCCGGTACGCGAACCTGTCGCTGCGGGGCAAGATGCTCGACGAGATCATGGACGAGCAACTCCCGATCGCCCTGGAACTGAAGCCCGACCTGGTCACCCTCTGCGCGGGCGGCAACGACATCATCGTGCCGGGCGCGGACGTCGATGCGGTGGCGGAGCGCCTGGAGGAAGGCGTCGCCAAGCTGCGCGAGGCGGGCATCCCGGTGCTGATGTTCAACGGCCCGGACACGAAGGTCCTGTCGGTGATGTCGGTCCTGCGCGGCAAGGTGGCGATCTACAACACCCACCTGTGGGCCATCGCCGAGCGCCACGGCGCCCGCATGGTCGACCTGTGGGCGATGGCCCCGCTGCACGACCGCCGGGCCTGGAGCGACGACCGCCTCCACTTCTCCTCGGACGCCCACCGCCGCATCGCGTGGAAGTCCGCGGAGGTCCTGGGCATCCCCGTGGAGGGTGATTGGCGAGAGCCGTGGCCGGCGGAGGCGGTCCCGAGCCGCTGGATCGACTCGCGGCGCTCGGACCTGACGTGGACGAAGGTGCACCTGCTCCCGTGGATCCGCCGCCAGCTGCGCGGCGAGTCGATGGGGGACGGGCTGTCACCGAAGCGGCCGCAGCTCGCGCCGTTGGCTCCGCTGACGCCGCTGCCCCAGATGGACGTGCTCGAGGTGCCGGACAACGCTCAGCAGGCCAGCTGAGGGGTTCTCGGTTTGCCCGTGGGGGCGGGCCAGGCTTCCTGGGCGGGTTTTCGGGGTGGCCCGGAAGTCGCGAATGACTCATTGGGGGCGCCTGGGGTCCCGAATGAGTCGTTCGGGACCTCTCTAGCGTCGCGCGGGACTCGCCCGGGTCTCGGCCAGCACAGCCCGCCCCAGCACAGCCCGCCCCAGCACAGCCCGCCCCAGCACAGCCCGCCCCAGCACAGCCCGCCCCAGCACAGCCCGCCCCAGCACAGCCCGCCCCAGCACAGCCCGCCCCAGCAGAACCCGCCCTCCCTGGGGGCCACCCCGTCGTCAGCCTATCCGCCGCCACCGACGGAAAGTGCTCGCTCGATCACGAACCCCGAAGTTGTCCACATGTCGACTTGCCTGGGGACAACTTGTGGACGGACCGCCCCGGCCGACTCGCCAACCCGCCGCACCGGGCCTACCCTCCCCTTATGTCCGGTCGGCGTCGCTGGATCCTGCTGGTCCCGATCGCGGTGCTGGTCACGGCGCTGCTCGCGGGGATCGTGACCTGGGCTCAGGCCGGGAGCGTCCAGCGTGATCTCACCTCCCGCTCGCAAGCCGCGCTCGCCGCCGCCGGGTTGCCCGCCGGGAGCGTCACCTTCGACGGCCGGGACGCCACCCTCACCGGCTTCGCGCCCGGCCAGGCCCTCCGCGCGCTCGAAGTCGTCCAAGGGGTCGACGGGGTCCGCGCCGCCAAGTTCGAGGGCGACGTCGTGCCGGTCGCCCCGAGCACGAGCCCAGCACCGCCGCCGAGCGCGGCCCCCAGCAGCAGCACCCCGCCGCCGCCCACCACGACGACCACCGCGCCGCCGCCGACCGACAAGGCCGGGGTGCAGGCCGAGATCGACCGGATGCTCGCCGAGGCGCCCGTGACCTTCGTGCCGGACACCGCCCGGCTCACACCCGAAGGGGAACAGGCCGCCCGCGGCATCGCCGTCGCGCTCGCCAAGTCGCCGGAGACCTTCCGCTACCGCGTCACCGGGCACGTCGGGCGCGGGCCCGGCGGCGAGAGCGCCGCGCTGAAGCTGTCCCGCGACCGGGCCCGGGCCGTCGCCCGGATCCTCACCACCAACGGCCTCACGACCAAGCGCGTGACCTACCGGGGCCTCGGCGACACCCGGCCGGCCGACGGCGGCGAAGAGGACCGGCGGGTCGAAATCACGGTCATCTGAAGGGGTGGTGCCGATGTTGTGGCTGTTCGGGCAGATCTGGCTGTGGCTGATCGTCGCCTTCGCGCTCGGCGCGCTCACCTCGTGGCTCGTCCTGCGGATCCCGAAGCGCGCCGAAGCACGGGAAGCCGTCGAAGCGCCGTACGAGCCGGAACCCGAGCCGCGGTACGACGAACCGCTCGCGGCCGAGCAGACGCAGTTCATCCCGGCCGCCTGGACGCAGGGGCCGCCCCAGGAGCACCACGAGGCCGACGACGAGCCCGAGCCCGTCGGCCACCGCGAAGGGCACCTGCCGCTGCCGCCGCAGCGCGGGGCCGAGGCCGAGGACTGGCCGACCGAGGAAGAACCGGCCTGGCCCGAGAGCGAGGAGGCCGCCCCGCGGTGGCCGCAGCAGCCTGGGCGCGGTGGCTGACACCCATCCTGGTAAATTCGGCTACGCACTGTGAGCGAGGCTGAGGAGGGAGTGGCGTGGCGCTCCCCCATTGGACTGCGCAACAGGTCCTGCCGCCGGGCCGCCACGCGGGCGACCTCGCCGACGTCTACGAGCGCCTGGTCTTCGACGCGCCGCACCAGAACGAGCGCGAGATCCTCTTCAGCGCGCTCAACAGCTACCTCGGCGTGGCCCGCCGGATCATGCCGTCCGGCCGCGCCTGGATCGGCGGCGAGCTGATCATCCGCACCGCGCACCCGCCGCGCAGCCTCGACGTCGTCCTCATCCCGGACGAGTGGGGCGCGCTGAAGCGGCTCGACGACGCCGGCCGCTCGGCGCTGTACGGCCTGCTCACGCTGCGCGGCGTCATCGTCGGGCAGCCCGCCATGTACCTCGACCAGGTGCAGCCGGTCGGCGGCATGCTGGACGGCTTCCTGTGCCGCCCCGGCGACGAGGACACCTGGGCCGAGGTCTGGGCCGAAGGCGGCAGGGGCTACCCGGAGATGATCTGGTGAGGAACGAGTTCCGGCGCATCGCCGACGAGATCCCCGGCGGCACGTGGCTCGACGACCTCGCGCGCGCCTCGGCGATGGCGGCCAACGCCAAGTTCGAGCGGACGTCCCGCTCGCCGCTGCTGCACGTCTCGGTCATCGGCGAGCAGAGCATCGACGCCTACACCTTCTCCGACATCAGCCGGGCACTGCAGGACGCGACCGCGAAGATCGGGCACATCATCCGGAACCCGTCCGGCGAGGTCACCCAGGTCCAGCAGGCCGACCGCGACAAGGCGCCGCTGATCCAGCGCGGCCAGGCGGGCAACGCGATCTTCTTCGGCTTCCCCGAGCCCGCGCCGGACGACGCGCTCATCGTCGACGGCATCGAGACGCTTTCCGAGCGCGCCGTCAAGGAACTGTGTGACTTCCTGCCGGCCAACGGCTCGGACGACGGCGCGCTCGACGCCGTGCTGCTGCAGCGCGACACCGTCCGCAACGCGGTGAGCGACATCGTCAACGCCGTCGCGAAGAACGCCGGCATCGGGATGGCCCTGACGCCGACCGCGGGCGAGCAGGTCACCCGCAGCATGACCACCGAGCAGGCCCGGATCCTCCAGGGCAGCCTCCGCGAATCCCGCGAGGCGGTCGGCTACGAGACGGTGCGCGGGCGGCTCGACGGCGTCCGCACCCGGCGGCGCATCTTCTACCTCGACCGCGAGTCCGGCGGGACGATCCAGGGCGCCGTGGCGCCGGATCTGCTCGACGAGATCAAGGAGAACCTCGACCGCCCGGTGACCGCCCGGTTGCGCGTCGTGCGCACGACGACGATCGACGGCCGCCGCGGGCGTCCCGTGTTCGAGCTCCTCGAAATCACCCCCGAAGTGAGCCTTTTCGACTGAAAAGTCCAGCTCGCGACTTTCGTCTTGAACACCGGAACCGACGGTCGTCGTAGGCCGTACGGCCACGAAAACAGTGGGAACACCGATATTCTTCGCATTGATCACATCGCCACACCCTGCGCGTGATGTCAGGAAATACCGATACTCACGGCAAAATGGTGGGACAATGACTTTTTCCAGAATGTAACAATTTCGTTCGCGGGCACTCTTATGGGTTAACGTCGTCGCACTCCCACCCGAAGGGGCCCGCATGATGACCGACCCGCAGTACCCGCCGACCACCGCGCGCCACGGCAGACCCGCGCCGCCGGTGACGGCCACGGAGCGTCGTCAAGCGAACGCCAAACCAGGGCGCAACATCCTGGCGATCGTCGGCCTGGTGCTCGGCCTGGCGGCACTCGGTGTCGCGTTCGTCCCCGACATCGGGTTCGTGGCGTGGCCACTGGCCGGGCTCGGGCTGATCCTCGCGATCGCCGGGCTGGTCCAGGTCAAGAAGGGCACCACGGGCGACCGCGGGGTCGCGATCACCGCCACCGTCGTTTCGGTCGCGGCGCTGCTGTCGACGGCGGGCGTGCTGCTCTACTCGACCTTCCTCGGCGGCGGCGAGACCGGGCTGCACCTGCCCGCGGTCGCGGGCGACAAGCACGCGGTGGTCTTCGAGGTCACCTCGGCGGGCGGCGCGACCGTCCGCTACGGCAGCCTCAGCGACCAGCGCACCGAAAACGCGCCGGCGAGCACCGACGCGTGGCAGGGCGAGGCTTCCTACAACAATGGCTCGTACTTGTTGACGCTCACCGCGGACACCAGCAATTCGAGCGCGAGCAACGACATCAAGTGCGCCATTCTGGTCGACGGCAAGAAGGTCGCGGAAAACAGCGGGACGACCATCGCGCTGTGCACCGCCAACGTGGGCTGACCCCTGCCTGGCGACCGGCCGGCCTACCCCCACCTCGGCCGGCCGGGTCGCCACGAGCCGCTCCTGGCGGCTCCCGGCCCCGCCGCGGTTTCCCGCGCGGGGCCCGGCGCCGGCGTCTCAGCCTGCCCCTCCCCTAGGGCTCAGCCGGCACCGCCGAACCTACGCGGACGCCGCCCGCGCCCACTAAGAATCCACTAAGGATTCACGGTGCGAACCCGGCCGTGACCCGTTCGCAACCGAATCATCGCCATGAATGCGCCGAGCCGACACCGAGTTGTCGCAGTTCGAAAGCGCGGGCGAATCTTCACTGCAGTTCGGCGAGTTCGGTGCGCACCTCGCCGACGAGCTTCGGGTGCACCCGCTCGTAAATGCGCACCGACAGCGCGAGTTGTTCGCGCGCGCCGTCGAGGTCGCCACCGGCGCGCAGCACGCGGCCCAGCGTCAGCCGCAGCGAACCCTCGCGCGCGACGAACTCGCGGCTGATCGCGAGGTCGATCGCCTCCCAGACGTACCGCTCGGCCGCCTCGAGGTCGCCCGCCCGCAGGCTGAGGTCGGCCAGCTTGTCGAGCGAGACGACGACCCGGTCGTCGTCGCCGAGTTCGCGGTCGATGCGCAGCCCGGCGAGCTGGTGGGCGATGGCCTCGGCGAGCAGGCCCGCCCGCTTCTCCGCCTGCGCGCAGCTGCTGAGCGCCTGCCCGCGCAGCGTGACGTCGCCGGCCTCCGCGACGGCCTTGCCGAGCCGCTCGATGGCCCGCTCGTGCTCGCCGAGCCGGCTGAGCGCGCGGCCGAGGTGCAGGTCGGCCGACGTCGTCAGCCGCTCATCGGCGAGGCCGGTGGCCAGCTCCGCCGCCCGCTCGGCGTCCGCGAGGCCGAACCCGGGCAGCTCGAAGACCAGCGCGATTTCGGACCGCGCGAGCCGCAGCCAGCACTGCCCGGCGACGTCGCCCGCGGCTTCGGCGGCGGCGACGCCGAGGTCGGCCATCCGCGTCCACTCGTCCAGCAGCGGGCAGGCGACGCGGTAGCTGTGCCCGAGCCGCGCCAGCCGCCAGACGTCGTCGTGGCGGCCCGCGGCGGCCGCGGCGTCGAGGACCGCGAGGAGGTTCGGCCACTCCGCCACGAACCAGTCGTGCGCCTCGGCGAAGCCGGTCAGCGGGGGCATCGCGTCGTCGGCGAGCACCCCGGTGAAGTCGAGCGGGTCCGCGACCGGCCCCAGCCGGCGCCGCGCCCGGTCGGCGGCGGCCTGGTAGTAGCGGACCGTCCAGCCGAGCGCTTCTTCGCGCTCCTTCTCGCCCAGCTCCTGCTCGACGAGCTCCCGCAGGTAGAGCCAGACCAGGTCGTGCGGGACGAAGACGTCCCGCGCGGTCTCGGCGATGAGGTTGTGCGCGGCCAGCGCGCGCAGCCGTCGCCGGGCTTCGGGCACCGGGATCTGCGCGACCGCGGCCATCACGTGCGGCCCGACCAGCACCCCGGGCACCGTGCCCAGCTGCAGGAACGTCTCGGCGATCTCGCCGGGCAGGCCGCGGAAGGAGACGTCGAACGCGGCGCGCACGCCGTCGTCGGCGCCCTCGACCTGCAGGGCCGCCAGCCGCGTCCGCTCGTTGCCGAGCTCGTCGACCAGCTCCTCGGCGGTCCGCTGCGCGCTCGCCGAAAGCCGCGCGCCCGCGATCCGCAGCGCGAGCGGCAGGTAGCCGCAGAGCCGCGCGAGAGCGTGGTTGAGGCTCGCCGGCCCGGCGAGCTCCTCGATCAGCTGCACGGCGTCCTCGGGCGCGAGCGTGCCGAGCACGCGCTGCCGGGCCGCGTTCGACACGGCGAGCCCGTCGAGGCGCGAACGGCTGGTCACCACCGTCATCGTCCGGGCGCTCGGCGGCAGCAGCGGGCGCACCTGCTCGGCCGTGCGGGCGTCGTCGAGCAGCACCAGCATCCGCCGCCCGGCGATCAGCGACCGGTACAGCGCGACGCGTTCGTGGAGCAGCTCGGGGATCTTCGCGGTTTCGACGCCGAGGCCGAGCAGGAACTGGGTGAGCAGCTCGGCCGGTTCCAGCGGCGGGTGGTGCGGGTCGAAGCCGCGCAGCGACGCGAACAGGACCCCGTCCGGGAACTTCCGCGCGGCGCGGTGCGCCCACCACACGACGAGCGTGCTCTTGCCGACGCCGGCGGTGCCGGTGACCACGGCGATCGTGGTCTCGCCCGCCTCGGCGCGGGGGACCAGGCCGTCGAGCCAGGCCAGCTCTTCCCCGCGCCCGGCCAGGCTCGGAACGGCGGCGGGCAGCTGCGAAATCGGCTTCGCGACGTCCGCACTTTCACGTGAAAGTGCCCACCTGGAGTCCGCACTTTCACGTGAAAGTGCGGGGAGGTCGTCGTTGAGCACCCGCGTGTGCAGCCAGCGCAGCTCGGTGCCGGGCTCGACGCCCATGGTGCCGAGGGTGGCGCGCGAGACGGTCCGGTACAGCTCGAGCGCGTCCCCGCGGCGGCCGGCGTGGTAGAGCGCCCGCATCAGCTGCCCCGCCGTCCGCTCGGCCAGCGGGTGGGCCCGCACGATGGGGCTGAGCTCGACGATCAGCTCGGCGTGGCGGCCGAGTTCGAGGTCGGCGTCGACGCGGGCGCCGTGCACGGCGCGGCGGAGGTCCTCCAGCTCGGGGGCCCGCAGCGAGTCGGGCACGCCGCCGAGCGCGGGCCCCTGCCACAGCGCGAGCGCCTCGGCCAGCAGCCCGGCCGCGACCTCGGGGGTGGCCACCGAAGCCCGGTCCAGCAGCGCGTGCGCGCGGTGCACGTCGATCCGGTCGGGGTCGACGTCGAGCCGGTAGCCCGGCGGGGTGGTGAGGATGCTGGGGCCGTCGAGCTCCCGCAGGATCCGCCGCAGGTGCGAGACGTTGCCGTGGATGATCGTGCGCACGGTCGCGGGCGGGTCGTGGCCCCAGAGCGCGTCGATGATGTCGTCGAGCCCGACGACCTTCCCGGGCTTGAGGGCCAGCAGCGCGAGCAGGCCGCGGACACCGGGGCCGCCGATCGGGACGGGCTGGTCGCCGTGGAGGAGCTGCACGGGCCCGAGCAGCCGGAACCGGATCGGGGCCATGCTCGCGCCCACCTCCCCGGGTTCCGCCTTGCCGCGGAAATCAACTTACCGTGGTGACAGGGTGCCGAGCAGGTCCGGTACCAGGAGTTTTGGCGGTTCTGCGGATTCCGCAGCGCGGGTGTCCACGTCCTGCGACATCCCCCGGACGTGGAACGACCCCGTACCAACGGTCCCGATCCGTTGGTACGGGGTCGTGTGAAACCTCCGGCCGGGCCGCCAGGGGGCGCGGTCCGCCCGTCGTCTTCGCCGGCGATCGGGCGGGTGTGCTCACCCCGAGCGAAGCACCCGCCGCCGTTCGCCGTCGAAGACGTCTGTTGCGCGGACCACACGCCCGCGCGGTGGCGACACGGTAACAAAGCGCACCGGGCCGGTCACCGGCGGGCTGTGCCTACCGCGAGATCGGCGTCGAGTCGCGGCCGGCGATGAAGGCCGGCCTCGGGGCGCTCGCCGCGAACGGCTCCTGCAACGCGTTCTCCACGCTGTTGAACACCAGGAAGATGTTCGAGCGCGGGTACGGGGTGATGTTGTTCCCGGAGCCGTGCATGATGTTCGAGTCGAACCACAGGGCCGAGCCCGCCTGGCCGGTGAACTGGTCGATGCCGTGCTCGGCCGCCATCCGGGTGATGTCGTTCTCGTTCGGCACGCCCACCCGCTGGTCCTTGAGCGAGGCCTTGTAGTTCGCCTCCGGCGTCTCGCCGGCGCACTGGACGAACGTCCGGTGCGAGCCCGGCATGATCATCAGGCCGCCGTTGAACGGGTAGTTGTCGGTCAGCGCGATGGAGCAGCTGACCGCGCGCGGGGACGGCATGCCGTCCTCCGCGTGCCAGGTTTCGAAGTCCGAGTGCCAGTAGAAGCCCGTGCCCTTGAACCCCGGCATGTAGTTGACGCGGCTCTGGTGGATGTACACCTCGGAGCCGAGCAGCTGCCGGGCCCGGTCCAGCACGCGCGGGTCGCGCACCAGTTCGGCGATCAGGGCGGAGATCTCGTGGACGTCGAAGATCGACCGGACTTCACCGGTCTTCGCCTCGGTGATCACCCGCTCGTCCCTGGCGAGCTCCGCGTCGGAAGACAGCCTGACCAGCTCCTGCCAGTACGTCTGCACTTCGCCGACGGAGAGCATGTCGTCGACCACGGTGTAACCCTTGGTCTCGTGGTTCGCCAGCGTGGCGGCGTCGATCGGACCGTCGGCTTCGGTACCCCACACCGTGGGGTGCGCGCGCGGCAGGTGCGCCGGAGTACCGGTGATCCGGGTCGGGTAGGTGTCGTCGACCCGGGTGTCCATCAGCGTCACGGGCTTCGCCTCCAGTTTCCTCTCCGGTGTTTTACGCGTCCTCGGTGATCAGCGGGTATACGCCGTTTTCGTCGTGCACCTCGCGGCCGGTCACCGGGGGGTTGAACACGCAGACGCACTTGATCTCGGTCTTCGGCCGGACCTGGTGCTTGTCGTGGTCGTTGAGCAGGTACAGCGTTCCTGGCTTGAGCTCGTACACCTTGCCGGTGGCCAGGTCTTCGATCTCGCCTTCACCGGAGGTGATGAACACCGCCTCGATGTGGTTGGCGTACCAGAAGTCGTTCACCGTTCCCGCGTACAGCGTGGTCTCGTGCACCGAGAAGCCGACGCCCTCCTTGGCCAGGATGATCCGCTTGCTGCGCCAGTTCTCGGTCTTGATGTCGGCGTCGGTGTCGGTGATTTCGTCGAGCGTGCGAACGAGCACGGGCGTGGCTCCTCTACTTCTTCAGGACGGCCTTGATGGACTCGTCGATGATCGACAGGCCCTGGGTCAGTTCGTCGTCGGTCAGGGTCAGCGGCGGCAGGAGCTTCATGACTTCGCCGCCGGGACCGGAGGTTTCCATCAGCAGGCCGCGCGCAAACGCTTCCGCGCAGACGCGGCCGGCGAGGTCTCCGTTCTCGAACTCCAGGCCGCGCGCGAGGCCGCGGCCCTTGGCGACCAGGTTCGCGTCCGGGTACGCCTCGACGATGCCCGAGAACGCGGCGGCGATGCGCTCGCCCTTCGCCTTGGTGGACTTCTCGAGCTCGTCGTCGCTCCAGTAGGCGTTGATCGCCTCGGTCGCGGTGACGAACGCGGGGCTGATGCCGCGGAAGGTGCCGTTGTGCTCGCCCGGCTCCCAGACGTCGAGCTCCGGCTTGATCAGCGTCAACGCCATCGGGATGCCGTAGCCGCCGATGGACTTCGACAGGCAGACGATGTCCGGCTTGATCCCGGCGTCCTCGAAGCTGAAGAACGGTCCGGTGCGGCCGCAGCCCATCTGGACGTCGTCGAGGATCAGCAGGATGTTGTGGCGCTTGCAGAGGTCGTCGAGACCCTTCAGCCACTCCAGGCGCGCGGCGTTGATGCCGCCTTCGCCCTGCACGCCCTCGACGATCACCGCGGCCGGCTCGTTGAGCCCGCTGCCGGAGTCTTCGAGGAGCTTCTCGAAGTACAGGAAGTCCGGCATCGCGCCGTCGAAGTAGGCGTCGTACGGCATCGGGGTGGCGTGCACCAGCGGAACGCCGGCGCCGCCGCGCTTCATCGAGTTGCCGGTGACCGACAACGCGCCCAGCGTCATGCCGTGGAAGGCGTTCGTGAAGTTGATGACCGATTCCTTGCCGGTCACCTTGCGCGCCAGCTTCAGCGCGGCTTCGACGGCGTTCGCGCCACCCGGACCGGGGAACACGACCTTGTAGTTCAGGTCGCGCGGGTCGAGGATCTTGTCGCGGAAGGTCTGCAGGAAGTCCCGCTTGGCCACGGTGAACATGTCCAGCGCGTGGGTGACGCCGTCGCGCTGGATGTAGTCGATCAGCGCCTGCTTGAGCCGCGGGTTGTTGTGCCCGTAGTTCAGCGCGCCAGCCCCGGCGAAGAAGTCCAGGTAGGCCTTGCCGTTCTCGTCGTAGAGGTGGCTGCCCTGCGCGCGGTCGAACACGACCGGCCAGCCGCGGCTGTAGCTGCGTACTTCGGATTCGAGCTCTTCGAAGATGCTCATGACGTTTCTTTTCTCCTACTCGCCCGGATCTTTGCGTGGCGTCAGCGGACCGATGCGGTAAAGCTCTTCGGCCAGGTGCCCGGTTTCGGGGAAATCTTCCCCGGCGAACAGCACACTGGTTTCCATCGCGGCGTTCCACCGCTTCGCGAACGACGCGAAGAGCCGGATGGACGCCTCGTTGTCCGGGGTGATGGTGGTCTCGAGGTAACGCACGCCGTCGGCGACGAGTCTCGTGTAGAGCGCGTCGAGCAGGGCCCCGGCCAGGCCCTTTCCGCGCTGCGACGCGTCGACCGCGACCTGCCAGACGAGCGCGGCGTCGGGCTCGTCCGGCCTGCGGTAGGCGATGACGAATCCGACCGCCCTGCCGTCTTCACGCGCGACCACCGAGGACTCGGCGAAATCGCGGCACCACAGCATGTATGCGTACGGCGAGTTGAGATCGAGCTTGGCGGAATCGCGCGCGATTCGCCACAGCTGCGCGCCGTCCGCCTTGGTCGGGGATTCGATCAAGTGCGTTACGGACATACTCAGGAAACGTAACAGAGAATTTTCGCCTCGCCAGCGACGCAGCTCACGACCCCCGTATGACCTGCGACGACGCGGGGTACCCGGTGAGGAGTCCCACAAACATGTTTGAAGTGGACGGTCCCAGGGCACACGCGCGCCTGGGCCGCCAGCGTGTCACCGGCGACCTATTCGCACCATGAACCCAAACGGGGATGATCGCAAGGCGACGGGCCGCAGCCGGCCCCGGTCCAAGGCGTAGCTTTCACGTGAAAGCTACGCCTTGGGATCCTCGCCGGGCAGCTTCCGCGCCGCCCGCCGGTGCGGCAGCCGTCGCACGATCCCGCTCAGCGGCATCACCACCGCGGGCAGGATCAGCAGACCCGACACCACCAGCCACCACACCGCGCCCTCCCCGCGCCGCCAGCCCGCGACGACGCTGCCGAGCCAGCCGAAGAACGGCTGGGCCAGCGGGGGCAGGAACGCGGCCAGCAGCAATGCCGCCACCACCAGCACCCCGAGCACGGCGAACAGCTTCCGCGCGAGGTGGCCCATCGTGAGCAGCGCCGTCGCCAGGTAGACGACTGCGCCGGCCAGCACCGGGAGGCCGATCCACTGCAGCACCGCGCCGCCGTCGTTGCCGAGCACCAGGCCGGCCAGCAGCGCGAGGACGCCGGCGGCGAGCGAGCCCGCGGTGCCGAGCCGGGACGCGCCCTGCGAGACCTTCGCCGTGCTCCTGGCCACCGTGCGCAGGATGCCCGCGACCGTGCGCGGCCAGCCACCGGGCAGGCGGAACGCGACCGTCCCCGCGTTCACCGTCGCCGCGCCGAGCGCGACCAGCGTGCGGGTGAGCCGCGCGGTGCCCTGTTCGCCGGCGAGCCGCTCCGCCGAGACGCGGCAGGCCTGGAACTGCGCCTGCGCGCCGCCGACGTCGAGCGGGGCCCGCTCCTTCGCCAGCGCGTCGCCGATGTCCCGGCGGTCGTCGGCGTCGCAGCGCGAGGTGAGCGTGACGACCGGCAGCTCCTCCGCCGCAATCTCGGCCTGCCGCGGCCGGGCCAGCACCATCGCCGTGACCGGCAGGCTGACCGGCCGTTCGGCGCCGAACTCGGCCGGCTTCAGGTCGGCGTCGAGGCCGAGGAACGCCAGCTCGGCGGTCAGCTGGTCGCGCAGCTGCGCCGCTTCGGCCGGCGTGCAGCGGTCCTGCTCGCCGGGCGGGCGCCAGTCCGGGCCGAACGCGGCGACGAGCTCGTCGCGGAACCGCTCCCGCCCGAGGACGTCCCGCAGCGTCTCGAGGCGGCCCGGGTCGAGCAGGCACTGGACGAGCCAGCCGGCGCCGTCGACGCGGCCCCACATCCAGTCGCTGGCCCGCCACGACGCCTTGTAGAACGCGCCGAAGTAGCTCGCCTGCATCCCGGTCAGCTTGTCCCCGGACCGGCTGCGCGTCATGTCCAGCAACGTCCGAGAATCGGCGCTGACCTGCACCAGGTCGACCCGCTGGTCGACCGACGGCGCCTGCGCGAGCAGTCCGCGCGTGGCCACGTGCAGTGCCACCAGCCGGGCCTGGACCACGTCGTCGGCCACGTCGGGCCGCAGCTCGAGCCAGTCCAGCAGGGTGGTCACCGTGCCGGCGTCGTCCCCGGCGGCGGTCAGCTCCCGCAGCGTCGGCGCGGCCGCGCGCAAGCCCGCGACCACCTTCGGCCAGGCCTCGGCGACGGCGGCCGAGCGGCCCAGCCCGGCCCACTCCTCGGCCAGCTCGCGGATCCACACCTCGAGGGTGCTGCTCGCGCCGGGCCCGGTGTGCGCGGCCACCCACTGCCCGAGCCGCACCCCGCGCCCGGCGGTCGCGCGAGCGGCGTGCAGCTGGGCGCGAGCGTCGTTGAGCTCCTGCGCGCGGGCGGCGTCCGGCTGGAGCCGGAACCCGGCGTTGACCAGCTGCAACCCGGTCGCGACGGCGTCGTCGAGCGCGGTCGTCCGGTACCCGACCAGATCGGCGACCGCGAGGCTCTCGGCCGGCGGCCCGGCCGGAACGCCGCTGCTCAGCCCGCCGACGGCGATCGCGCGCAGCTGCCGCGACATCCCGGACGCCCAGTCGCGGTCGGGGGTGTCCGCTTCGGACAGCGCGTACCGCCGCGCGGCGACCCGGACCAGCTCGGCGGCGTCTTCGGCGGTCCGCCGCTCGAGGTAGGCGGTGGCGATCCGCGCGTCGACCAGGCAGCCGGGCCCGCCGCGCAACCCCAGTGCGGCCAGCGAAACCCGGGTGTCCCTGGCGCGCAGCACGGCGTCGTTGTGCCGGGTCAGGTCGTCCAGCTCGGCGCTGATCGACTGGCTCATCACGGTGTTGACGACCTTGGCCAGCGCGTTCGACAGCAGCGGCGGGTTCGCCGGGTCGCACGCGACGGCGTCGGCGTCCCGTTCGCCGGTCGGCACGACGTAGAGCAGCAGCCGCCGGACGTCCGTCTGCGACGGGCGTTCGAAGATCTCGCGCAGCGCCGGCCGCAACGGCTTGTTCAGCAGCACCCCGCCGTCGGTCAGCCAGTGCGAGCGGGTCAGCTCGGTGTAGGGCGTCATGTCGGGGTGCAGCCGGTCGGTGCCCGCGGTGCCGATCGGCAGCCGCGAGAGTTCGAACGCGCCGGGGAAGGACGCGGTGGAGCGCGCCGCCAGCGCGAGCGGCGCCTCCACCCCGTTCGTCCACAGTGGACCGCAGAACCGGAAGAGCATCCGGTGTTCGGTGTCCCGCACCAGGTTCCCGAGCGCGTCGTCGAACCGGGTGGTCTCCCCGTCGATCATCGTGCCGGTGAGCAGCACGGTGACGTCCGGTTCCTCGGCGGGCGGCACGCCGTTCGCGGTGATCTCGCGCAGCACCGCTTCGAGGTCACCGAGCAGCACGCGGTCCCCGTCGAGCACCGACCGCGGCGCGGGCTCACGCGCGTCCCGGATCAGGTTCTCCAGCGAGGCGGTGGTGATCCAGGTGTCGCGCAGAACCCCGGGCGTGGAACGGAAAGCTTCCGCGAGGCCCAGGCAGGCGGCGTTGACCCCGCCGGCGCTGGTCCCGGTCAGGACGTCGAGCGAAACGGTCGCGCGCAGGACGTCGAGCAGCTTGCGGTACCGCCCGGGTTCGGCGTCCCCGCGCGATTCCCGGAGCAGCTGCGAGGTCTCGGTGGCGACCCCGCCCATCCAGATCGCGAGGCTGGAGCCCCCGACCATGGTCACCGCCAGCCGGATCTCCTGCGGCCAAGGTTCGGCAGTCATGGGCTCCCCCGCCCGGTCGTGGTCCTGACGCAGAGTAGAGGCTCGAGGTGAGCACCGGGATACGTCCGGGTGTACGGCCGTTCGGGTGGAATCAGGCGGCCAGGTGCTCCAGCACCAGCACCTGCGCCTCACCGACCGCGAAGCCCAGCACCGCGCCGGTCGCGATCAGGATCCACTCGTCCTGCTCGAAGGCCGGGCGCAGGAGGCGCTCGAACTCCTTCGGGGACAGCTGCTTCATCTTCGACACCAGCACGTTGCGGATGTCCATCGCGTCCGTCGCGTAGTCCTCGATGTAGCGCATCGTCTCCGGCAGCCGGGACATGATCTGCGAAGCGATCGCCAGCTTCACGTCCTGGTACTTGCGGCTCCCCACCGCGAACACCAGCAGCGGCTTCGCGACGCTCCCGAGTTCGCGGTCGAGCTGGCGCTGGATCAGGGCCAGCACCCGGTCCGACAGCGGGCCGTGCAGGATGGCCTCGATGACGTTGTGCGGGGTGATGATCTCCTTCGCGATCAGCGACCCGTACGCCTCCGCGACTTCCGCCCGCCGCTTCAGGAACAGGCCCTGCCACTGGACTCCGAAATACCGGCGCGGCTCGATCGGGTAGAAGATCATCCGCAGGGCCAGCCAGTCCGTGAACCAGCCGGTGAACAAGCCGAAGATCGGCATGATCGGCGGGAACTTGAACAGCACCCACGCCACCATCTGGATCACGCCGATCGCGCCGCCGAACACCAGGCCCGAGCGCGCGATGAACTTGAACTCCTTCGCGCCCGCCTCCTGGAAGATGCGGTTGAGCAGGCGCTTGTCCTTGACCAGGCTGGTGACCACCATGCCCTTGAGGTCGAACACACTGTCCACATCGGACTTGATCAGGTCGAGCACCGCCGCGACCATCCGCGGCGACTCGTGCTGGACGCGCTCGATCACCAGGCGCTGCACGCGCACCGGCAGGGACTCCCACAGGCCCGGCTGGTAGTGCCCCGCCACCTCGCGGACGATGTCCTCGACGCCCGCGAGCAGCGGTTTCTCGATCTCCTGGGCGATGCGGGACGCGTCCAGCCGCGCGACGACCTCGGCCGGTTTGATCAGCTGCTCGGTCATCGTGTCGCAGGCGATGCTCGCCATCCGCGCGGCGCGCTTGGGCACGATGCCCTGCCAGCCGAGGAACGGCTTGACGCCGATGAACTCCACCGGCTGGAACATCATCCGGATCGCGACGAGCTTGGTGCCGTAGCCGATCAGCGCGGCGACGACCGGGATCGAGACGTAGAGGGGCCAGTGCTGCGCGAAGTCGGCGACGATGCCGCTGAGGAAGGCCCCCATGCGCTACCCGAGACTCGGGTCGCAGGCTTGCCAGAACTGCGCGCCGAGGCGCGAGATGTGGATCGTCCGCCGGACGAACTTCGCGCGCTTGACGTGCTTCTCGGCGTCGCGCACGGTCTCGTCGGTCAGCAGGATCTCGTACTGCGTCTCCAGCGACGGCACCTCTTCGTCGAGGTCGACCAGGCCCAGCCCGATCAGCCGCGTCACGTAGCCGGGGACCTGGTCGGGCAGCGACACCCCGGCCGCCTTGCCGACCGTCGACGCGTTGCGCAGCGCGACCCGGCCGGTGCCGCCGATGCCGGTGCGCTCGACGACGTCGACCGCGGGGAACGGCGAGCCGTCCGACAACGCGGAAAGGATGCGGGCCTCGTCCGGGGTCAGCTGGCGCAGGATGATCGCGTAGAAGTACTCGCGGGCGCGCTCGCGGCCGAAGCCGATGGAGTGGTTGAGCAGCTCGGCCATCGCGGCGCGCAGCGGCTCGGCGGCGTTGTCGCGCGCGGGCACGATCGTCACGGTGGCCTCGACCGTCCCGGGCACCGAGGTGCGGTTCATCGCCGACGCCGCCGTCAGCGCCGCGTGGTACGGGTCGTCGACCTCGTCGAGCCGGCGGCGCAGCTCGGTGAGCAGCTGCCGCTCCACCTGCCGGACCCCGCGTTCGGCGGTCTCGACGCCGGGGAGCTTGCGGCCGAGCGCGAACCCGGTGCGCGCGGCCCAGCCGGCCAGCTGACCGGCGCGGCGGGCCAGGTCGGCCACCTCGTCGCCGGTGCCCCGGCCGTTCGGTCGCTCTGCGTTCACGAGCCCACTCCCCTCTGCTTACGCGGTGATGCTACCTGCGGGTAGGCCGATGGTGGTGTGACCACCGGCATGATGTGCGCCATGAGTCCGACGCGCTGGGGCCCGCCGATCGACGTCCTCCCGTACTTCTCGAAGGAAGAGCAAGCGCTGATGACGCTGCTCGGCGCGCTGACCGAGGAAGACTGGGAGCGCCCGACCCCGTGCGCCGGCTGGACGGTCAAGGACATCGCCGCCCACCTGCTGGGAGACAAGGTCGGCCGGCTCTCCCGGAGCCGCGACGGGCACACCGCGGAAAGCCCCCGCGCGGGTGAGTCCTTCTCCCGCTTCATCGACCGGATCAACGAAGAATGGGTCGTCGCCTGCCGCCGGCTCTCGACGGACGTCCTGCTCACGATGATGTACGAGTTCATGGGCCAGACCACCGAGCACTGGGCGAAGCTCGACCTCGACGTCCTCGGTGAGCCGGTGAGCTGGGCGGGTGCCGAGCCGGCGCCGCGCTGGCTGGACGCGGCCCGCGACTACTCGGAGTTCTGGGTCCACCACGTGCAGATCCGCGAGGCGCTGGAACACACGCCGCTGGAGGCCGAGTACGCCGAGCCGATCGCCGACACGTTCGTCCGCGCGCTGCCGCACACGCTGCGGGACGTCGAGGCCCGCGTCGGCAAGCAGGTCGGCTACACGGTCACCGGCGCCGACAAGTGGCACGCCCGCCGCGAGCGCGACGGCTGGGTCCTCGACCGCGGCGCACCGCCGTCCCGCACCCCGCTGGCCACGGTGACGACGGACCTGGACACGTTCTGGCGGCTCTGCACCCGCACCCCCGCCGACACCGGCCGCGTCCGCACAACCGGCGACGAAAACGTTTGCGCCCAGATGCTGACGATGACATCGATCATCGCCTGACCGCGCACTTTCACGTGAAAGTGCGCACCTGGGGGCCGCACTTTCACGTGAAAGTGCGCGTCAGCGGCGGCGGGCCTGCTTTCGCAGCTGCATGATCCGGGCGCCCCCGATCAGCGCGACCAGCGCCGCGCCGCCGATGGCCGAGAACAGCATCGCGATGGCCAGCGGCAGGCTGCCCTCGGCGCCGAAGAAGTGCACGGTCACCGAGTCCAGGTTCTGCAGGATGAACACCAGCAGGACGACCAGCACGACCAGGCCGGCGATCACCGCGACCCAGGTGCCGCTGACCCGGGTGCGCTTGATCTTCGGGCTCGCGGGCCTCGACGGCGCCGGGCGCACCGGCGCGACCTCCTCGGCGCCGGGCCGGACGTCACCGGCGCGCAGTTCGGCGGGCTCGAGGGCCCCTTCGGGCACCTCGCTCCCGGGCAGGTCGTGGTGTGCGGGACCGGTGGGGCGGTCGGCCGCGTCCCCGCGCGCGTGCGTCATGTGACCAGTGTCCGCCCGGCACGCGGGGAGCGCCGTGTCAAACCCCCTAACGGGCGAAGCCGTCAACCTCCCGGAGGACGCGGAGGGTGTTCTTGCCGGCCAGCTTCACGCAGTCTTCCTCACTCCACCCACGCTCGAGCAGCGCGGCGAACAACACCGGGTACTTGGAGGTGTCCTCCAGCCCCTCGGGCAGCGTGCCGACGCCGTCGTAGTCGCCGCCGAGGCCGATGTGGTCGACGCCGGCCACCTCGCGGGCGTGCTCGACGTGCGCGACGACGTCGTCGACGGTGGCCTTCGGCTTGACCGGGCCGTCCCACTCCTTCACGAACTCGCCGCGCTGGGTCAGGTTCCGGTACTCCCGGCCCGCGGCTTCCATCGCGGCCTTCAGCTCCTGGTCCCACGCGGCGACCTTCGGCGAGATGAACGCCGGCACGAAGGTGACCATCGCGACGCCGCCGTTGCCGGGCAGCTTCGCCAGGACGTCGTCGGGGATGTTGCGCGGGTGGTCGTTGACCGCGGTGCACGAGGAGTGGCTGAAGATCACCGGGACCGAGCTGACCTCCATCGCCGCCCGCATCGTCGACGGCGCGACGTGGGAGAGGTCGACCATCATCCCGATCTTGTTCATCTCGCGCACGACGTCGCGGCCGAACTCGGTGAGGCCGCCGTGAGCCGGTTCGTCGGTGCCCGAGTCGGCCCAGGTGGTGTTGAAGTTGTGCGTCAGCGTCATGTAGCGGACGCCGAGCCGGCGCAGGATCCGCAGCACGCCGAGCGACTCGGCGATGCTGTGCCCGCCCTCGGCGCCGAGCAGCGACGCGATCCGGCCGTCGGCGAACGCGGCTTCGGCTTCGTCCGCGGTGTCGACCAGCCGGAGCCGGTCGGGGTAGCGCTCGGCGAGCTGGTGCACGACCTCGATCTGCTCGAGGACGGCGGTCACGGCACTGTGGCCTTCGAACTCGCACGGCACGTAGACCGACCAGAACTGCATGCCGAGCTTCCCGTCGGCGAGCTTCGGGAAGTCGGTGTGCAGGGCCGGCTGCCGGACGGTCAGGTCGAGCGACGCGGCCGCCTCGACCGGGTTCGGGCCGCCGTGCTGCCGCAGCTCCCACGGCAGGTCGTTGTGCCCGTCGGCGAGGATGGCCGCGTCCAGCAGTTTGCCGGCACGCTGTAGTGCCTCGTTAGTCATCGCCCGATCGTAGGGCGGACCGGTACACACTCCGTACAAAGCGCTAGAGCTCGAGCCACCCGGCCGCCGCGCGGACACCGTCCACAGTGATCTGGTGGCCGCCGGCGTGGCGGTGGGTGACGACGTCGGCACCGCGCTCGCGCAGCAGCCGGATCAGCTCCTCGGTCGACGCCAGCGGCGCCATCGGGTCGCGTTCGCCGTTGGCCAGGAAGACGCGCGAGCCGCTGAGGTCGAGGTCCGGCGGTTCCGGGACCGGCGACATCGACGCGAACAACGCGGCCTCCCGCACGACTTCCGGCCGCAGCAGGACGACCGCGGCCGCGATGTTGGCCCCGTTCGAAAAGCCGACCGCGACCATGCGCCGGTCGCCGAAGCCGTACTCCGCCCCGGCTTCGAGCACGAAGTCGGCGAGTTCGTTCGCCCGCTTGACGACGTCTTCGTGGTCGAACACGCCCTCGGCCAGCCGCCGGAACCAGCGCGCGGCGCCGTGCTCCGACACCGGGCCGGCCGGGGCCAGCACGGCGGAGCGCGGGCTGAGCTCGCGCGCCAGGCCGAGCAGGTCGTCCGGGTCGCCGCCGGTCCCGTGCAGCAGGAGCAGCACCGGCGCGTCCGGGGCGCCTTCGACGTACTTGTGCCGCAGCGTCATCACAGCTCCGGGTTGTTTTCGGCGGGGAGGTTCAGCTTGGGCAGCATGTGCTGGATCTCTTCGCGGCGCGGCTCCAGCCACGGCGGCAGCTTGAGCGCGCGGCCGAGCTCCAGCAACGGCTCGTCGATCGCGAAGCCCGGCTCGTCGGTGGCGACCTCCAGCAGCGTCCCGCCCGGTTCGCGGAAGTAGATCGAGCGGAAGTACTGGCGGTCCAAAATGGACGTCACGTGCACGCCCTGTTCCACCAGCTCTTCGCGCCAGGTCTTCTGGGTTTCTTCGTCGGGGGCGCGCCAGGCCACGTGGTGGACGGTGCCGGCGGCGACCAGCCCGCGCGGCGTGTCCGGCGTCACGAGGACGTCGACCAGCGCGCCCGGCCCGCCTTCACCGGCGGCGAAGCGCAGGCGATTGCTTTCCTGGCTGGCGAAGCTGAGCCCGAGGCCGTCGGTGAGCATGCCCGCGGTGGCGTCCTCCTGGTTCACCGAGAGCGTCACCGAGTGCAGGCCGCGGACGGCGTGCTCGGCGGGGACGAGCTCGGTGTCCCACGGGTCGCGCGGGTCGCCCTGCGGGTGCGCGACCAGGGCGAGCTTCAGGCCGTCGGGGTCGCGGAAGGTCAGCGTCTCCTCGCCGTCGGCGTTGCGAACCTCGCCGGTCTCGACGTTCTGGGCGCCCAGGTGCTGCTTCCACCAGCCGATCGAGGCTTCGGGCACGGAGAACGACGTGGTCGTCGCCTGGCCGGTGCCGTGGCGGCCGCTCGGCGCGTCGGGCCACGGGAAGAACGTCATCAGCGAGCCGGGCTTGCCCGAGCTGTCGCCGTAGTAGAGGTGGTAGGTGCCCGGGTCGTCGAAGTTGACCGTCGTCTTGACCAGCCGCAGGCCCAGGGTGCGCAGGTAGAAGTCGGCGTTGCGCTGCGGGTCGCCGCCGATGGCGGTCACGTGGTGCAGGCCGGACGTCCTGATAGACATGGTTGCCTCCTCGGCTCAAGGTATCCCGACAACCTCTCGCGCGCAAGATATATTCCGGCGAGGTAAGGTGGCGACCGTGGAAGCGACCGACGACGACGAGATCGTCACCTGGTGGGGCCTGGTCATCGAGGGTTACCTCGCCACGCAAGACAAGCTGATGGGCGAAATCGCCGACCGGTTCGGGCTCGCGCCGGCGTCGTTCGACATCCTGCTGCGGCTGGTCCGCTCGCCCGAGCACCGGATGCCGATGACGAAGCTGGCGACCGAAGCCGCGCTGTCCAGCGGCGGGTTCACGAAGGTGGCCGACCGCCTGGTGGCGGCGGACCTGATCTGCCGGATCCCGAGCCCGGACGACCGCCGCGTCACCTTCGCGTCCCTGACCGAGCACGGCCTCGAAGTGGCGAACAAGGCCCGCGAGGCCGCGGCGGACATCCTGCGGCGCATCGTGCTGACCCCACTCGGTGACGACGCCCCGGCACTCGCGGAAGCGATGCGGACACTGCGCGCGTTCAACACCGATCGTTGAAAAGGACAGCGAACGCGCCGGCCACTTCTACGCGGACTCCCTCGGCCTGAAGCAGCTGGGGAAGGGCGAAGACGGAACGCTGTACTTCGAGGCGGGCGCGGGCTCGATCGGCCTCCGCGCCATGCCGGCGGGTGCGCAAAGCGAGAACACGGCGCTGAGCTTCGAAGTCGCCGACCTCGAAGGCAACGTGCTCTGCCTGCACCAGCTCGTGAGTGGGAAACAGGGTTGGAACACTGTTTCTCACTCACGACCCTGGGCGAGCGAAGGCATCAACTTGACCGCGTTGCCCGACAGGACCCCGGTCAGCACGTCCTCCGGAAGACCGAGCCCGATCAGCGTGCGCACGTTCTTCGCCACCGACGGCACGCCGGGCCAGTCCGTCCCGAAGACGAACTTCCCGGCCAGCCGGGTGAAGTCGAAGCGCTGGTAGTACTCCGTCAGCTTCTTCGGCGGCAGCCCGGCGAGGTCGAGCCAGACGTTGTCGCGGGCCAGCGCCAGGAACGCGGCCACGTCGTACCACCACCCGCGGCCGCCGTGGGCGAAGACGAACTGCAGCGAAGGGAAGTCCTCGACCACATCGGACAGCAGCTCCGGGTTCCCGAAACTGGCCCGGGAACCCGGGAAGCTCGACGTCCCGGAGTGGAAGATCACCGGCACCCCGCGCTCGGCACACCGCTGGTAGACCGGGTACAGCTCCTTGTCCGCCGGCGAAAACGCGCCGTGCACCGGGTGGATCTTCAGCGCCACCGCGCCCAGGTCCAGCTGCCGCTCGACCTCGGCCACCGCGGGGTGGTGCAGGTACGGGTTGACGTTGGCCACCAGCCGGAACCGGGCCGGGTTGTGCTCGACCAGCGGCAGGTTGTCCTCGATCGGCTGGATCCCGGTCGCGCGCGGGCTGTACTCGCAGAACAGCAGCACCCGGTCGACGCCTTCGGAGTCCATCAATTCGTCCATCGCCGCCGGGATCACCGTCCCTTCGGCGTCGTACACCGACCGCCACGGGTACGAGCCCGCGAAGTCGTGCGCCCACTGCAGCCAGGCAGGT
The DNA here is from genome assembly GCF_046548815.1 of Amycolatopsis sp. cmx-4-83. Lineage (NCBI taxonomy): Bacteria > Bacillati > Actinomycetota > Actinomycetes > Pseudonocardiales > Pseudonocardiaceae > Amycolatopsis > Amycolatopsis sp. cmx-4-83. Next base: position 527,406 of record NZ_JAEBEF010000002.1, on the reverse strand, counting down.
TTCAGCGTCGGCAGCCGCGGCGTGTGGACGTGCGCGTCCACCACGAAGTACCCGTCGATCACGGACTGGGCACCACCCGCAGCACGTCGCGGACCTGCTCGCGGATCACGTTGCGGCGGATCTTGCCGGTCGCCGTCTTCGGCAGCTCGGCCAGCTCGACCACCCCGCGCGGCCGCTTGAACGCCGCGAGCCCCTCGCGGCAGAAGTCGATCAGCTCCGCCTGGTCCACCGCGAAGCCGGGCGCGGCCACCACGCACGCGACCGGCTTGTCGAGCCCGTCGGCGTCCGGCGCGGCGACGACGGCGACCTCCGCCACCGCCGGGTGCTGCCGCAGCCGTTCCTCCACTTCGGACGGTGACACCCAGATCCCGCCCGCCTTCAGCATGTCCCCGAACCGGCCGAGGCAGGTGTACGTGCCGTCCTCGTTGCGGACGTAGCTGTCGCCGGTCCTCAGCCATTCGCCCTGGAAGACGAGCTTCGTCGCGTCGTAGCGGGCCCAGTACCCGGTCGCCGTCGACGGCCCGGCGACGAACAGTTCGCCCGGCTGCCCGTGCCCGTCGACCACCGCGCCCGCTTCGTCGCGGATCTGCACGGAGTACCCGGGTACGGCGACGCCGGTGCTGCCCGGCCGCACCGAGCCGGGCCGGTTCGACAGGAAGATGTGCAGGGCCTCGGTCGACCCGATGCCGTCGAGGATCTCCAGCCCGAAGCGCGCGCGGAAGCGTTCGAACAACGACGCGGGCAGCGGTTCCCCGGCCGAAACCGCGTGCCGCACCGAAGCGAACGAGTCGTCCGGGACGTCGCTGGCGAGCAGGGCCGCGTAGAACGTCGGCACGGCGAAGAAGAGCGACGGCTGCTCCTCGCGAGCGCGCCGGGCGAACAACGCGGGCGTCGGCCGTGAAGGCTCGAGCAACACCGCGCCGCCCGCGCCGAGCGGGAAGAAGCAGGAATTCCCCAGCCCGTAGGCGAAGAAGAGCTTCGGCACGGACAGGAACCGGTCCGCCGGCGTGGTCGCCAGCACCGAACGCGCGTAGGTCTCGCAGACCGCGCGGATGCTCGCGTGCCGGTGCATCGCGCCCTTCGGCTGCCCCGTCGTCCCCGACGTGTACAGCCACAACGCGGGCGAGTCTTCCCACGTCCGTCCACTTCGGAACGTCCCGCCCAGCGACGACCACTCGTGCGTCCGGACGCCGAACCCGTCCGCGTCGGACCGGTCGAGCAGCACGTCGGTGACCTCGGGGGCGAAGCCGAGCGCGGTGGCGGCCTGCTCGGCGAACTCGCCGGACACGCCGAGCACGCGCGCCCGTGAGTCGGCCAGCACCTTGCCCAGCTCGAGCCCGGTGACCATCGTCGACACCGGCACGGCGACCGCGCCGGCCAGCATCGCGCCGAGGATGCCGGTGAGCAGCTCGACGTCGTCGACCATGCAGAACATGACCCGCTCTTCGGGCCGCACGCCGAGCCCGGCGAGCCCGGCGGCGACCCGGCGGGACTCCGCCGCCAGCTCGGCGTAGGTCAGCGAACGGCGGGGGGACACCACCGCGGTCGCGTCCGGGTGCCCGGCGTGGAGCAGGTACTCCGCGGCGTTGAACGCTGTCGCCACCAGGCCTCCTACGTGAGGTGGACGTATTCGTAGTCGAAGGGCTTCCCGTTGATGCCCTGCCGCGGCGGCGCGACCCAGCTCGCGATCTTCCCCCGCTCGTACACCGGGTGCATCAGCGAGCGGACGAACGTCAGGTCCTCGGTGGTGGGCAGCCACTTCCGTTTGCCGGCTTCCCAGGTCGCCTCGTCGACGATGGTGCCGTCGGGAGTGACGTGGTGGCCGGAGTTTATGCCGACTTCGCGGTTGAAGCCAGGGTGCGGCAGGCGGAACGCGAAGTCGATTCCGGCGTCCGCGAGGATCTTGTTCCAGCGCTTGACGCCGGTCTGGCAGTCGGCGACGTACTCGCTGCGCAGGTCGAGGTTGAGCAGCAGGATCGCCTGCAGCTCCTCCGACGTCCAGGTGCCGTCGCTTGCCGGTTTCTCCAGCCTGCGGGCGTCGTCGGTGAGCTTGTGGTCGTCCTTGCGGCGGGTCTCCTGCCAGCGGCCCTTGAGCCCGGCGGTGTAGTAGTTCGCCGCGTTCGTCGAGGTCTCGCTGCCGAAGAGGTCGAGCGAAACGGTGTAGTGGAAGTTGATGTACTTCTGGATCAGGTCCAGCGGGATGCCGCCGTGCGGGCCGATGTCGAGCGTGTCGTGCTCGCGGATCAGCTCGGCGCTGCGGATCACCACGCGGTCGACGCCGGTGGTGCCGACCATCATGTGGTGCGCCTCTTCCTTCAGCATGAACTCGCAGGTGCGCGAGAGCGGGTCGAAGGAGGACTCCTTGAGCGTGCCGAGCTGGTACTTCCCGTCGCGGTCGGTGAAGTACGTGAACATGTAGAACGCCAGCCAGTCGGCGGTTTCCTCGTTGAACGCACCGAGGATGCGGGGCGCGTCCGGGCTGCCGGAGTTGCGCAGCAGCAGCCCTTCGGCCTCGTCCCGGCCTTCGCGGCCGAAGTAGGCGTGCAGCAGGTAGACCATCGCCCACAGGTGCCTGCCCTCTTCGACGTTGACCTGGAAGAGGTTGCGCAGGTCGTAGAGGCTCGGCGCGGTGAGCCCGAGGAGCTTCTGCTGTTCGACCGACGCCGGTTCGGTGTCGCCCTGGATGACGATCAGCCGCTGCAGGTCGGCGCGGTACTCGCCGGGCACCTGCTGCCAGACCGGCTCGCCCTGGTGCTCCCCGAACGCGATCCGCCGGTCCGGGTCGCGCTCGGCGAGGAAGATGCCCCAGCGGTAGTCAGGCACGTTGACGTGGTCGAAGTGCGCCCAGCCCTCGCGGCCGACGCTGACGGCGGTGCGCAGGTAGACGCCCTGGGTCTCCAGCGTCGGGCCCATCTCGCCCCACCAGTGCATGAACTTCGGCTGCCAGCCCTCCAGCGCGCGCTGCAGCCGCCGGTCCTCGGAGAGGTTGACGTTGTTGGGGATCTTGGCGTCGTAGTCGATCTTCTCGGGCATCTGCGCTAGACCCGCTTCCTGTCGAAGACGGCCTTCTGCCCCGTACCGTATCGGCGCAGCGCGCCTTCGGGCCCGGATGCGTTCGGCCGGGTGAAAATCCAGTTCTGCCAAGCCGCCAGCCGGCCGAAGATCTTGGTCTCGATGGTCTCGGGACCGACGAACCGGTGGTTGGCCTCCATCCCGGTGAGGGCGTCCGGGGACAGCGACGCCCGGCCTTCGAGCGCGATCCGGATCTCGTCCTCCCAGTCGAGGTCGTCCGGGGCGTCAGTGACCAGGCCGAGTTCGACGGCTTCGGCCGCGCTCAGCACGTGGTCCTTCTCGCGCGCGAGCCAGGCGAGGTGGTCTTCGTCGCCGTAGAAGCGCGTCTGCAGGCGGGTCAGGCCGTTGCCCATCGGGAACGGGCCGAAGTTGGCTTCGCTGAGCCTGATCGTGGCGCGTTCGTCGGAGTCTTCGTCGTCGATCGGCGGGCCGTCGAGGAGGTACTGGCGGTCGGCGGCGAGCGCGAGTTCCAGCAGGGAGCCGGCGAAGCAGCTGCCGGGCTCGATCAGCGCGATCAGCGTGCGGCTGGTGACGTCGAGGCGTTTGAGGGTGCGCTTGAAGTAGTGCGTGATCTCGTTGCCCAGCCAGTCCTTCGCGCCGAGGACGGCCCGTTCGTGCGCGAGCACCTTCTCCGGGTCGCCGACGGTCTTGAGGATCCACGTGCCGGCTTCGACCTCGTTGGTGCGCAGCCGCAGGATGGCGTCGTCCAGCTCGCGGGTCATGGCGAGGAACCAGCCGTTCGCGCCCTCTTCGTGCAGGTCGCCGGGGTCGTTTTCGGGGCCCTTGACGGTGATCGTGACCTGGTCTTCGGCCACCTCTACATCGACATAGCGATGTTCCAGCGGGGTCAGCTCGATGCCGCCTTCGCCGGTCCGGTCGGATTCACGCGCGATTTCCCGGGCCCGCTTCTCCACGGCTTCGCGGAACCCTTGGCGCGGCACGAGTTCGTCGACCAGCCGCCAGTCGACCGCGGTCTTGCCCTTGACGCCGTCCGGGCGCGTGGCGAAGACGTCGGCGAGGTCCTTGCGCACCCGTCGCTTGTCGACGACGCGGGTCAGCCCGCCGGTGCCGGGCAGCACGCCGAGCAGCGGCACCTCCGGCAGCGCGACGGTCGAGGAGTTGTCGTCGATCAGGAGGATCTTTTCGCAGGCCAGCGCGATTTCGTAGCCACCGCCGGCACAGGTGCCGTTGACCGCGGCCACGTAGGTCTGGCCGGAGTGCGCGGTGGCGTCCTCCATGCCGTTGCGGGTCTCGTTGGTGAACTTGCAGAAGTTCACCTTCCAGTGGTGCTCGGACGCGGCGAGCATCCGGATGTTCGCGCCGGCGCAGAAGACCTTGTCCTTCGCGCTCGTCACCACCACCACGCGAACCTCGGGGTGCTCGAACCGGAGCCGCTGGGTGGCGTCGTACAGCTCGATGTCGACGCCGAGGTCGTAGGAGTTGAGCTTGAGCTCGTACCCCGGGACGAGCCCGCCCTGTTCGTCGACGTCCAGCTCCAGCCAGGCCACCTCCCCGTCGAGGTGGAGGCGCCAGTGGCGGTACTCGTCCGGACGGCGGTCGAAAGCAACCGGTGTGGTGGTGGTCACTCGTCCGAGTGTCTACATAGTTCCGACGAACGTCAATGTTGTGTAGAAACTTGATCTCGCGAGATCACCCGGTTGAGCGTCGCCCAGGCCCACGTCAAGAAGACCCACAACGCGAGCCCCGCTGCGGCATCCGTGAAGATCGTCGCGAAGTAGAACGCGGGGATCTGCGGTACGCCCGTCAGGAAGTGGCCCAGCGTGATCATCCCGGCCAGCGAATAGACCAGCAGGAACGCCAGCGCCCGCGGGTACCGCCCCTCCCGGTACGCGCGGTAGCCGAGCCAGCCGAACACCGTGAACAACACCCAAGCGAAGGCGACGACGATCCCCGCGACCATCGTCGGAACACCCGGCAGTTGCGGGTAGTCCGCGACGCGGATGGCGTTGTGCGCGTAGTGGATTGTCGTGCTGACCAGCGAAAAGCCGAGGATCACGCGAAGCGGCGTCAGTCCCTTTTCCTGCAGAACGTCCATCCCGGGCCCCCTGTAGCCGATTTGATAGATCGCTCTAGCGAGCGTACCGCCGCCACTTTCACAGGGAAAGTGCCGAGACGGCACTTTCCCTATGAAAGCTCCGCCTCAGGCCAGGTCGATGCGGTGCTGCGTCACCGGGTAGCCGGCCTTCGCGAAGGCCTTGGCCATCGGGACGTTGCCGACGTCGGTGCCCGCGACGATCCGGTCGGCACCGTGCCCGACGAGCTCGTGCGTGGCCTCGACCAGCAGGTCGTACGCGTAGCCGTTTCCGCGGTGCTCGGGCACGACGGCGATGTAGCCGATCACCGGGTCGTAGACGTTGCGGGTCGGCAGGCTGAGCCCGACGAGCTCGCCTTCGGGCGTGTACGCCACGCGCCACCAGTCCCGCGGGGCCGGCATCCACTTCATGATGTCGAGGTCTTCCTGGGCCGCGGCGTCGAGCCCGTGCTCCTCGACCGTCTTCCGGACGTGCGCGTCGAGGCTGCCGACGTGCACGCGCTTGAAGACCTCGAGGATGACGTCGTCGTCCGGCTCGGGCCGGAACTCGAGCCGGCCGGTTTTTTCGGGGAGGCCGTTTTCCGGCGTCCAGCAGAACCGGTAGCGCTCGACGAGCTTGCGGTAGCCCGCCCGCTCGGCCGCCTCGACGCGCACGGTCACCTCGTGGGCGACGTCCGGGTCGTCCTGCCACGAAGGCGGCGTGGTCAGCGCGTACTCCGCGCGCAGCGGCGCCGTCTTGAGCAGGTGGACGCCCGCGTCGAAGTCGGTGAAGTCGAACCAGTCCAGCGCGATCGGTTCCTCGTCGCCGGGCTTGGCCCACCAGGCGGCCCGCGCCACGACGACGTCGTCGCGCAGCGCGACCCAGGTCCATTCGGGCCGGTATTCGCCCTGCTTCGCCATCTCGACGAAGTCGTTGCCGAGCAGCGTGCGGCCGACGAGGCCGCGGTCGGGCAGGGAGGTGAAGAGTGTTTCTTCGCCCGCTTCGAGCGGGCGCACGACCAGTTCGGTCATGAGGGTCCTTCCAGGAGGTTGCGCTCCCGGTCTACCGACCCGGCACCCTCGTTCCGGGGTGGGAGCGCATGATCGTCTGCGTGATCACCGGACCCACCTCCTTTCGCTGCTCAAGGGTGCTGTGCGCAGCATAGGGGTTCCCCTCGGAAGTGATCAACGGATTTTCTGGAGGACGATCCGGGTGCTCAGCCGCGGTTCGGCGTAGGAGTGCGACGCCTCCAGGACGTACTCGCCCGCGATGTGCTGCCAGCCGTCCCGCCAGACCTCGGCGGACCTCGGCGGGATGACCACGTCGGTCTCGACGGATTCGCCGGGCCCCGCCTCGACGCTCGCGAACCCCGCGAGCCAGCGGTGCGGCCGGTCGCCGCGCTCGGTCGGGGCCAGGTAGAGCTGGACGACCTCGCGGCCCCGCCGCTTCCCCGTGTTGCGCACGCGGACCCGGACGCGGGCCCCGCCTTCTTCGTCCGGGTAGCCGTCGAGCTCCTCGTACGCCCAGGTCGTGTAGCCCTGGCCGTGGCCGAACCAGTAGGCGGGCTGTTCGTCGCCGCGGGCCCAGGCGCTGTAGCCGATGTGGACGCCTTCGCCGTATTCGAGGACGCCTTCCCGCGGGGTCACGTCGGTGACCGGCGCGTCTTCGAGCTTCGCCGGCCACGTCGTCGGCAAGCGGCCGCCGGGTTCCTCGATGCCGAAGAGGACGTCGGCGAGCGCGTCGCCGCCGGCCTGGCCGGGGAACCAGGTGAGCAGCACCGCGGCGACGTCGGCACGCCACGGCAGCTCGACGGGGGCGCCGGCGTTGACGACGACCACGGTGTTCGGGTTGACCTCGGCGACCCGGGCGACCAGCTCGTCCTGGCGGCCCGGCAGGGACAGGGAAGCCCGGTCGAAGCCCTCGCTCTCGACCTCGGCGGTGGTGCCGACCACGACGACCGCGACGTCCGACTTCCCCGCCAGCGCAACGGCTTCCTCGAGCGCGGCGTCCGGGTCGGGCACCGGGCCGCGGTGGCCGAGCGCGAAGGTCACCCAGGCGAAGCTGCCCCGGGCGAACTCCGCCATCTCGGACGGGATCCAGTACGTCAGGCTGACGTCGACGAGTTCGCCCGCGGTCAGGTCGATCTCGCGGCGCTGCTCGTTGACCTGCATGATCGAGGTGAAGACGTCCCCGCCGGGCGGCAGGTTCACGCCGTCGAAGAGCGTCTGGCCGGCGACGGCGAGGCGGAGGTCCCCGGGCCCGGTGACGGCGAAGGTGTGCGTGCCGCTGCGCTCCGGCAGGTAGGTGCCGGTGATCTCGACCGACGCGAGGGTGTTCAGGTCGAGCCCATCCGGCAGTTCACCGATCCACGCGATTTTGGCTTCCCTGAGCGGGAATTCAGCCAATCGGGTGCCATCCGCGGCTTGGGCGAGGGCGCGGAGCCGGAAATTGTCGGTGGCCGGCGGTAGCGTCGTTCGCGGATCGGCACCGGTGGCGAACGCCAGGTCGGTGCCCGGGGGAACGGCCTTGCGGATGCCGTCCAGAGGGGAGACGACGTGATCGGGGAACACGGTGGCGCTGCCGCCGCCGAGGATCTTGGGGTCCGCGGCCAGCGCGCCGATGAGCGCGACGCTGCGCGGCTCACGCAGGGGGAGCACGCCGGTTTCGTTGCTGAGCAACACGAAAGACCGGTGCGCGACCTCGCGCGCGATCGCTTCACCGTCCACAGGGGAACGGAGCGGCTCGGGGGTCCCGCCGAGGGCGCCGGTCCGGTGGGCGAGCAGGAGCACGCGGCGGACCATGTCGTCGACGACGCTCTCGTCGACTTCGCCGCCGCGCACGGCTTCCGCGAGCCGCGCGCCGAAAACCGTCCGGGGGCCGGGCATCGCGACGTCGAGGCCGCCGTTGGCGGAGGCGACGGTGTCGCGCGCGGCCAGCCAGTCGGAAACGACGAAGCCGTCGAAACCCCATTCGCCGCGCAGCACGCCGTCGAGCAGTTCGGCGTGCTGGGTCATCGTGGTGCCGTTGACGCTGTTGTAGGCGGCCATGATCCCCCACGGCTTCGCGCGCTTCACGATGAGTTCGAAGGGTGCGAGGTAGAGCTCGCGCAGCGCGCGTTCGGCGACGTGGACGTCGGCGGTGAAGCGCTCGGTCTCGAAGTCGTTGGCGACGAAGTGCTTGACCGTCACGCCGACTCCGCCGTCCTGCACGCCGGTGACGTAGCCGGCGCCGATCATCCCGGTGAGGAGGGGATCTTCCGAGTAGCACTCGAAGTGGCGGCCGCCCAGCGGTGAGCGCTGGAGGTTGACCGTCGGGGCGAGCAGCACGTGCACGCCCTTGCGGCGGGCTTCCTGCGCGAGCAGGCGGCCGGCGCGCACGGCGAGCCGCGGGTCCCAGCTCGCGGCGAGCGCGGTCGGGCTGGGGAGCGTCACGGAGGGGTCGTCCTGGCTCCAGCGGACCCCGCGGACGCCGACCGGACCGTCGGAGAGGACGAGGGAGTCCAGGCCGATGTCCGGCAGGGCGGGCAGGCTCCAGACATCCTGCCCGGAGAGCAGGCTCGCCTTGGCGTCCAGGTCGAGCTCGGCCAGCAGCGCGTCGACGTCGAAGCTCATGAGCACACTCTACCTGGCGGTGAGTAGTGAAAGTTATGGTTCCGTGACAGCCCGTCCCGTAGGCTCGGGATCATGACCCGGGCCAGGGGAGCCGACCGCCGCGCGAGCATCGTCCGAGCGGCCTTCGAGGTGATCGCCGAACGCGGCTACCGCGGCACCTCACTGGCCGCGGTCGCCGAGCGCGTCGGCCTGACCCAACAGGGGCTGATGCACTACTTCCCGACGAAGGAAGACCTGCTCACGGCCGTGCTGGAGACCCGCGACGAGTGGGATCTGCTCCACTTCGGCCACGCCCCGCCGGGCGACGAGTCGGCGATGACGGTCAACCAGCTGGCCGACCTGGTCGACTACAACGCCACGCGCCCGGGCATCGTCCAGACGTACACGGTGCTGTCGGCGGACAGCGTCACCGAGGACCACCCGGCGCGCGAGTACTTCCACGACCGCTACACACGCGTCCGGGCAGGCATGACGCAGATGCTGGAACGCCACCGCGACGAGCTCCCGCCGGGCACGACGCCGGAACAGCTGGCCCCGATCGCCATCGCCGTCCTCGACGGCCTGCAGTTGCAGTGGCTGCTGGACCCGGCGGAGGTCGACATGTCCACCGGCTTCCGCACGTTCCTGACGATGCTGGGCATCAAGCCGGACTGACCTGCTCCCCCTCGGCGGCCGTCCGGTCCAACTCACCCCCCAGCCGCGGCCCGCCATCCCTCCGGTCACAGCAACCGCGGCTGGGCCGCCAGCTCCCGCAGGCGCCGCAACGTGCGCAGCGTCGTCTCCAGGTCCTCCTGCGACACCTCCGCCGCCAGGCCCTCCGCCCACTCGACCTGCGCGCGCCCCAGCTCCCGCATCGCGTCCTTCGCCCGGCGCGTCAACGACAACAGCGGCGCCCGCGCGTCCGCCGGGTTCGGCAGCCGGTCGAGCATTCCGTTGCGCAGCAGGCGGTTCACCGTCTCCTGCACGCTCTGCCGGCGCAGCCCCCGCCGCCGGGCGACGTCCGCGGCCGTCGCCGGGCCGTCCTCCAGGAAGCCGAGCACCTGCCACTGCGCCGCCGTCAGGCCGACCGGCTCGGTGAGCGCGTCGCCCGCCGCGAGGAAGCCGCCGTTGCACGCGAAAACCGCGTCGATCACGCGCGTGAACGTCTCAGCTCTGGGAGACCGCATGCGTGCTAGTCTCGCACAACGACAGGCACCTGTCGAAATGGAGACGACCATGGACATGCCCACCCTCGGCCCCGCCCACGACGCGCTGAAAGCCTTCGTCGGCGACTGGACCGGCACCGAAGAGCTCGCCGCGGCACCGTGGGCACTCGCCTCGACCGCGCACGCCGAGTGCGGATACCGCCTGGCCCTCAACGGGTTCGCGCTGATCCAGCACTACCGCCAGCGCCGCGACGACGGATCCGAATTCCTCGGGCACAACGTCTTCACCGCCGACCCGGGCACCGGTGAGACGCTTTGGTACGGCTTCGACAGCTACGGCTTCCCACCCGACTCGCCCGCCCGCGGCAGCTGGTCCGGCGCCACGCTGACCCTGGAGAAGAAGACCGCCCGCGGGGTGGCCCGCCACCGGCTCACCCCGGCCGGGGACACCTTGACACACGAAATCGACGTCAAGATGGGCGAAGACCGCGATTTCAGCCCATTCCTGCGTGCGCACTACAGCCGCGTCGAAGAGTAGGCGGAAACGGGTGACGCCCCTCCCCCCTGGCACGAGGACGTCACCCGTTTCCGGTCTGTGCCAGCGCATCCGCGGACCTGTCGACCCTGGACGGTCCCGCGGCGCGCTATTTCACAACAACGATTAGTTATTCGGTGTTGCGCACTTTCGAGCTGTGCAGCGAGTGTGTCCCCCAATGGCGCCAAAGGCCCAGGGAAAACGATTACTTTCACCCGAACGGCCCAGCCCCGGTCACCGACCGCACCCGGGCTCGCACGCAGCGGACTCCCGGAATTGTCGGACCCCCGGAGTACAGATGAACACGTGCCCGGAAACACCGAACCGCAGCCGACGGACTCGCCCCCGCTGATCGGGGTCGAGAACGTCAAGATGCCCGAGTGGGCCCGCGTCGACGAGCGCGTGGCCAACGCGGGTTTCGGCCAAGCCGTGCGCGCGCTGCCGGCCGCGATCTCCGTCGTGCTGCGGCTGGCGTGGCGGACTTCGCCGAGGCTGACGCTGCTGGCCGCGTTCGTGCACGTCGTTTCGGGCTGCGTCACGGCGTTCGGGCTGCTCGCCACCGCGAACGTCTTCACCGCGCTGCTCGAACAGGGCCCGACACCGGACCGGGTGCTGCAGTCGCTGCCCGCGCTCGCGGTCGTCACGGGGTCGTACGCGGCGCGCGCGGCGCTGGACGCGGCGGTCGCCGCCGTCGAGGGTGCGCTGCGGCCGCGCGTCACCGCGGCGGCGGACGACGCGGTGACGGCGTCGGTGGTGCGCGTCGGGCTGATCGCGTTCGAGGACGCGGACTTCCGCGAGCTGGCGCGCCAAGGCGCGCGGTTCGGCGTCCGGGCCATCGAGACGAGCCTGCGCCGGCTGGCCGACCTGACGTCGTCGGTGATCTCGCTCGCGGCGGCGATGCTCACGGCCGGGCTGCTGAACCCGTGGCTCGCGCCGGTGCTCCTGCTCGCCGCGGCGGCCGACGGCTGGGCCGCCGCGCGCGTGGCGAAGCTGAACTACCGGCACTTCCTCGACACGGTCGGGCGCAACATCCGCAAGTCGGTCGTCGAGGAGGTCGCCACCTGGCGGACGATGGCCCTCGAACGGCACGCGCTGACGCTGCAGGAGCCGCTGCTCGGCGAGTACCGGCGCATCTCGCGCAGCCTCGCGCGCGAAGAGATCCGGCTGGCGCACCGCAGCAACCTGGTGCGCACCACCGGCCGGGCGGCGGCCGGGCTGGGCACGGCGGCGGCGTACCTGGTCCTCGGCTGGCTGCTCTACACCGGCGGAATGGAGCTGGCGCTGGCCGGCACGGCGGTGCTGGCGATGCGCACGGCGTCGACGGCGCTGTCCAACACCATGCGCGCGGTCAATTCGCTGTACGAGGACTCGTTCTACATCGGGTTCTACAACCAGCTGCTCGTCGAATCGGTGAAACGGCGGCCACCGGAGACGTCGCTGACCGCGCCGGCCGACCCGGGCGAGATCCGGCTGGCGGGCGTCACGTTCACCTACCCGGGCCGCGAAACCCCGGCCCTGCGGGACATCTCGCTGACCATCCGGCGCGGCGAGGTGGTCGCGCTGGTCGGCGAGAACGGCTCGGGCAAGACCACGCTGGGCAAGCTCCTCACCGGGCTGTACCCGCCGGACGAGGGCACCGTCCACTGGGACGACGTCGACCTGGCCGGGGCCGACCCGGCGTCGGTGCACGCGAACATCGCGGTGATCGCCCAGGAACCGGCGGAGTGGCCGATGACGGCGGCGAACAACATCACGGTCGGCCGCCTCGGCCGCGCGGACCCCGATCGCCGCGCGTGGCGCGAAGCAGTGGACTACTCGGGCGCGGACGAGGTGATCGCCTCCCTGCCCGCGGGCGAGAACACGATGCTGTCCAAGAAGTTCGACGAAGGCCACGACCTGTCCGGCGGCCAGTGGCAGCGCATGGGCATCGCCCGCGGCATCTACCGCGACGCCTCGGTCCTGGTCGCCGACGAACCGACGGCGGCGCTCGACGCCCGCGCCGAAGCCCGGGTGTTCGCCGGGCTCCAGCACGCGAGCACGTCGCACCGGGGCCGCCGCACCACGGTCCTGGTCACCCACCGCCTGGCCAACATCCGCTCGGCGGACCGCATCCTGGTCCTGGAGAAGGGCAGACTGATCGAGGAGGGCACGCACGCCGACCTGATCCGCGCGGGCGGCGTCTACCACGAGCTGTACGAGATCCAGGCCCGCGCGTACCGCAACGGCACCGAAACGGCGGAGGCCCGATGACCGAGCAGCTGGCCCGCGTCAACGGCATCGAGCTCTGCCACGAATCCTTCGGCGACCGGGCAGGCCGGCCCCTCCTGCTCATCATGGGCTTGGCCGCCCCGATGATCTGGTGGGACGAGGAGTTCTGCGAAACCCTGGCCGCCCGGGGCTTCCACGTGATCCGCTTCGACAACCGCGACGCCGGACGCTCGACCCGCCTCCACGGCCGGGCCGACCTCGCGCAGGCGTACCTGCTTCGCCGGTCCCCGTACACGCTGGCCGACATGGCCGACGACGCCGCGGGCCTGCTCACGGAGCTGGGCATCCCGGCCGCCCACGTCGTCGGCGCCTCGATGGGCGGGATGATCGCCCAGACCCTGGCCATCCGCCACCCTTCGCGGGTGCTGTCGCTGACGTCGATCATGTCCAGCACCGGCGGCCGGTTCGTCGGCCGGCCGAGCGCCCGCGCCCTGCCGATGCTGCTCACCGCACCCCCGAAGGACCGTGAAAGCTACGTCGAGACGCTGATGCGCACGTTCCGCCTGATCGGCTCACCGGCCTACCCGTTCGACGAAGCCCGAATGCGCAACCGAGCCGAGCGCACGTACGACCGCGGTCTCCCCCCAGGCGGCGCCCTCCGCCAGCTGGCGGCGATCATGGCCGACCGCGACCGCGCCCCCGGGCTGCGCCGAACGAAGCTCCCGGCCCTGGTGGTGCACGGCGCCCGCGACCCGTTGGTCCACGTCTCGGGCGGCCGAGCCACGGCCCGCGCCATCCCCGGCGCCGCCCTCGACATCGTCCCGGGCATGGGCCACGACCTCCCGCGAGCCGTCTGGCCCCGCCTCATCCGCGGCATCGAGCGAATCGCGCTCGACCGGCCGGCGTGACCGAGCCCAGGTCAGTCACGGTTTCGTTCCAGCCCGGTGCCCGCCGTAACCACCATGCGTGAGGTCCCGACTCTGGCGCTCGGAACACGGTCCTCGTCGAAGGGAACATCATGCGTGCTCGCCTGGCGGTGGTCGCCGCGCTTTCGGCCGTGCTGAGCTTGCCGGCATGTGGGGAGACGCCGCGGAATTCCCCCGAGAACCCGCCCACCACCAGCAGCGTCGTCGCCGCACCGCCCACCGCACCGCCGGCCAAGACCGAGTACGGCGCCGCGGCGACGTACAAGTTCAAGGCGCGCGACGGCAAAGGGGACGGCTTCACCGAGGACGTCGAACTCACCTTGGGCGCGCCGATCCCGGCCGGTCAGGCACCCGGGCCGCTCCCGACCGGCTGCGAGGTCCACCCCCAGCGGGACCTCTACGTCCCGTTGACGATCAAGGTCGCCAACTCCACGCCGAACTTCGCCTACAAGGTCAGCTACCGCTTCCAGCCGGTTCAGCTCGACGACGATCGGGTGGCGGGCTACCTCGACGCCGGCGACGGGAAGTGTGTCGAAAACTTCGGGCTCGTGACCTACGAAGGTCCCACCTTGGGCGTCAGCTCGAAGGCGGAACTGCGGACCGGCCAGCAGGTGTCGACCTCCGGCTTCCTCGCCTACCGCGACTTCTTCGGCCCCACCGGCACCCAAGCGGCCAAGCTGGCCAACGTCTTCCTGGACCTGGGAATCCGCTACGACGGACGGCACGGAGTCATCGTCGACCCGGAGGCCGCTCCCGGGCTGATCGGGTACACCGGCCTCGACGGGATCGGCGTGTCGGATCACTACGTCATCCCGGCGGACGGCATCACCTCACCGTGCACCAAGGGTCTCTTCGAACGCGAAGCCCACTGCCCGTGACCTCAAGCCGACAGCGTGACCGAACCCAGGTGCGAGAAGTGCGCCGCCACGCGAGATCCCCGCCGAAGCGGGACCGCGTCCGTCATCCCGCCGGTCAGCACCAGCCACCCCGGCTCCAACGCCAATCCCCGGGCCGCCAGCGAGTTCGCGGCCAGCGCGAGGGCCTCCGCCGGGTGGCCCTGGACCGCCGCGCCCGTGGCCGTGTCGACGATCTGGCCGTCGACCTCCAGCAGGGTCGCCTCCAACGACAGATCCAGCGAAGCAGGCGGAACCCCCACCGGGCCCACGCTGAAGTACGCCGAAGAACCGTTGTCCGCCACCGCGTCCGGGAGCGTGAAGCGGTAGTCCGCATACCGGCTGTCGATCACCTCGACACCGCCGTACACGCGGTCGACCGCGGCCAACGCCGTCGCCGCCGTCACGCCGGGACCGGCCAGCCGGCGACCCAGCACGAAGACCAGCTCCGGCTCGGCACGCGGGTGGATCAGCGAAGGCACCGGCACCCCCGCGGGCAACACCATCGCATCGGTGAGCCAAGCCAGCAGCGGCGAATCGATGCCCATCCGCTCCTGCTTCGCCCGCGACGTCAGGCCCAGCTTCACGCCGATCAGCGTTTCGCCGCGGGCGCGGCGCTGGCGCAGGGCCTCGTCCTGGATCGCGTACGCCGTGTCGACGTCGAGGCCCGGCCACTCCTCCGAGAGCGGCGAGCGCTCCGCGACCGTCCCCAGTAGCGCCGCGGCCGCTTCGCGCACGTTCATGATTCCTCCGAGAAGACCGCAGTGACGCTGCCGAGGCCGGCGATGGTCGCGACGATCGTGTCGCCCGGGGACACCGGGATGGCCCGGGTCATCGAGCCCGGCAGCACGACGTGCCCCGGCTCCAGCGTGACGCCGAGCGGGCCGACCGTGTTCGCCAGCCACACCAGCGAGTTCAAGGGCGACCCGAGCACCGCGCCGCCCGCGCCCGTCGCCGCCACCGAACCGTTCTGGTACAGGACGCAGCCGGCCAGCCGCAGGTCCGCGGCACCCAGCGCCGTCGGGCTGCTGCCCAGCACCACGCCGCCGGAGGAGGCGTTGTCGGCGATCGTGTCGAAGAGCGAGATCTTCCAGTCGCGGATGCGGGAGTCGACGATCTCCAGCGACGGCAGCACGAAGTCCACCGCGCGCACCGCGTCCGCCACCGTCACGCCGGGGCCGCGCAGCGCGGAGCCGAGCACGAACGCGATCTCCGGCTCGATGCGCGGCTGCAGGAACGCCGACGTCGGGATCGGCTGGTGCTCCAGGTGGAACATGCTCCCGGTGAGGTGCCCGTAGTCGGGCTGGTCGACGCCCATCTGCCGCTGCATCGCCGCCGAGGCGAGGCCGACCTTGTGCCCGCGGACCGCGTCGCCGCCCGACGTCCAGTGCCGCACCTGCTCCTGCTGGATCCGGTACGCGTCCTCGACGGTCGCCTCCGGGAACAGCTTGATCAGCGGCTCGACCGGTTCGCGCGTCGCGTAGGCCCGCGCCAATACGGCGGCGGCCTCCTGCACCTTGCTGACGTCCACGCCCCGGACTCTGCCCGTCGCGCACCTCCGGCACAAGCCGCGGTGTTCCACCCAGCGGAACTCTCGCCAGACAACCTCTTGCGCGCGAGATAAATCAGGCGTAGCTTCGGGGACACCACCAGGAAGGGACGTGAGGGACATGGCACCGACCCAGGCCGAGGTCACCAAGCTCGCCGAGGTCCGCGACGAGCTGCGCGAGCGCCACCTGCGCCCGGCCGCCGACCGCCCGGCGACGAACGGGCGCGGCATCCACCACACCGCGCTGATCTCCAGCGACGTCGAGCGGACCATCGAGTTCTACCAGGACGTCCTCGGCTTCCCGCTCACCGAGCTGATCGAGAACCGCGACTACCCCGGCTCGAGCCACTTCTTCTTCGACGTCGGCAACGGCAACGCGGTCGCCTTCTTCGACCTGCCCGGCCTGGACCTCGGCCCGTACGCGGAAGTCCTCGGTGGACTGCACCACCTGGCCCTGTCCGTCACGCCCGATCGGTGGAGCGCGATCAAGGACAAGCTCGACGAGGCCGGCGTGCAGTACCTGCTGGAGAGCGAAACCTCCATCTACCTGTCCGATCCGGACGGTGTGCGCGTCGAGCTGATCTCCGACCCGCTCGGCGAGATGTACGGCGAGAAGATCGGCTGAAAGCGTGTTCCCGGCGTCGCGCGCCGTTTAGCCTGTGCGCGACGGCTGGAGGTCCGATGTCCGACTGGTCCCTGTCCCGCGCGAAGGCGCGGCTCGACCGCCGTGAGCAGCTCGACGAGCTCACCGCGCGCACCCGGTTCGAGGTGCGGCTGCACCTGAACGAGCCGGCCACGAACGGCAGCTACGACGAGCTGACCAGCATCTTCGCCATCGGGCACGGCGAGTGCGCCGCGCTGCTGGCGCACCACCGCCTGCTGCCGTGGTGGGAGCGCTCGCTGGTGTACCGGTACGCGCGGCGGCTGCACGGCAAGGCGATCACGCGCAGCGTCGGCGCCGTACCCGCGGAGGTGGCGCCGCAGGCGGCCCGCGCCTTCGGGGCCGAGATCGCCGAACTCGCGCCGGACTCCGGGGACACCGGCGCGAAGTACGACCTGCAGGGCCGCGGCCTGCTGACGGTGTTCCGAATCGCCGTCGGCGCCAAGGGCGAGTCCTGGCCGGACCGCCACGAGGTGGCGACGACGTCCGCCCGCAACATCCTGACGTGCGCCGCGACCTTCGCCCACCGGAAGCCGTGGCACGTGCTCTGGCCGGTCTACCGCGTGCGCGGCCTGCGGCTCTGGAAGCTTTGACGCCCGTCGCGCGTTCTCCCGGTATGAAAGCAGAGGAAATCCTCGCCGGCGCGAAGACCATCGCCGTCGTCGGCCTGAGCCGCGACCCGGCCAAGGCCGCCCACGGCGTCCCGGCGGTCCTGCAGGCCCACGGCTTCCGGATCATCCCGGTGCACCCGAGCGCGACCGAGCTGCTCGGGGAAAAGGTCTACCGGTCGCTGAAGGACATCCCGGAGCCGGTCGACCTGGTCGACGTCTTCCGCCCGTCGCCCGAAGCACCGGGCATCGCGCGGGAGGCCGTCGAGATCGGCGCGAAGGCGCTGTGGCTGCAGCAGGGCATCGTCTCGGCCGAAGCGCGCCGCATCGCCGAGGAAGGCGGGCTCGCCTACGTCGAGAACCGCTGCACCGCCGTGGTCCGCGCGACGGCCGCGATCTCGAAGAGCTAGGCCGGCGCTCCGAAGTGGACGATCCGGTGGTTGCCGGTGTCGACGACCCAGACGCCGCCCGCGCCGTCGCCGGCGCTGTCGCGCGGTGAGCTGACCCAGTCCGCGGCGTCGGGCAGCGCCGCGCCGGTCCGGGTGTCGAACCGCGCGACGCGCCCGCCGTCGTCGACCAGCAGCCGCCCGGCCGGGTCCACCGCGACCGCGCGGGGCCGGGCGAAGTCGCCGAACCCGCGCACGAACCCGCCCCACCACGTGTACTGCACGACCCGGCGGTTGCCGGTGTCGGCGACGTAGACGTTGCCCGCGGCGTCGACCGCGATCCCCTCCGGCGCCTTGAGCCGCCCGGCGATGACGCGCACGAGAGCACCGGTGCGGGTGAAGGCCTGCACGCGGTCGTTGCCGGTGTCGGCCACCCACAGCCGGCCGCGCGCGTCGACCGCGATGCCCGACGGCGCGCTGAACCGGCCCGGCCCGGAGCCGGGCCCGCCGATGGCGGCGAGCTCACTGGTGGTCACGGCGTCAGGATCGCCGATGGCGGGCGGTCACGACCAGTACCGAAAAGAGTGTTCAACAGCTGTTCCGCCCTCGATCACCAGCTCCAGCGGGAGCACGTCCGCCGATCGAGGAAGCTGTACGCGGGCAGCGGCCCGAGCCAGTCGGCCTGGACACCGCCGCCCGGCCCGAGCCCGGCGACGGTGTCCCGCACGACCAGCAGGTCGCCCAGCCCGACGAGGAACGCCCACCGCTCGTCGGCGGACTCCCCCGCCGGCAGCGCCACCGAGTCGCGCGCCCGCTCGGCGACCTCCGACAGCAGCCCGTCCGAGCGCGCCGAACGCCACGGCGACCCGGGTTCGGTGAACCGCAGGCAGACGTGCACCTCGGCCAGGCCGTCGAGCCGGTCGAGGTCGGCGCGGTATTCGTCGGCGGCCGGGGCGAGCACCTCGGCGCGGACGGCCTCTTCGTCCTCGGCCATGGTGCCGAACCGGACCGGCAGCACCGGGCCGCCCTCGACGAGCGCGGACACCACCGCGAGGTGCGCCGCCGGGTCGGGTTCGGGTTCGCCGACGACCATGGCGAGGTCGTCCCAGCGCACCGTGCGCGGCGCCCGCGGGTGCCCGGCGCGCACGACGCCGTAGAGCTGCAGCGTCACGGCTGGTCGACGGGGACGGCCGGGTCGACGGGCACCGCGACGGCCGGCGTCGGCGGCGGGGGCGGGATCAGCCCGGTCGTCTGGCCGAGTCCTCGCGAGACCTGCCCGGGCACGGGTGTGCCCTGCAGGCGCTGCATCGCTTCGAGGTAGCGGATGCAGGTGTCGACGCCGGCGATCACGATCCGGGCCTCGATGGCCGGCAGCTCGATCCCGATCACCGACACCCGCACCGACGCGTCGATCACGAGTCCCCTGTCCAGCAGGATGTCCAGCGTGTCGGCGAGGCCGCCGCCGATCTGCCCCGGTCTGGTCACTCAAGTCCTTTCGTCGAAGAGGGCCCGGATCTCCGCGAACCGGAGCTCCAGGTCGATCAGGGCCTGCCCGAGGTCTTGACCTGGGCGGGGGTGAGGCTGTCCAGGCGCCGGAGCGCTTGGCGTTCGAGCACTTCGCGGAGGATGTCGAGCACGGTGACGACCAGGTGCCCCAGCCCGCGCCCGGCGTCGGCGGGCAGCCGGGCGGGTTCGCTCATCCCGGCGCCTCCTCGAGCCCGAGCAGCAGCAGCCGCAGGTCGAGGCGGATCAGGTCGATACCGGCGAGCGAGATGATCACGTCCCCGGTGACGACCGCGCCGCGGTGGACGACCCGGTCGAGCAGGTCGGCGACGGCTTCGGCGGGCGATTCCGCGCTCAGGCGCACGACTTCCGCGTCAGCCACCCGCGGCCCCCAGCTCGACGTCGGTGAACGAGTACGGCGGCCACGGCCCGGACGTCTCGACCGTCGCGCCCACCGCGCGCAGCTCGCGGGCGAACCACTCGAACTCCGCGTGGAACGCCGCTTCCCGGCCCGTTTCCACGAGGTAGGCCGTGTTGGCCAGCACCCCGTGCGGCCGCGCGCGCCCGATGCTGTCGGAGGCGTGCCGGCGCAGCGCCTCCCCGAGCCGGCCGGTGGCCGCCAGCACCTCCTCGCGGCCCCGCTGGATCGCCTTGAGCCGTTCGCGGCGCCGGACCAGGTACTGCGTCCCGGTCAGGCCCGTGGCGTCCGGGCGGCTGGACGCGGCGGGCTCGGTGTGCCGGACGCGGACACCCCACTCGCGGTGCCCGTCGACCTCGTCGAGGCAGGTGCGTGCCTGCTCGTAGCCGGCTTCGAGGAGCCGGACCGCGGCCGCCTCGCCGTCCAGGACGGTGCCGAACCGCAGCGGCAGCACGGGTTCGTGGCGGAACACCGCGCGCACCACGGCGTCGTGCTCGCGGGCCAGTTCGGCGAGCGCGCCGTCGACCGGGTCGAGCGTGTCGATGCGGTCGAAGCGCGCCGGGGCCGCCTCGGCGACGACGACCCCGAGGTCGCGGTAGCCGATCAGCCGTGGCGATCCCCCGATGTCCAGCGCGGGGCGGTTGCGCGTGATCGCGTACGCGCACAGCCAGTTCGAGGTGCTCACCGCGGTTCTTCCCTTTCGGGCGGCAACGGCTCGGTGCCGGTTTTCCCGAGTTCGGCGCGGGCGGCGTTGGGCGCGAAGAAGAGCCGGATCCGCAGGGTCGGCAATTCGACGTCGACGACACTGACCCCGATGTCGCCGGCTATCACCACCCCCTTGTCGAGTACGCGTTCCAGAACGTCCGCCAGCGAATCGGACGAAGCGGCCAATCGTGTCACCTCTCCTTTCACAAATCGGTGGCGCCGCGGGTGAAGCGCCGCAACCGCTCGCACGCGCCGAGCTAGCCCGTCCCGTCGATGTCCACCCGGTAGGCGGCCATCACGCTGGTGGAATCCGGGATCCGGGCCAGTTCGACGACGTCCACGAGCACGGACCAGCCGCCGTCGGCGCATCAGCGGCGCGCAACCGGGAAACGGATTTCCCGGCACACTCCGAAATATTGTTGTTTGGCGCAAGGAACGGCTATGGCGATTCACTCATCGCTTTCCTGGGTCGCGGTCGGGTGCCCACCGTAGCAACGGGCACAACTCCCCCGAGAAGCGTTGCGGGACGGTATTTTTCACCGGTTCGCGCGAACGAATGGGCGGGATGCGGCAACTCGCAAGGACAAATGGCGCAGCGCCGGGACGCCCAGCGGAACCAATGCGCGGAATCGGCCCGCGAGGTTACGATCGAGTAACGTCCACGAGCCGGTACCCGACGCCCCGGACCGTCTCGATGGTGCGGGTGCCGAACGGCGTGTCGATCTTGCGCCGCAGGTAGCCGATGTAGACCTCGACGACGTTCTCGTCGCCGTCGTAGTGGGCGTCCCAGACGTGGTTGAGGATCTCGTTCTTCGTCAGCGCGGTTCCCGGGCGCCGCAACAGGAACTCCAGCAGCCCGAACTCCCGCGCGGTCAGCTCGATCCGCTGCTGTCCCCTGTGGACGGTGCGCGCGGACGGGTCGAGCCGCAGGTCGCCCGCCTCCAGCACGGCCGGGCGGGCCGGCGCGCCGCGGCGCAGCAACGCCCGCAGCCGCGCGATGAGCACGACGAAGGAAAACGGCTTCGACAGGTAGTCGTCGGCGCCGAGGTCGAACGCGTCGGCTTCGTCGTACTCGCCGTCCTTGGCCGTGAGCATCAGCACCGGCGTCCAGTTTTCCGCCGCCCGCAAGCGTTTGAGCACCTCGTAGCCGGACAGCTCGGGCAGCATGATGTCCAGCACGACGACGTCGTACACCTGCTCGGTCGCCCGCCAGAGCCCCTCCCGGCCGGTGTGGGCGACGTCGGTGGTGAAGCCTTCGGCGACCAGCCCGCGCCGCAGCGTCTCCGCGAACTCGCGCTCGTCCTCCACGATCAGCAGGCGCACTACTCCTCCTTCGGCACGGCGATCACCGGCAGCTCGATGACGAACCGCGCACCCGGTTCGCCGGGGTCGGCGTAGCGCGCCCGGCCGCCGTGGCGGGCCGCGATGCCGGCCACGATCGGCAGGCCCAGCCCGGTGCCGCCGTGCCCGCGCTGCCGCGACGCGTCGAGGCGGACGAACCGCTCGAAGATCCGTTCCCGGTCGGCTTCCCCGACGCCGGGCCCGTCGTCGCTCACCTCGACGACGGCGAGGTCGCCGCGCACCGCGCTGCTGACGCGGATGCGCGACCGCGCGTGCCCACGGGCGTTGTCGACCAGGTTCCGCACCGCGCGGCGCAGCTGGGCCTCGCTGCCGTGCACCTTCGCCGGCCCGGCGCGGACCTCGACGTCGAGCGCGCCTTCGCCGCGGACCCGCTCGGCTTCGGCGCGGACGATGTCGTCGAGGTCGACCTCGGTGCGCTGCGGCCGGTCGGTGGCGTCGTCGGTGCGGGCGAGCATGAGCAGGTCGTCGACGAGCTCGCGCAGCCGCGCGGTTTCGCGGGCGATCACCGGCACCAGGTCGCCGGTGCTCTCCGGGTGCCGCCCGGAGACGTCGAGCGCGGTGCTGATCGTCGACAGCGGCGACCGCAGCTCGTGACTGGCGTCGGCGACGAACCGGCGTTGCGCGGCCTGGGCGGACGCCAGCCGCCCGAGCATTTCGTTGAGCGTGACGGCCAGCCGGTGCACCTCGTCCCCGCCGGGCGGCAGCGGCACGCGCGCGGCGAGGTCGCGCGTCGAGATCTCCGCGACGGTCCGGCGCATCCGCTCGACCGGCCGCAGCGCCGAGCCGACCGCGCGGTAGACGGCGAGGCCGGAGATCGCGAGCAGCGGCACGGCGATCAGGCCGAGCAGCAGCGTGAGGCGCGTGGACGCCTCGGTCACCGGCTCCAGCGACCGCGCGGAGATGACGGTGAACGGCCCGCCCGGCCCGTTCACCTCCTGCGAGACGACGCGGTAGTCGTCGCTGTCGCCGTTGAGCCCGAGCGGCAGCGTCTCGATGGTCTCGCGCCCGACGACCGGCCGGGCGGCGGTCAGCGGCGGGTGCCCGACGATGGCGGGGTCGCTCGCGATCGGCACGCCCCGCGCGTCGAGGACCTGGGTGACGGCTTCGGTGTCCCCGGTGCTGGCGACGTCGCTCGCGCTGAGGTCGCGCGCGCCTTCGCGGACGAGCTGGATGGCGACCTGGCGGCCGGTGCTGCGCGCACTCTCGGTGACGCTGCGGTCGAGCGACTCCTCCAGCAGCAGCACGACGACCACCCCGGCGGCCGCGATGGCCAGCGCGAGCGCGAGCACCGCCACCGCGGTGGTCCGCATCCGAACCCCGGTCGCGGCGATCACCCTGCCCAGCTTCACCAACGCAGCGTAACCGCGAAGGGCGGCCACCCGCGGTTCCCCCGCGGTCACGTCCACCGCGGGCCGGCAACGGTCGTGAGCGGGACTGGGGGGCACCGCGGTCATCGGCGTCGGCGGGTGGCTGTCAGGCGTTCCGTGCGCAGGCGGTCGACCTCCGGGAGCTCCAGCGGGGGCATCGGGTGCCCCGCCACCCAGCTCAGCAGCAGGTCCGCCAGCGCCGGGTTGCGGGCCAGGGCCGGGCCGTGCAGGTACGTCCCCACCACCCGGTCCGTCACCGCGCCCTCGGTCCCGTCGCCGTTGCCCGTGCCGCGCAGCACCGTGCCGAGCGGCTCGCTGTCCGCGCCGAGCTTGCTCACGCCCAGGTGGTTCTCGAAGCCCGTGAGCGGCTCGGGCAGCAGCCCCGACGACGACGCCACCAGCTCCGCCACCGCGCGCCGCTCTCCCGGTTCCGTGGTGACGTCGAGGAGGCCGAGGCCGTCGTGCTCGACGCCGTCGAGGCCGCGGAAGCGAGTGCCGAGCACCTGCAGGCCCGCGCAGACGCCGAAGACCACCGCGCCGCTCGAGCGCGTCCGCCAGTGCCTGCGCAGGTGCGCGGCGGCCAGCGCCTGGGCGCCGTCCTCGCCGCCGCCGAGCAGATACAGGTCCAAAGTGGACGGTACCGGCTCGCCCAGCCCGACCGGGACGACCTCGGCGTCGAACCCGCGCCACCGCAGCCGGCGGCAGAGCACCTGCGCGTTGCCGGTGTCGCCGTAGGTGCCGAGCACCTCCGGCAGCAACAGTCCGATGTGGACGACCGACTCAGCCACCGGGCAGCCGCCCGACCAGGTCGCGGAACGCCGTGTAGTTGGCGACCAGCTCGACGGCGCCGGGCGGGAGGCCGTCGATCGCGGCCACCGGGTCCGGCTCGATCCAGTGCGCGACTTCGGCGTAGCAGAGCCGGACGGCGAGGTCGGCGCCGCGCTCGCCGGTGACCACCACCTGGCGCCCGCGCAGCCGCTCGAAGTGCACGTCCCACAGCCAGGACAGGTCGCGCCCGTCCGCTTCCTGCGCGTTCACCGCGACGATCACCGGGGTGTCCTCGTCCAGCACGCGCAGCGTTTCGACCCAGCCGGCCGGGTTCTTCGCCAGCATCAGCCGCACGGAGTGCCGCGAACGGCGGATCGTGCGGTAGCGGCCGCCGATGTCGGTGATCGTCCGCAGCCGGGCGGCCGCGGTGTGCGGCGGCACGCCGAGCCGGTGCGCCGCGGCCAGCGCGAGCGCCGCGTTCGCCCGGTTCGCGTCCCCCGGCAGCCGCAGGTCGAGGTCGACCTCGCGGCCGCCGGGCGTGCGGACGAGGTCGCCGTCGAGGGTCCAGCCGGGTTCCGGACGAGCGAGCCCGCAGCCGCAGCTCCAGTCCTTGCCGCGGAACCCGACCAGGCCGTCGCAGCGCGGGCACGCCGTCGAGTCGCCGGTCCAGCGCCGCCCGGTGCTCACCCACACCGGCCGCGCGGCCGCCGTCGCGGCGGACGTCACGAGGACGTCGTCGCAGTTCGCGACGACCACCGTGCCCGGCAGCTCCGCCAGCGCCGCCCGCAGGTCGCGTTCGGTGGCGCGGACCTCGCCGACGCGGTCGAGCTGGTCGCGGCTGAGGTTCAGCAGCACGAGCACGGCGGGCTGGAGCTGCTCCGCCACCCACGGCACGTGGGCCTCGTCGACTTCGAGGACCGCGTACGGCGCGTCCGGGCGGGCGGCCAGCGCGGCGAGGACGCCGTCGGGCATGTTCGAGCCGTCCGTGTTGGCGGCGACCTCGGCCAGCGCTTCGAGCGCGCGGGTGAGCATGAGCGACGTCGTCGTCTTGCCGTTCGTGCCGGTGACCACCACGACGGTCCGCTCCCGCCCGAGCCGGCCCAGTGCCCGCGGGTCGAGGGCGAGCGTGACGCGGCCGCCGATCATGCCGCCGCGGCCGAGCCCCGAACTGCGGGACAGCCAGGCGGTCAGCCGGCCGGCGGCCACGGACGCACGGGTGCGGAAGGGGTTTCGGACGGTCATCGGTGCGGATGGTGCCCCGCGGGCGCTGTGAGTTTCCTGAGTCCGTGGCCCGCGTCTCGCGTCAGAGCGTGACGACGACCTTGCCGTGCACGTGCCGGCCGGCCTGCAGGGCGACGGCGTCGCGGATCTTCTCGACCGGGAAGACCGCGGCGATCGGCACGGTGAGCTGCCCGTCGACGATCGCCGTGGTGATCCGCGCGAGCTCGCCCGGTTCCGCGTCGGCGCCTCCGGTCGCCCGCACGCCGCCGGGCGGGGTGGGGCCGGCGGCGATCGTGGAGATCCGCCCGGGCGGCACGCCGATGGCCAGCGCGGCCTCGGCCGTCTCGGTGCCGAACAGGTCCGTCGCCGCCGTCACGCCGAGCGCCCGGACGCGGTCCGCCAGCCCGGGGCCGTAGGTGACCGGCTCGGCGCCGAGTTCGCGCAGGAAGCCGAACGTGCTCTCCGACGCCGTCCCGATCACCCGGGCACCGGCGAGCTTCGCGAGCTGGACGGCGAAGATGCCGACGCCGCCGGCGGCTCCGCCGATCAGGACGGTGTCGCCGGACCGCAGCCCGATCGCCGCCAGCGCCGCGGCCGCCGAGGAGCCGGCCACCGGGAGCGTGCTCGCCACTTCGTCGCCGATCCCGTCCGGCGTCGGGAAGAGCGAACCGGGCACCTCGATGACGACGAAGTCGGCGACGGCCCGCCCGAGCGCGCCGCCGTGGACGCGGTCGCCGAGGGCGAACCCGGTGGCGCCGGGCCCGACCTCGTCGACCACGCCGGCGAAGTCGTACCCGAAGCCCGCCGGCAGCGTGATGCCGAACTGCGCCGCGGCTTCGGGCCGGGCGGCGAGGCCCCAGTCCATCGGGTTCAGCCCGGCCGCGGTGACGCGGACGCGCACTTCGCCCGGGCCGGCGTGCGGTTCCGGCACCTCGCGCAGCTCCAGGACTTCGGGGCCACCGAACTCTTCGTAGACGACGGCTCGGCTCACGGGGACCTCCAGCGGTAGTGATGAGACTTGGTCCCATCACCGTACACCGATGACGGGACCAAGTGCCGTAAAGTGGTCCCATGGCCCGCTGGCAACCGAACGCCCCGGAGCGGCTGAGCAAAGCCGCGCTGGAACTGTTCGCCGAGCGCGGCTACGAGGACACGACGGTGATCGACATCGCCGAGCGCGCCGGATTGACGAAGAGCACCTTCTTCCGGCACTTCCAGGACAAGCGCGAAGTGCTCTTCGGCGGCGGCACGCTGGCCGGCCTGCTGGCCGGGGCGGTCGCCGCGGCGCCGGAAACCGCCAGCCCGCTCGACGTGGTGACGGACGCCGTGGCTGCGGTCGGCCGTGAGGTCTTCACGCCGGAGCGCCGCGAGTTCGGCGCGCTCCGGCGGGCGGTGATCGACGCCAACCCGGAACTGCGGGAGCGCGAAGCCCTGAAGGGCCTGACCCTCACGGCGACGCTGGCCGACGCGCTGAAACGGCGTGGCGTCCCGGAGCTGACAGCGTGCGTCGCCGCGGAACTGGGCGCGCTCGCGATGAAGCTCGCCCACGAACGCTGGAGCGCCGGCGGCGACTTCGGCGAATCCGCACGGCAGGCCATGGCCGACGTCCGGGCGGCCGTCGACCTTTCCGGGCGTTCGTGACTTTTCCCCGCTGACCGGCGCGCGGTTCAGGTTCGTGAATGCGCATTCACGGACCTGAACGACAACGTTGTCGAAGTTGTCGATCCGGCCTGTTCAGACGCCCGCAACCGCCATAGGTAGGAAACTTAACCATCGGAGGTTGTACCAATTAGCGTGTACAAGTAACCGCGTTTCTCCTGAAGCGTTTCAAGATCTTCCGTACATACATCGGAGGTGTTACCGTCCAAACCCACCCAGCGGAAAGCCTTGCCGCTGAGCGGAAACCGGGAACGTCCAACGGAGGGCAACGTGGGACCGGAGCGCGGGCTGGAGAACAGCGGAACTCTCGAACGCGGACTCGCGGTGCTGGAGCACGTGGGCCGGCACCAGGAGATTTCCACCAATGCGATCGCGCGGCAACTGGGGCTTTCCCGCAGTGCCGCGTACCGGATCGTCGGCACCTTGAAGAACCTCGAATACCTCGAAGCCGACCAGATCACCGGCCGCGTGCGGCTGGGCACGCGGCTGGTCGAGCTCGGCGCCCGCGCGATGGCGGCGACCGACCTGCACCGGTGCGCGCCGCGCTACCTCGCGTCGCTCGCGGAACGCTCGGGTGAAACGACGTACCTCGCCGTGCCGGACAACGACACGATGGTCTACGTCGCCACCGAACGCAGCGCCAGCGCGGTGACGCTCGCCTGCCGCCTCGGCACGCGCCGCCCGCAGCACGCGACGTCGCTCGGGAAGGCGTGGCTCGCCGCGCTGCCGGAGGTCGACCGCGCCGAGCGCGTCCGCCGGATGAAGCTGGATTCGCTGACGCTGAAGACGATCATCGACCCCCACCGGCTCCTGGACGAGCTCGCCCGCACGAGCCGGCGCGGCTGGGCGATCGACGAGGTGGAGAACGAGCCGGACGTCGGGTGCGTGGCGGCGGCGGTCCGCGACCACTCCGGCAGGCCGATCGCGGCGATCAGCATCGCGGGACCGGCACCGCGGGTGCTGCGGCGCTTGGACGAGCTGGGCGCATCGGTGGCCGGCACGGCTGCGGCACTGTCGCTGCGGTTGGGTTTCGTCCGGAGCCGGCCCGCCTGACCCGCTCGCGGTCGCGGCGCGTGGGCGACGTCTCGCGGCCCACCCCCGACCCGCGCGGCCCGCCACGGCTCGGCCAACCCGCAACCGCCCGGCCCACGACACCGCCTCACCCGCAGCCACCCGACCCCAATCCCGCGACTCGGCCAACCCGCAACTCCACGGTCCGCAACTCCACGGCCGCAGCCACCTGACCCCGACTCCTCGGCCAACCCGCAGCCACCCGGCCCACGACACCGCCTCACCCCCAGCCGACCCCAACCCCGCGACTCGGCCAACCCACAGCCGCCCGGCCCGCACCTCCACGGCCGCAGCCACCTGACCCCGACTCCTCGGCTCGGCCAACCACAGCCGCATGGCCCGCACCACCACGGCCGCGGCCCCAACCCCACCAGCCCACGGCCGGCCCCACCCGCGGCCGCCCGCCCCAACGCAACCCGGCTCGGCCGCACCGCAGCCGCCCGCCCCAACCCCCGGGCGCTCGGCCACCGATCCCCACCCCGCTGTCCCCGCACCCGGCGAAGGAGCCGACCGTGACCTGGATCCAGGACTACCAGCCGGCGGGTGGGCTGTGGGTGTCCGCGCTGCTCGCCGCGCTGCCGATCGTCGTGCTGCTCGTCGCGCTCGGCGTCGTCCGCTTCTCCGCGCACCTCTCGGCCGCGCTCGCGCTGGTCACCGCGCTCGGCGTCGCGCTTCTGCTGTACCGGATGCCGGCCGCGCTGGCGTTCGACTCCGCCGCGATGGGTGTGCTGTTCGGGGTCTGGTCGGTGGCCTGGATCGCGTTCCACGCCGTGTACTTCCACAACGTCACGGTGGCGACCGGCCGGTTCGACTCGATCAAGCGCGTGCTCGCCGGGTTCAGCGAAGACCGGCGGCTCCAGGCCCTTTTGATCGCGTTCGCCTTCGGCGCGCTCCTCGAAGGCGTCGCGGGCGGTGGGTCGCCGATCGCGATCACCGCGGCGATGATGGCCGCGCTCGGGTTTCCGCCGGTGAAGGCCGTCGTGCTGGCGTTGCTCGCGAACACCGCGCCGGTCGCGTTCGGCGGGCTCGGCAACCCGCTGATCGTGCTCGGCAGGCTGACCGCGCCGATCATGCACCTCAAGCAGGACCAGGCCACCGAGCTGTTCTCGGCCATGGTCGGGCGGCAGGTTCCGGTGCTGGCGCTGATCATCCCGGCGTTCCTCGTCGTCGTCCTGGCCGGCTGGAAGCGCATGCTCGAGGTGTGGCCGGCCGTGCTGACCGCCGGGTTCGCGTTCGCCGCCATGCAGTTCGTCGCTTCCAACTACATCAGCGCCAGCCTCGTCGACGTCCTCGCCGCGCTCACCGCGATGGCCGCCCTCTGGGTGCTGACGCGGTTCTGGCAGCCCGCGGCGGTGTGGCGGTTCGAGGGTGAAGAAAGCGCTGTCCCGGCCACCGCGAAAGCCGACCGGCGCGCGCTCCACGCGTGGATGCCCTACATCATCCTGATCCTCGCGATCTTCCTCTCGCGGATCGGCACGATCTTCAAGAACCTGCCCACCTGGCTGGACCTGACGAAGCTGCTGCACAAGGCGGACTGGATCTTCGCCTGGCCGGGCCTGCACAACCACGTCATCCAGCACCCGCCGATCACGGCGAAGAACGCGCCCTACGCGGCGACGTTCACGGTGGACTTCCTGTTCTCACCCGGCACGGTGGCGCTGATCGCGGCGGTCATCGCCGGCTTCGCGATGGGCGCGCGGCCGAAGCTGCTGCTCGAGACGTACCGGCGGACGCTGGTCCAGATGCGCTGGGCGCTCGCGACGATCTTCATGATCCTGGCCATCGCGTTCGTGATGAACTACTCGGGCGCGACGCAGACGCTGGGCCTGGCCCTGGCGACGACCGGCGCGGTCTTCCCGCTGTTCTCCGCCTACATCGGCTGGCTGGGCGTGTTCCTGACCGGCTCGGACGCGTCGACGAACAGCCTGTTCGGCCCGATGCAGGTGATCTCGGCGCAGCAGCTGAACCTGAACCCGATCCTGGCCGGCGCGACCAACACGTCCGGCGGCGTGATGGGCAAGATGATCTCCCCGCAGAACCTGTCGATCGGCGCGACGGCGATCGGCCAGAGCGGCAAGGAGGGCTCGCTGCTGCGGCAGACGTTCCTCTGGTCCCTGCTGCTGACGGCCGTGGTCGGCGTGATCTCCCTCCTGCAGGCGACGATCCTGACGGCGATGATCCCGTCGCCCTAGGCTGGGCGGCATGACCTCTGAAGCGCTGGCCTCGTTCGGGTACGAGCTCGGCCTCCTGAAACGGATCCGGCGGTCGGGCTGGTGGCACGCGGGGGTGCGCGACCCCGAGTCGGTCGGCGAGCACAGCCTCCGCGCGGCCCAGCTGGCGGCGCTGCTCGCGGCGGAAGAAGGCGCGTCCCCGGAGCGGGCGGCGTTCCTCGCGCTGTGGCACGACACGCAGGAAACGCGCACGGGCGACCTCCCGCTGACGGCGGTGGAGTACCTGCGCAAGCCGGAACCGCGCGAGATCACCGCCGACCAGACGGCCGCGCTGCCGAAGAAGTCACGCGAGCTGGTGCGCGAGGCGGTGGACGAGTACGAGAGCCGTGCGACGGCGGAAGCGTTGTGCGCGAAGGACGCGGACAAGCTGGAGATGCTGCTGCAGGCCCTGGAGTACCGCGATATCGGCGTGCGCCCGGTGGACGAGTGGATCGCGTCGGCGACGAAGGGGCTGAAGACGGCAACGGCGAAGAAGATCGCGGAAGCGGCGTTGACGTTGTCGCCGCTGTCGTGGCGGGGTCGCTAGCCGTTCACCCATCGCCGCGGAGCTGATCGTGCCGTCCGCGACGCTGTGCCCGATCATGCTGTGCGCCTCCCGGAACAAAGCGCGCGCCTGGCCGAAAAGGTAGATGTCAGCGACGCCGACCACTCCCGATACGACTGCTTCGATGCAATTCGGGCTTCGCGGTGATCAACCGTGGCGACATATGCAGCACTTCGCGCAGCGCATCGATGGTGAGACGATCGACTTCGTGGCGGTCTTCACCGCGCGGCGTGTTATCGGAAGTGGTCTTCTCCTGGAGCTGCCGGTAGTCCGACCGGATCCGGCTGCGCACCCGCGCTACCACGCGACTGGTCACCGGCCGGAAGACCGATAGCGGACCGCGCGGCCGCTCGTCGAGGTCGTCCACCGTCAGCCCGCCGGAGGTAGGTGAGGCTCAGCCTGAAGAATCCCGATTGAACGAGCGTGCCGGTGATCTCCCCGATCAGCAGGCACAGCACGCTGATCGCGGCGAGCCTGCCGCCGGTACCGAACAGTTCCAGCAGGTCCAGCGCAGGCTTGGCCAGCAATCCGGCGGCCGGCGGGTGGTAGCGCCCCACCAGCAACCACCCGGCACAGAACCACATGTAGCCCGCGACCAACGCACTGCGTACGTCCCGGAAGCCCGGCAGCAGCGAGGCGAGCGCCGCTAAGCGCCGACGGCCTTCGCGCGGTTGAGGAGCAGCTCGCGCTCGCGGGCGTTCTCGGTCATCTCCGCCGCCCGGCGGAACTCGCCCTCCGCCTCTTCCAGCCGGCCGAGCTTCTCCAGCAGGTCGCCGCGGACGCTCGGCAGCAGGTGGTAGTCCTTCAGCGCCTCGTCCGCCGCGACCGCGTCCACCACCGCCAGTCCCGCTTCCGGCCCGTGCGCCATCGCCACCGCGACCCCGCGGTTCAGCTCGATCACCGGCGACGGCTGGAGCTTGCCGAGGCCTTCGTACAACGCCGCGATCCGCGCCCAGTCCGTCGCCTCCGGGGTCCGGGCGCGGGCGTGGCAGGCCGCGATCGCCGCCTGCGCGGAGTACGGCCCGTACGCCCCTTCGGCGATCTGCTCCGACAGGGCCAGCGCCGCCAGGCCGTGCTGGATCAGGAACCGGTCCCAGCGGGAGCGGTCCTGGTCGAGCAGCAGCACCGGCTCGCCGTCGGGCTTGGTGCGAGCCTTCGCGCGGGACGCCTGCAACTCCATCAGCGCGACCAGGCCGTGGACCTCGGACTCGCCCGGCATGAGCGCGGCGAGCACGCGGCCGAGGCGCATCGCCTCCTCGCACAGCGCCGGGCGCATCCAGTCGTCGCCGCGGGTGGCCGAGTAGCCCTCGTTGAACACCAGGTAGAGGACCTCGAGCACGGATGACAGGCGGGCGACCCGCTCGTCGCCCTCCGGGACCTCGAACGGGACCTTCGCCGCCGCCAGCGCCTTCTTCGCGCGGACGATCCGCTGGGCGATCGTCGATTCGCGGACCAGGAACGCGCGCGCGATCTCGTCGGTCGTCAGGCCGCCGAGCATGCGCAACGTCAGCGCGACCCTGGCCTGCGTGTTCAGCACCGGGTGGCAGGCGACGAACAGCAGCCGGAGAACGTCGTCCTCGATGTGGTCGTCGAGGGCCGCGTCGAAGTCCGGCAGCACGCCCTCGCCGAGCTGCTGGCCGCGGCCGACCTCTTCGAGCTTCTCCGCATACCGCTCGTTGCGGCGGAACTGGTCGACCGCGCGGCGCTTGGCGATGGTCATCAGCCACGCGCCGGGGTTGCGCGGCACGCCGGACTCCGGCCACTGCTCCAGCGCCGCGACCAGCGCGTCCTGCGCCAGCTCTTCGGCGAGACCGACGTCGCCACGGGCCATCCGGGCCAGCCCCGCGATGAGCCGCGGCGACTCGATGCGCCAGACCGCTTCGACCGTGCTCCGGGTGTCCGCAACCGTCACCCGGCCATCAGACAGGGTGATCGGCCGCGGTGCAACCCACTACTCGGCGATCGGGCGGATCTCCATCACGCCGCTCTTCACCTCGGGGTTCGGGTTCGGCGCCTGCTTCATCAGCGCGACGACGTCCTCGAGCGACTCGCCGTTCAGCACCCAGAACCCGGCGATCAGCTCCTTCGTCTCCGCGAACGGCCCGTCGATGACCTTCGGCTCGGCGTCCCCCGCGAAGAGGACGCGGACGCCCTCGGCGCTGGAGGTGAGCCCCTCGGCCAGCTCGATCCGGCCTTCGTCCAGCAGCCGGGCGTTGAACTTCGTCATTTCGGTCAGTTCCTCGGCCGTGGGCTGGTACCCGGCCGCCTCGGACTCGGCGGTGGCCTTGACCATCACGAGGAACCGCATCACGCCTCCTGGGCGCTCTGCGCGCGCAGCCGCCCTTCCAGCTCCTCGACCTCGGGCGTCATGTTCTCGAAGTCGGACGCCTCGGCGACGCGCCGGATCTCGACCTCGCCAGCCTGGCCGTCGGGGTTCGGCATCCGCTTGATCCACTCGATGCATTCTTCGCGGTCGCGGCACTGCAGGATCCAGAAACCGCCGACGAGCTCCTTGGTCTCGGCGAACGGGCCGTCGACGACCTTGGGGTCCTCGCTGCCGGAGAACACCACGCGCGCCCCCTGCGAGCTCGGCGTGAGCCCCTCACCGGCGAGCAGGATGCCGGCCTTGACCATCTCCTCGTTGAACTTGCCCATTTCGGCGAGCAGTTCCGCACTCGGGCCCTTGCCCGCCTCGGACTCTTCGTTCTGCTTGACGATCACCATGAACCGCATCGCGGTCTCCTCTCGGTCGGTCTTGCCCACGCGTCGAACGGCGCGGCCCCGGATCGACAGCTCCGGCAAAAAAGTTTTGGCGCCGGAAAACTAGCAGCTCAGGGTCGCCTCGGGGGATGATTCGGACGCGGGGACGGTTCCCGCCGAGGGGCGGGGACATGGATCGGAAAGAACCGCGGCGCTACATCGTCCGGCTCCCGGCCGGGGGCGACCGGCCGCCCAAGCCCGGCTTCCCGGTGTGGGACACGTCCCTGGGCAACGTCCGGCGGCGGTACCCGCGCGCGGCGAAGATCTGGCGGGCCACCGAAGACGAGCCGCGGCGCCCGCGCCCGCTGCGGCGAGCCGGGCAGCTGCTCCGGCGGGGCCCGGCGCTCGCCTGGCGCTGGGCGCGCGACCGCGACGCCAAACCCTGGTGAGAGCCCGGCTAACCTGCCGTCGTGGCGGTACTCCCCGACGACCTCTCCTCCGCGCTCGACGAAGAGCTGGCCAGGCACCCCGTGGGCCGGCTGAGCCAGTCCGTCGACCGGCTCAGCGCGCGCTACCGCCAAGGTGACGCGGCGACCTCGCCGATCCTGGCCTCCGAAGTCGACGTCGCCGCGTACGCCGGCTACCGGATGCCGGCCACCTACGCCGCCGTACACGCTGTGCTCGCCGAAGCCGCTTCGCGCGCTCCGGGCTTCGAGCCGCGTACGCAGGTCGACGTCGGCGGGGGCACCGGGGCGGCGGTGTGGGCGGCCGCCGCGGTGTGGCCGTCGCTGGCGAAGTGCGCCGTCGTGGAGCAGGTCGCCGGCGCGATCGGGCTCGGGAAGCGGCTGGCCGCGAACGCGCTCCAGGCGCCGGTCCGGAACGCGGAGTGGCGACGCGGCTTCGTGGACCCGGCCGCCTCGGCGCCGGAAGCGGACCTCGTCACGCTCTCCTACGTGCTGGGCGAACTCCCGGAAGCCACCCGCCCGGACGTCGTGCGCTGGCTGGCGGCGAAGGCGGAAGCGGTCGCACTGATCGAGCCGGGCACCCCGGCGGGCTACGAGCGGATCCGCGCCGCCCGCGCCGAGCTGATCGACCTCGGGCTGCACGTCGTCGCGCCCTGCCCGCACGACGCCGCCTGCCCGATCGAGCCCGGCAAGGACTGGTGCCACTTCGCCGCGCGCCTCCCGCGGTCGGGCCTCCACCGGCGGTTGAAGGCGGCGACGCTCGGCTTCGAGGACGAGAAGTTCGCGTACGTCGTCGCGGCGCGGTTCACGCCGGAGCGCCCGGACGCGCGGATCATCCGGCACCCGAAGAAGCACAAGGGCTGGGTCGCCCTCGACCTGTGCACCGGCGACGGCTTGAAGCCGGGTGTCGCGGTCTCGAAGAAGCAGGGCCCCAGGTACCGCGCGGCCCGCGACGCCGAGTGGGGCGACGGCTGGTCTTCCGCCTGATCCGCTGGCAGGGTGGCCCGCGCCTGCCCGGCCCGCACTCCTCGGAACACCCGCTGCCCGGCGCTGGTGTCGCCGCGCGGCCGGCAGGAACGCCGGCCGCCGGTGGCGAGTCGCGGGGAGACCGTCCGAGGGCATCGGTGGGTTCGTGCTCGGCCGGAAGACGTGCGAATCGGCACGACGCATGGGCCCACCCGGCGACCACGTCCGGCTGAAGCGCACCGCGGTGGCCGAGACGCCGAACGCCACCCACCTGACCTTCGACGTGCTCCGCTAAGGCATCCGCACCGTCCGCAGGAACGCCGGGAGCAGCCACGGCCGCCGCCCGCCGATCCGGACGCCGCCCGTCAAGACCGCTCTGGGCCGGGAAATCCGGCCGAACATCATCGGGACCAGCACCGCCGGGTCGAAGCGCAGGCGGACGTCCGCTGTTCCGTCCGGTTCCTCGAAGCGCAGCTTCCCGTGCTGCAGCGCCAGTACGCCCGGCTCCGTGTACGCCGACCGGAATTCGACCGCGATGCGGCGCGCGGACGGCGTCGCGTCGTCGAGCAGGCTGCCCATGTCGTTGCGGACCATGCCGAACAGGAACAGTTCCAGGAACATCGCCTCGTACCGCGCCGGGATCGGCCACGGCCGCCGGAGGGCGCGGGCGATGTCGAGGCCGTGCAGGAGCATCTCGTTGACCAGGTGCGCGAGGACGCCCGCCACCGGGACGCGCGAACCACCCAGCCACCAGACCGGCTTCTCCGGGTCGAGGTCCGCGCTGACCAGCAGGACCTCGGCGATGTCCGCGCGCAGCCGCTCGGCCAGGCGGGCCGGGTCGCGTTCCGGGTAGAGCTCCAGGGCGAGCTCGTTCATCCGGCCGATCGTGTCGATGCTCGCCGAATCGATCGGGTCTTCGAGGCCCGGCAACGGGAGCGGGCCGCCGTCGCCGCGGATCATCGCCGTGTACATCAGGGCGATCATGCCGACGTGCGACGCCGTTTCGGCGATCGACCACTCGCCGAGCGAGTTCGCGTGCGCGTCCGGCACGCTCGCCACCAGATCCGCGAACCGGCCGCCGACGTCCGGCAGGGCTGCGCGCACCGACTCCCACTGTTCGACCGTCACAGCTTCCGAAGGTAAGCCGCCGCGCGGTCGTCCCGGGTCTCCGAGGGTGCGGTTCCACTGTGAGTAGGAGACTCGCAGCGGTAACCGGCCAGTCGGGGGGCGTGCCGGCCGGTTACCGCCGCAGTGAGGAAGAGGGAGCCGCACGCCAGGAATGACGCGCGGCTCCAGGCATCACCCGATCGAGTGACGAGACGGCCGTCAGGCCGGGTCGGCCAGGATGCCGTTCACGTACGAACCCGGGTGGGTCGCCGCGTCCTGGCGGAGGACCGGAAGGTCGGCCGGCCAGTCCGCGGTCAGCGCCTTCGTCGACCCGGGCGGAATCGTGTTCAGCCTCGACGGCGTCCACGTCGGCTCGCCGTCCGCCGGCTTCACCACCGTGATCGTCGCCGACGCCGTCGTCCCCGGGGTGACCTCGTTGTACTTCACGCCGTTGTCGACGCGCGTCAGGTGGTACACCGGGCCGAACGCCGGGTCGTCCGGGCCGGCCAGGTCGACGCCCGGGACGCCGTACAGGCCGCACGTGTGGTTCGTCGTGTTCCGGTAGGTCAGCGGGATGTCGTACTGGCCCGGCGCGTCGTTCTTCTCGGCCGGCTTGCCCAGCAGGACCTCCAGGTCGGCCGTGGTGCACCGGGGCGTCGCGGTCGACGCCGCGGCCACCCCGCCGCCCGCCGGAGCCGCCGCCGCGCCGTTCGCGGAGCCGGACCCGGAACCGGAGCCTGCCGCGGGCGCCGGGGCCGCCGTGGACGTCCCGCACGCCGCCAGCACGAAGGCCCCCGCCGCCGCGCCGATCCCCAGCAAGATGCGCTTCATCGGAAATCCCCTCCCGGACGTCAGTTGCCGACCGGCGTGACCTGGACGGTCTCGCCCTTCACCGGCGCCCCCGCCGGCCACGCGACGCTCACCGGCTGGCCGTACGGCCCGGTCGGCAGGTCGAACGTGACGAACTCGGCGGCCGCAGGCGCCGCGGCCGAGCGCTGGACGATCCGGGACACCGCCGGGTGCCCGTCGCGCAGGTTCACCGGGACCGCCTCGGAGGCGTCCGTCGTCACCGCGATCGGCAGCCGCTGCCCGCCGGCGAGGAAGCCCACCGCGGTCGGCGCGCCCTCGAGCTTGCAGTTCGTGGTCGGCGACGCCGCCGTATAGGTGAGCACGTAAGCCTCGTGCCCGGCCGCGTTCGACGGGTCCGGGGCCACGGTCACGTGGACGTCCGAGGCGCCGCAGGGGTGGTCGCTCGGCATGGCGTTCGCCGCCCCGCCGGCCAGGAGCAGCCCACCGGCCGCCAGACCCCCGACGATCAGCGCGGTACCAGCTCGCTTCATGGTCATCCTCCCTTGTTCCGTGCTCGACTGGACTCACTGGGAAAGATGCCCACCGGCCCCTCGGGGATGCGCCGCGATGCGATCGATCACCCGAAAGCAACCTTCAAGATCACCAGACGTCGGAAAGGGAGTCAGCTGCGACCGAAGCAGACGAACGGCATCAGCGGTTCGGCCGTGGCCGCGTCCGCCAGCGCCCGCGCCGGCGGTGTCCCGGCCGCCAGTGCGCGGTGGAACGCCAGCATCACCCCACCCGCGGTCCGGTCGTCGACCCGCGCCACGCTCGAGACCACCGTGCGGCTGCCGCCGTAGAGCAGCGCCGCCGTGAAGCCGAGGACCTCGTCACCCGCGCGGACCACGGTCTGGCCGACGTCACACGACGACAGCACCACCTGCTCCGGCGCCGTCGCGAGCTGCTGGACGTCGTAGGCCATCAGCGGCCCGTCGGCGAGGTTGAGCCGGGAGAACAGCACGTTCTCCTGCTCGTGGTGGCCGTGCGCGGCGAAGTGGGCGAGCCGGCAGCCGTCGAACGCCTTGAGCGTCGCCGCGACCGTCGCGTCCGGGCCGGTCAGCACCTCCGCCTCCGGGTACAGCGGCGCCAGCGACGAGATCTCGGTGTCCGCGTGGGTCAGGTCCGAGCCCGCGACCAGCAGCGGCGCCCCACCCGCACGGCGCGGACGGCGGCCCGCGTCGAGCCAGGCCGACGACGACGGCGTCACCGTCACCGGCCGGCCGCGCACCGTCGGCAGCAGCCCCCACGGGATCGCCGACAGCGCGCCGGTCGGCACGACTACGACGTCGAGGTCGCCGAGCCGGGCGGCCAGCGGCGCCAGCAGGATCGCGTCCAGCGCGGTGACCTGCGTCCGCACCGACCGGCGGATGACCCGGTCCAGCTGCGGCGGGAGCTGGCGCCCGCACAACGCGTCGAGGTCGCTGTGCAGCCGCGCGACCGGCTCCGCGACGGCCGAGGCCGGGCCGAGCTCGACCAGCGCGACCCGGTGGTCGGCGATCACCTGCGCGCACAGCGAACCGTGGTCGGCGAGGAAGCAGACCATCGCGCTGCCGGTGGCGGCCAGCTCGTCGCCGATCTCGCGCAGCTTCGCCTCGGGGTGGTCCACGTCGGTGCCCTCGGCCTGCCAGCCCTTGGCGCGGATTTCGCGTTCCAGCGCGGCGCAGCGCTTCACGGCCTGCGCGTCCGGCTTCCCGGACAGCTCGCCCGCGCGGATCTGCATCGAGAGGTACCGCAGCTCGGCGACGGCGTCGACGGTCTCGGGGTGCGCGGGCGGGCGCACCGGCCGGAACCGGAACGCCTGCGCGCGCGAACGGTCGAGCCACCGGAACACCACCCCCGGCGACCGCTGGGCGAGCGCGGCGGCGAGACCGGCGTCGGCGAGTTCCTTGCCCAGCGACGTCGTCGCGGTCTGCAGGTCGACGCTGCCGAACCGGCTGCGGTGCCGCTGCAGCTGGGCAAGCCCGGCCCGCGCGTTCGCGAACGTCACGCGCCGGTGGCCGGTCGCGGCGCCGAGCTCGGCCAGCGCGAGCCGCCGGACGAGGCGGTTCTCCAGCGGCGCGGTCCGGCGGTCGCGGGGTGCGATGCCGGCGCGGGCGCCGTCGAGGTCGCCGAGCGCGATCCGCGCCCGCGCGGCCAGCAGCGCCGCGATTTCGGCGTCGTTGCGCAGGCCCAGCCCGGTGAGCCGGCCGGCCAGCGCGGTCGCTTCCGCGGCGACGCGGGCGATCCGCCGTCCGGCCGCGAAGTCCGCGCGCAGCACGGTCAGCTGCGCGACCGCGGCCCAGGTTTCGTTGCCCCGGCGGCGAAACCGCCGTTCCGCGCGCCCGGCCCAGCTGCGCGCGGTCGCCGGGTCGCCGCTCGCGAGCGCGGCCAACGCGCGCGTGAGCTCGGCTTCGGCGTGCTCCTGGTTCATCCGCAGCCGCGGGAACTGCTCGAGCGCGGCGTCCAGTTCGGCGGCGGCCTCCTGCGGCAGCCCGGCGGCGAGCAGCGCCCGCGCCTTGTCGACGGCCAGCACGGGCAGCATCCCGACGCTCTGCTCGGCGTAGAACCCGCTCGCCGCGTCGAAGTCGCGCAGCGCGCCCGGGATGTCGCCGGTCAGCACCCGCGCCTGCCCGCGGCCGTGCGCGGCCTTCGCGAAGATCCTGGCCAGGCCTTCTTCTTCGGGCTGGCCGGCGCCGATCTGCTCGCACTGGTCGAGGTCGGCGAGCGCGAGCCGCACGCGGCCGGCGTACTGGTGCAGCATCGCGCGGTTGAGGAGGGTCCGCGCGAGCACGACGAACTCGCCGGCCTGCCGCAGCAGCGGGATCGCCTCGTCGAAGCAGGTGAGGGCCTCGTCCATCCGTCCGATGAGGATGAACACCAGACCGCGTTGCTGCCGCAGGATCCCGCGCCCGGCGTCGGAGACGAGGACGTCGGCCTCGTCGAGCAGGGCGAGGCCGCGCGCGCTGTTGCCCAGCGCGGTTTCGACGGCCGCGTACGTGCCGAGCACGCGCGTGGCGAGGTCGGGCCAGGCCGGCCACCCGGGCGGCGGCGCGGTCGCGGGCAGCCCCAGAAGCCGTGCGGCGGAACGGATCAGGCGCCCACCGACCACGGGCTGGCCGTTGTTGGTCGCCGCGACCGCACGCCGATGCAGGTCGCGCACCCGGTCTTCCGCCTTCGGCGACGCGACCACGGGCTGCCCTTCCGGCCGGGGCGGTCCCCCTCGGCCGAGAAGGACGCCCCGGATCGTACCTCCGGCCCCGGGCGATCCGGGAGTTCTCGCCGGGAGGGCAGATTTTCACGTCACAGCGCGGTATCCGGGCCGCGGATGACATGAACGAGTCGTTCATGACGTCCGGCGCGGTGAACGACCCGTTCATGACCTCCGGCGGGCGGGGCGCGGGACGGGGCAGGTCGGACCGAGCGACGCCAGGCTCCTCGACGACACCGGCCGACCCCCCGCCCTGACGTCATGAACGAGTCGTTCATGACGCCAGACGCGGTGAACGACCCGTTCATGACGTCCGGCGGGCGGGCGGACGGGCGGGCGGGGCGGGCGGGGCTCAGAGTTCGATGGCCGGCGTGCTCACCGTCCTCGACCTGCCGAGCGTGCGCACCAGCACCTGCACCATCCCGTGCGGCACCCCGTTGACCGCGAAGCGCCCCTCGGCGTCCGACGTGGTCGTCAAGGGGCCGTTCGCCGTGCGGACCTCGATCGGGTGCTCGGCGGGCGGGGTCAGCCACCCGTCCAAGCGGATCGTGCCCGCCGCTTCGGGACTCACGTTCACCATGATCGTCAGGCTCTCGCTGTCGAAAGTGATGAGCCGCCCCTGCTCGGCGGCGCTTCGCGTGACGGCGAAGCCCTCCTGCTCGCGGATGCGCATCACTTCCAGGTCGACGTCCTCCAGCGCGATGGCGAAGCGGATCTGCTCCACCAGCGTGGCGGGCATCGGGTCGGCGTCTTCCCACAGCTCGCGCACGCCGGCGAGGAGCCGGAAGTCGAGCTCGTCCAACGGCTCGTTCGCGCCTGGTGGTTCGACGGTGGTCACAGCCAATCTCCTTCGCCGTTGGCGAGTAGCTGCTCGCGCAGGCGCGCGAGGCAACGTCCCCTGGTCGGGCCGATACTCCCCCTCGGCATTCCCAGCCGGGCGCCGACTTCGGCGTAGTCCGGCCGGTGCACGAACGCCACGATCCGCAGCAGGCTGCGGCAGCGTTCGGGCAGGTTGTCGACCGCGCGCCAAAGCCGCACGCGCTGGTCTTCACGCAGCACCCCCTCCTCGGGTGCCGGTGCCGCTTCGGTCAGCCGCTCCGGCAGCTCCGGAAGCGGCCGTTCGACCTGGCGCTTTTCCCCAGTCCGCCAGGCCTCCCGTTTGGTCACGGTGATCAGCCAGCCGGTCAGCGCGACCGGCGAGCGGATCTCCGTGAACGAGCCGAGCAGGCGCAGCCACGTCGTCTGCACGACGTCACCCGCCTGGTCGGCGTCCAACCCCTGATCGCGCGCCACCTGCCAGAGCAGGGGCGTGAGCAGGGAAACCAGTTCGTCCAGCGCCGCGCGGTCGCCCTCCCGCGCGGCGTCGAACAGTGCCGCCACCCGGCTGTGGTCCGTTTTGGCCACGTTCACAGCGAACCCAGCGCGGACCAGGCCCGCTTGACGACCGTTTCGCGGTCGACCGTGGCCAGGTCCCCGGCGTGGTGCAGCAGGGCCTTGCCGATCTCGGCGGCGGCGAGCGGCGCGGCGAACGACGTGCCGTCCCAGACCGCGAAGCCGGCGCTGTAGTCGTCGGGGTCGAAGGAGTTGCGGCCGAGCTCGGGCACCTGGTGGTCGGCAGCCGCGGTGCCGCGGACGTCGGTCGGGTAGGTGCTGACGACGCCGGCGCCGGTCGCCCAGCAGCGCACCCACGGGCCTTCGTTCGAGAACAGCGCCTTGCTGGTGGTGACGTCGGGGTTGAGCGCGCCGACGCTGATCACCTGCGGGCCGCAGCCGGGCCCGAGCGGCTGGTCGGCGAAGGCGGCCGGGTAGAAGCGGCGGGTCGTGGCGTCGTTGCCCGCGGCCGCGACGACCAGCACGCCGAGCCCGAGCAGCTCGGCGATGACCGAGCCGAACTGGCCGGTGAACGCGACGTCCGCCGGGTCCTCGACGTAGTAGCCCATCGAGATCGAGACGATGTCGACCAGGTCCTCGGGCCGGTTGTCCGCCTGCGCGTTCCGGACGCGGTCGGCGAGCAGGTGCAGCGCGAGCAGCACGTCGCCCTCGTACGCGACGCCGTCGCTGTGCACGACGCGGATCGCGAGCGTGTCGGCTTCGGGGCAGGCCTGCCGGATGATGCCGGCGATGAACAGGCCGTGCCCGGTGTCGGTGTCGATGTCGCCGATCAGCGGCTGGCCGGTCGTCGGCGCGTCCCAGTGGTCGGCGAGCAGCTGGGTCGGCAGGGTGCTCCCGGAGTCGACCTCGGCCTGCAGGATCGCGGCCTGGATGTCGGGTGCGACGGCGAGCCCGGAGCCGGGGGACGGCGGGCCGGAGCGGTCGGCCAGCCCGAACCACGGGTGCGGGCCGATGCCGGTGTCGAGCACGGCGATCACCGGCCGCCGGTGCGCGGGCTTGCGGCTGCGGTACGGCGGTTCGGCGGCCAGCGTCACCGGGATCCGGTTCGCGCCGTGGGTGCGCCCGTACGAGCTGCCCGCGCCGAACCCGCTGGTCTCCCAGGGCGTGCCGCCGAGGCCACTGGTCTCCCACGGCACCCCGCCGAACACCGGCGACGTGAAGAGCAGGTGCTCGACGGACATCTCCTTGACGATTTCGGGGTCGATTTCGGGCTTCTCGCCCGAAGCCGCGGCCCGCAGCAGCTGCAGCGCCTTCCAGCAGTCGACGACGACCGGGTCGGAGTCCTCGCGGACCCGCAGCAGCGCGCGGACGGGCACGTCGGCGAGCTCCCGGACGCGGCCGTACCCCTGGTCGTCACCGCCGCCGTCGGCCGGGGTCGCGTAGATGCCGATGCGCGCGAGCACGCGGTTGATCGCGGCCAGCGCCTCCGGGTCGCGCAGGTACCGGTTGGGCAGGAGGAACGTGCCGGGCCGGTACACCGTCGTGCGCGGCACCGGCTGCCCGGCGGCGACGACCGCGGTCGCCGGGTCCAGCACGCGTGCGCCGTGCCGGTCGAGCAACTGCCTCGGCGGGGTCGGGAGCTCGTTCAGCGTGCTCGCGTCCTCCGCCGCAACTTCCGCGCCCTCGTCCCGGACGAACTTGACGACCATCGGGTCCACCCTCCGCCATTGATCACTGATGGCACCCGGGAAAGACCCGTGGGCCGCCACTGGGATACGACACGGAGATCTCGAATGGGTAACGACGATGGCAAACGGGTGACGACGTATCTGGCGCGCCCGGCTCACCCACTTGGCCCTCCGGAAGTCACGGATCCATGCGGGGAGATCACCATGGTTGTGCTCCGGTCGAGCACGCGGGAGGCGACCGCGCCGGCACCGGTCCGGGGTGGGGGCGGGACGTTCACCCCGGACCCGGCCACCGGCGGCGGGCGGTTCGCGGTGCCGCTCGACCTGCCGCCCGGTCCCGGCGGCAGCGCCCCGGCGCTGGCGCTGCGCTACACGACCGGCGCGCCCAACGGCCCGTTCGGCGGCGGGTTCGCGCTGCCGCTGCCGCACGTGCGCAAGACCGACGGCCACGCGCGGTCCGGGACGGCGGGCCGGCTCACCCGCCAGGGCGACGGCTTCGTGCTGACCACCCGGTCGGGCACCCGGCACTTCCTCGGCCCGGCCGGCGGCGACGGCTGGTACCTCGACCGGACCGAGGACGCGCTGGGCACGACGGCGACGTTCGGCTGGGCCCACCACAGCGGCCAGGCCTACCTCGCCCGCGTCGGCTACGGACCGTACGAAGTGGACTTCGCCTACGAGCCGCGGCCGGACGTGCTGCGCTGGGGCCGCGGCGGCACCCTCGTCACGACGGCGCTGCGCTGCGCGCGGATCGACCTGCGGGTGCCCACCGACCCGCGGCCGCTCGTCCGGCGGTGGACCCTCGGCTACGACCCCGACGACGTCACCGGCGCTTCGCTGCTGACGTCGGTGGCGCTGACCGGGTTCGACGCGCGGGGCGCCGAAGCCGCCGCCCCGGTGCTGCGGCTGGCCTACGCCCAGGTGGAAACCCCGGTGCCGCACCGGGTCCAGCTCGCCGCGAAGGCCCGCTCCGGCGGCGGCGTTTCGCTGCTCGACGCCGACGACACCGTGCCGTACTTCTCGTTCGAGGACCTTCCCCGCACCGGCCGGCTCAGCGAGATCGACAACGGCATCGGGCTGCGCACCGAAATCGAGTACACGACGGTGGAAACGATCCCGGTGGTCCGGCGCGTTTCCCGCCGCGAAACGGCCACCGGTCACGTGGGCGTGACCGAGTTCGACTACCACGACAGCCGGCTGCCGGTGTTCGGCCGGGTCGTCCAGGACGAGCTCGGCGACGAGCACGCGCCCACGCTGCGGACCGTGCGCTGGTTCGGCGACGACGGCCGGCTGGCCAAGGAAGAGACCTACGGCCTCGACGGCTCCCCCGAGCAGGACCGGCCGTACCGCCGGGTGGTGCACCTGCGCCGTCCACAGTGGACGCGTTCGGTCGTGAGCGAGTTCGAGCGGCGGCCGGACCCGGTTTCGGTCACCACGACCGAGACCGACCTCGACGCCGCCGGGAACCCGGCCCGGGTGGTCGAAACGGTCGAACGGGCCGGCCGGGGGCCCGTCGTGCGCGACACCCGCACGACGTACGCGACCGACCCCGACGGCCGCTTCGCGGCGCTGCCCGCGCGGGTCCGCACCGTGGACGCTAGCGGGAAGGTGCTGTCCGACCGGCTGTTCCGCTACGACGAGAACCCCGACGGCCGGGCCGGCGCGCACGGGCTGTGCACCGCGCGGGAGGAGCTGGTGCTCACCGACGCGCTCGTCGCCGACGTCTACGGCCCGGTGCCGCCGGACCTGCGCCACCACGGCTACCACC
Source organism: Amycolatopsis sp. cmx-4-83 (assembly GCF_046548815.1). Lineage (NCBI taxonomy): Bacteria > Bacillati > Actinomycetota > Actinomycetes > Pseudonocardiales > Pseudonocardiaceae > Amycolatopsis > Amycolatopsis sp. cmx-4-83. Next base: position 482,869 of record NZ_JAEBEF010000002.1, on the reverse strand, counting down.
GCCGTCCGGGCGAGGACGGCTGGTGGATCACGACGTTCCACGGGCGGCTCGACACCGTCACCGGGCTGCGCACCGCCACGACCGACCCGCTCGGGCACACCGGCGAAGTGCGGTATTCGGCTGACCGCTGCTTCCCCGAGGTGGCCACGGATCCGCTCGGGAACGTGACGATCACGCGCCACGACGTCCGGACCGCGCGGGTGCGCGAGCTCGTCGACCCGGCGGGCGCGGTGACCACGGTGACCCACGACCCGTTGGGGCGCCCCGAAACCGTCGTCCGGCCGGGTGATTCGGCGGAGCTGCCGACCATCCGGTACCGCTACGACCTCCGCGGCCCGGCGCGGGTCACGACCGAGCAGCGCGCGGTGTCCGGCGAGGCGGAGGTGCTGCTGACGACCGAGGTGCGCGACGGCGCCGGCCGGCTGCTGGAGCGGCGGCACGCCGAACTGCTCGGCGACGTCGTCGACGAGCGCCACGAGTACTGCGCGCGCGGGTTCCTGCGCCGGACGAGCCGGTCCTTCCGCGACGGCGACCGCCCGCCCCCGCCGGAGCAGTTCCGCTACGACGCGCTCGGCCGCCCGCTCGCCGGTCGTGAAGGCCCCCGCGAGGAACTTGAAGGTGGCCTTCGCGACCTGCTCGGGCGGGAACTGCGGAGCGACGACGGCGTCGTGCTGGTACGGGACGCGGCGGGCAACCCGGTGGAAACGCGGACACCGGACGGCCACACGGTGTTCCGCGTCCACGACGCCGCCGGCCGGCCGGCGGCGGTGCTGGTCGACGACCCGCACGGCACCCCGCTCATCACGTTCACCCACCACGACGGCGGGCTCCCGGTCCCGCTCGGCGCCGGCCCGCACAGCTGCGGGCGGCTGGTGCGCGTGGCCGACGAGTCGGGCGTGACGCTGTTCGGCTACGACGCACTCGGCAACCCGGCCGAGAAGCGCTGGCGGCCCGCGCACGTCGCCGTCGAGTACCGCCTCGACGTGACGCGCCGCGCCGACGGCCGCCCGGCGAAGGTGGTCTACCCGGACGCCGGCGACGGCCGGCTGACGGTCCACCACCAGTACGACGAGGTCGGCAGGCTGGTGAGCGTGCCCGGCTTCGTCGACGCGGTGCACTACGACCTGCGCGGCCACCGCACGGCGGTCCACTACGCGAACGGCGTGAGCGAGGTGTGGACCGGCACCAGCCACGCGGTGAGCGGCCCGGGCGCCGCCTGGACCCGCGAACTCGGCCCGGCCCCGGACCCGCAACCGTTGTGCGGCACGGAAATCCGCGACGCGTTCGACCACCTCCGAGGCGTCCACGGCGACGACGGCGTCAACGCCCTGTACGGCTACGACCACACGGGCCGCCGCGTCCGAACCCTGGTCACGGACGGCACACGCATCCACGAAGTCCTGACCCCGGACGAGCTGTACGCCATCGAGGACGGCGAGCTGGTGGCGGTGGTGGCGGGCGCGGTCCGCCGCCACGCGAACGGCAGGCACCGCTACCTCCACTTCGACGGCGCAGCCGGGGTGGCGCTGGTGACCGACGAGAACGGCGCGGTGGTCACGGACCTGTGACCGGGGCGCGGGCAGAGCGCGGCGGCGGTGGCGCAGCAGCAGCGCGCGGCGGCGCGGCAGCGCGCGGCGGCGCAGCAGCGCGGCAGCGGCGCGCGGGCAGCGGCGCGGCAGCGGCGCGCGGGCAGCGGCGCGGCAGCGGCGCGCGGGCAGCGGCGCGGCAGCGGCGCGCGGGCAGCGGCGCGGCAGCGGCGGTGGCGCGGCAGCGGTGCGGCCGCAGCGGCAGCGCGCGGCGGCAGCGCGGATGTGGCGGTGGCGGCGCGGCGCCGCCGCGGCAGCAGCGCGAGCGCAGCGGTGCGGCTGCGCAGCAGCGGCGCGGGCAGCGCAGCGGCACGCCGGCGGCGCAGCGGCAGCGCAGCTGCAGCGGCGGCGGCCCAGCGGCGGCGCGGCTGCGCGGCAGCGGTGCGGCTGCGCGGCAGCGGTGCGGGCAGCGGTGGCGGCAGCAGCAGCTGCGCGGGCGGCAGCGGCGCGGGCGGCAGCGGCGCGGGCGGCAGCGGCGGCGGCGGCTGCGCGCGGGCAGCCGCCGCTGCGCGGCAGCTGCGCAACGGTGCGGCAGCGGCGGCGCGGGCGGCGCGGCAGCAGCGGCGGCGCGACACCAGCGCGGGCAGCGGTGGCGGCGCCGCGCGGCGCCGCAGCAGCGCGGGCGGCGGCAGTGGTGCAGCGGCTGCGCGACAGACAGCAGCAGTGCGGGCGGCGCAGCGGCAGCGCGGGCGGCGGCGGTGCCCCAGCGGCCCTGTGCCCCGGCGGCCATCGGCATCTCAGCAAGAGGCGGCCCCCATCGGCACCCGACCGCACCCGCTCGCCCAAGGGTCTCGAATGAGTCGTTCAGGACCTCCGAAGACCTGAACGACTCATTCAACACACCACCGTCAGTCCAGCACCGCCAGATCCAAGCGCTCCAGCCGCTCGGGGTCCGCCAGGATGTCGATCTCCACGATCCGCCCGCCGGCCACCGTGAAGCCGAGCACCGAGAACGGCCGTCCGTCGCGGGTTGCCACCACGCCCGCCGCGCCGTTGACCAAAGCCCGGCGGACCACGCCGCCGCCTGTGCCGAGGCGGGAGAACGTCAGGGCCTGGTTGGCCACCGCCGCCGCGCCGCGGACCTCGTCCGAACCGCCGTGGGCCGCGCCGCGGTCGGCGCGCAGGACGACCTCCGGGTCCAGGACCGAGACCAGCGCGTCGAAGTCGCCGCCGCGGGCCGCGGTCAGGAAGGCGTCGACCACTTCGCGCTGGCGGGCCAGGTCCGGGTCCGGCGCCACCGGCGCGCCCTGCACCCGGCGGCGGGCGCGGCTGGCGAGCTGCCGGGTCGCCGCTTCGGACCGGCCGACGATCGGGGCGATCTCCTCGAACGGCATCGCGAACATGTCCCGCAGCACGAACGCCAGCCGCTCGCCCGGGGTGAGCGTGTCCAGCACGACCAGCAGCGCCAGCCCGACCGAGTCCGCCATCAGCACCTCGTGCTCGGGGCCGGCGTCGTCGCGGCTGACGATCGGGTCCGGCACCAGCGCGTCCCACGGCTCCTCGCGCCGCGCCTTGCGCGAACGCAGCATGTCGAGGCAGACGCGGCCGACGACCGTGGTCAGCCAGCCGCCCAGGTTCTCGACGGCGGCGCTGTCGCTCCGGCTCAACCGCAGCCACGACTCCTGGACGGCGTCATCGGCTTCGCTCAGCGAGCCCAGCATCCGGTAGGCGACGGCCCGCAGGTGGTCGCGGTGGGTCTCGAAGCTCCGAGCCAAATCCGTCTTCGCGGGGGTCCGGGTGGCGAAGCCCCCGGCTCGGGGCGAAGCCCCGGATGGCACTGCATCGTCGTTCACGGGGCGGTCCTTTCGCGTGCGTCACCACCTTGACGTACCGCGCCCCGAAGATGTGACACGTCCGGTGATCCGCTCAGCGACGCGGGGAACAGCACCCCGTACACCACTTCGGCCCCGGTGACGCCGACCGCGGGCGCCACCGCGATCCGGATCGGCAACGACCGGGCCGGGGCACCGGATCCGGACCGGGTGTCACCGGGTCAGCTCGCGCAGCACCCGGGCCGGATCGATCTCGACGGCGCGGCCCGGGTCCCCGTCCGCATCGCTCCAGGCGACGGACGCCCACAGCTCGGCGTAGTCCCCGCGCTCGACACCGGGCAGCTGCCAGGTGAGCCGCGCCCCGTCGAGCTCGACGGCGTCGGCGGCCAGCCGCCCCGACCAGTACGGCGGCACGTGCCGCCCCTCGAGGGAACAACGGCGCAGCGCCTCGACGTCGGGGCCGCCGACGCTCACCACGGCGTCGGCGGTCCCGACGGTGAAAGCGCCTTCAGCACCGGCAGCGTCCGGTGGCGGATCGGCGAGCTCGGCCTGGACGACGAACTCGCTGAGCGCTTCCCGGGCCAGCACGCGGAAGATGACGGCTTCGCGGGTGACGCCGGGCTGCTCGGGCCGGGTGGTCCCGGAAAGCACGTCGAGCCGCACGGACCGGTGCCGCCACCGGCACAGCCGCGCACCGGACCCGAGGCCCCAGGTCAGCTCCGGTCTGGCCGGCACGTCCCAGCCACCCACGCGGACGGCGAACCGCACGTCCCCGAGCGGGGTGAGAACGTCGAGCGCCCTCGACGGCGCTCGCGACAGCAGCTCGGTGTCCAGCATGCAGTCATCCTTACCCCGCACCGGGACCCCGCACGCAAAGGTCACCCGTCCGTGGACAATGGACAGTGTGCTGACCTCGTTCGACGCCCAGCTGCGCGGCCGCGTGCCCACGCTCCCACCGGTCGGTGCGGTGATCGAGCGCGACGGCGCGGTCGTGCGCACCCACTACGGCACCCACGGCGAGGTGGACCACGGCCCGCTCCCGGACGACGGCCTCGGCGCGCTGGTCGCCCGCCAGGTCGAGGCCTTCGCCCGCCGGAACGAGCCGGTGGTGTGGCCGGTGTACCGCCACGACGGCGACGCGCTGCCCGAGTTGCTGCGCGCGGCGGGGTTCACCGCGGAGCCGGAACGCGCGGTCCTCGTCCGTCCGATCGGGACGGACACCGCCCCGATCCCCGGTGTCAAGGCCGACTGGCTCTCACTTCAGCTCGTCGCCGAGCTGGCCGGTGGCACCGGCCCGCACCGCCGTCCGTTCGCGGAGTTCCTCGCCGACTCGGCCCACCTGGACCGGGCGGCCGAAGTCCTGCTCGACGGCGACCGGGCCGCCTGGCTCGAAGCGGCCGGCGAGTTCGTGGTCGTGGGCGGCGTGACCGACCCCGGGTTCGCCGGCACGCTCGCCGGGCACGCCTGGAACCGCCCGGACGCGCGGTTCCTGCTCGCCGAAGCCACGGGTGCGCTGCGCGAAGCCTTCGAGGCGGCCGGGTTGCGCGAGATCACCACCGTCACCCGCTACCACCGGCCCTCGCCCGGCGAGCCGGCGCGGACCCGGCCGGTCCGTCGCCTGTTTTCCGAACCCGAGCACGACGACATCTGGGCCCGCTTCCGGGAGCGGTTCGCGTTCCGGCCCGACACCAGGGAGTTCCCCGGGATCACCGAACCGGCGAACTCGGCGACCTGGTACGTCGGCGACGCCGGGGACACCGCCGTCGACCGCTTCCTCGACACCATCTACAAGGGACTCCGCGAGTCCGTTGTGGACGGCGAAGAGCTGTACTGGCTCGACTGGCACCACGCCGGTTACCGCTTCGACCCCGCCCGGGTCGGCGGAGCCGGACCACGCCGGCCCGGCTCCGCCTTCCCGGGTGGCGACTACCACAGCTACCTCACCCGCGATCTCCGCCTGGGCACCTTCGGGCACCCGTGGGAGGAGACGATCTGCGTGTTCGGCGACCTCCGCACGCGGATCGACGCCGAACTGACCGCGGCGCTCGGAAAGCCGCTCCGGCGCTCAGAACCCTGACGTCCCGTGCGGCGTGCCCAACCCCGTCGGCCCGTCGTAGCCGGTGCCCGCCGTGCACAGGTACGTCCCGCCGCAACTGCCGTTGGAGCCCGACGTCACGTCGTACAGCCCGTCGGTGTGCGCGTACGGGTACGACCCCGACGTCACGGAGTTCCCAGCCAGCGCGTACACGCTCGCGATCACCGGGGACGACAAGCTCGTGCCGCCGACCTGGATCCAGCCGTCGGCGCCCTGGGCGAGGCCCAGTGACAGCAGCAGGTCGCAGAACGACGAGCTGCCGCAGCTGTTGTACGTGTCGTAGACGCCGAGCCCGGTGGCCGGGTCCGCCACCGCCGAGACGTCCGCGACCGTCCTCTTCGCACACCCGGTGTCGTGCTGCCACGCCGGTTTCGCCTCCAGCGCGGAACACCCCGAGCCGCTGCCCTTCCACGTCGTCTCGGTCCAGCCGCGGGCGGTCGTCGTGGACTTCTTCAGGGTCGTGCCGCCCACCGCCGTGACGTACGGGGACGAAGCCGGCCAGCTGACGCCGTAGCCGGAGTCGCCCGAGGACGCCGTGACCGCGATGCCCGGGTGGTTCAGGTGGGCGTCCGCGGCGAGGATCGTCGAGTCCTCGGTGCCGCCGTAGCTGTTGGAGATCGCCACCACGCCCGGCGTCGCCGCCGCGGTGTCGACCGCCGTCATCAGTGGGTCGGTGTCCGGGGAATTCGCTTCCACCAGAAGGATGTCGCAGTCCGGGCAGGTCGCCGACACCGCGTCGAGGTCGAGGCTGATCTCCATCGCCCAGCCGTAGTCGGGCGCGGGCAGCGGACTCGCCGCGCCGTTCTGGTTGACCTTCTTGAAGCAGCCGTTGGCCGTCGTGCACGGCGAAAGCCCGCGCGCGGACCGGAACTTGGCCAAGTCGGCTTCGGCCGTCGGCGCGTCCTGAGCGTCCACAATGGCCACTGTCCTGCCGTTCGCGTGCAGCCCGCCGAGGTTGTACGCGGCCTGGATTTCGGCCGGCCCGTAGCCGACCGGGGTCGAATTCAGCAGCGGGCCGGAGCCCTTCGGTGACCGGATCGACTTGCCGAGGCAGCGGAACTTGCCCGAGGTGGCGCAGCCGAAGTCGACGACGCCACCGCTTTGCAGCGGGGCGGCTTCGGCGGTCGAGGTGGCCACCACCAGCGGGGCCGCGACGAGGGAGAGGACGACGAGGGATCGGAGCAACCGTGGAGGCGCCATTGCCTACTCCTCGGTAGGGGACGAGGTGTGGCACGGGATCGTCGCATGTCACTCGACCGAGGTCACCCGGCAGAAGGATGTTTCTCGGTTCAGCCATTCGCCCACCGCGCGGTCAATCGGGCAAAGGGCTACGAACCGCTTCACCCGTTCGCGTATTGGTCCAGACAAGTGTTACCTAAACGTGACCAAAGTGCCGGTAGCCGGGAGCTACTTTGTTGTGACTCGCAACAAATGCCTCGTGGATCCCCAACGGCGGAGGTGTCACGGCGTGAACCGGACCTTGGACAAGCTTCGACGACGCGGCCCGAGGCTCGCGCTCGTCGCCTCGGCACTGCTGGTGGCGGCCGGGCTCAGCGCCCCCGCCGCCCTCGCGGCCGACGACTACACCCAGAGCGTCACCCAGCTGAGTTCGACGCAGCTGCAGCTCAACTTCACCCCGACGACCCCCGCGGTGTACGTGGACGTGCACTACACCGGCGTCCCGGGCGTCGGCCAGCAGAACGTGCGGATGGTCAACGGCTCCGGCACCTGGCGGACCACCGTCAGCGGCCTGAGCACCGGGAACACGCTCGACTACTGGTTCACCTACGAGAAGAGCGGGCCGCAGTACGACACCCCGCACTTCTCCTACACCGTCGGCGGCAGCTCGACGACGGTCGCGGCGCCGACGTTCAGCCCGCCCGGCGGCACGTACTCGGCCGCCCAGACGGTGACGATCAGCAGCGCCACCTCCGGCGCGACCATCCGGTACACGGTGGACGGTTCGACGCCGACCGCGTCCTCGACGCTCTACAGCGGACCGATCAGCGTCCCGAACTCGCGCACGGTCAACGCGATCGCGCTCAAGTCCGGCTCGACGACGTCCCCGGTGTCGAGCGCGACCTACACGATCGGCACCCAGGCCGGCTGCCCCACGCAGTCCGACACCCCGAACTTCGGGCCGAACGTGCGGATCTTCGACCCGGGCATGTCCGCGGCGACGATCCAGGCGCAGCTCGACACGGACTTCAACAACCAGAAGGATACGCTGACCGCGCAGATGGCGGACCGGCGCGTCGCCCACCTCTTCAAGCCGGGCACGTACTCGGGCGTGCACGACAACGTCGGGTTCTACACCTCGGTGGCCGGCCTCGGCCAGAACCCCGGTGACGTCCTGATCAACGGCGACGTCACCGTCGACGCCTTCAACGCCTCCGACAACGGCGTCGCGCTGCAGAACTTCTGGCGCTCGGCGGAGAACATGGCGGTCAACCCGTCCGGTGGCCAGGAACGCTGGGCCGTCGCGCAGGCCGCGCCGTTCCGCCGGATGGACGTCCGCGGCGGGCTGCAGCTGTACCCGGCGAGCTACGGTTTCGCCAGCGGCGGCTACATCGCCGACACCAAGGTGGCCGGCCAGGCCGCGTCGGTTTCGCAGCAGCAGTGGTACACCCGCGACTCGCAGCTCGGCAGCTGGGCCGGCGGCGTCTGGAACATGGTCTTCTCCGGCACCAGCGGCGCGCCGGCGAACACGTTCCCGAACCCGCCGGAGACCACGCTGGCCACGACCCCGGTCTCGCGGGACGTGCCCTACCTCTACGTCGACGGCAGCGGCAAGTACCGCGTGTTCCTGCCTTCCCTGCGCACCAACGCTTCCGGCCCGAGCTGGGCGAACGGCAGCACGCCCGGCACTTCGGCGCCGATGAGCCAGTTCTACGTCGTCAAGTCCGGTGACACGGCCTCGTCGATCAACAACGCGCTCGCCGCGGGCTGCAACCTGTTCTTCACGCCGGGCGTCTACCACCTCAACCAGACGCTCAACGTGACCAAGGCGAACACGACCATCCTCGGCATCGGCTACCCGACGCTGGTGCCCGACAACGGCGTCAACGCGATGCAGGTGTCCGATGTGGACGGCGTGCGGCTCAAGGGCCTGCTCTTCGACGCGGGCACCACGAACTCGCAGGCGCTGCTCACGGTCGGGCAGTCCGGCTCGTCGGCGTCGCACGCTTCGAACCCGACGACGGTCCAGGACGTGTTCTTCCGGATCGGCGGCGCGATCGCCGGCAAGGCGACGAACAGCCTGATCGTCAACAGCGCCAACACGATCATCGACCACATCTGGGCGTGGCGCGCCGACCACGGCAACGCGGGCACGTACGGCTGGAACACGAACACGGCCGACACGGGGCTCGTGGTGAACGGCGCGAACGTGCTGGCCACCGGCCTGTTCGTCGAGCACTACCAGAAGTACCAGGTGATCTGGAACGGCCAGGGCGGGAAGACGATCTTCTTCCAGAACGAGATGCCCTACGACGTCCCGAACCAGGCGTCGTGGAACGCGCCTTCGGGGGTCGCCGGGTACGCCGCGTACAAGGTCGGGGCGAACGTGACTTCCCACGAGGCCTGGGGTCTCGGGAGTTACTGCTTCTTCGACACGAACCCGGCGGTGTCCAGCTACCACGCGTTCGAGGTGCCGAACACCAGCGGCGTGCGGTTCCACGACCTGCTGACGGTTTCGCTCAACTACCGCGGCACGATCACGCACGTGATCAACGACGCGGGCGGCGTCACGCCTTCGGGCACGGTGCCGGTCAACGTGGTGAACTACCCGTAGGCACGGGTGATCGGCGGCCCCGCATCCCGGCCCGGGTGCGGGGCCGCCGTGCGTTCAGGCGACGTGCAGCACGGCGTCGGCCCGCTCGAGCAGTTCCCGGGTGAGCGGCGCGTAGCGGCGGTCGGCGTCGTCGCGGGTGCGCCCGGCCGGGATCTCGGCGGTCAGCCGCCAGGTGTCGGTGCCGCGTTGCAGCACGCCTTCGTAGGTGTCCGCGGCCGGCTCGCCGAGGCCGAGGGCTTCGCTGTGGCCGAGGCTGCCGGCGACGAAGGCGTACCGGCCGCCGAGCCGCGACGCGACGATCTCGCCCGCCCCGGACCCCAGGTGGCTGTTGTGCGCGAACACCAGGGTCCGGCCGGGCTCCGAAGCGTGGATGTCCAGGAGGTTCCGGGCCATGATCACCGCGCGGGCGCCCGCGAGCCGCGCGATCCTCGTCTCCTGATCGCCCGGTCGAGCCGACGCCGCGTGGTAGCGCAGCAGGTCGAGCCCGGCGGCGGCGTGGATCCTCGCGCGGCGCGAAGCCGTTTCGACGCGGGCGTCGAGGGCCGTCAGGAGGTCGTCCGCGATGACGCGCAGCTCGCGGGCCTCGGGCGACGCGCCCGGTGACGCGGCCGGGTCGAGGATCGCTTCGGCGCGGCTCCACCGTTCGTCGTCGCCGGTCAGCGTCGCGATGTCGACGTCCAGGCCGAGGTAGTCGCGTGCGTGCTCCAGGTAGGTGCGCGGGCTGGGCGCGCTGAACATCTCCGTCGGGGCGTCGAAGCCGTGGCAGGTCAGCCGCTCGTCGGCGGTCTCGTTGTACTCGCGCAGCCAGGCGAGCAGCTGCTGGTTGGCGTCCAGCTCACCGAAGCCGTGGGAGAACCCGCCGTCGAGTGCGGCGACGCGGTCGGTCTCCAGCGCGATGGACCGGAACCCGTGCTCGGCGAGCCGCGCGAACAGCTCGTTGCGGATCCGCGCGAAGGCCGGTTCGAAGTGGGTCGGCTCGCCGATCGCGAGCAAGCCGGCCGTGCAGTCGGTGATGTCCATGTGGTTGAATCGTATCCTTGAACACCCGGTTGAGACCTGCTGACCTGGCCCGCGAGCACGGCCTCTCCACGCAGGCGGTCCGCAACTACGAGCGGGACGGTTTCCTCCCGCCCGCGTCGCGCACCGAGAGCGGCTACCGGGTTTACACGGAGGCGCACGCGGCCGCGCTGCGGGCGTTCCTGGCGCTGGTCCGGGCCTACGGGCACGTGACGGCGGGCGGGATCATGCACGCCGTCCACGACGACGACCTCGACCGGGCCCTGACGCTCGTCGATCGCGGCCACGCGCTGCTGTCGCGCGACCGCGAAACCCTCGCCGCGGTCCGGCAGGCGGTCGGCCACCTGGTGCCGGAGGGGCACCCCCATGACCTGCCGGCCGGAACCGGGTGGTCCATCGGCGAGCTGGCCCACCGGCTTGGCGTGACCGCGGCGACCGTGCGGGCGTGGGAGCGCGCGGGCATCCTCGTCCCGGTCCGGAACCGCGCCACCGGCTACCGCGTCTTCGGGGCGGCCGACGTCCGCGACGCCGAACTGGCCCACCTCCTGCGCCGCGGCGGCTACCCGCTGGCGCACATCGCGACGGTGGTCGAGCAGGTCCGCACGGCCGGCGGCACCGACTCGCTGGCCCGCGCTTTGGCCGGCTGGCGGGAAAAGCTCACGCAGCGGGGCCTGGCCATGCTCGACGCGGCCGCCCGGCTCGGGGAGTACGTGCGGCTACGGCCGTGACTTCGGGTGCAGGCGGTCGTATTCGAGCGCGGCCGTGTGCTGGGTGCGCACGGGCAGGGACTGCTCCTTCTCGGCGTCGTCCAGGTCGTTGAGCCCGAGCTGCACGGCTTGGCGGATCTGCTCGCGGTTGTCGCGCACGACGGCGGAGAAGAAGTCGTCGATCCGCGGGTCGAGCAGGACTTCGAGCAGCACGCGGAACGAGGTGTCGACGCACGCGCGCACGATCTCGTCGTGGAACGGCAGCCGCTTGAGCTTCCCGAGCTGCGGGTCGGCGGCGATCTTCTCGGTGATGATCGCGCGCAGCTCTTCCTTGTTGGCGCCGAGCGACTTGGCGAGGTTTTCCGGGTAGTTCCCGGTTTCCAGCACCTTGACGACCTCATCGAGCACCGCGATGGTCACGGGTTTCTTGATGGCCTTCACGATCGGCTCGGACAGCTTGTCGACGAGCCGGTAGGTGAACTGCTCCCCGACGGCCCGGTCCGCGGCCCGTCCGATCCGGACCAGCAGCAGCACGACGGTGACGAATTTGTGCGCGACCATCGCGGGGTGCGCGACCGGGATCATGGCGAACAGCTCGTACCAGTTGCGCACCAGGAACTTCTTGGCCCACCGGCGTTTCCGCCACCGCCACAGGAATTCGAGGAGGAACACCCCGCAGATCCCGCAGTCGACGTAGAAGATCACCAGCCCGGCGTCCCGCGCCGGGGGGCTCAGCACCATGAACCCCAGCAACCCGACCGACCCGGCGGCGAGGATGAGCATGATCCAGTCGTCGGCGCGCACGTTCCCGGGCAGGATCCCGCTGTTGAGCTCCGGCTCGCGGGCGTCGCGAAGGGTGGCCATGCCCGATCATGGCACGCACCCGCCCGATCAGCCGCTTCACCACTCGCGTCGCTAATCAAACAGACGGTTGACACAGTAGTCCGTCTACCTGATTATCGGTACCACCGAGACGGACGGGGGACGACGTGGACAAGCACGCACTCAGGTGGTGGGCACTGGCGGTCGCCGTGCTCGCCGTCCTGGTGGACATGATCGACAACCAGATCGTGGCGGTCGCCCTGCCGACGATCCGGCGCGAGCTCGGCACCGGCGAGGCCGCGCTGCAGTGGATTTCGGCCGGTTACGCGCTCGGGTTCGCGCTCACGCTGATCACCGGCGGGCGGCTCGGCGACCGGCACGGGACGAAGAAGGTGTTCGTGGGCGGCATGCTCGTGTTCACCGCCGCCTCGCTGGTCGCGGGCCTCGCCGGGCACGCCGGTGTGCTGATCGCCGCGCGGGTGGTGCAGGGCGTCGGCTCCGGGCTGATGGTGCCGCAGGTCCTGTCGTTCGTCCACGCGGAATTCGACGAGCGGGAGCGGCCGAAGGCGATGACCTGGTACGCGGCGGCGTTCCCGCTCGGCGGGCTCGCCGGGCCGCTGCTGGGCGGCGCGCTGACCGAAGCGGACCTGTTCGGCACCGGCTGGCGGGCGATCTTCCTGGTCAACGTGCCCATCGGCGTCCTCGCGCTGCTCGGCGCGCTGGGCACGATGGCGGACCGGCCGGGCTTCCGGCGGCACCGCATGGACCCGGTGGGCCTCGCGCTGCTGACCGCGGCCTTGTGCGCCCTGTTCTACCCGCTGGTGCAGGGCCGCGAGCTGGGCTGGCCGATGTGGACGGTCGCGCTGCTCGTGGCGGCCGTCCCGCTGTTCGGGGTTTTCGCGCTGCACCAGCGGTTCCAGTTCCACCGCGGCGGCGAACCGCTGGTCCCGCCCGACCTGCTGCGGCACCTCGCCGGCGGCCAAGCGGTGCTGTTCTGCGTCACCACGGCGACCGGCGTGTTCTTCGTCCTGACCCTGCACCTGCAGCTGGGACTCGGGTTTTCGCCGTGGGAAGCGGCGTTGACGTTCGCGCCGTCGACGCTCGGCATCGTCGCGGGCAACGTCCTCGCGATGCGCCTGGCGCCCCGCCTCGGCCGGGCCTTCACCGCGGGTGCCGTGGGCGTACTGCTGGCCGGACTCGTCGCGATCGCCTTCCTGGTAACGGATCCCGCGTTGCCCGGCTGGGCCCTGCTGCTGCCGGTGATCGCCGTCGGGCTCGGGATGGGCGCGGTGCTCAACGCGCTGTTCGCCGCGTCGATGGCGGAAATCCCGCCCGGACGAGCGGGCGCGGCGTCCGGCGTCGTCAACACCACCGTCCAGCTCGGCACGGCGACCGGGATCGCGTTGTCCGGCACCGTGTTCTTCGCCCGGCTCGACGGCGGATCGGCGTCGGCGACGGCGGGCGCGCTCGCGGTCAGCGCCGGCGTGCTGGTCCTCGCCCTCATCCTTTCGGCGAACAGAGTCAAGCAGCCGGTTGACGTATAGTCGCGGGCGTGACCGCCTCGAAGCCGCGCCGTTCGCCGAAGCCCCAGGAGCGGCAACGGGATCCGGAACGCACCCGCCGCCTGATCCTCCAGGCGGCGGGCGCGGAGTTCGCGGCGAAGGGCTACGCGGGCGCGCGGATCGCGGCGATCGCGACGCGCGCCGGGGTGAACCAGCAGCTGATCTCGTACTACTTCGACGGTAAGGAAGGCCTGTACCGCGCGCTGTCCGAGCAGTGGACCGAGCGGCAGGGCGAGCTGGTCTCGCCGGACATGCCCTTGGCGGAGCAGGTCCGGCGCCACGCGCTCGAGGGCACGACGGGCCGCGACGGCATGCGGCTGGTGGCGTGGTCCGGGCTGGAGTACGAAGGCGCCGAGTCGGATCCCGACCACGAACCCCGCACCCGGCGCCTGCTCGGGACGGTCGAACGGATCTCCGCGCTGAAGGAGGCGGGCAGCCTGCCGGAGTGGATCGACCCCGAGTGCCTCACCATCCTGCTGATGTCGGCCGCGATGGCCCCGGTGACCCTGCCGCACGTGGCCGAGGGGCTGACCGGGACGGACCCGGCGTCCCCCGAATTCGTGCGGCGGTACGCCGACCAGCTCGCGAAGCTGGTCGAGCACCTCGGGGCCTAGCCCGCCAGCACCTCGCGCAGCTTCGCCGCGAACGCCTCGGGCTTCCCCGCATAACCGTGTTCCCCGCCCAGGAAACCGCCGTGGTGACTGGGAAAGACGATCGCTTGCCGGCCCAGCGCCGCGGCCGTCGCGAGCGCGGCGCGCCCGGTCATCTCCTCGATGGACTCTTCCCCGACGCCGATGACGATCCGGGTCGGCGCCGCCGTCAGCGCGTCGACGTCCGGCCGGTAAGCCGTGACCGCCAGGGAACGGTCGGACAGCAGCGGGTCGTCGCGGCGGCCGTCGTCCTCGGCGGGCATGCCGAACTGGGCGGGGTCCGCCGGCGGGAGCGCGAAGTAGTCGTCGGTGAACTCGCCCTTCCACGACGCCAGCACCATGAACGCCGCCATCCCCGCGCCGAAACCGCCGTCCCGGTACGCGTCCCGCATCAGCTGCCCGGCCCGCTCGGCCGCGGCCGCGTCGGGCAGCATCCCGGTCAGCGGCGGCTCGTGGGCGACGAGCGTGCCGACGTCGTCCGGGTGCGCCGTCACCAGCGCGAGCGCGGCGACCGCACCCCCGCTGCTGCCGAACACGTCGACCGGCCCGGCGCCGAGCGCCTGGATCACGGCGTGGAGGTCACCGGCCTGGACGTCGGGCACGTGCTCGACGCGGCCGTCCTTGCGGACGCTGCGGCCGATCCCGCGCGGGTCGTAGGTGACCACCGTGCGGTCGGGGAAGTGCGAGGCCAGCGAGCCGAAGCCGTCGGCGGCCATCGGCTGCCCGACCATGAGCAGCGGCCGTCCGCCCGAGCCGTGGACGTCGTAGACGATGTCGGCCCCGGGCGTTTCCAGCGTGTGCGTCGACGTCATGGGGTCACTCTCCCAGAGCCAGGCCGCCGGCGACGGCCTTGACGTGGCTGAGCCCGGGCACCTGCACCGGGACCGTGGCCCACCACGGGTACGCGGTGACGCCCTGCCCCAGTTCGAGATCGTGGTTGTCGCCCCAGCCCCAGACGGTCCCGTCGGTCTTGACGGCGTACCCGCCGCCGCCGAAGATCCCGATCGCCCCGACGCCGCTGAAGTCGCGCAC
This sequence comes from Amycolatopsis sp. cmx-4-83, assembly GCF_046548815.1. Taxonomy (NCBI): domain Bacteria; kingdom Bacillati; phylum Actinomycetota; class Actinomycetes; order Pseudonocardiales; family Pseudonocardiaceae; genus Amycolatopsis; species Amycolatopsis sp. cmx-4-83. Next base: position 467,833 of record NZ_JAEBEF010000002.1, on the reverse strand, counting down.
CGGGACCGGCACCGCCGACGTGCAGTTCGGGCTGGTGTCGGTGAATTCGCAGCTGACGCCGTTGCCGAGCCGGCCGCGGTCGTTGGCGCCCCAGGCGACGACGGTGCCGTCGCTGCGCAGCGCGTACGCACCCGACCAGTTGCCGGTCACGTCGGTGACCCCGGTCAGGCCGGACACCGGCACCGGGGTGCGGGACAGGCAGCTCGACGTCGTGCACGCGACGCCGTTGCCGAGCTCGTTGTGGGTGTTGTCGCCCCACGCCCAGACAGTGCCGTCGGTCTTGACGGCGTAGGCGCTGTAGCCGTCGCCGCTGCTGATGGTCCGGACGCCGCTCAGGCCGGAAACGCGCACCGGCGTGGCGGAACTCGCCGCCGTGGAGCCGTTGCCCAGCTCGCCGCGGGTGTTGCTGCCCCAGGCCCAGACCGTGCCGTCGGACTTCAGCGCGTACGCGGTGTCGCGGGCCGCGGCGATGGCCGTGACGCCGGTGAGGCCGGCGACCTGCACGGGCGCGTCGACGGTCTGCCCCCACTGCCAGACGGTGCCGTCGGAGCGCCGGGCGAACCCTTCGGCGTCGCCGGCGGCGATGGCCGTGACCGAGGTGAGCCCGACGACCGGGACCGGCGCGCGGGAGGCCCCGCCGAACCAGCCGTTGCCCAGTTCACCGGTCCAGTTGTGGCCCCAGCTCCGGACCGTCCCGTCGATGCGCAGCGCGTACCCGTGGGAGATCGAGCCGGCGATGGCGACGACGTCGCTCAGCCCGGCCATCGTCTTCGGCGTGCCGATGTACCCGGTGCCCTGGTGCCACGAGTAGCTGCCCCACGTCGAGACGCACTGGTTGAAGCAGTCGGCGAGCGGCAGGGTGAAGTAGCCGGACAGGTCGGCCGTGACGTCGACCGTGCCGGCGCGGTTGTGGACGTAGACGGAGCGGTCGACGTCGTAGGAGGCGTTGACCGCCGGGCCGACTCCGGACACGACGGGCGCCGCCGCCACCGAGACGGTCTGCCCGGGCGCGAGGGACAGGCCCGGGTCGGGCTGGCTGCTCTTCCCGCTGTCCCACGCCGTGATGGCGGTGGTCGCGGTGGCGGAGTAGCCGGTCACGTTCAGGGCGACGGCGAGCGCGTTCGAGGGGATCGACGGCTGCAGCCGGTACGCGATGTCGCTGTTCGCACCGATCTTCCTGGGCTTGCCGTCCCCCGTCCCGAGCCCGCTGCGGGTGTCCAGCACCCGCTCCGGGGCGACCGGGGTGAAGTAGGCGCCGTAGTCGGTGGCGTAGAAGCCGACGAGGTCGGCGTAGGACTCCACCTGGCCGGCCAGGTTGTAGAAGTCGATCGACCGGTCCGCGCCGATCTTGACGGTGACCAGGTTCGTGCCCTGCCCACCGGGGTAGGCGGCGACGTTGGCCATGGTCGGCCGCGGCGTGCTGTGCGGGAAGACCGTGGCGTAGGTGGCGGCGGACGGGTTGGTCAGCGTCAAGGCGAACGTCACCGCGGTGGCGGTCGCGGGCACCTCGTCGGCCAAGCTCAGCTTCGTCGTGGTGCCGTTGCCGAGCCAGTCGATCAGCAGCCGCGAGGGACTGACCGGCGTGTACCGCGAGCCGGCGTCGGTCGTGTAGTAGCCGACGATGCTGGCGATGAGGTGGGCGGACCCGGCCTCGTTGTAGAAGTCGACGGTCCGATCGGCCCCGACCTGCACGGTGACCTGGTTGGACCGCCGCTTGCCGGCCTGCACCTGGAGGCTCGGCAGCACCGGCCGTGCCTGCCCGTGCGTGAAGGCGGTGACAGCGGTGTCGGCGGTCGGGCCCTCGACCCAGAGGTTGACGACGACGGCGGTGGTGTTGACGGGCGCGAGCGAGGCGGCACTGCCGGTCACGGTGGTCTTCGCGCCGACGGGCCCGACGGGGATCCCGACCCCGCGAACGGTGTCGAGGAACCGAGTCGGCTGCACGGCGGTGAAGGAGGAGGCGGGCGAGGTGACCGCCGCTTGAGCGGCTGGTGCGGCCACTCCCGGGAGGAGTGCGGCCACCAGGGCCGCGACGAGCGCAAGTGGACGTGACACAGCCATGGTTCCCCCCAAGGACACCCGGATCGGGCTTGGCCGGACTCTATGCCGGTTTTCGGCGGAGGGGTAGCGGCTGTTAGGCGGAGTGCCGGTCATCGGGTTCTCCCTCCATCCGCGAGGCGGCCGATGGCCGACTCGATCGCGCCCACCCGGTCGGCCAGCAGGCCCACCGCGCCGACCGCGCGGCTCATCGGGTCTTCGTCGTCCCCGCCGAGCGCCTGGGCCCGCAGGTAGGCGGCCTTGACGTCGGCCCAGCGCCGGGCCTGTTCGCCGGACAGCTTGCCGCGCAGCTCGGCCAGCTTGAGCAGGTTCGCTTCCGCGCCCGAAGTCAGCGTTTGCGCCTCGCCGGCGTAGTGGTCGTCGATCAGTGCCTCGAGTTCCGCGTCGTTCATCGCGGGCACGATCCGCTCGGCCAGCTTGTTCATGTTCCGGTACGAGCCCTGCAGCTGGAACGGCGGTTCGGTGCGGGACGAGTCCGCCTGCGCCGCCGACGCGATGTACGCCTCGTTGTTGGCCAGCACCGTCCGCTGCACGCGCGCCAGTTTCCGGAGCACGGACAGGATCTGCTCCAGCTCCGTCGCCGAATACGCGTGCGCCAGCTGGTCGGCGCGGACGGTCCCGTCGCCGCGGGCCAGCCGGACCAGGACGTCCACATCGGACCGTTCGCGCGAGACGAGCGGGGCCAGGACGGCGTTCGACGTGAGCGCGTTCTCGATGTAGCTGAGCGCGAAGAGCTCTTCCTTGCCGGACAGCACGTCGCCGAGGTTCCACACGTCGGCGCGGTTGGCGAGCATGTCGGGGATGCGGAACCGCTTGCCCTGCTCGGTGTACGGGTTCCCGGCCATGCAGACCGCGAACCGCTTGCCGCGCAGGTCGTAGGTCCGCGTGCGGCCGTTCCACACGCCTTCCATCCGCCGCTGCGCGTCGCACAGCGAGATGAACTTCTGCAGCAGCTCCGGCGACGTGTGCTGGATGTCGTCGAGGTACAGCAGCACGTTGTTGCCCTGCTCCAGCGCGAACGAGATCTTTTCGACCTCCTGCCGCGCGGTCGCGTCGGGCGCGTCCGCCGGGTCGACCGAAGTGACGCCGTGGCCGAGCGCCGGCCCGTTGACCTTCACGAAGACCAGGCCCAGCCGGCTGGCGACGTACTCCATGAGCGTCGTCTTGCCGTACCCCGGCGGCGAGATCAGCAGGAGCAGGCCGGACTGGTCGGTGCGTTTGGCGTCCCCGGTCGCGCCGAGCTGCTTGGCCAGGTTGTCGCCGATCAGGGGCAGGTAGACCTCGTCGAGCAGCCGGTTCCGGACGAACGCGCTCAGCACCTTCGGCCGGAACTCGGCCAGCCGCAGCCGTTCGCGTTCGGCCGCCACCAGCTCGTTGCGCCGCCGCTGGTAGGTGCGGAAGGCCGGCACGCGGTCGCGCCGGAAGCGGCGGGTCCGGGCGAGCGTCTCGTCGAGCCGCAGCGTCATCGACCGCCCGGCGATCCGCGGGTGCGTGCCGAGCAGGCCGTCCACAGTGGTCTCGAGCGTCGCCGAAGAGTCGTACCGCGGGAGGTCGCACAGCTCGATCGCGACGGTCTCCGGCAGCTCGTCGGCCGGGAGGCCGACGGAGTCCGAAAAGGACTTGAGCCAGGCTTCGGCGAGCTGGTACCGGTCCGCCAGGTCCTCGAGGGACCGCAGGTCGGCGGTGAAGCTGCGCCGGTCGAGCCGGAACTTGTCCAGCAGTGCGCGTGCGCCGCCGCTGGTGACGAACCCGGGCGGGGTGACGGCGAGTTCCTCGACCAGGTACTCTCCGGCGAACTCGGTGTCCAGCGACAGCCCCGCGCCGTCGAGGAACGTCGTGAGCGCGCCGGTCAGTTCCCGCGCCAGCTCGTCGATCGCCGGGGTGTGGCCGAACGCCTCCCGCACCCGCGCGAGCGACGCGGCCCGTGTCGTCCACGCGGACTTCGCGCGCTCTTCGGCGCCGAACGCCCAGAACAGCTGCGCCGCCGCGCGGGCCGCGGGCGGGTACCGCAACAGGCCCGCGGCGGACCGCAGGCGCAGCAGGGCGGCCAGGATCGCGGCCGCGTCGTGGTCGTGCACGCCCCGCGCGTAGCCCTCGTCGTAGCGCTCCCCGGCCACGCTCCGCACGACTTCGAGCAGGTCGGCTTCGACCAGCTCGGCCTGCGGCCGCTCGGCGAGGATCGACGTCGCCAGGTACTCGGCCCGGTACACCTCCGGCGACTCCGAAACCAGCAGCTGCTCCCAGTACGGCCGCGTCGCCTCGAAGGCCTCGTCGCGCACCGGCGACCGGTAGTCGGTGCCGGTGATCGCGAACTTCATCGTGCCGTCGTGCGGCACCAGCGTCAGGTCGATGTCCTGGGTGTTGACCGCGAAGGTGTGGCGGCCGAGGCGGAGCGTCTCGCCGCCGTCGCCGTAAAGGTCCAGCCGGTCCCGCAGCGCCCGGCCGGCCTCCTGCCGGGCGGCCTTCACGCGGCCTTCGAGTTCCTCCGCGCGGACCTGGTCGCCGAGCTCACGCAGTTCCCCGACGACGCCGCGCAGCTTGGCGACCATCGGATCGGCCGCGAAGTAGGTGTTGATCTCGTCGACCGAGCCGAGCGAACCCACCCGGCGGCCCACGCTGCCCAGGATCCGTTCCGCCGAGTCGACCAGCCGGTCCGCCCGCCGCGCCCGCTCGTCGAGCAGCGCCTGCTTGCGCGAGGAGAACGCTTCGTAGACGTCGGTGCGCTTCTCCCCGAGCGAGGCCAGGAAGTCGTCGAACTCGCCGAACCGCGACTCGAGGTTTTCCAGCTGCAGCAGCAGCCGGCCCAGCTGCTCGTCGCAGCGCGCCGGGGTGTCCGCGACCGCGAGGCCGCCGGTGATGGCCTGCGCGAGCAGCGCGAACTCGGCGGCGAACTCCGCGCGCCCCTCGGTCTCGAGCAGTTCCTTGCGCCGCGCGCCGAGGGTCGCCCGTGCGCGGTTGACGGCGCCGATGACCTCGCCGACGCGCTCCAGGATCTTCGTGCGCACGACGGCGTCGGCGATGTCGAGGCTGCCCACGACGTCGGTGAGGACCTCGAGGCCGCCGGACTGCTCGTTGAGCCGTTCCGCGACCGGGGCGGCTTCGGCCACCGTCGTGATCGCGCCGGCCGAGGTGATCAGCCCCGCCACTTCGGCGTGGTAGCCGGTGAAGGCGTCCTCGCCCTGCAGGAACCGCACGGCTCGCTGCGCGGCTTCGGCGAAGTCGGTGTCCAGGCCGGCGATCAGCGCGTCGACCCGGGCGGTGTCGGCGTAGCGCAGCTCCCGCACGGTGACCAGGCGCCCGCGGGCCCGGTGCAGCTCGGCGAGGCGCCGCACCCACGCGTCCGCCGTGTTCAGCGCCTCGCCGCGCACCCGCCGGACGAGGGACGCGGTGTCCGCCTCGGCCGTGTCGACCGCTTCCGCCGCCTGCGCGGTCAGCGAAGTGACCGTTTCGAACTCGTCGAGCACCTGCTCGGCCGTGACGCGGACGTCGGACAGCGGCGCGCGCAAGTCGCCCAGCTCGGCCTCGCCGAGCCAGTGGTAGTGGTCGAACACCCGCGCGCAGGCCGCGATCAGCGCCTCGAACACCGCCGCCGACGGCGCCATGTCGTGGACCATCGTGGTGATCGAGAGGCAGTCCGAGATCCCGCGCACGAGGTCGGCGTTCCCGACCCGCTCCAGCGGCCCGGTGCCGGCCGGCTGCGACGCGGCGTAGGTGTCCGACTGGAACGGCGTCCGCCAGACCTGCATCGGGTGGACCCGGCTCGGCTCGTCGGACAGCGCCCGGAACAGGATCATCGTGCCGTCGTCGAACAGCGAGTAGCCGTGGCACGGGATCGGGCTGGCGACCTCTTTCCGGATCACGTTGTACGGCAGCAGGAGCGAGCGCCCCTCGACCCGCGCGTGGAAGACGTACAGCACGTCCTCGCCGTTGGGCGAACGGATCACGCGTTCGAACTCGAGACCGTCCACTGTGGTGTCGAACGTCTTGCTGACGCCGGTGTCGAGGTAGTAGCCGCCGGGGAAGATGATGCCGTGGTCCTCGGGGAGCCGCTGGCACGCCTGCCCGATGCCGTCGAGGCGCGCGACGTCCTGGGTGCGCGTGTTGAACACCAGGTAGCGGTACGTGGTTTCCTTGTACGGCAGCATGCGCAGCAGGATCAGCGGCCCGATCCGGGCGTAGGAGACCTCCGCGTCGGCGAGGCTCTGCAGCGGCTCGTCGACCGGTTCGGTGTAGACGCCGGCCCCGGTTTCGGTGTTGTTCTCGACCTTGACCGTCAAGTTGCCGCCGACGGTCTCGACGAACACGTCGTCCTCGATCGAGATGTGCGGGTGCCGGCCGAGGACGTGGTCCTCGCGCGTGGTCTCGATCCACTCGAAGTCGTGCGACGGCGGGAAGACGTGGTCGCGCTCGCCGCGGCTGTCCACGTAGGACACCGCGCCGTCGGCCGCGACCGCCCACCGCAGCACCCGGATGTCCTCGGTCCGCGGGCCGATCTGGAACACCGCGAGCAGTTTCCCGTCCAGCCGGCGAAGCTGCAGCAGCTTCGCCTGGCGGTAGTACCGGTACAGCTCGCCGAAGTCCCGCCCGAACTGCTCGTCGCGCAGCAGTTCGGGCAGCTCGTCGGCGCTGACGTCGTCGAACCGGAACGCGCCTTCGTCGTGGCTGAAGCGCTGCAGCGAGAAGACGTCGTCGATCGCCGTCTCCGGCTTGAGCCCGATGAAGACGTTGTAGCCGAACAGCAGCCGCCCGTCGACGGCGACGATGTCCCGCGGTACGCAGTTGTTCGCCGTGCGGATGCGTTCGGTCCCGATCAGCGCGAGCTGCGCGCTGCCGAAGACCGCCAGCCGCCGCGCGTTGAGTTCGTCCGCGCGCTTCGCCAGCTCGGCCGCCTGCGCGGCGAGCCGGACGCGGAGCACGTCGTACGTGCCCGCGTCCAGCTCCGTCTCGGTCGTGGTCACTGCTTCGCGGCGACGACCGTCGCGACCGACGTCTCGGCGAGACCGAGCCGCTGCGCCATGCTCAGCAGCTCACGCAGCTTGTCGCCGTCGGGACCGCCCGCCTGCAGCTGCTTGGCCAGGAAGGCCGACAGCGTCAGGTTCTTCACGTCTTCGGTGCTGACCGCGCCGAGCAGCTTGGTGAGGTCTTCGGTGAAGCTGCCCGCCCCGTCGAGCCAGGGCCCGGCGAGCGACTGGACGACGTCGGAGTTCTGCACGAAACCGTCCACGCTCTTGCCGAGGCCGATCGAGCCGACGATCCGGTCGAAGAACATGGTCTCGCCGCCGACGATGTCGATGTCGGCCTTCTCCAGCCCGACGCTGAGCACGGTGGCCTGCGCCTCGGCGACGTCCCGCTGCACGTCGAGCGCGGCCAGCCGGATCTCCTTCTCCGCTTCCAGCCGCAGCCGGTACTCCTCGTGCTCCCGGCTCGCGGCGTCGAGCGCGGCCATCGCCGCGGCCTTTTCGGTGAGGCCCTCGGCCTCGCCCTTCAGCCGGTCGCGCACCGCACCGGCGGCCACGATCGCCTTCTCGCGTTCGACGATCGCCTCGGCGCGGCCGACCTTCTCCAGCGCGTCGGCGCCGCGCTCCTTGACCAGCGCGGCGGCGAGCCCGGCGGCGGCCTCCTCGGCCTGGATCCCTTCGGCCAGCCTGATCTTGGCCCGCGTCTCCAGCTCGGCGGCCTGCTGGCGCGCCTCGGCGAGGGTCAGTTCCTCGCGGGCCTTGTACTTCGCGGCCTGTTCCGCGGCCTCCGCAGCCTTGATGCCCTTGACCAGGTGCTCCTGCGCTTCGGCCTCGGCCCGGATGACGGTCGCCTCTCGCGAGCGCTGGGCCTCCTCGACCACGCGCAGCTTCTTGATGTTCTCTTCCTGTTCGGCCACGGTCTTCTCGACGGCGATCCGCTCGCGGACCACCTCGGCGATCGACCGCTTCTCGGTTTCGAGCTCCTTGTCCTTCGCGATCCGGGAAAGCTCGGTCTCGCGCTCGCGGCCGATCACCTCGAGCAGGCGGTCCTTTTCGATCCGCTCGGACTCGATGGCGATGACGCGCTCGCGGTTCTTGCCGGCCACCTCGATCTCGCGCTGCTGGTTCTGCTGCTGGATGCCCAGCTGTTCGTCCGTGCGCAGCTGCGCCGCCTGCGCCTTGAGCCGTTCCTCCGCCTGCACCTTGGCGATCTCGGCTTCTTCGCGGGCCCGCATGGTCTCGACCTCGCGGCGCTGCTTGATCTCCGCGTCGGTCTGGCGGCGCTCCAGTTCGAGGATCGCTTCCCGGGCGTCGACGTTCTGGCGGGTGATCTCTTTTTCTTCGTGGCGCCGGAACTCGTTGGTGCGCACGTGCTCGATCGCGGTCAGCTCGGTGATCTTGCGGATGCCTTGCGCGTCCAGGATGTTCGCCGCGTCGAGCGAGGCCATCGGCGTCTGCTCGAGGTAGTCGATGGCCGCGTCTTCCAGGCTGTAGCCGTTGAGGTCGGTGCCGATGACGCGGATGATCTGGTCGCGGAACTCGTTGCGCTTGGTGTAGAGGTCGACGAAGTCCAGCTGCTTGCCGACGGTCTTGAGCGCCTCGGAGAACTTCGCGTTGAACAGTTCCTGCAGGGTGGTCTGGTCGCTGGCGCGTTCGGTGCCGATCGCCTGCGCGACCTTCACGACGTCCTCGACGGTCTTGTTCACCCGCACGAAGAAGGAAATCCGGATGTCGGCACGGATGTTGTCCCGGCAGATCAGGCCTTCCTGCCCGGTGCGCTCGATGTCGATCGTCTTCACCGAGATGTCCATGACTTCGGACTTGTGCAGCACGGGCAACACGATCGCGCCGGTGAAGGTGACGTCCACGTTCCGCACCTTCGAGATGATCAGCGCCTTGCCCTGCGGCACCTTGCGGAACAGCCGGCTGACGACGAACAACAGCACGAGGAGGATCAGGACCACGACGGCGATCAACACGCCGGCCCCCAGGCCGATGGCATCCATTCCAGCTCAGTCCTTTTCTGCTTCGAGTTCCAACGAACTGACCCAGAAGAATTCACCCTCGGAGTCGTACTCGTAGAGGACAACGCCGCTGCCGACCCCGAGGTTGCCTCCCCCCGCCTGCCGGATCTGGACGATCGCCGAGGAGCCGTCCGCGGCCCCGACTTCGGCCTGCCCGAAGTCCTCGGTGACGACCGAGGTCCGGACCACCCCGGCCCGCCCCACGAAGTCCGCCCGCGTCGGCCCGGCCCCGGCGAAGAGCCGGCGCAGGGGCATGACGACCACCCGCGTCGCCAGCGCCCCGCCCACGAGGGCGACCACCAGGACGACGACCCCGAGCCCGATCCGCAGCGGAGTGCTCACGCCGTCGAGCAGAACGGTGCCGACGAGACTGAGGAACCAGCTGAAGGCGGCGAGCAGCGAGAGCGAGAGGGACAGCGGAACGCCGCCGAAGAAGCCGAACTCCCCGTCTTCGACGTCGAGGACGCCGACCAGGGCCAGCGCCCAGTAGCCGACCAAGACGACCAGCAGGAAGCTGAAGAGAACGGCCGGAAAAGCCAAAGCCGCGGAGACGAACCCGCTCATCGTTTCCTTCCCCCACGGAAGGGGCCCGGCAACCGAGGCCCTGGCCAGCGACTATAGCCAGCGAGCGAGGGCGTTGGCGCACATTTCGGACACGAAGCGATCACACGGGCGAGTCCGCCCCGGCACGGTTCGGCAGACGCCTGGAACCGGACATTTCGGAGCCGCCAAGGGGGCTCGAACCCCTGACCTTCTGTTTACAAGACAGATGCTCTACCAGCTGAGCTATAGCGGCCTGGCGCCGCGGCGCCGCACCCAGTGTATCGGCCCGTCCGCAAGATCCGTCCGAGAGGCACGATCCCCTGCTCCAGGCCACTATGGAGGAACGTGGTCAACGCCACTGCAACGATCACCACACCGGGGTCGATGGTCCGGGAGGAGCAGAGCGAGGAGGTGGATGGATCATGAAGATCAACGAGCGCACCAACGGGGGCAGGGCGGCCAGATGGCCCCTGCTCGAACCGCCGGAACAACGGGCGGAACAGCGGGCGAAGGTCCACCGGCCGAACCTGCTCAAGCACCGGCCGTGGCACGTGCTCGAGGCGCCCACCGGGGAGCTGCCCGCCGTCGAGGCCGAAGAGGCCATGGGGCCGCAGCTGCCCGACGAGACCACCGTCAACTTCGTGCTCGACCTCTCCCTGCGGATCGGGGAGGTGCAGATGGCGAGCGGGGCCGGCGCGTCCGACGTCACCGCGACCATCCTCGCCATCGCCGGGGCGCTCGGGCTGCCGCACTGCGAGGTCGACGTGATCTTCACGTCGATCACCGTCACCTGCCACCGCGGGACCGACCTCTCGCCCGTCACCGCGCTGCGCGTCGTGCGGAGCCGGAGCCTCGACTACACGCGGCTGACCGAGACCGAGAAGCTCGTGCGGAAGATCGTGCGCGGGCACATCGGGGCCGAGCAGGCGCAGACCGAGCTCGAGCGGATCACCTCGGCGCCGCACCCCTACCCGCGCTGGACCGCGACGCTGGCCTGGGGTGGCGTCGCCGCGTTCGTGACGCTGCTGCTCGGCGGCGGGCCCGACATCGCGCTCGTCGCGTTCGTCATCAGCGGGGTCATCGACCGGATCGGGCGGTTCGTGAACCGCTACGGGCTGCCGTTCTTCTTCCAGCAGGTGATCGGCGGCCTGTTCGCGACGCTGTCGGCGATGATCATCCTCAGCACCGGGGTCCTGACCACCGACAAACCGACGCTCGTCGTCGCGGCCGCGGTCACCGTGCTGCTGTCCGGGCTGTCCACCGTCTCGGCGGTGCAGGACGCCATCACCGGCTACAACGTCACCGCCGCCGGCCGCACGATGGAAACCGTGCTGATGTCGGCCGGCCTGATCACCGGGGTCGTGCTGGCCCTGCGCATCGCCGTCATGCTCGGCCTGCCGCGCACGCCGCTGCCCGAGCTGCCGACGTCGACGGCGCTGCAGCTGCCGATGGTCGTCCTCGGCGGCGCCGGCGCGGCCGCCTGCTTCGCGCTCGCGAGCTACTCCAAGATGCGCGCGATGCTGGTCGCGGCGGCCGCCGGGGCAATCGGCGCCGCCGTCTACGGCTCGCTCATGGTGGCGCGGCTGGACGGCGTGAGCTCGTCCGCGATCGCCGCCACGCTGGTCGGGTTCTGCGGTGGCGTGCTCGCGCGGCGACTCGGCGTTACTCCACTGGTGGTCGCCGTGTCCGGGATCACTCCGCTGCTTCCCGGCCTCTCGACCTACCGTGGTCTGTACCAGATCGGGGTCGAGCCGGGCGGCAACATCTCGATGCTCATGACGGCCGTCGCAATCGGGCTTGCGCTGGCAGCGGGCGTGGTACTCGGGGAATGGCTCGCCCAGCCGGTGCGCACCGGCCTGGGCAGGCTCGAGCGGCGGTTCGCCGGACCACGCATGGCTGGTCCGCTCGAACCGACCGAACGAAGCTTGGAGTAACGCCGCGGTCACCGGCTGTTCATCGCTCACGCGATAGGGTTTCACTCTGGGGCCGCGACCCAGAACGCGAGGAGCAGTCGACGTGGGTGAACCGAAGGAGCACGGGAACCAGGCCGATTTCGTCGTGGTGGCGAACCGGCTACCGGTGGACCTGGAACGGACGACGGGCGGCGAACGCCGCTGGACGGCCAGCCCGGGCGGGCTCGTCTCCGCGCTGGAGCCGTTCCTGCGTTCGCGCAAGGGCGCCTGGGTGGGCTGGCCGGGCGTACCGGACGTCGACGTCGACGAGTTCGACGACGACGGGCTCGTGCTGCACCCGGTGTCGTTGAGCGCCGACGAAGTCCGCGACTACTACGAAGGTTTCTCCAACGCGACCCTCTGGCCGCTCTACCACGACGTCGTGGAGCGCCCGGTGTTCGACCGCGTGTGGTGGAACAGCTACGTCAAGGTGAACCAGCGGTTCGCGAAGGCCAGCGCCGAGGTCGCCGCGCCGGGCGCGACCGTGTGGATCCAGGACTACCAGCTGCAGCTGGTGCCGGCGATGCTGCGCGAGTTGAGACCGGACCTGCGCATCGGCTTCTTCCTGCACATCCCGTTCCCGCCGGTCGAGCTGTTCATGCAGATGCCGTGGCGCGCGGCGATCATCCGCGGCCTGACCGGCGCGGACCTCGTCGGCTTCCACCGCCCCGGCGGCGCGCAGAACTTCCTGTGGCTGTGCCGCCAGCTGATCGGCCTCGAGTCGACGCGCGGCGCGGTCGGTGTCCGGTCGCGGCCGGGCACCATGCAGGTCGGCGACCGGACCGTCCGGGTGGGCGCGTTCCCGATCTCCATCGACGCCGCCGGGCTCGACACCCTCGCCCGCACGAAGGGCGTCCAGGAGCGGGCCGCGCAGCTGCGGCGCGACCTCGGCAACCCCAAGACGGTCATCCTCGGCGTCGACCGGCTCGACTACACCAAGGGCATCGACCTGCGGCTGCAGGCGCTGCACGAGCTGCTGCACGAAGGCAGGCTGCAGCCGGACGACGTCACGTTCGTCCAGCTCGCCACCCCGAGCCGCGAGCGCGTCGAGCACTACCAGCGGATGCGCGGCGAGATCGAGCAGATGGTCGGCCGGATCAACGGCGAGTTCGCCCGCGTGGGCCACCCGGTCGTGCACTACTTGCACCAGTCCGTGGACCGGACGGAGCTGGCGGCGTTCTTCTCCGCCGCGGACGTCATGGTCGTGACTCCGTTGCGTGACGGCATGAACCTGGTGTGCAAGGAGTACGTCGCCGCTCGGCACGACCTGGGCGGCGCGCTGGTGCTGTCCGAGTTCGCCGGCGCGGCCGCCGAGCTCTCTAGCGCATTCCTCGTGAACCCCCACGACCTGGACGGGGTGAAGGACGCGCTAGTGGCTGCCATTACGCTCGACCCGGCTGAGGGCCGTCGCCGGATGCGCGCCATGCGTCGCCAGGTCCTCACGCACGATGTCGATCGTTGGGCGCGCTCTTTCCTACAGGCTCTGGGTGCCGAAGCGGTCGACTGACCCGAACGACCATGCACGAGCTCCTGAGGAGGAGTGTTGACTGCCGAGGCCCTGCCCGCCGAGTTGCGGCGCGCGATCGTCCAGATCGCGCGTACCCCGCGACTGCTGGTCGCGTGCGACTACGACGGCACGCTGGCACCCATCACCCTCAACCCGGACGAGGCACGCCCGCTGCCCGAGTCCGTCGGTGCCCTCAGATCGCTCGCCGGTCTGCACGAGACCACCACCGCGGTCATCTCCGGCCGCGCGCTGCGCGACCTCGCCACGCTGTCGCGGCTGCCGTCCGAGGTGAACCTCGTCGGCAGCCACGGCTCGGAGTTCGACATCGGCTTCATCCACGCCCTCGACGACAAGGCGCGTGAGCTGCACCGGCGGCTCGAAGCCGAGCTCGAACAGCTGGTGCTGGACGTGCCGGGGGTGTCGCTGGAGGTCAAGCCGGCGAGCATCGCGGTGCACGTGCGCCGCGCCGAGCACGAGGCCGGGCGCCGCGTGCTGGCCGCCGTCCACTCCGGACCGTCGAAGTGGGAAGGCGTGTCGACCACCGACGGCAAGGAGGTCGTCGAGCTCGCGGTGGTCCAGACGGACAAGGGCCGCGCGCTGGACATCCTGCGCCATCAGGTCGGGGCGACCGCGGCGATCTTCCTCGGCGACGACGTCACCGACGAGAAGGCCTTCGCCCGCCTCTCCGGCCCGGACCTGGGCATCAAGGTCGGCGACGGGGAGACCCTGGCCGGCTACCGCGTGCCGGACACCGTGGACGTCGCCCTGGTGCTGGCGTTCATGCTGGAAGAGCGCCGCAACTGGCTGTACGGCGAGTCCGCGCCGCCGATCGAGCGGCTGTCGATGCTGGCCAACGAGCGGTCGGTCGCGCTGCTCACGCCGGACGCGAAGCTGACCTGGCTGTGCCACCCGGGGCCGGACGCGCCCGCCGTGTTCGCCGACCTGCTCGGCGGCGAGGGGGCCGGCCACTTCTCGATCAAGCCGCACCGCAACGGCCTCCCGCTCGGCCAGCGCTACCTGCCGAACACGATGACGGTCGAGACGCGCTGGTCGCGCCTGCTCGTCACCGACTACCTCGAGCCGGAGAGCCCGCAGCACCGCACGGACCTGGTCCGGGTGATCTCGGGCGAGGCGGTGGCGAGCGTCAAGTTCGCGCCGCGCCCCGAGTTCGGCGGCGTGCCGGTGAAGCTGGAGATCACCGACGGCGGCGTGCGCGTGCTCGGCACGTCGGAGCCGTTCGTGCTCTATTCGCCGGGCGTCGAGTGGACCATCACCTCCGACGGCCTGCACGACACCGCGACCGCGCTGGTGCAGCCGACGCCGACCCAGCCGGTCGTGCTGGAGCTGCGCTGCGGCACCACGGACCTCGGCCCGCACGAACTGTCCGAAGTGGAGCGACGCGACCGCGCCGGCCGCTACTGGAGCGAGTGGACGTCGAAGCTGCAGCTGCCGAAGGTGCAGACCGACCTGGTGCTGCGCTCGGCGCTGACGCTGCGCGGCCTGGTCAACACCGACACCGGCGGCGTGCTGGCGGCGGCGACGTCGTCGCTGCCGGAGGAGATCGGCGGCGTCCGCAACTGGGACTACCGCTACTGCTGGATCCGCGACGCCGCGATGACCGTGCGGGAGCTCGTGCACCTGGGCTCGATCGACGAGGCCGAGGGCTACCTGCGCTGGCTGCACGGCGTGCTCGCGACGCTGGCCGGCCCGGAGCGGCTGCACCCGCTCTACACCTTGGCGGGCAGCGTGATCGGCGCCGAAGCGGTGATCGAGTCGCTGCCCGGGTACGCCGGTTCGCGCCCGGTCCGCGTCGGCAACCTGGCGAACCACCAGGTCCAGCTGGACGTCTTCGGCCCGGTCGTCGAGCTGGTCGGCACCCTGGCCGCGGCGCGCGGTGACCTGCGCGACGAGGACTGGCAGATGGTCCGCGCGATGGCGGAAGCCGTCACGCGGCGCTGGAACGAGCCGGACCACGGGATCTGGGAGGAGCGGCACGTGCCGCGCCACCGGGTCTACTCGCGGGTCATGTGCTGGGTGACGATCGACCGCGCGGTCAAGCTGGGCGAGCAGTACGGCCGCGGCGTGCCGGGCGCGTGGCCCACGCTGCGCGACGAGATCAAGAACGACGTCCTCGAGCACGGCTGGAACGACGAGGTCCAGGCCTTCACCACGGCCTACGACGGCACGGACCTGGACGCGGCGTCGCTGTTCGTCGGCCTGACCGGGCTGATCGACCCGGCCGACGAGCGCTTCCAGCACACGGTGACCGCGATCGAGGCGGAGCTGCGCAGTGGGTCCACTGTGTACCGTTACCGCCGCGACGACGGCCTGCCGGGCGGCGAGGGCGGCTTCCACATCTGCGCGGCGTGGCTGATCGAGGCGTACCTGCTCACCGGGCGGCGCACCGAGGCGCAGGAGCTGTTCGACCAGATCGTGGCGGCGGCCGGCCCGACGGGCCTGCTGCCGGAGCAGTACGACCCGATCGCGGAACGGTCCCTCGGCAACCACCCGCAGGCCTATTCCCACATCGGGCTCATCCGGTGCGCCAACTTGCTGGCGGCGAGTTAGCCCTTTCGGTCCGAATCTCCGTGAAGGCCACCTTGAGGAAGCACAAGTTCCTTATGGTGGCCTTCACGGCATTCGGAGGTGAGCTGGGTGCAGGGGACGTTCGGGCAGGTCGACTTCGTGCCGCTGCCGCCCCGGTTCGCCGACCGGGTGCGCTGGGGGTCGGTGGTCGTCGGGTCCTCGATGATCGGCGGGATGGTCCTGCTGTTCGGGCTCACGACGTTCCTGCAGGGCATCGTCCACGGCCACGCGTTCCCGGCCACGCTGCTCGGCAAGGCCGCGGCCGTGCTGCCCCCGCTGGGCGTGCTGGCGATCGCGGTGCTGGTGCTCTCGTCCCGGCGCTGCCTGCGGGGTGACTACCTGGTCGTCGCGAGCGCGGCGTCCGCCCGCCACGCGCTGCTGTTCACCTACGCGCTGACGCTGGTGCTGATCCTCGGGTCCTTCGCGGTGCCGATCGTGTTCCGGGTGTGGCCGGACTCCCCGGAGTTCCAGGCGCCGGACCTGCTCACGACGTTCTCGACGCTGGCCTTCGCGACCGTGGGTTTCCTGGCGGGCATGTTCTACGTGCGGCCGAGCGTGCAGACGCTCAGGAAGTTCAGCGACCACCCCATCTGGTGAGTCCACAGTAGACACTCGGCCGGGCACCCGTCTGCGCCGAGTTGCAGAGATTTCTTTGCACAATTTCCTTTGCACGGCTACCGTGGAGCCATGACCAGCGCTCCACCACCGGAAGAGCTCGACCCGTACGCCCTCAAGGCCGTCACGCACCCGCTGCGCCGCCGCATCCTCGGCGTGTTGTCGGCGGGCCCGGCGACCGCCACGAAACTCGCCAAAGCCTTGGGCGAGAACACCGGCGCGACCAGCTACCACCTGCGGGAACTGGCCCGGTTCGGGTTCGTCGAGGACGCCCCGGAGCTCGCGCGGGGCAAGGAACGGTGGTGGCGGACACGGCCGCGGGACATCCGCTGGCCGCGCCGCAGCGAGCAGAGCGCCGAATCCCGGGTGCTGTTCGACGACATGCAGCGCCAGGGGTTCGAGGAAGACCTCGCGAAGCTCAACCGGTTCGCGGAAACGCGTGAGGAACTGCCCGGCGACTGGCCGGACTCGCTGTTCTACGCGCGTGGCGGCACCTGGCTCACCGCCGAGGAGCTGAAGCAGTTCTGGGACGACTACATGGAGCTGTTCCGCCGGTACTGGCGAAGCGAGGACGACCGGTCACCGGAAGCGCGGCGCGTGCTCGTGCGCCTGCTCGCGTTCCCGGAACCAGGGGAATGACCATGACAGGGGATCTCGCATGCGAAGAGGGGCTCTACTACTGGCCGGGGTGATCCTGGCCGTCACGGCCGCGGCACCACCGGCTTCGGCCGCGGACGGCGCGGACGTGACTTTCGAAAACGGCGGGGTGACCTTGCACGGCACCGTCGTCGCACCACCCGGCGGGTCGAAGCTGCCGGGACTGGTGATGGTCCACGGCTCGGGGGCGCACAGCCGGGAGGACTACCGCGAGCAGGCGGAAGCCTTTGCGCGACAGGGGATCGCGACGCTCATCTACGACAAGCGCACCGAAGGCTATTCCCAGTTCGAACGCTCGTACTCGACGCTGGCGGACGACGCGCTCGCCGCCGTCGAGGCGTTGCGCAAGCGGCCGGACGTCGATCCGGCGCGGGTCGGCGTCTGGGGCCTGAGCGAAGGGGGCTGGGTGGCACCGCTCGCCGCCTCGCGGTCGGCGGACGTCGCGTTCGTCGTGACACTGGGGGCGAACGGCGTCGAGCCGTCGAGGCAGCAGGCGTGGGCGATCGAGAACCAGTTGCGGCGCCTGGGAATGGACGGCTCGATCGTGCGGATGGCGGCTTCGACGATGATGCGCCAGCTCGTCGGCGGCGGCGTGTTCCCGGAAGCGCACCACGACCCGGTGGCGGTGCTGAAGAGCCTGCGCCAGCCGGTGCTCGGGCTGTGGGGCGCGAAGGACGTCCTGACGCCGCCGGGTGAAGCCGTCCGGATCTTCCAGGCGTCCCTGGAGAACTACACGCTGCGGGTGTTCCCCGACGCCCAGCACCAGCTGCGGCGCACGACCGACGGCTTCGACAAGCTGCCCGGTTACGCACCGGGCTACCTGGAGCTGGTGGGCACGTGGGTCAACCACCCGCCGTCGACGTCGAGCGCCGACGCGCCGCCCGCGCAGGACCGGCCGAGCGTCCGGGTGACGCCGTTGAACTGGTACGAGCCGACCTGGCTCCAGCTCGCGGTGCTGGTGCTCCTGCTCGTCGCGTTCGCCTGGTACCCGCTCGTCCGGCGGGGTCCGGCGGCGAAACCGGCGCGGTGGCTGTCGGCGACCGGGTTGCTCGCCGTGCTCGGCTTCCTGGTCGTGGACGTCCTGATCCAGGCCACCATGGGCAAGGGACTGGGCCCGGTCGTCGCCGGCCGCCCACTGGCGTGGCTGGCGTTGCAGCTGCTTTCACTGGGCGCGGTGGCCGCCGCCATCGGCACGGCGGTGGCGTGGCGGCGGCACCGGACCCCACGGCTCGGCGTACCCCTCGCCGGCGGCGTCTTGTTCGTCCCTTGGGCCGTCTACTGGGGTCTGCTGGGGATCTAGGCGGCGTAGCCCTTCGGCGGGATCAGCGTCGCGAGCTGGTCGAAGCTCAGCCAGTAGATCTGGTTCCCGCCGAAGCTCGCCGGGTCGGCGATCTTGACCGTCATGTCGGAGCTGTCGTAGCCGATCACGGTGAAGTAGTGGTAGATCGTGTAGTTCGGGTAGCCCGGCGGGTGGTTGTTCGCGGGCGCGACGATGTTCGCGACGATCGGGTAGCCGTTGTTGATGTCGAGCACGATGTCCCGCCACAGCAGGTCGCGCTGGGCCTGCGTCGGCGGGTCGTTCGGCATCTCCTTCGTCTCGTACCAGCTCGTGCCGAGGTCGGCGTTGAGCACGCCGGTGACCTGGCCGACCCAGTCCGTGCCGTTGGTGGTCGTGCCGAGCTGGGCGGCGAGCGTCGCCTGGCTCGGGAGGTTACCGGTGCGCGCGGACAGCGCGATCCGGGTGGCGGCCGGGCCGCACCAGTAGCCGGTCTCCTGGACCTGGTACTGGATGTTCAGCACGGCTTCGATGCTGGCGTCGGCGACCGCGGGCAGCGAGACGAGCCCCATGGCGGCGACGAGCGTGACGAACCCCAGGCGGAATCTGCGCATGACGATCCTTCCCCAGTTAGGGCGTCAGTGGGTCAACGCCTCACGAAGGGATGATCCCGACCACTCGGGCGCTTGTCCCTCACCCACCCCGAACGGATCACGACGAAGGTAGGTTCGCCCGTGAACGCTCGTGCGCGCTGCGGGCAACTGGGGGCATGCAGGTGATCCACGAGGGATCGGAGCTCTGGGGGCACGACCGCCCGGACCTGGGCGGACCCGAGCCCGGGCCGGCGTTCGGGCGGCTCTTCGACGCCCACGCCCCGCAGCTGCGCCGCTACCTCGCCCGCCGGGTCGGGCCCGAACCGGCCAACGACCTCGTCGCCGAGACCTTCCTGGTGGCGTTGCGCCGCCGCGAGACCTACCGGCCGGAGCTGGGCACGGCCCGGTCGTGGCTCTACGGCATCGCGACCAACCTGCTCCGCCACCACGTGCGGTCCGAGCTGCGCGGGCTGCAGGCCACGGCGCGGCTGGCCCGCACCGGCGAAACGAGCCACGCGGGCCACGACGGCCGCGTCGCCGAGCGCGTCGACGCCCAGGTCCGGGCGGCGCAGCTGGCCGCGGCGCTGGCCCGGCTGAGCCCGGCCGACCGCGACACGCTGCTGCTCGTGTCGTGGGCCGGGCTGGAACCGGCGGAGGTGGCCGAGGCCCTCGGCATCCCGCCGGGTACGGTCCGCTCCCGGTTGCACCGGATCAGACGCTGGCTCAGGACGAACGCCCCGATCGAAGAGGAGGTGCAGGACCTTGCGTGAAGACAACGTCCGGAAGATCTGGTCCGAAGCCGAACTCGACGCGGCCCTGTCCGACCTGCACGCCGACGCCGACGCCGACGACGGGCTGGCCTTCGCGCGCGCGTCCCTGATGGCGGCGGCCGGCACGCCCGAGGCCCCGGCGCCGCGGCGCACCGGCACCTGGCGCTGGCTCGCCGTGGCCGCGGCGGTCGTCACGCTGGTGGGCGGCCTGGCGGTGGTGACGTCGCTGCGGCCGTCGGACCCGGAGCCGGCCCGCCCGGCGGCGACCCTCACCGACCTGGACCGCCCGCTGGAGCCGGGCGAATTCCGCTACGCGCAGAGACTCAGCTGGATACCGGAAACGGCGAACGGGCGGCAGTTCCACGCCCAGCGCAAGGTGGAGCTGTGGATCCCGGCGGACCCGAAGGGGATCTGGCACCGGCGCACGATGTGGACGGGCGCGGTGAAGGACCTGCGCGACGGCGAAGCGGCGCGGATCGACCAGGCTCCCACCGACGAGTACGGCCCGGGCGGCCGGTTCCCGGGCGAGCCGCGCCCGGACGGGACGACCAGCCCGAACTGGAAAACGCCGTTCCGGAACTGGTTGAGCCCCGACGCCGCACTGGTCGCTTCGCTCGTCCCCGACCGGACGACGCTGGCCAAGCGCCTGAAGTCCGACACGATCGACTCCACCGACGACGGCCGGGCCCACACCCCGACGGAGTCGCTCACGATGGTGCGGATGGTGCTGGAACTGGGCCTGGCCGGCAAGGACGTCCGCTTCGCCCTGCGCGACGCGCTCACCGACGTCAGCGGGGTCTTCGCGAAGCCGGGCCACACCCCGGACGGCCGCCCGGCCACGGTGTTCGAAACGAAGGACACGAGCCAGCACCTGTACCTCGACCCGGCGACGGCGCAGCTGCTGGCCTGGGACTTCCCCCCGGGCACCCCGCAGACGACGACCACCCGGCCGAGCGGGATCCCGCTGAGCACGTCCGAGCTGCCGCCGAACCACGGTGGGCCGTCGTCGAGCACGATCGAGAGCACCCCGAATTCGGCGGTGCCACCGCCGATGGCCACGACGAGCCTGCCCCCACCGATCCCGCCGCAGTTCCAGGGCGCACCGGAGACCGTGTACTCCTACGCGATCACCCGCACGTCCGGCTGAACCCTGGCGGCCGCCGGAGCCCGGGGTCAGCGAGCGTGGCTGGCCGCGTTCAACGCGTCCGCGACGTTCGCCACCTCCAGCACCCGGATCCCCGCCGGCGGCTTCCCCGAATCCGGCGGCACCAAGGCGTGCGTGAAGCCCAGCCGCGCCGCCTCCGCGAGCCGGCGGGTCACGCTCGGCACCCGGCGGATCTCCCCCGCCAGCCCGACTTCGCCCACCGACACCAGCCGTGGCGACAAAGCGACGTCGCCGAACGAAGACGTCAGCGCCAGCACCACCGCCAGGTCGATGCCCGGCTCGGTGATCTTCATGCCGCCGACCGTGGCCGTGTAGACGTCCTTGTCGCCCAGCTTCAGCCCGCCGCGCTTCTCCAGCACCGCGAGGACCATCGCCACCCGCGCCGAATCGAGGCCGCTGACCGCGCGCCGCGGCTGGGGTGCCGATGTCGACGACACCAGCGCCTGGACCTCGCCCAGCAGCGGCCGCTTGCCCTCCATGGACACCGTGATCGCCGTGCCCGCGACCGGCTCCGCCGTGTGGCTGAGGAACAGCCCCGACGGGTCCGGGACGCCGACGATGCCCTCTTCCTGCAGCTCGAAGCAGCCGATCTCGTCGGAGGCGCCGAAGCGGTTCTTGATGCCGCGGAGCATCCGCAGCGTCGAATGCTTGTCGCCCTCGAACTGCAGCACCACGTCCACCAGGTGCTCCAGCACGCGCGGGCCGGCCACCGAGCCGTCTTTCGTGACGTGCCCCACCAGCACCACCGGCAGCCCGCGCTCCTTGGCTACCGCGACCAGCCCGGACGTCACCGCCCGGACCTGCGTCACGCCCCCTGGCGAGCCTTCGACCTGCGGCGAAGCCATGGTCTGCACCGAGTCGACGATCAGCACGCCCGGCTTGACGTCGTCGATGTGCCCGAGGATGGCCGAAAGGTCGCTTTCCGCGGCGAGGTACATCCGGTCGTGGATGTTGCCCGTGCGCTCGGCGCGCAACCGGACCTGGCCCGCGGACTCCTCGCCCGTGACGTACAAGGAGCGGTCGACCGTCTTCGCCCACTGGTAGGCGACCTCGAGGAGCAGCGTCGACTTGCCGACGCCCGGCTCACCCGCGAGCAGCACCACCGCGCCCGGCACCAGGCCGCCGCCCAGCACCCGGTCGAGTTCCGAGACGCCGGTCTTGCGGGCTCGCGCGGCTTCGACGTCGACTTCGCCGATCGGCCGCGCGGGTGCGCTGGGCGCCCCGGCCGCGACGCGCTGGATGGCCGGCCTGGCCGGCACCCCGCGTTCCTCGAACGAGCCCCATTCCTGGCACTCCGGACAACGGCCGAGCCACTTGGCCGCTTCGTACCCGCAGCTCCCGCAGCGGTAGGTGGTCCCTTTCTTCACCCCGCGAGGCTAGCGGCGACCACCGACAAAACCGGGGACCTACTCCTTGGCGTGCGCCGGGGCCGCCACGGGCAGCTCGACGGTGACCGGCCCGGCGTTCTTGAAGACGAACGTGACCTTGAGGACCTGGCCCGGCCACAGCGGCTGCTTCAGCGCGGGCAGGGTGACGGTGGCCTGGCCGACCTTCTCCGGCGCGGTCGGCGTCGCGGCCGGGCCGGACGACGGGACCTCGGAGGTGGCGGTCGCGGTCAGGTTGCCCGGGCTGGCGGTCGCCGAGCTGCTGCCGGTCGCGGTCGACGTCGACGAAGACGGCGCTCCCGACGAGGACGGCGCGGCCGGGGCCGAGGTCTGCACCTCGTCGGTCGATTCGACGGCGTCGTCCGGGCCGATGACGAGCGAGTGCGCCGCGACGACGTCCTTGGAGCCGCCGATGGTGGCCTGGGTGCCGTCTTCGGTCGTGACCGAGACGAGCGAGTCGTCCTGGGTGCCCTGGTTCACGATCGTCAGCGTCAGCGCCGGGGTCGCGCCCACCGGGTAACCGGGACCGGACTTCGGGTACTGGACCGCGGCGTCGCGCAGGACAAGGGTCTTGACCTGGGCGTGCGTGCCGTTGACGGCGGGCTGCTGCGTGTCGGTCTGGGTGATCTGGCCTGCCCCGCACCCGGCGAGCACGAGCGCGGCACCGAGCGCCAGCACGCCCGCGCCGAGCACGCGACGATTCTGCAGCCTCACGTCGCAGTCCTTCCCTTTTCACGGCCTCGTCCCCGCGAAGACTAGCCGGGGTCGATCTCCGGCACCGAACCGGTCCGCGTTGCGCCCAAGATCAACCGTCCAAAATGGATTTCGTGATGCCCCCCGAAACGCTTCCCCGCTACCTGCGTGAGCACGGGGGTCCGACGTTTGTCAACCCCCGCTCAGGGCGCTGACCTGCGAGGACGAGTCCGGCCCGCTAGGTGGGCACTGGCGGCCCGTGCTAGGATGGAGTCAGCGAAAGGGGCAGAGGACACATGGTTTTCAAGGTCGGAGAGACCGTCGTCTACCCGCACCACGGTGCCGCACTCATCGAAGCCATCGAGACCCGCGTGATCAAGGGCGAGGAAAAGAAGTACCTCGTCCTCAAGGTCGCGCAAGGGGATCTCACGGTTCGCGTGCCCGCTGACAACGCCGAGATCGTAGGCGTACGCGATGTCGTCGGGCAAGAAGGACTGGACAAGGTCTTCGACGTTCTGCGTGCTCCGCACACCGAAGAGCCAACCAACTGGTCTCGTCGGTACAAGGCCAACCTCGAGAAGCTCGCCTCCGGCGATGTGAACAAGGTGGCCGAAGTGGTGCGCGACCTCTGGCGGCGAGAGAAGGACCGCGGACTTTCAGCCGGCGAGAAGCGCATGCTGGCGAAGGCGCGGCAAATTCTGGTCAGCGAGCTCGCGCTCGCGGAGGGCACCGACGAGGACAAGGCTGAGGTCCTCCTCGACGAAGTTCTGGAAACCGCGACGGTCTGAGCCCAAGGCAGTCCGCTGGTGGCTGCCTCTACGATCGCGAACCGATGAACGTCGTCGTGATCGTGACCGTCGCACACCATGCCTCCGACTGGGAGCTCGCTCTCACGCCGGTCCATGGTGAGGCGCTACTCACGCACACCGTGCGGGGGCTGCTCGACGTACCGGAGATTTCTACGGTGCTCGTGGTGGCCCCCCAGCGGTGTGCGAAGTCGTATTCCGAAGCCCTCGAAGGGCTTTCGTGCCGGGTCGTCCCCGGCTCGCTCCGGCAGGCCTTCGCCGTCGTCGAGCCCGAAGTTCCCCGTGACTCAGTTGTACTCCTCCATGACGCTCTGCGTGCCTTCATTCCTGCGCAAACCGTGCGTGACGTGATCAACGCCGTCGGTGACGCCGAAGTGGTCGTCCCGGTGCTGCCGATGGCCGACACGGTGAAGGTGACCGACGACGCATCGCTGATCGTCGGCACGGAGGACCGTTCCCGCCTGCGCACGGCCCAGACGCCGATCGGCTTCACGCTCGACGCGTTCCTCGCGGCCGGCTTCACGACGGCGGTCCCCCCGGGCGCGGCGACCGTGCCGGGCCACCCGGACGCGATGCGCGTCACGACCGATTTCGAACTTTCCCTGGCCGAGGCGATCGCGGCGGCACCGAAGAACGAGGAGACGCTGTGAGGATCGGCAACGGGGTCGACGTCCACCCGATCGAACCGGGCCGCGAGTGCTGGATGGCCGGGCTGCTCTGGCCGGAGGCCGACGGCTGCGCCGGCCACTCGGACGGCGACGTCGCCTCCCACGCGCTCTGCGACGCCCTGCTGTCCGCAGCGGGCCTCGGCGACCTGGGCGCGGTCTTCGGCACGGGCGACCCCCGCATGGACGGCGCCCACGGCGCGGACATGCTCACCGAGGTCAGGGGCCTGCTCGAGGCCGCGGGCTGGCGCGTCGCCAACGCGACGGTCCAGATCGTCGGCAACGCCCCTCGGGTGGGCAAGCGACGCGAGGAAGCGCAGAAGGTCCTGTCGGAGGCGGTGGGCGGCCCGGTGAGCGTCTCGGGCACGACATCGGACGGCTTGGGCCTGACGGGCCGCGGCGAGGGCATCGCGGCCTTCGCGACGGCGCTGCTGCTGGCGGCGGACTAGCGCCCCCGCTCCGCACCGGTTCCGCCCACGCCCGGCTCTGCCGGCCCGACTCCACCCGCCCCGGCCCAGCGCCGCCCTCGGCTCCACGCGGCCAGCCCACCCAGCGCCGACCTGCCCCGCTGCTCTCGGCTCCACGCGGCCGGCCAGCGCCGCCCGGCCCGCCGCCGCGCACTCGCGCAGTCCGTCCACACCCGGCGCCGCCCCGCCGCACCCGGCACCGCCGCTCCGGCCTTCACGACCCGAGCCCCGCCCCGCCCGTCGCGAATGACTCATTCCCGGCCTCCGAGGTACCGGATGAGTCATTCGCGCCCTCGGCCGAGCCCGCCCCACCAGGAACCAGAGAGAACCAGCGGCGGAATAGGTCCCCGCCCGCGCCGGTTCGGCGTGATATGTCCCTCACCCTCCCGGCCGCCGTCCGCGCGCTGGTCGATGGCAAGAACTTCGCCACCGTCGCCACCCTCGATCCCGACGGCAGCCCGCAGACCTCCGTCGTCTGGGTCGGGCTCGACGACGGCGACCTCAGTCTTCAGCGCGACCGAGGACCGGCGCAAGGTCCGCAACCTGCGGCGCGACCCCCGCCTCGGCGTCTCGATCACCGACGCCGAAAACCCGTACCGGCACACCCAGCTGCGCGGCACCGCCGAGCTCACCCCCGACCCCGGCAAGGCGCTCCCCAAGGCGCTGAGCCACAAGTACCTCGCCCAGGACCCGCCGCCCGAGGGCCCCGAGGTCGAACGCGTGGTCGTGCGGCTGAAAGTCGACCGCATCGCGGGCAACGTGAAATAGGGTCCGGACCATGGGTGTGACATTCAACGAGGCCACCAAGGCCCTGCTCGACGGCCGGAACTACCCGGTCGTCGCCACCACCAACGCCGACGGCTCGCCGCAGAGCTCCGTCGTCTGGGCCAAGCGGGACGGCGACACCGTGCTCTTCGTGACCGTCCAAGGCCGGCGGAAGGAACGCAACATCCGCCGCGACCCGCGGGTGTCGCTCTCCGTCTTCGACCTGGCCGACCCCGAGAACTACGTCGAGATCCGCGGCCGCGCCGAGGTCACCGCCGAGGGCGGCCCCGAGCTGAACGACGAGCTGGCCCGCAAGTACACCGGCGACGTCTTCCCGCCCGAGCCGCCGGAGGTCGTGCGCGTGCTGGTCCGCGTCGTGCCCGAACACATCACAGGGCATTCGGCCTGACCCTCCCGTTAGGCTGGAAACCATGACGATCAGGGCGGTTTTGTTCGACTACTCCGGCACGCTTTTCCGGCTGGAACAGGACGAGTCCTGGCTCGCCGACATCACCGGCCACACCGGCTCGCCGCTCGACCTCGAAGCGCAGACCGAGCTGATGCGCCGGATGACCGCCCCGGTCGGCGAGGTCGTCGAGCTCGACGCCGAGCACCTGCACGCCTGGCAGCACCGCGACCGCGACCCCGGGCTGCACCGGAAGGTCTACCTCGAGGTGCTCAAGAAGTCGGGCGTCCCGCGGCGCGAGGAGGCCGTCGCGCTGTACGAGCGGCTCATCGATCCCAGCCAGTGGACGCCGTACCCGGACACCGAGGCCGTGCTGAAAGCCGCGTCCGAGCGGGGGCTCAAGGTGGGCGTGCTCAGCAACATCGCCTTCGACATCCGGCCCGCGTTCACCGCCCGCGGGTGGGACGCCTACGTC
This sequence comes from Amycolatopsis sp. cmx-4-83, assembly GCF_046548815.1. Taxonomy (NCBI): domain Bacteria; kingdom Bacillati; phylum Actinomycetota; class Actinomycetes; order Pseudonocardiales; family Pseudonocardiaceae; genus Amycolatopsis; species Amycolatopsis sp. cmx-4-83. Next base: position 441,467 of record NZ_JAEBEF010000002.1, on the reverse strand, counting down.
GACGAATTCGTGCTGTCCTTCGAGGTCGGAGCGGTCAAGCCGGAGCTGGAGATCTTCCGCAAGGCCGTCGAGGGTCTCGGCGTCCCGGCCACCGAAACCCTGATGGTCGGCGACAGCGAAGAGGCCGATGGCGGCGCCCGCGCGCTCGGCTGCGAGTTCGCGCTGGTCGACCCGCTGCCGACCGCCGAACGGCCGGACGCCCTGCTCACGGCGCTGCGCGCGCACGGCGTCGCCTGAGGGGCAGAGAGGTCCCTCACGCCCGACCCCGTACCCTTTCAGGGTGGCCCTACACCTTTTCGACACAGCGACCCGGAGCGTGCGGGAGTTCCACCCCGTCCGTAGCGGAACGGCGTCGATCTACGTGTGTGGTGCCACCGTGCAGGGCGTCCCCCACATCGGGCACGTCCGCGGCGCGCTGAACTACGACGTCCTGCGCCGCTGGCTCGTCCACAGTGGACTGGACGTGCGGCTGGTCCGCAACGTCACCGACATCGACGACAAGATCCTCGCCAAGGCCACCGACGCCGGCCGGCCGTGGTGGGAGTGGGCGGCGACGCACGAGCGCGCCTTCGAGCAGGCCTACGACCAGCTCGGCTGCCTCCCGCCGTCGATCAACCCGCGCGCGACCGGGCACATCACCCAGATGGTCGAGCTGATGCAGCGCCTGATCGACCAGGGCCACGCCTACGCGACCGAGGGCGACGTCTACTTCTCGGTGAAGTCGTTCGACCACTACGGCGAGCTGTCGCGCCAGGGCCTCGACGACGTCCAGCAGGGCGAGACGCCGACCCGCGGCAAGCAGGACCCCCGCGACTTCACGCTGTGGAAGAGCGCCAAGCCGGGTGAGCCGTCGTGGCCGACGCCGTGGGGCGACGGCCGGCCGGGCTGGCACCTCGAGTGCTCGGCCATGGCCACGGCCTACCTCGGCGCGGAGTTCGACATCCACGGTGGCGGGATCGACCTGATCTTCCCGCACCACGAAAACGAGCGCGCGCAGTCGAACGCCGTCGGCGACCCGTTCGCCCGCTACTGGCTGCACAACGCGTGGGTGACCATGTCCGGCGAAAAGATGTCGAAGTCGCTGGGCAACACCGTGACGATCCCCGCGATGCTGGAGCGCTACCGGGCGGTCGAGCTGCGCTACTACCTGGTGCAGCCGCACTACCGGTCCAACATCGAGTACTCCGACGCCGCGGTCTCCGAGGCCGCGCAGGGCTACCGGCGGATCGAGACGTTCCTGCGCCGCGCGGCCGGGGCCGGCGAAGTCACCACCGGCACGCTGCCCGCGGAGTTCGCGAACGCGCTCGACGACGACCTCGCCACCCCGCAGGCGTTCGCCGTGGTGCACACCACGGTGCGGGACGGTAACGCCGCTCTCGACGCGGGCGACACACCGAAGGCACTCGAACTCGCCGCGGCCGTCCGCGCGATGACCGACGTGCTCGGCCTCGACCCGCTGTCCGCGCGCTGGTCCGAGGCGGGCGGTTCCGACACGCCCACCAAGGAGGCGCTGGGCTCCCTCGTCGAAGGGCTGCTGGCCGAGCGCCAGCAGGCCAGGGCCGAGAAGGACTTCGCCCGCGCGGACGCCGCCCGTGACCGCCTCCAGCAGGCGGGCATCGTGGTGGAGGACACCCCCAACGGTCCGCAGTGGACAGTCAAGTCCGACTGAGCAACGCAAGGAAACTTTCACCATGGCAGGCAATTCGCGGCGCCAGGGCGCGATCCGCAAGACGGGCACCAAGAAGGGTGCCGTCGTCGGCTCGGGCGGTCAGCGCCGCAAGGCCCTCGAAGGCAAGGGGCCGACCCCGAAGGCGGAAGACCGCCCCGGGCACAAGGCGTACCGCCAGTCCAACGCGGCGGCCAAGCGCGACCAGGCCCGGCAGAAGAAGGCCGACAAGCCGGAGCTGATCGCCGGGCGCAACCCGGTGGTCGAGGCGCTGCGCGCGGGCGTCCCCGCGACCGCGCTGTACGTCGCGCTGAACATCGAGATCGACGACCGCGTGAACGACGCCGTCCGGCTGGCCGGCGACAAGGGCATCTCGATCCTGGAGATCCCGCGCGAGGAGCTGGACCGCAAGACGAACCGGGCCGTGCACCAGGGCCTGGGCCTGCAGGTCCCGCCGTTCGAGTACGCCCACCCGGACGACCTGATGGCGGTGGCTCGCAACTCGGGCGAGGTGCCCCTGTTCGTCGCGCTCGACGGCGTCACCGACCCGCGGAACCTGGGCGCGGTGATCCGCTCGGCGGCCGCGTTCGGCGCCCACGGCGTGCTGCTGCCGGAGCGGCGCAGCGCGGGCATGACGGCGGTGGCGTGGCGAACGAGCGCGGGCACGGCGGCGAAGCTGCCGATCGCAGTGGCGACGAACCTCACCCGCCAGCTCAAGTCGTGGGCGAACGACGGCCTGATGCTGGTCGGCCTCGACGCGGACGGCTCGGTCGGCATCGACGAGCTCGAGCTGGCGGCCGACCCGCTGGTCATCGTGCTCGGCTCGGAGGGCCGGGGCCTGTCCCGCTTGGTCCGCGAGACGTGCGACGCGACGGTGTCGATCCCGATGGCGGCGGGCGTGGAGTCCCTGAACGCTTCGGTGGCGGCCGGCGTGCTGCTCGCCGAGGTGGCGCGACGGCGGCGTCTCGCCGGTCGGGTCTGACCCCACCACCCGGTCGGGTTAAGGTCACCGTCGGATAAAACCGAGGGGACCCGATGTCGTTCGTATCGCCACTTTTCTTGTGGTACTTCCTGCCGGCGGTGCTCATCGCCGTGCTGGTGTGCCCGCGGAGCTGGCGCAACGGCATCATCGCGGTCGGCAGCCTGCTGTTCTACACGATCGGCGCCGGCGGCTTCGTGTTCCTGCTGCTGGGCTGCATGGTCGTGAACTTCATGGCCGGCCCGCTGCTGGCCCCGAGCCCGTGGGACGTCCAGGGCGTCCGGCGGCGCCGCATCCTCATCGCGGTGGTGTCGCTGGACGTCGCGGTCCTGCTGGTCTGGAAGTACGCGGGTTTCGCGACCCAGCAGATCGCGGCGGTGGCGCACTGGTTCGGCGGCAGCGTGCCGGTCGCGAGCCTCGTGGTCCCGATCGGCATCTCGTTCTACACGTTCCACCACATCTCGTACGTGGTAGACATCTACCGCGGCGAGCGCCCGGCCCTGCGCAACCCGGTGTCGTTCGCCGCGTACATCGCGATGTTCCCGCAGCTGGTGGCCGGCCCGATCGTCCGGTACCGGGAGATCGCCGACCAGCTCCCCCAGCCGCGGTCCCACCGCCTCGACGACATCGCGGCGGGCTTCCCGCGCTTCGCACTGGGCCTGTGCAAGAAGACGATCATCGCGGACTCGCTCAGCCCGTTGGTGGAAGCGTGCTTCAAGGTCCCCCCGGACCAGATGACGTTCGCGACGGCGTGGCTGGGCGCGATCGGCTACACCCTCCAGCTGTTCTTCGACTTCTCGGGTTATTCGGACATGGCGATCGGCCTCGGCCGCATGCTGGGATTCCGGTTGCCGGAGAACTTCGCGCGGCCGTACTCGTCGGTGACGATCACGGAGTTCTGGCGCCGCTGGCACATGAGCCTGAGCCGCTGGTTCCGCGACTACGTGTACATCCCCCTGGGCGGCAACCGCAACGGTGCGGCCCAGACGTACCGCAACCTCTGCATAGTGTTCGTCCTGACGGGTTTCTGGCACGGCGCCCAGTGGACGTTCCTGGTGTGGGGCTGCTACCACGGAGCCCTCCTGGTGATCGAGCGCCGCTTCGGACTGGACCTGGACCCGGCGGTCCCGTGGAAGCGCTACCTGCGCCGAGCCCTGACGATGCTGCTGGTGGTGTTCGGCTGGGTCTTCTTCCGCTCACCGGACCTGGGCCACGCGTTGTCGATGATCGGCCACATGCTCCTCCCCGACTTCGAGGGCATCGGAGCGGGCGTGGAGCAGGCGTTCACGAACCAGCGCCTGGTCCTGCTGCTGGCGGCACTGGCGGTCTTCCTCCTGCCGGCCCACCCGGTGACCGGCCCCCTGCTGGAGTCGTCCCGCAGCCGCCCGGCGACGGCGTTGCGCATCGGCGTGATGACGGTGGGCCTGCTGTACGCGGCCATCCTGATCGCGACGGGGACGTTCAGCCCGTTCTTGTACTACCAGTTCTGACGACCGCTCCTGGACGGGTGGCGCTTCGATAGCTTGAAGTGCCTTCTACCTGCGGCTTTACGTCTCGCGAGTTCTCCGGACTTCTCGCCGGTGCCCGTCGTCAGACGGCCTGGAGACGGCCTAAGTGGCCTCGACCACTCCTCCCTCATCGTCCGATAAGCAGCCATCCTCAGCGGCCGTCGCGCCGGGTCAAGGCACGCTTCCCAGCCTTGACCCGGTGCGACGGCCGTTGGACGATCCGGCGCTCGGGTCGGTGGGGCTGGTGACGGACGTCGAGTAGCCGGCCATCTGCCCGAGCTGGCCTCTTGGAGCTGAGGTAGACCTCTCGGCGGCGCGCTGTGCCCGGCTACGCTCGGCGGGCTCGGCCCGCGACCGGCGGCCGGAGCGGAGCGGCAGGCCGTCCGTGTCGCACGGGGCCGGAGCCCGCCAACGCAAGGTGACCAGCGCGCCGCCGCCGGCGGCGCGCCTTGATCCCATAGAGCCAAGTTCGGCAACGCGCTTACAAGCCAACCTGGCGGTTCCAGTCGCCCACGTACATTTCGAGTCTGGCGAACTCAGGGTCTGAGAGCATGCGATTATGGGCAACAAAGTTACGTGCTCGTTCCAGTTCGTCAAACCGCTGCTTTAGCCAATGCTGCGACGGGATTAGGTCTTCGAACTCAGGCCAGTTGCCCAGAATGATCGATGACAGTCCGCTGAAGTCAACAAATCCAAGAATGTCCGAAGCCGCGCCCTCCAGCCAAGAATTTTCGTCCGTATCCTTTTTTCTGGTTTCTGCGTTCTTTCGAATATTTCCTGGTACGCATTCGTCCCACCAATTGGAATCTTTCTCGGTTAGGCGAGACTTAATTAACTCTCGAACTGAATTCTCGAAGCAGTAGATCAGGGAATACAGTCGAGACATTCGCATTGATTCATTACGAGTTGCAAGAGGGAAAGGTGCAAGTGCCTCATTCAGAAGACTTCGCTCGGATTCGGTTTCGTCAACTCCTACTCGCACTCCGGCCTGCCTGAAGGTTTCCGCCTCTGCCTCGAACATCATGCTTCGAAATAGCCACGTTCGCAGGTAGTCAACCTCGCTCATGTTAAAAGATTCTCTCGTAGCGACCTGAATATTGCGTTGAAAACTTCAATGTCCTTGGTTGCAGGTAAGTGGACCTGAATGTTGTAGTGAAGCTGCGTGGCCAGCGGCTGCTTGTTCTCCTGCTTTTGCTCACCCTGTCCGTCGTTGCCGGTCGGCTCGTCGTCATCAGCCTTAGGTGCGTCAGGAGGCCTAACTGGAACTTGCGGCGTTGCGTTCAGGTCGGCGTGTTGAAGCAGGGCAAGGAAAGTCATAGCCTGCAGCTGTGCGACTCTGTCGCTAGAGTTCTGCTTGGACTTGAAGAGACCTTCGATTGCGGGGCGGTCGGCGTTTGTCGGCTGCTCGCGAATGTGAAATACGTCTCCATATGACTCCCGTAGCGCTTCCGCCATTACCGCTTTAGAGCGGGACCTGTCTCGAAATTCGTGGTAGCGGGGCAGCGGTGTGCCGTCGGGTGCTAGAAATTTCAGTTCTTTCAAAAGAGGAATTATGCCCCGATCATTGCTTCCCCTGAAGCCGATGCCGGCCAAGTGCTCAATATTGAACTTATCCGGCGCTGCTCCGACCTTGATCTTCTCCAGGATACTGTCGACATTCTTAATAGATGTCAAGTAGCGATTAGTTAGCATGTAGCAAGTCCTTGTGGTATGTGATTTGTTATTCACCTATGTCGATCAAACGATAAGGATGTTACGTACGCGAATGAAATTTCGCTCGTTAGGGGCAATTTGGACTCGCTCGCACTTTCGAATGCTGCCACTCAGCGTGAGATGTCGGGAGTGATCTCTGGCGCTGATAGCCTGCGCGCTCGCCGAACACCTCGGCCACAGCGACCCCGGGTTCACGCTGCGGACGTACACGCACCTGATGCCGTCGAGCAAGGGATCGGACCCGCCGGGCCGTCGACAACGTGCTCGGCTTCCGGCCTGAACCCCCGGCACGGCCTGATGACGGCCTGGCGGCATGATCTAGGTCATGAACCGCAGGTCAAGCGCGGTTCCATACCTTGTACTACCAGTTCTAGCGACCGCCCCTGGCTTCCCGTCCGCCGATGGGACAATCCACCCCATGACCGACCCCGTCGACCTGGCCAAGGTGCCCGGCGTGATCCCGTACGTCGACAACCACACCGGCCCCCGCCGCCTCCTCACCCTGGAGATCCCGCACCTGGGCCACACGGTCCGCGCGTACGCCCCGATCGCCAGCATCGACGGCCGCCAGTACGTCGTCTCCTGGGGCTCGGTCACGTTCGAAATCCCCGCCGATCGCAACGTCCACGTGAGCGCCCACCTCCACACGAACAGCGGACACGAGCACACGATCACGCCGTTCGCCTCGATGGTCCTGGTCCCGCACCCGGCCCCGATCAGGCTGAAGGCCCAGTTCGTCCCCACCCACGGCCCCGAAGGCACCCTCATCCCCGTGGGCTGAGGCGCGCCATCAGCGCAGCAGCAGGACGACGAGTACCACCACCACGGCCGAGAGGTTCATGGCGACCATGACCGCCAGGAGCCGCAGTTCCAGCGGTGCCTGCCGCCACGCCGTCGTCTGGCGGGTTTGCGGCACCGGCTGAGTGAGCCGCATCCTGGCGCCCACTTCGTCGACCGGCAGACCCCAAGCATTGAGCACCGCACGCACGAGCCGACGTCCGATGGCTGTGGCTTTCTGCATTGTCTCAACGAAACTGCCCGTAGTGCGGAACCTGACGCCCGACACCTTGAACCCCGGCCCCGCGACCTCAGCGATCACTCCGTTGAATGCCGTGACCAAGCTGCTCGCAACGACACGAAGACCGCCGTCCTTCGTGAGCCGGCTCCAGTCGAGTCGCAGGCCGCCGCGGCGTGTTACCCGGCCCGGCCGCGAGATCGGGACGTGAAAGCCTGAGACCGTGTTGACCACGCGGTACCTGTTCCTCACCCGGCACGGCGAAGCGACCCCAAGCGGCGAACTCACCGAAGCCGGCCGGCGGCAAGCAGTCCTCCTCGGGCGGCGGCTGCGAGACGTCCCGGTCACCGCGATCCACCACGGCCCCCTCCCGCGCGCCGCGCAAACCGCCGACCTGATCGCCGCCCAGCTCCCCGGCGTCCCCCGCAACGAGAACGAAGCCGCCGGCGACTTCGTCCCCTACATACCCCAGCGCGAGGAACTCCCCGAAACCGCGGCCGGCGTCCTCCTCGCCTTCGCCCGCAGCCTCCCCCCGGCCGACGAAGACCTCGCCGCCGAAGCCGAACGCAGGTTCACCGGTCCCGTGCCCGGGACCGAACCGAGGTACGAAGTCCTCGTCACGCACAACTTCCTCGTCGGCTGGCTCGTCCGCGCCTCCCAAGACGCCCCGCCGTGGCGGTGGCTCGCGCTCAACCACGCCAACGCCGCCCTCACCGTCATCCGGTACTCGCCCGCCCGCCCCGCCGCGCTGCTGACCTACAACGACCAGAGCCACCTGCCCGCCGAACTGTGCTGGACCGGGTTCCCGCCCGACTTCTACGTTCCGTAATCGGCAGGTGCGGAGCGTGTCCGCCGCGGAAAACACGTCTCGCCCGAATGGCCGCACCTGTCAGGATGGCCGGATGAGTCCCGGTCCCTCACCCACCTCCGATCGGCTCAGCGACTACCTCGTCGCCGACGCCGTCGTCGATCACCGGCACCCGCTGATCCGGGCGCGGGCCGACGCTTTGCGCGCCACCGGAGAAGATCCCGTCGAAGCCACCTTCCGGTTCGTGCGGGACGACGTCGAACACGTCATCGACGCCGCGGACCCGCGCGTCACCTGGCGCGCTTCCGACGTGCTCCGCGAGCGCGTCGGGATTTGCCACGCGAAGGCGCACCTGCTCACCGCTTTGCTGCGGGCACAAGGGATTCCGGCCGGGTTCTGCTACCAGGAGCTCTCCGCGCTGCACGGGCTGAATGCCGTGTACCTGCACGGCAAGTGGTCGCGCCTCGACGCCCGCGGCAACCGCACGGGCGCGCGCGGGGAGTTTTCGCTCGACGAGGAGAAACTGGCCTGGCCGGTCGACACCGCGCGCGGCGAACGCGATCTCCCGGAGATCCACCCGGCACCCGCACCGGTCGTCGTGGATTTCCTGATGACCGCCCGACCCGGCCCCGGCTGGTACGAAAACGGCCTCCCGGCCACGCTCTGACCCTGGGTTCCCGGCGTTTTCGGGAAACCAGGAGATCTGGTTAATTATTGCCCAGAGTGACGTCCGGCGGCCCGCGCTGTCCCCCGAACTTCTTATTTCGCACCTCCCGTCAGGCGCGTAAAGTGACTCCGCGCACTCGAACAGACACGATTTGCATACGTCCGTTCGGGTGGTTCGAGGGAGGTGAAGCAAGTGGCCGCGGATGGCGGATCCCGCCGCCGTACCCCACTGCAGGAGATCTTCTGGACCAGGACGAGCTTGCTCCTCACGGTGCTCGTCGTCGTCGCCGGCCTCAGCCTGTGGCTCGCCGGCCTGATGGACCCCGGCACCGGGAAGAACCTGGTGACGTCGCTGGGCACCGGCACCCTGATCTCCGCGATCGTGGGGTTCGGCACCACGCTGATCACCGCCAGCGCTTCACAGAAGGCGCTGGTGACCCCGGTGATCGAAGAGAGCAGGCGCGCGCTGGAAGACCTCAGCGCCGAATACCGCGCCCTGAACAAGGAGTTCTTCCCCACCGACGTGTTCGAGGCGACCACCGAGCCCGACCCCGCGTTCAACCGCGGGCTGATGGCCGACCTCGACCACACCCGGCAGTACTTCTTCCGCGGCTTCTCCGGGCGGCACGCCGCCGCCCGCCTCTTGCTTTCCCGCACCGAACGCGAACTGCGCGCCGTCATCGCCGATCCGCGCGACGCCACCTCGATCAGCGGGCGCGCCCGCTACCTGTTGCGCCGCGAAGCGGGCGACGTCGACTACGAACAGATCCAGACCCGGCTCGACGAAGAGATCCGGATCGGGCTCGTCGGCCTCTTCCTGGCGCGCAGCCGCTGCGCGTCGGTCGACATCACCGTGGTCGCCGACCCGCCGCTGGACCGGCTCGAGCTGTTCGACGACAGCGTGTGGGTGTCGCTCTACAGCGACGTCCGCGGCGCCACGAAGCTGTACCCGCGGTCACTGCGGTTCACCGAGGGTTCCTTCCTCTACAACATGGAGCGCGCCGAATTCGTGCGCGTCTCGCAGTCCCGGACCGGCCGCCACTTCCGCATCACGTCCGCGACGACGCGGACGGATTTCCTGGCGCTGTTCGAAAAGATCACCGGATCCCCGTTGTCCGAGGAGCAGTTCCGCGAGCTGGAGGCGAAGTTCCACGCCTTCCGCGCGGAGTTCTCCGAAGTCGCCGAGCTAGGGAGCTGACCTTGCTCACCCGCCTGTCCCCCCTCACCGAACTGGCCACGCGCCTGCGCACGGCCGGGTTCCCGCTCGCCGTGGACTGGCGCGCGGTCGACGGCTGGTTCCGGCCGTGGGCCACGCAAACCGGCCTCCGCGAAGAGCTGCGGACCCAGCTGCGCACGCTGTCCGGCGCCCAGGCCGCGAAGGTGCTGCGCTCGTCCAGAGAAACGACCACGCACTTCGCCTGGTGCCTGCTGGATTCGCCGTCCGACCCGTTTTCCTTCTGGCTGCACGAATACAAGGCCCAGGAGGACTGGCGGGAAGGCTACGCGGATTCGGTGCACAACCACAGGTACCACTTCTGCACCACCATTCTCCGTGGTGACTACCTTCACGAGCGGTACGAAACGACGATCGACCACGACACCGGGCTGATCGCGGCCGCGCGGCTGCGCCGCCGGACGTTGTGCCAGGCCGGCTCCTGCGCCACCATGCTGGCCGACGAATTCCACCGGATCCCCGAAGCGGCCGCCGGGACGATGACTTTCCTCGTCAAATCACGCCCCGTGAGCAGTTTCAGCCTTTCTTTCGACCCGGCCCGCGGAATCGGCCATCGTCACGTTCCGGTCGAGAGCCGATTGGGGGAATTGGCGGACCGCATCTAGCTACACACCGGCGTCAGCGGCGCTTACCATTGCTCCACCCGTCTGAACACCACGGCCGGGATGGGAGAGGTGTATGCGCACGCAGGAAAGCACGATCGACCACGTGATCGTCGACGCCGTCGAAGGCCGGGTCCGCCGGCTTTGCCGCCAGTACGCCGAGCGGCTGCAGTTCCACGGCTGGCACCACGTCAGTTTCGTCCGCGCGAAGGCAGGCGGCTTCGCCCGCCACAACGGGGCCGACCCCGCGGTGGTCGAAGTCGCCGCGCTGGTGCACGACGTCAACTACCTGGTGCTCCGGAACTCGCCCGCGTCCGCGGGCCGGAACCTGCGCCTGGAAATCCTCGCCGAATGCGGGGTGCCGCCGCACGTTTCGCGGTGGATCGACGAGATCGTCGACGAAGCGGAAATGGCCACGCGCGGCCGCGACATTTCGCTGGAGGCGCAGGCGTTGAGCGACGCGGACACGTTGTTCAAGGCGCTGCCGGTGACGCCGGTGGTGCTGGCCCACCGGTACCTGCGCGAAAACGGGCTGAGCCTGCGCGAGCTGGCGAACAAGATCGTCGGCGAGCAGTGCGACGTCCATGACGAGGGTTATTACTTCTACAACCCGGAGGCGGCCGCGACGTATTCGCGCTGGGCGACGGCGAACCTCCAGCTGTGGCAGTGCATCAAGGAGGCGGTCGACGACCCGACGGTGGTCGAGCTGCTGGACGCGGTGCACGCCGTGGACGCGCTGGCTTCGTAGTCAGCCCTGTCCGTAGCCGCGCAGCCGGTCGACCACCTTCGCCACCTCGGGCGGCGGGAGCAGGCTCGGCCGGCCGGCGCTCTGCGCGAGCAGCCACACGCGGCACGCCCACTCGAGCTGCTGCGCCCGCTGGTAGGCGGCTTCGAGGCCGTCGCCGTAGGTGAGGGTGCCGTGGTTGGCCATGAGGCAGCCCCGCCGCCCGTCGAGGGCTTCGAGCACGGCGCTGGCCAGCTCGGGCGTGCCGTAGGTGGCGTAGCGCGCGACGCGCACCGAGGGCCCGATGGTGGCGACGATGTAGTGGACCGGCGGCAGCTCCCGCACGAGCGTCGAGGCGGCGGTGGCGTGCGGCGAGTGCGTGTGGACGACGGCGGTCACGGGCTCGCCGTCGGGATCGCGCACGTCCCAGTAGACGGACAGGTGCATCGGGAGTTCACTGGTCGGCTTGAGCGACCCGTCGACCACCTGCCCGCCGAGATCGACGACGGCGACGTCGCCCGGGGTCATGCTCGCGTAGGGAACCCCGGTCGGCGTGACGGCGACGAGGTCACCGGCCCGCACGGAGACGTTCCCGGAGGTACCGACCACGAGGCCGTCACCGACCATCCGGCGGGCGTATGCGCAGACTGCGGCCCGCTCGGTCTCGAGGATCATGCGCACCACTCTGGTCTAGACACGCCCCCGCCCCTCCCTTGGGGGGCGGCCCCTGTCCAGTCTATCGGCTCTCACCTGCAAAAACGGTGCTTCCGGAAATCTGTGGACAACTCAGAGCGATGTGGATAAGTGGGCCCGGCGTCTCGACGAGACGCCGGGCCGGGTCGCGAAGTTCCGTGGGTCGCGTGCGCAGCTCAGCCCTTCGCCGCCGGAGCCGGAGCCTTCGAAGCGGCCGACGCAGGAGCGGGAGCAGGAGCCGGCTTGCGGTCCCCGCCAGCCGGAGTCTCCTCCACCGGCGCCAGCAACCGCATCGCTTCCTGGACCGCCACGTCCGTAGCCGCGATGCGTTCCGCGACCTTCTTCCGCAGGTCCAACGCCAGCTTCCGGTTCTGGTCCGCCTCCGCCTGCTGGGCCCGGGCCGAAGTCAACGCCGACTCCGTCTCCTGCTTCTTCCGCGACACCTCGTCATCGAACGCCTTCTTCTTCCGCGCCAGCTCCTCCGAAGCCACCCGGTCGGCCTCCTGCCGCGCGGCCGCCGCCGCGGCTTCGGCCTTCGCGTCCGCTTCCTTGCGGGCTCGCTCCGCCGCCGCGGCCTGCTCGACTCGCTTCGCGCCCGCTGCCGCGTTCAGCTTCTCGATCTCGCCCCTCGCCTCCGACAGCATCCGGGCGCGGTCCTCCTCCGCGTCCTTCGCCAGCTTGTCGGCCGTGCGGCGGGTCTCGTGCGCGTACTTGTCCGCCTGGTCGCGGGTCGACGCCGCGTCCGCCTCCGCCGCCGCGCGCAGGTCCGCGATCTCCTCCTCCGCGAGCTGCATCATCATGCGGACGCGCTCGGCCATCGCGCCGACGCCGGACGGGCTCGAGCTCATCCGGGCGAGGGCGGCCTTCGTCTCGGCCAGCTCCTTCTGCGCGTACGAGAGGGCTTTCGTGAGGTCCGAGGACGTCGCGACGGCTTCGTCGCGGCTGCGCGACGTTTCGCGCATCTCCTTGGTCAGCTCGGCGAGACGCTCGTCGACCTGGCGCTGGTTGTAGCCGCGGACACCGACCGCGAACTGGGTGGTCTTCGGGGCGGACTGGGGCTTCTCAGGCGCGACCATCGGCACACCTTAGTGAGCCGGGGACCGTCCGCACGTACCGCCAAACGGATGCATCACGGATATTGGAACCCCCGGTGACACCTGGCATCCTGAGCCTGTTGACCAGCGGTTGACGGCGAGGAGGCCATTGTGGACGTACTCGCCGACATCGGCGCGCACTGGCACGTCTACGCCACCATGCCGCTCATCGCCGCCTTGATCGGCTACCTGACCAAGCGGGTGGCCATCGAGATGATGTTCCGGCCTCTGGAGTTCGTCGGCGTCAAACCCTTTGGCTGGCAGGGCGTCATCCCGGCGAACGCGCGGCGGATGGCCACCACCGCCGTCGACCTGCTGACCCGCAACCTCGTCGACCCGCAGGAGATCTTCAGCAGGCTCGATCCGGAAGAAATGGTCAAAGAGCTCGAACCGCCGCTGCTCAAGGCCGTCGAAGAAGTCACCCGCGAAGTCATGGAGACCTACCAGCCACGTCTCTGGGAACTGCTGCCGACGCCGGCGCAGCGGCTGCTCGTCGAGCAGGTCCAGGCGCAGGCGCCGGCCGTCGTCAAACGGCTCGTGCGGGACGTCTCGGCCAACATCGACGACGTCCTCGACGTCGACGACATGCTGATCAGCGCCATGGTCCGCGACAAGTCGCTGACCTGCCGGCTGATCCGCGAGGTCGCCGCGCCCGAGTTCAAGTTCATCGCGCGGTCCGGGATCGGGTTCGGCTTCGTGATCGGGCTCGTCCAGTTCGTCGCGTGGGCGCTGACCAAGGAGCCGCTGATCATGCCGATCTTCGGTTTCGTCACGGGCTTCGTCACGGACTGGCTCGCCCTCAAGATGATCTTCTACCCGCGTGAGCCGCGCGGCTTCGGCTTCTTCCGCTGGCAGGGCATGTTCCAGAAGCGGCGCCAGGAGGTCGCCGCCGACTACGGCGCGCTGATCGCCGACGAGGTGCTCACCGTGCGGAACGTGCTGGAGGCCGTGCTCACCGGGCCGCGCGCCGACAAGCTGTTCGCGATGATCACGCGCGAGGTCCAGCGCACGGTCGACCGGCAGGCGAGCGTCGCCAAGCCGCTGGTCGCGCTCACCATCGGCGGCCGGCAGTACCAGGAGATGAAGCGCGCGGCGGCGGCGAAGGTCATCGCCTACCTCCCCGAAACGGTGAAGCACGTCGAGAGCTACGCCACCGACGCCCTCGACGTCCGGAACACGATCGTCGGGAAGATGCGGCAGCTGACGCCGATCGAGTTCGAGGGGATCCTGCGGCCGGCCTTCAAGCAGGACGAATGGAAGCTGATCGCCGTCGGCGCGGTCATCGGTGGCCTGGTGGGTGAACTCCAGGTGCTGCTCCTGCTGCACTGATCACGGGCCGATAGCGTGCTCGGGTGGACTTCGGCACGCACTGGCAGGTGTACGTCACCATGCCGTTCATCGCAGCGCTGATCGGCTACGTCACCAAGCGCGTCGCCATCGAGATGATGTTCCGGCCCCTCGAGTTCGTCGGCGTCAAACCCTTCGGCTGGCAGGGCGTGCTGCCGGCCAACGCCGAGCGGATGGCGGCCACCGCCACCGAGATGCTGACGACGAACCTCGTCGACCCCAAGGAGATCTTCGCGCGGCTGGACCCGGCGCAGGTGGCGAAGGAGATCGAGCAGCCGCTGCTGCGGGTCGTCGAGGACGTCACCCGGGACGTGATGGAGACCTACCAGCCCCGGCTGTGGGAGGTGCTGCCGAACGGCGCGCAGCAGCTGCTGCTCAAGCGCGTCCAGGCCGAGGCGCCGAAGGCGATCACGAAGATCATGCGGGAGATCGCCGACAACATCGAGGACGTCCTCGACCTCAAGCACATGGTCGTGACGAACCTGGTCCGCGACAAAGCGCTGCTGAACCGGCTGATCCGCGACATCTCGCGGCCGGAGATGCGGTTCATCGCGCGCTCGGGGATCTGGTTCGGGTTCATCCTCGGCTGCGTGCAGCTGGTCGTCTGGGCGCTGACGAAGTCGCCGATCGTGCTGCCGCTGTTCGGCCTCGGCATCGGCTGGCTCACCGACTGGCTCGCCCTGAAGATGATCTTCCTGCCGCGCGAGCCGCGCCGGTTCCTCGGCCTCTACACCTGGCAGGGCATCTTCCAGAAGCGCCGCGACCAGGTCGCCGCCGACTACGGCGACATGATCGCGCGCGAGATCATCACCATTCCCCACCTGCTGGAAGCCGTGCTGCGCGGGCCGAAGTCCGACAAGCTGTTCGCGATGATCACCCGCGAAGTGCAGAAGACGATCGACGCGCAGGCCAGCGTCGTCAAGCCGTTCGTCGCCATCGCCGTCGGGACGAAAAAGTTCCAGGAGATGAAGCAGACGGCGGCGGCGAAGGCCGCGGAGCGCGTCCCGGAGACGATCCGGTACGCCGAAAACTACGCGATCAACGCGCTCGACGTGCGCAACACGATCGTCGACCGGATGAAGAAGCTGAGCGCGCTCGAGTTCGAGCAGCTGCTGCGCCCGGCGTTCCGGCAGGACGAGTGGAAGCTGATCGCCGTCGGCGCGGTGATCGGCGGGCTCGTCGGCGAGCTGCAGGTGCTCGCGCTGCTCGGGTAGCCGGTACGGTTTCGCTCTCGGCATGAGGAGGTCGGATTGGACGCTGTCCTGAACGACCTCGCCGCGCACTGGCCGGTCTACGCGGCGATGCCGTTCATCGCGGCGCTGATCGGGTACGTCACCAAGCGCGTCGCCATCGAGATGATGTTCCGGCCCCTCGACTTCGTCGGGATCCCGCCGCTGCTCGGCTGGCAGGGCGTCGTCCCGAAGCACGGCGGCCGGATGGCGGCGGTCGCTACCGAGCTGCTGACCGAGAACCTCCTCGACCTGCGCGAGGTGCTCGACCGGATCGACCCGGTGATCATCACGACCGAGCTGGAGCAGCCGCTGCTGCGCGCGGTCGACCACATCGCGCGCGAGGTGCTCGCCGAACACCACCCGCGGCTGTGGGAGGTCCTGCCGACGCTCGCCCAGGAAATGCTGATCAAGCAGGTCCAGGCGTCGGCGCCGAGGATGGTGCGGGAGTTCCTCGACGACGTCCGCGAGAACCTCGACGAGGTGCTCGACGTCCAGCACATGACGGTCCAGCGGCTGACGCGCGACAAAGCGCTGCTGGTCCGGCTGATCCGCGAGACGTCCCGCCCGGAGATGGCGTTCATCGCGCGGATGGGGATCTACTTCGGCTTCGGGCTGGGCCTGGTCCAGACGATCGTGTGGGCGCTGACGCGCGAGCCGTGGGTGCTGCCGGTCTTCGGCGGCGCGATCGGGCTGTTCACCGACTGGCTGGCGATCAAGCTGATCTTCGTCCCCCGCGAGCCGGTCCGCGTCGGCCGGGTGATCTTCCAGGGCAAGTTCCAGCGCCGGCGCGCGGAGGTGGCGCGCCAGTACGGCGAGCTGATCGCGACCGAGGTCCTGACGGTCCAGAACCTGCTGGACGCGGTCCTGCGGGGCCCGCGCGCCGACCGCCTGGCGGCGTTGGTGGAGCACCTGGTCTCGGAGGCGGTCGACAAGCAGATGCCCCTGTCCCGGACGCTGGGCGGCACGCGCCTGAAGGACATGAAGCACGCGGCGACGGTGAAGGCGCTGGAGCAGCTGCCCGACACGGCCCGGTACGCCGAGGGCTACCTGACCGAGGCGATGGACGTCGCGAAGGTGATCGAGCAGCGGATGCTGGCGTTGACGCCACTGGAGTTCGAGGGGTTGCTACGGCCGGCGTTCCGGCAGGACGAGTGGAAACTCATCGCCGTCGGCGGGGTGATCGGGTTCGTGGTGGGCGAGCTGCAGGTCCTGCTGATGCTCGGCTGACGCCGGCACTGACCCCGCTGCCCTTCGGCGGGCTGCTGCGGCCCGTGTGGCGGCAAGACGAAGGGAAACTCATCGCGGTGGGCGAGTCGTCGGGGAGCTGCAAGCCCTGCGGATGCTGGCGTTGACGCCACTGGAGTTCGAGGGGTTGCTGCGGCCGGCGTTCCGGCAGGACGAGTGGAAACTCATCGCCGTCGGCGGGGTGATCGGGTTCGTGGTGGGCGAGCTGCAGGTCCTGCTGATGCTCGGCTGACCGGGTGACCGCGGCGACGCGCCTAAACCCGGCGCCGGGGTTCGCGCGTGTCCTGTGCGGCCAGCCGGCCGATCAGGGCAAGCAGAGGGGAACTCATGAAACGGTTCGTCACCGCGGTCGTTCTTTCGCTCACCGGCCTGTTCGCGGGTGCGGGTGTCGCGTCCGCCGACGTCATCGTGCCCCCGGAGCAGTTCGGGCACGTGTGCAGCGGCTACCAATACCTGAAAAACGACCGCACGCGGTACTGGCAGGCCTGCGCCTGGGCGGACAACAACGAGGTGTACTTCACCGTCGCCCTCGGGAACGCCGGCGACATCACCTGGGCGCCGGGCGAGGTCAACATCGGCTTCTACAAGTCCGGTGTCTACACCTTCTGCAAATCCGTCACCAGCGTCCGGATCTCACCCCATTCGGTCGGGCACACGGCGAGCAACGAGTGCGTCCGGCCCCGGGTCCGGGCCGCCTACCAGGCCATTGGTTACCCGAACTCGGACAGCACCGCGAAGAGCGACACGCTCCAGGTGCAGTAGCTCAAGCCGCGACGAGGTCCGGGGCCGGGTCCACCGTGCGGACCCGGCTCCGGCGGTCGCGCTGCCAGGCGATGACCCGGCACACGACGTAGATCAGGAACGAAATCGCCGTCACGAACGCGCTCACCGGCAGGCCCGGGGCCAGGGACAGCACGATCCCGCCGATCGCCGCCACCTCCGCGAACACCACCGAAAGCACCGTGGCCTTCCACGGCGACGCCGTCACGCGCGCGGCCGCCGCGGCCGGGGTCACCATCAACGCGACCACCAGCAGCGATCCGACGACCTTCACGCTCAGCGCCGTCGAAACGCCCACCAGCAGCGCGAACACCACGGTCAGCGTCTTCACCGGCACCCCGCGCGCCACCGCCACGTTCCGGTCCACCGAAGCGAACAGCAACGGCCGGTACACCAAAGCCAGCACGGCGAGCACGACCACCGAAGACACCACGAACAACGTCAGGTTCGTCGAATCGATCGTGATGATCTGCCCGGTCAAGATGCCGAACTTGTTCCCGGACCGTCCTTTGTAGAACGACAGGAACAGCACGCCCATGCCGAGGCCGAACGACAGGATCACGCCGATCACCGAGTCGCGGTCCGCGTCGCGCGCGCCCAGGATGCCCAGCAGCAGTGCCGCCGCCACCGCGCCGATCAGCGCCCCGTACTCGACGCCGATGCCGAGCAGCAGGGCCGCCGCGCCGCCGGTGAAGGCCAGTTCGGACGTGCCGTGCACCGCGAACGACATGCGCCGCATCACGATCAGGGGGCCCATCACGCCGGCCACCAGGCCGAGGATCACCGCCGCCACCAGTGCGGTCTGCACCCCGGACAGCTCGGTGATCAGCTCCCAGGTCTTGCCGAAGTCGAACAGATCCAAGACTCAGCCCACTTGCTCTTCGACGTCGTGTTCGTGGTGGTGCGGCTCCTCCTCGCACAACGCGCTCTGCGCGCCCGCGATGTGGATCTGCCCGCCCACCTTCAGCACCTCGACGCGGGTCCCGTACAGCTCGGACAGGGTGGCCGTGGTCATGACCTCGTCCGGCTTGCCGATCCGGAACGAGCCGTTGACCAGGTACAGCACGCGGTCGACGAACGGCAGCACCGGGTTGATCTCGTGCGTCACGAACAGCACCGCGGTGTCGGCCGTGCGCCGGCGGCGGTCGATCAGCTCGCTGATCGCGCGCTGGTGCGCCAGGTCGAGCGACAGCAGCGGCTCGTCGCAGAGCAGCACCTCGGGGTCGCCGACCAGGGCCTGCGCCACCCGCAGCCGCTGCTGCTCACCGCCGGACAGGCGCCCGACCGGCTGCTTCGCGTACCGGGTCGCGCCCACCGCGTCGATCGCTTCGGCCACAAGTCGGCGCCGGGCCGCCATGCCGAACAGGCCGGGGCCCCAGCGGTGGCCGTCGAGGCCCAGCCCGACCAGGTCGACGCCGCGCAGCGTCAGCGACTCGTCGATCGCGCGCTGCTGCGGGATGTAGCCGATCTTGCGGTTCGCGCCGCCCGGGCGGCCGCCGGCGATCTCGACCGTGCCCGCCGAGAGGTCCTGCATGCCGAGCAGCGCCTTCAGCAGGCTGCTCTTGCCGGACCCGTTCGGGCCGAGGACGGCGAGGAACTCGCCCGGCTCGACGACCAGGTCCAGGCCCGACCAGAGGGTCCGGGGGCCGAACGCCAGACCCGCCCCGCGGACCCGGACCGCGGGGCGTACGTCGTCGGAGACAGGAGACATGGCTACTTCAACGCTCCTGCCAGCGCATCCACTTCCCCGGTCATCCAGCCAATGTAGTCCGTCACACCTTGCGGCAGCGTCTCGGTCACGTCCACGACGCCGATCCCGGCGGCCTTCGCCCGCCCGACGACGTCCTGGGTCAGCGGGGTGACCGTCTGCGCGTTGTTGATCAGCGCCTTGACCTGCTTGGTGGCGATGAGCTGCTGGTACTCGTTCACCGCGCCGGCCGGGACGTCGGTGTCGTTCTCCACCGCGTCCGAGAACGCCTTGGGCGTCGCGTCGGTCAGCTTCGCGCTCTCGAGCAGGTAGTGCGCGACCGGCTCGGTGACGACGACCTTCGTGCCCGGGTGCGACGCACCCAGCTCGCCGAGGCGCTTCTCCAGCGCGCCGACCTTCGCCTTGAACGCGGCCGCGTTGTCGGTGAACGCCTGCTTCGACGCCGGCTGGAGCTCGCCGAGCTGCGCCGCGAGCTGGTCGGCGACCTTGCCGACGCCCGGCAGGTCGTACCAGACGTGCTCGTTCTCGTCGCCGGTCGCGGCGATGTCGTACGCGACGAGCTTCTTGGCGTCCCCGGCCTGGCCGGTGAGCTTGTCGAAGAACTCGTCGTACCCGCCGCCGTTGGACAGGAGCAGCTTCGCGTCCTTCGCCGCGAGGGCGTCGTCGGCGGTGGTCTCGTAGGAGTGCGGGTCGGCCGACGGGTCGTGGATGACCGACTTGACCTCGACCTTGTCGCCGCCGACGGCGCTGACGACGCTGCCCCAGACGTCCGTCGAGGCGACGACCTTGATCTTTTCGGAGCCACCGGACTGCGCGCCGCCGTCGGAACCGGATGTCCCGCCGGAGCACGCGGCCAGCGCGAAGAGGGACAGGGCTGAAGCGGCGGCGAGCACGTTCCTGGTGCGGCGGGAACTCATGCGGAACTCCTGGAGACGCTAATGGAAACCGTTGTCAGATTCACCTTACCCCATCCGGATGACTTCCTGGCCATCCGATCCCGGTTTGGTGTATGCGTCTTCGTGCATGCGGATCGAGACATCGACCACGCGGGGTGTCTCTTCATGAATTCGATCTGAACCGTTACGGTTTGCTGATGGGACGTCCTATTCGCACCCGGAGGCAGGCGACGCTGGCGTCGCTCGCGGCGGAGCTCGGTGTGTCCAGGACCACGGTGTCCAACGCCTACAACCGGCCGGACCAGCTGTCCCCCGAACTGCGCCGCCGGGTCCTCGAGACCGCGCGGCGCCTCGGCTACCCCGGTCCCGACCCGGTCGCCCGCTCCCTGCGCACCCGCCGGGCCGGCGCCGTCGGGCTGCTGCTCACCGAGAACCTCTCCTACGCCTTCCGCGACCCCGCCGCCGTCGGCGTGCTCGAAGGACTGGCCCTGGCCTGCGAAGATGCCGGTGTCGGCCTCCACCTGGTGCCGGCGAGCCCGGGCCGCGAGGACGTCGCCGCGGTGCACCGCGCGGGCGTCGACGGCTTCGTCGTCTACTCCGTGCCCGACGACGACCCGAGCCTGGCCGCCGTGCTGGAGCGCCCGGTGCCGACGGTGATCATCGACCAGCCGAGCATCGAGGGCATCGACCGCGTCGGCCCGGACGACGCCGCCGCCGTCGGCAAGATCGCCGAGCACCTGGTCGGCCTCGGCCACCGGCAGGTCGGCGTCATCTGCATGCGGCTGGCCCGCGAGCGCAACGACGACTTCGTGTCCCCGGCGCGCCAGAGCGGCGCGCACTTCCACGTCCAGCGCACCCGCCTGGAAGCCCTGGCCGTGGCGTTCTCGGCGGCCGGCGTCGACTGGGCCGGCGTCCCGGTGGTCGAGCGCTTCGACCACACGGTGGACGACGGCGCTTCGGCGGCCCGCCAGCTGCTGGACGCGTACCCGCAGATCACGGCCGTGATCTGCACCTCGGACATCCTCGCGCTCGGCGCCATGGCCGAGGCCGAACGGCGGGGGCTGCGCGTACCGCAGGACCTGACCGTCACCGGCTTCGACGGCATCGCCGAAGCCGAGCGGATCGGGCTCACCACGGTCCACCAGCCGGTGCTCGAGAAGGGCAAGACGGCCGGGCGCCTGCTGCTCGGTTCCGCCGAGCGCAGCGCGCCGAAGGTGATCACGCTGCCCACCGAACTGCGCGTCGGGCGCACGTCGGGGCCGCCGCGGACGGTCGAGGAGCCCTGGTTCGGCGGGTAGAAACCCGTGACATTGCTCGTACTGCATTGCTCGATCGCGCACCGCCCGGTCCAATGGGGTGGACAAGCCCGCGCCGCGGGGCCACTGGCCGGAAGGTGACCGATGACCTCGATCGACGTACTGCTCAAGCGCAACCAGGAACTCGGCGAGGTGACGCCCGGTGACCGGTCGTCCCCCAAGCCCTCGCTCCAGGTGGCCATCCTGACCTGCATGGACGCCCGGATCCGGGTGTTCGAGCTGTTCGGCCTCCTGCAGGGCGAGTCGCACGTCCTCCGCAACGCGGGCGGCGTCGTGACCGACGACATGATCCGTTCGCTGGCTCTCTCGCAGCGCAAGCTCGGCACCCGCGAGGTGCTGGTCGTGCAGCACACCGAGTGCGGCCTCTCGATGGTCACCGAGGACGACTTCAAGGACGAGCTGGAGACCGACACCGGCCTGCGCCCGACGTGGTCGGTCGAGGCGTTCCGCAACGTCGAGAACAGCGTCCGGACGTCCGTGGAGCGGGTGCGGCGCAGCGCGTACCTGCCGCACACGGAGAACGTGCGCGGGTTCGTCTACGACGTGAAGACCGGGAAGCTCACCGAGGTCCAGTAGGCCTTGCGAGTCCTTTTCGCCGGTCTGGCGTCGGCCGGCCACACGTACCCGATGGTCCCGCTCGCGATCGCGGCGCGGGACGTCGGGCACGAAGTCCACTTCGCCGCCGGCGAGCACGTCCACGCGCCGCTGCGCCGGCTCGGGCTCGGCCCCTTCCGGCCCGCGGACGCGTTCTACGAGATCTACGCCGAAGACCTGGCGCCTGACCTGGCGCGGCTGCGGCCGGACCTGGTCGTGCACGGGTGGGGTGTCCCGGAAGCGGGCGTCGCCGCGCGGCGCGCCGGGATCCCGGCGCTCTGGCACGGCTTCGGCAGGCTGGTGCCCGAGGGCATCGGGTTCGAGCGCCCATCCGGTGGCGTGCACGTCGACATCTGCCCGCCTTCGCTGCAAGATGCGGGCTTCCTCGCGACCGCCGAGCGGATCGCCCTGCGCCCGGTCCCCTTCTCGGAGCCGGCGCCGCCCGTGGCCGGCGGACCGCTGATCTTCCTGACGCTCGGCACCGCGTTCGGCACCCCGGAGGTGCTCACCACGGCGATCCGCGGCCTGGCCGCGCTCGGCGAGCACGTGGTCGTCGCCACCGGCCGGGTGCCGCCGGCAGACCTCGGCGAGGTGCCGGGCAACGTCACCGTCCGGGCGTGGGTGGAGCAGACCGAGGTCGTGCCGCACGCGGACCTCGTCGTGCACCACGGCGGCAGCGGCACCACCCTCGGCGCGCTCGCCGCCGGTGTCCCGCAGCTGGTCCTGCCCCAGGGCGCCGACCAGTTCGCCAACGCCGAAGCGCTCCTCGCCGCCGGTGCCGCGGTGCGTCTCCTGCCCGGCGAGCTGAGCGCGGACGCCGTCACCGAGCAAGCCCGGAAGGCGGCCGCCTGCCGCGGCGCCGCCCAAGCACTGGCTGAGGAGATCGCCGGGATGCCGTCGCCCGCCGAGGTCGCTCGCGAGCTGCCGAAGCAGGCGAAGTAGCCTCCCGGCGTGGCTGTGGACGCTGACGTACTGCTCGACTGGTTCTCCGCGCACGGCCGGGACCTGCCCTGGCGCGAGCCGGACTGCTCGGCCTGGGGTGTGCTGGTCAGCGAAATCATGCTGCAGCAGACCCCCGTCGTCCGGGTGCAGCCGATCTGGCACGAGTGGCTGGCGCGCTGGCCGGTGCCCTCGGCGCTGGCCGCGTCGTCGCAGGGCGAAGTCGTGCGGGCCTGGGGCAAGCTCGGCTACCCGCGCCGCGCGCTGCGGCTGCACGAAGCCGCCGGCGTGATCGCGCGCGACCACGGCGACGTCGTCCCGTCCGATGTGGACACCCTGCTCGCGCTGCCCGGGATCGGCGCCTACACCGCCCGGGCGGTCGCCGCGTTCGCCTACGGGCGGCGGGCGCCCGTCGTCGACACCAACGTGCGGCGGGTCGTCGCGCGGGCCGTGCACGGGGCCGGGGACGCCGGGCCCGCGTCGAACACCCGGGACATGAACGACGTCGAGGCGCTGCTGCCGGCCGAGGACGCGCCCGCCGCGAAGTTCTCCGCCGCGATCATGGAGCTCGGCGCGCTGATCTGCACCGCGCGCTCCCCGAAGTGCGCCGACTGCCCGATCTACGACGAATGCGCGTGGCAGCTGGCCGGGCGCCCGGAGTACGCCGGGCCGGCCAAGCCCGTGCAGAAGTTCGCCGGCACCGACCGGCAGGTCCGCGGGCGGCTGCTGGACGTCCTGCGCGGCAGCGAAGGGCCGGTCGAGAAGGCGAGGCTGGACCTCGTCTGGCACGACGCCGGGCAGCGCGACCGCTGCCTGGATTCCCTGCTGACGGACGGTCTCCTCGAACAAACCCGCGACGGTCTCTTCGCACTACCGGGTGAACACTGACGCACTACGACCAAAGTTGGTCAATAGTTGTCATCGGCGCGATGCGGAGTTACCTTTCTCCGCATGGTCACTGTTGACCGCCGGACCCTGCTCAAAGCGGGGGTGACCGCGACCGCGGCCGGCGCACTGGGGATGACGACCACCGGGACGGCTGCGGCGGCCGTGCCGACACCGACGATCCACCCGACGTCCGAGTGGGGCGCGCGGCCGGCGAGCGGCGCGATCGTGGTGGAGAACCACAGGCCGACGTACATCGTCGTGCACCACACGGTGGACCCGGGCAACAACACCGACTACTCGCTGGCGCACGCCCTCCAGATTTCGCGCGACATCCAGAACTTCCACATGGACACGCGCGGCTGGATCGACACCGGCCAGCAGTTCACGAACAGCCGCGGCGGCTACGTCACCGAGGGCCGCCACCGCAGCCTCGAAATCCTGCGCGGCGGCACCCAGCACGTCCAGGGCGCCAACGTCGGCAACCACAACAGCGAGTGCATCGGCATCGAGAACGAAGGCCTCTACAGCACGGTCGACGTCACGACGGCGCTGTGGAACTCGCTGGTCGGGCTGGTCGCCTACATCGCGCACCAGTACTCGATCACGCCCGAGTTCATCAAGGGCCACCGCGACTTCAACTCGACCGAGTGCTGCGGCCAGGTGCTCTACGACCGGCTGCCGGAGCTGCGGACCGCGGTCGGCCGCGTCCTCGGCGTCTCGGTCGCGCGCACCGAGGCGGAGTGGCCGCTGCTCAAGCCGGGTGCTACCGGCAAGAAGGTGCAGCTGGCGCAGCAGTTCCTGCGGTCGTCGGGCTTCGACGTGCCGACCGACGGCGTCTTCGGGAAGTCCACGACGGACGCCGTGGCCGCGCTGTCCGCCCGGGCCGGCCTCGAGCAGGA
The DNA here is from genome assembly GCF_046548815.1 of Amycolatopsis sp. cmx-4-83. Taxonomy (NCBI): domain Bacteria; kingdom Bacillati; phylum Actinomycetota; class Actinomycetes; order Pseudonocardiales; family Pseudonocardiaceae; genus Amycolatopsis; species Amycolatopsis sp. cmx-4-83. Next base: position 416,921 of record NZ_JAEBEF010000002.1, on the reverse strand, counting down.
CACCTGCACCGCGGCGAAGGCGGCGGACGAAACCGGCTTCCTCGGCGCCGACGTCTGGCCGCTGATCGTCCCCGCCGACCGTTCGACCGCCGCTTGGCGGGCAGACCTGTCCCGCACTTAAAGCGCACTTTCCCTATGAAAGCTCCGCTTTGTGGCGCAAAGTGGAGCTTTCGTAGGGAAAGTGGCGTTTCAGCGGGCGAGGACGCTGCTCAGGAAGGCCTCGACCGCGCCGCGGTAGGTCTCCGGTGCCTCGTCGTGCGGTAGGTGCGCGGACCCGGGCACGACGAGGTGCTTCGCGCCCGGCACGCGCGCCGCGACGGCGGCCTGCTGGCCGGGCGGCATCGCCGTGTGCTCGCCCTCGACCAGCAGCAGCGGGCAGCGGATGGCGTCGACGACGTCCCAGTAGTCGCGGCGGCCCCACTCGGCCGCGATGACGTAGAGGTCCTCCAGGTCGGCGACCAGGTGGTAGCCGTCTTCACGCTCCTCGACGCAGTCGGCGAAGTACTCGCCCGCGTCGCCGAAGAACTCGCGGACGTGGTCGAGCGACTTGAACGGCACGGGCCAGCTCTCGAAGTACCCGCGCCAGGTCTCGACGGTCCGGCCGCGCTGGTCCGGCGCGAAGTCCTCGGACACGACCGCGCGCACCAGCTCCGGGTAGCGCGCGGCGGTCGTCCACGCGTGCAGGCCGCCCATCGAATGCCCGATGAGCACGGCCGGGCCCGCGTCGAGGGTCCGGAGCGCTTCGGCGACGTCGTCGGTGAAGCGCTCGGTCGTCCACGGGCCGACGCGCGGGGCGCTGCCGTGGCCGCGCGCGTCGAGGCCGTACACCGCGCCGTAGGGGCGAAGCCATTCCGCGACCCGCCGCCACGTTCGCGCGCGGCCCATCAATCCGTGGAGCAGAACGATCGGCACGCCGGTGCCGCCGAAACAGAGCACGCGGCCACCTAACCACAAAAGGCCTGGTGCGGAACGTGACCGAGTGATCGCTTTCCATCACCTATGGTGTTCGTATGCGCCGCCGACTCGCTGCCCTCGCCGTCTGCGCCGCGGTGATCCTCGCCGCGGCCTGCGGCGGTGACGCCGTCCCCGGCGTGCCCCAGCCGCCGCCGATGCACCCCTTCCCGGGTGCGGCCGGCGCCGGTGATCCGTATTACCCGGACGACGGCAACGGCGGCTACGACGCACTCGGCTACCAGGTGGGCGTCACGTACGACCCGCCGAGCGGCCACCTCGACGGCGACACGACGGTCACCGCGAAGGCCACCCAGGACCTCAGCCGCTTCGACCTCGACCTGCGCGGGCTGACCGTGCGGGGCGTCGAGGTCGACGGCCAGCCGGCCCGCTTCAGCCGGGAGAAGGCGCACGAGCTGGTGATCACGCCGTCGTCGCCGATCCGCGCGGGCGCGACGTTCCGCACGCGGGTGATGTACGGCGGCGAGCCGGCGAGGACCCCGCACGAGGGCGGCAGCGAGAACGGCTGGCAGCGCTCGGCCGACGGCGGCGCGTTCATGGTCGGCGAGCCGCACTCGGCGGCGTTCTGGTACCCGGTCAACGAGACCCCGCGAGACAAGGCCACCTTCACGCTCACGGCGCACGTCCCGGCCGGCTGGACGGTGATTTCGAACGGCCGCGAGGGCCCGCCGGGCACCTGGACCGAGCCGAACCCGGTGGCGAGCTACCTGACGACGATCGCGATCGGCAAGTTCAGCGTCGACAAGTCGACCCTGTCCGACGGCACCCCGGTGGTGTCGGCGTACGCCCCGGGCGCCGAGGCCCACCGCGCGATCGGCGACCGCCTGCCCGAGGTGCTCGGTTTCCTGACCGCCGAGTTCGGCCCGTACCCGCAGTCGGCGGCGGGCGGCGTCTTCCTGAACGAGGACGTCCACTTTTCGCTGGAGACGCAGACGCGGCCGACGTACGCGAAGTGGGCGGACCTGCCGACGCTGGTGCACGAGAACGCCCACGAGTGGTTCGGCGACTCGGTGTCGCTGCGCGATTGGTCCGACATCTGCCTGAACGAGTGCTTCGCGTCGTACGCGCAGTGGCTGTGGGCCGAGCGCGAGGGCCAGAGCCTGGACGACCGCTACCGCGCGGCGATCGAAATCACCCGCGGCAGCACGGACTTCTGGTCGCAGAAGCTGGTCGGGATGGGGCAGGGCCACGAGTTCGAGGGTGTCTACAACAAGGGAATCCTGGCGCTGCACGCGTTGCGCCGCGAAATCGGCGACCCGGCGTTCGGCCGGCTGCTGAAGGAGTGGCCGGCCCGCTTCCGCCACGCGAACGCGACGTGGCCGGACTTCGAGGCGATGGCGGCGAAGGTGAGCGGCAAGGACCTGCACCAGTTCTTCACGGCGTGGTTCCACGGCACGACACTCCCCGCGGACGCCGACCTCTTCCCCGGCTCACTGCGCAGCTGAGCTGCCCAGCAACGACCGCGTCAGTGCACTCCGCGCGTCCTGCATCTCCCGCAACGCCGTCGTCAGCTCCTCGTCCCCGACCACCACTTCCTCGTCCGGACGCGCGGCCAGCGACAGCAACGAAGCCCGACGCAACAGTTCCTTCGCGAACGACGCCGTAACCCCTTCCGTCGCCTCGACGATCGGCGCGAGATCCGCCGTCAACCGCAAACCGCGGCCGTACAAGCGAAGCAGCGCTTCACGGCCCACCGCGTCCGGCAGCGGGATCTCCACCGCCAGGTCGACCCGGCCCGGGCGGTCCGCAAGCGCTTTCTCCAGCTCGCTCGCCCGGTTGGTCGTCAGCAGGAACGTCACGTCCGCGTCGCCGCCCACGCCGTCCATCGCGTCGAGCAGGGTGAACAGCAGCGGCTGCACCTGCGGGCCGTAGCTGCGGTCCTGGGCGATCAGGTCGACGTCCTCGAGCACGACCACGCTCGGCTGCAGGCGGCGGGCCAGCTCGGCGGCCTTGCCGACGAAGCGCATCGCCGTGCCGGTCAGGATGATCACCGTGGTGGCCGGGAGGCGGCCCATCAGGTAGCGGACCGTGTGCGTCTTGCCGGTGCCGGGCGGGCCGTGCAGCAGCAGGCCGCGTTTGAGGTGCTGCCCCGCTGCCAGCAGCCGCCCGCCGTGTTCGGCGATGCCGACCGTGTGGCGCTCGATCGCGTCGAGCACGCCCTCCGGCAGCACGACCTCCTCGTCGGTCAGGGTGGGCCGCGGGAGGAACGTGAGCAGTTCGTTGGCGCGGTGCTCGCTGGTGCCGAAGGCCAGCACCTGCCCGCGCAGGAGGTCGTGCTCGGCCATCAGCCGCTCGACGCGGTCGCGCACTTCGGTGGCGGTCGCCCGTGACGTCGAGAGGACCTCCAGCCGGCACTGCTCGAGGCCCCACTGCGGGGTCGCGCCGCGGATGGCCACCAGCACCGGCTCGCCGCCCGGCGCGCTCGTGCCGACCAGCCCCAGCTGGACGGCTTCGGTCGCGTCGTGCGGGCCGGTCGCCGTGGTGGTGTAGTCCACCGAGCCCAGCTCGTACATCCCTTTGCTGCGCGCGGTGGCGAGCATCCCGATCAGGTCCTCGTGCGTGCGCTGGCCGCCCGCGATGCCGAACCAGCCGACGGCCGTGCCGTGCTCGGCGAGGTAGGCGTCGACGCCGCGCTGGATGTTGGCGTGCTCCCACATCGGCCAGTTGCGCGTCACGACCACCACTTCCGGCAGCGGCGCCCCCAGGTGGCCGGTCACGCGGTCGATCAGCTCGTTGCCCGCGCCGCCCGCCACCTCGTCGGCGGTGGCGCGGACGATCCGGGCGATGTCGGTGGCCAGGTCCCGCTCGGTGCTCCCCATGACCCCAACAGTGGCACGGGTCACACCGCGGAGCCAACTACGCTGGGGCCATGAGTGTCGTGAAGATCAACGCTATCGAGGTCCCCGAAGGTGCCGGCCCCGAACTGGAGAAGCGCTTCGGCGCCCGCATGCACGCGGTCGACCAGCAGCCCGGGTTCCTCGGGTTCGAGCTGCTGCGCCCGGTCTCCGGTGAGACGCGCTACTTCGTGTACACGAAGTGGGAGACCGAAGAGGCCTACCAGGCGTGGGCGAAGGGCGGCCCGGCCGCGGCGGCGCACTCCGGCGAGCGCGCCAAGCCCGTTTCCACCGGCGCGAACCTGCTGGAATTCGAGGTCGTCCTCGGTTCGAAGCCGGGTGAGTGAGCTCGCTCGCGCGGCGGAGCTGCTCGACGGCGCCGGCGCACTCCTGATCTGCGCCGGCGCCGGCATGGGCGTCGACTCCGGCCTGCCGGACTTCCGCGGCGGCGAAGGGTTTTGGCGCGCGTACCCGCCGTACGCCCGGCTCGGGCTGCGGTTCGAAGAACTCGCCGACCCGCGGCACTTCGCCGATGATCCCGAGCTGGCTTGGGGTTTCTACGGGCACCGGCTGGCGCTGTACCGCGAAACCGTGCCGCACGAAGGTTTCCGGCTGCTCCTCGACATCGGCGAGAAGCTGCCCGGCGGCACCCGGGTGTTCACGTCCAATGTGGACGGACAGTTCCAGGCAGCGGGTTTCGCGCACGTCGCCGAGGCGCACGGCTCGATCCACCACCTGCAGTGCCTTTCCGGGTGCACCTCCGAGATCCGGCCCGCGGCCGGCCTCGACGTCGCCATCGACGAAGAGACCATGCGCGCGGTGCCGCCACTCCCGTCGTGCCCCCGCTGCGGCGGGCTCGCCCGCCCCAACATCCTGATGTTCGGCGACTACGACTGGGTCCCGGACCGCAGCCAGGCCCAGCTCGACGAGCTGACGGCGTGGCGGCGCACCGCGCACGACCTCGTGGTGGTGGAACTGGGCGCGGGCCAGGCGGTCCCGACGGTCCGCCGCTACAGCGAACTGGCCAGCGCGGCGACCGGCGGGTTGATCCGGATCAACCCGCGCGAACCGCAGATCCGCCACAACCGCGGCGTCTCCATCGCGGCCGGCGCACTGGAAACCCTGCAAGCCCTCGTGAGCGGGAAGCAAAGCTAGTTGACCGAGCCCACCGAGGTAGCGATCGTGACCGATTTGACAGCAGCCCTGACCTAGCCACAAGTAGGACTGCTTCGCGTGATCGCCGAGCCGGCCTTCTCCAGACGAGTTCGCCCCAAGTGGCGCTACGTCGAAACGGAAATGCGCCGGCTCGGGTACCGCGGCCCCGAAGTCGTCAAGACCCTGCCGGTTGCAGGGGCCCGGCAGATAGTCGGCCCAGAGCTACAGCACCGTGTGGTACGACCGCCACAACCTTCAGCCACAGAGCGAAGTGTTCTTGACCATGGCTGCCACGCTTCACCTGCCGGAGTACAGCGATGCGGGCGTCGGCTTCATGTCCTTCCTGCGAGCGTGCGCCAGGAAGATCCACGAGGCGCCGAATGCCCCTGTCGAACGCTCTTCTTCCGATGATCTTGCAGCACGAGCCCTGCAACATCGCCACCAGGGTCGAAATTCCCACCGAATCGTCGAACTGGGCTATCGCCATCGACCAGCACGTCCTCGACTACGAAGACATGACCGAGCTGCGCCAGTACGTCGAACACGTAACCGAAACCATCGATCGAGAAACCAGCTACCTGGATTTCTCGGGACCGATCTACGCGGGGTCGAACTTCATCGGAGTCGCAGCGCAAGAGTCGACCACTGCAGAAGTCGACACGAAGCCTGACAGCTCCAACAACTATGTGAGCAGCCGCTTCACCGAATCACTCAAGGCGAAAAGTGAAGCCAGTTCATTCGACCTCGACAAGCTTTTGCGGCTCACAAGCGAGCTGAACCAGAACTTCGCCCAACGGAACCCGTACGCCTGCCACGCGCTGCTTCGAACCATCCTCGATCACATCCCCCGATTTTCGGTCAGCGGAATTTCGATGCGGTGGCCGCGAACCACAGCTGGTCGAGGAGCGACAAGAAGTACATCAAGTTCCTCGCCGAGTTCAGGGGACAGGCGGACGATGTGCTGCACCGGCAGATCGGCAGCTCACCCAGCTTCATCGAGATGGAAGACCTTCCGCCGAGGGCTCGCGTAAATGCCCTGATGGCCGAGGTCCTCCGTCTCCTTTGACGGCGTGGGCCGTCGGCGCCGGCGCACTGGAAACCCGCGAGCCCTCCTGACCTAAGGCAGGCGCACCTCGGCGAACACCGCCCGATGGTCGCTGCCTGGGACGTCGAACACGCGGTAGTCCTGCACCGCCGCGCGGTTGTCGACCACGACGTGGTCGATCGTCACCACCGGCAGCGGCGAGGGCCACGTCGGGGTCAGCGCCGAGCCGTGCTCCTCCGCCGCGTCGTTGTAGCCGCGGGACAGCACCGTGCGGAACGCCGCGTGGTCCAGCGTCGCGTTGAAGTCGCCGGCCAGGATGCGCAGGCCGTGCTCGCCCGCCGCCCGGGACAGGTCCTTCATCTCGCGCTCCCACTGCGGGGTGTCGACGTCCGGGGAGATCGGGTGGACCGCGACGATCTCCGCCGTCACGCCGTCGCCGAGGTCGGCCTGCGCGCCCGGCTGCTTGGCCGCCGAGTCGCCGGTCAGGTTGACCTCGCTCAGCGGGAAGCGCGACACGATCCCCGAGCCGAACGCGCCCGGGGCCGGGTGCAGCACCTTGTACGGCAGGAGCTGGAACAGCCCGGCCGCGGTCAGCCCGTCGACCACCCGCGGCGTCATCTCGACCAGGTTCAGCACGTCGATCCGCTGCTCGCGCACCAGGTCGACGATCGCCTTCGGGTCCGCCTGGCCGTAGAGCAGGTTCGACGAGAGCACGCGCAGTGTCTTGCCGTGCACTTCACGTTGCTCGCTCGCCGACAGGCGCGGGACCACGAGCACGGCCAGCGCGATCGCCAGCACCAGCGCGACCCCGCCGACCCACCAGCGCCGGCAGGCCAGCGCCAGCCCGCCGGCGAGCACGCCCGCGGCCGCCGCGTACGGCGTCAGCGACAGCGCGACCAGGGTGTACCAGTCGCCGTCGAAGCCGATCAGGCGCAGCGCCGCCAACCCGGCCAACGGCACCACCGGTACCACCAGCAGGGCCGTGACCAGCGGATTCTTCCGCCGCGACCGCGTCTCTTCCGCAACCACCATGCCGCCGAGTATGCCCAGCCCCGGCGCGGACGGCTCGGGCACCGGCAACTCCTCCACAAGATCTCCACCAGCGGCTGCCAGCGCCTGCCAGCGCGCTGTGCGCGGCCTGCCAGCGCCGCCGTCCACAGTGGTGCCAGAACCCGCGACGAGCGAAGGAGGACGCCCATGTCGCACGCGATCCAGGCCGAGGGCCTGGTCAAACACTTCGGGGAAACCAAGGCGCTGGACGGGGTGGACCTCGAAGTCCCGTTCGGCAAGGTCGTCGGGGTGCTGGGGCCGAACGGCGCCGGCAAGACGACCGCCGTCCGGATCCTGGCGACCCTGATGAAACCCGACGGCGGGAGAGCCACCGTGGGGGGCTACGACGTCGTCAAGGACCCGGTCCGGGTCCGCGGCCTGATCGGCCTGACCGGGCAGTACGCGTCGGTCGACGAGGACCTGAACGGCACCGAGAACCTGGTCCTCATCGGACGGCTCTACGGGATGCCCCGCGCGCACGCCAAGAAGCGGGCCGCCGAGCTGATCGAGCGGTTCGAGCTGACCAAGGCGGCCAAGCGGCCGGTCCGGACGTACTCGGGCGGAATGCGGCGGCGGATCGACCTGGCCGCGAGCCTGGTCGGCGGCCCGGAGGTGCTCTACCTCGACGAGCCGACCACCGGGCTCGACCCGCACGCCCGCAACGAGGTCTGGGACGTCGTCCGCGGCCTCGTCGCCGAGGGCGCCACGGTGCTGCTGACCACGCAGTACCTCGAAGAAGCCGACCAGCTGGCCGACAAGATCACCGTGTTCGACCACGGCCGCGTCGTCGCCGACGGCCGCGCCGACGAGCTGAAGCGCCGCGTCGGCGGGCAGACGCTGCAGGTGCGCCCGACGCAGCTGTCCGACATGGACGCCGTCGACCGGATCCTCGCCGACCTCAGCGGGGTACGGCCGTCCCGCGACACCGGGACCGGGCTTCTCACCGCGCCGGTCAGCGATCCGGTGCTGCTGTCCACCCTGGTCCGCAAGCTGGACGAAGCCGGGATCACCGCGGATGAGCTGGCGCTGCGGCTGCCCAGCCTCGACGAGGTGTTCCTCGCGCTGACCGGACACGCGGCCGAACCGTCCGCTGAGGACACCACCCGCGACCTCGAAGGGAGCCTGGCATGACAACGCTGGCGCTCGACCGCCCGGCCCCGCCGCGGCACATCAGCCCCGTCAAGGGACTCCAGCACTCGCTTTCGCTGGCCTGGCGCGGCATCCTGAAGATCCGCAAGAACCCCGAGCAGCTCGCCGACGTCACGTTGATGCCGATCGTCTTCCTGGTCATCTTCGTCTACCTGTTCGGCGGCGCGCTCTCCGGCTCGACCGACGCCTACCTGCAGATGGTCGTGCCCGGCATCATCGTGATGAACATCCTGCAGGCCTGCCTGACCGTCGGCGTGCAGCTCAACACCGACGTCACCAAGGGCGTGTTCGACCGCTTCCGCAGCATGCCGATCGCCCGCTCGGCACCATTGGTCGGCGCCGTGCTCGCCGACGTCGTGCGCTACCTGGTCTGCCTGGTGGTGCTGATGGTCGTGGCGACGCTGATGGGCTACCGGATCGCGACCAGCCCCGGCGAGTTCGCCGTGGCCATCCTGCTCGCGCTGGCGTTCGGCCTCTGCTTCTGCTGGGGCTCGGTGTTCGTCGGCATGCTGATGAAGACGCCGGGTTCGGCGCAGGCGCTGATGTTCGTCTTCATCATGCCGCTGACGTTCGGCAGCAACGTGTTCGTGCAGACGTCCACGATGCCGGGCTGGCTGCGGGCGTGGGCCGACATCAGCCCGGTCAGCCTGATGGCGAACGCGTTGCGCGGCTTGATGAACGGCGGCGCCGTCGCCGGTCCGCTGGCCGGCGCGCTGGCCTGGATGGCCGGTGCCGTCGTGGTGTTCTTCCCGCTGGCCACGTGGGCCTACCGCCGGCGGGTGTGAGGGCGCGGAGACACGGGGGTGTTCCGCACCAGGGGAAGGTCGTGAGTGGTCAGGCGGGTTCTAACCCGCCTGACCACTCACGACCGGTTTCAGTCCAGTTCGGCCAGGAGCCAGGCGATCGTGTCCTTTTTGGACACGGCCCTGGCTTCTTCGTACTTCGCGTCGTAGTCGGGCAGCACCGCACGCAGGTCGTCGATGAGCGCGCGGACCTCGGGGCTGCCGAGGTCGAGCCGCCCGCGGATGACGGCGGACGCGGCGAGCACCCGGGCCGCCGTCTCGTGCTCGCCCTGCTGCTCGCGGATCATCGCCAGCAGTTCGACCGCGCCGGCCATGTCCGGCATGTCACCGCGTTTGCTCGTCGCCCGGACCGCGGCGACGGCGTGCGGTTCCGCCTCGTCGGCCCGGCCCTCGGCCAGCAGGATCCGCGCCTCGAAGGCGTGCACGAACTCGTCGCCGATGCCGCCGGGGAACCAGTCGTCGCCGCCCATCGCGGTGACGCGGTCGAGCAGCGCCCGCGCTTCGACCAGCTCGCCCGTGCGCAGCAGCAGTTCGAGCCGCCCGAACATCAGGATCGCCCGGTGCTGCAGGTTCGTGATGCCTTCGCCGTAGCGCTCCGCGGCTTCCTGGTCGCGCCAGGCCCCTTCGAAGTCGCCGGTGCGCGCCCGCTCGACGGCCAGCCGCCACCAGTGCTGCACGGCGTCTTCGAACGACCGCAGCTCGATCGAGAGCGCCAGGCCCTCCTGGTAGGTCTCGATGGCCTTCGCGCTGTCGCCGTCCTGGGACAGCGCGTACGCCTTGAAGCTCAACGTCATCGCGGTGCCCCAGCGGTCGCCGACCTCGGCGAACCCGGTGTGCGCCAGATCGCGCGCCCGGTCCGCGCCCGCGACGTCGCCCGCGTCGTCGAGGAGGAAGCTCTCCACCCAGTGGCCCCCGGCACGCGTCCAGGTGTCCCCGCTCGCCTGGGCCCGGCGCACCTCGCGGATCGCGATTTCGCGGTCGCCACCGAGGAAAGCGAGCATCGGCAGCGCCACCGCCAGCCCGGGGTACCGCTCCACCGCGTTCGTGCGCACGCACTCGTCGACCAGCCGGAGGATCTCGCTCTGCTCGGACCGGACCGGGATCGCGTCCATGAGGTAGAAGAGCGCCCGGTAGGCCGCCCCGACCGCGGGCGGCAACCGGTCGCCGAAGTCGAGGGTCTCGCGGATCAGGCCGCCGACCCGGTGGCCCTGGCCGAGGATGGTCAGGTACCAGAACATCCCGTCCAGCAACGCGACCGCGTTGTCCACATCGGACATCTCGATCGCACCGCGCAGGGCGTCGATCATGTTCGCGTTCTCGGCCTCGTACTGGTCGATCGCGCGCAGCTGCTCGGCGGTGCGCAGCGTCGGCTCCAGCCGCTGCGCGAGCTCGGCGTAGCAGGAGGCCATCGCGCGGCGCGTCCGGTCGCGCTCGCCCGACTCGACCAGCCGCTCGGTGGCGTAGGCGCGCAACGTCTCCAGCATCCGGTACCGCGGCTCGCCGAACCCACCGTCCACGGTGTCCACAATGGACTTTTCGACCAGGCTACCGAGCACGTACGGGACGTCGGCCGCGGGCAGCAGCTCGTCCGCGCAGACGGCTTCCACCGGACCCAGCTCGGCCCCGCCGGCGAACACCGAAAGCCGCCGGGCCAGCACCAGCTCGGCCTCGGTCAGCAGGTCCCAGCTCCATTCGACCACCGCGCGCAGCGTCCGCTGCCGGGGCAGCGCCGTCCGGCTGCCCGAGGTGAGCAGCCGGAACCGGTCGCCGAGCCGCCCGGCGATCTGGGCCACGGTCATCGACCGCAGCCGGGCCGCGGCCAGCTCCAGCGCCAGCGGCATCCCGTCGAGCCGCCGGCAGATCTCGCCGACCTGGTCCACAGTGGACTCGTCGAGCACGAAGTCGGGGCGGACGGCCGCGGCCCGGTCGAGGAACAACCGCGTCGAGTCCAGCTCGGCGGCTTCGGCGGGCGCGGCGCGTTCGGCGGGCACCGGCAACGGGCCGAGCGGGCACAGCGCTTCCCCGGTGATGGCGAGCGGCTCGCGGCTGGTGGCCAGGATCCGCAGCCGCGGCGCGCGCTGCAGCAGCTCGTCGGCCAGCCTCGCGGCGGCGTCCACGACGTGCTCGCAGTTGTCCAGCACCAGCAGCGCTTCCGCGCCGCCGAGCACCTCGAGGGCCTGGTCGAGCGGGTCCAGCGGGCGGCGCATCTCGGTGTCGGTGCTGCGGATGTCGCGGATCTCCAGCGCGCCCAGCAGCGCGCCGCCGAGGTCGTCCGGGTCGCGCACGCCGGCCAGCGCGGCGAACCACACGCGGCCGCGCTGCTGCGCCGGGTGCCGTGACGCCGCTTCGGTGGCCAGCCGCGTCTTGCCCGCCCCGCCCGGCCCGGTCAAGGTGACCAGCCGGGCGCCGCCGAGCAGTTCGGCCAGCAGCTTGAGCTCGTCGTCGCGGCCGATGAACGTCGTCAGCCGGGTCGGCAGCCGGTCGGCCACCGGGGCCGGCGGCGCGAGCTCGCCCCGCAGCGCGGCGACGTGGATCTCCTGCAGCTCGGCCGACGGGTCGACGCCGAGCTGGTCGGCCAGCGTGCGGCGGATCCCGGTGTAGACCGACAGCGCCTCCGACTGCCGCCCGGCCGCGCAGAGCGCCCGCATCCGCAGCCCGGCGAGCCGTTCGCGCAGCGGGTCGGCCTCGGCCGCGGCGGTCAGGTCGGCCAGGACCCGGGCGTGCTCACCGAGCCGGATCAGGGCTTCGAACCGGTCCTCGGCGGCCTCGGTCCGCAGCCCGGTGAGCCGCCGCGCGGGAGCGTGGGCGAAAGGCGCGTCGAGGACGTCGGCGAGCGCGTCGCCGTGCCAGAGACCGAGTGCCTCGGCGAGCAGCTCCGCCGCGTAGGCGTCCCGGCCCGCGGCCAGCTCGCGGCGGCCGTCGGCGGCGAGCCGTTCGAACCGTTCCGCGTCGACCTCTTCGCGCGAGACCGCCAGCCGGTAGCCGCCCGGCCCGGATTCGACCGCCACCGGCAGGGCTTTCCGCAGCCGCGAGACCAGCGACTGCAGGGCGTTGGCCGCGTCGGACGGCGGTTCGCCGCCCCACAGGCCGTCGACGAGCGCGTCCGCCGGCACCGCGCGCCCGGCGTCCAGGGCGAGCCTGGCCAGGAGCATGCGGAGGCGGGCACCGCCGATGTCGATCGGGGTGCCGTCGTCTTCCGCCGCACGCAGCGGGCCCAGCAGGGCGACGCGCATGCGTCCAGCTTTCCAGACGGCGGCACGGCACCGGGGCGGGCGGGGCCGGACGGGCCGACGTAAGTGCTGATTATCCGGACAAATGCGACGCGAGCCCCCCAGTGCCCACGTTCGTGGCGATACGTTGCGGGCGAGGTCCACCTGACACCGACAGGAGCGTTCATGAGGGTGAAGAAACCGGTCGTGGTCGCGGCCGCCGTGGTCGCGAGCCTCTGCCTGGGCACCGGCGTCGCCGCGGCCGGCGACGGCTGGGGCGCGAAGCCCGGCAGCGACGGCGCCGGGGACAGCTACTACCCGCAGGACGGCAACGGCGGCTACAACGTCGCGGACTACAACCTCAAGGTCACCTACGACCCGGCGTCGCACCAGCTCACCGGGAACCAGGACATCACCGCGCGGGCGACCCAGTCGCTCAGCTCGTTCGACCTGGACTTCAAGGGCCTGACCGTCGACTCGGTGAAGGTCGACGGCCGGGACGCGAAGTTCAGCCGGACCGGCGACCACGAACTGGTCGTCACGCCGGCGCGGGCGCTGTGGCGCGGCCAGAACTTCAAGGTCAAGATCGCCTACCACGGTGTGCCCGCGCCGATCAGCGACCCGGCGCTCGGCGACAACGGCTGGCAGTACGCCAAGGCGGGCGGCGCGTTCGTCGCCGGCGAGCCGCGGTCGGCGACCACCTGGTACCCGGTCAACGACACCCCGCTCGACAAGGCCACGTTCCACCTGGCGATCACCGTGCCGGACGAGTGGGGCGTGATCGCCAACGGCCGCGAGAAGCCGTCCTTCAAGGCGCCGGGCGGCACCACGCACGTCTGGGCCGAAGAGACGCCGATCGTGCCGTACATGACGACGGTCGCGATCGACAAGTGGACCTTCGACCGCCAGACCCGCAAGGACGGCACGCCGATCGTCAGCGCGTTCGCCCCCGGCGTGCCCGACACGACGAAGCAGGCCGAAGGGCGGCTGCCGGAGATCCTCGACTTCCTCGAGTCGAAGTTCGGCAAGTACCCGATCGACGCCGCCGGCGGCATCTTCCTCAACGAGCAGATCGGCTTCTCGCTGGAGACGATGAGCCGGCCGATCTACTCCGCGGGCTGGGCCGGCACGGTGCCGACGATCGTCCACGAGAACGCCCACCAGTGGTACGGCGACTCGGTGGCGGTCGAGCACTGGAAGGACGTCTGCCTCAACGAGTGCTTCGCCTCCTACGCCACGTGGCTGTGGGACGAGGGCAAGGAAGGCGTCGACCTGAACAAGCAGTACGCGGACGACGTCAAGAAGGCGTCGACGGCGTTCTGGAACGGCAAGCTCTACGACATGGGACAGGGCAACGAGTTCACGTACGTGTACTCGAAGGGCCCGGTGATGCTGCACGCGCTGCGCAACTACGTCGGTGAGCAGGCGTTCTCCCGGGTCCTGAAGACCTGGCCGTCGCTGCACCGCGACGGGAACGCGAACATGCAGCAGTTCCAGCGGTACACCGAAGCCGTCTCGCACAAGAACCTCCAGGGGTTCTTCGACGCGTGGGTGTACGGCACCGGCAAGCCCGCCGACCAGTACCTGTACCCGGGCGGCCTCAAGCCCACCGCCTGACCCGCGTTCCGTGAAGGCCACCTCGGGGAACGTAAGGTTCCCGGAGGTGGCCTTCACGGCGTTTCGGAGGTGGCATGGCCAAGGTGCTGATGACGGGGTTCGCGCCGTTCGGCGGTGAGCCGGTGAACCCCTCGTGGCAGGCGGTTTCGCGGCTCGGCGGGCGCCGGGACGACGTCGCCGCGGTCGAGCTGCCGTGCGAGTTCGCGGCGTCGCTGCCCGCCCTGCGCGCCGCGGTCGAGGAGCACCGGCCGTCGCTCGTGGTGTGCGTCGGCCAGGCCGGCGGGCGGTCCGACGTCACGCCGGAGCGGGTCGCGATCAACCTGGTCGACGCCCGCATCCCCGACAACGCGGGCGCGCAGCCGGTCGACGTCCCGGTGGTCCCGGACGGCCCGGCGGCCTACTTCTCGACGCTGCCGGTGAAGGCCTGCGTGGCGGCGATCCGCGCGGCCGGCGTGCCGGCGTCGGTGTCCCACACCGCCGGGACGTACGTGTGCAACCAGGTCTTCTACGGCCTCATGCACCTGCTGGCGACGGAGTTCCCCGGTGTGCGCGGCGGGTTCGTGCACGTGCCGTTCAGCCCCGGGCAGGTCGCCGCTTCGGGCAAGCAGGCGCCGTCGCTCGGCGTGGACCGGATCGCCGACGCGCTGGACGTCCTGGCGGACACGGCGTTGAAGACGACCGTCGACCTGGTGGTCAGCGCGGGCGCGGAGCACTAACCGCCGCGGCCGGTCAGCTCCACGAACGCCGCCGGGCCCGGGACGTTGTGGTGCACCGTCAGGTCCGCCACCCGGTCGCCGCTCCACGCCGGCGTGAAGCTGACCACCAGCGTGCACCGGCGGCCCGGGGCGATGTCCCGGTCCACGCAGCCGCGCGCGTCCACCGCGAAGTCGGTGCTGTCCAGCTCGATCCCGCTCACCCGCAACGCGCTGGCGCCGACGCTGCGGACCGCCACCGTGCACGTCGTCGTGGTGCGCACCGGGGTCGTGCCGCAGGCGACCGACTCCGGCACGACGACTTTCGCCTCCGCGGCCGCGTCCGGCACCACCGGGAACGTCGCCGGCTTGCCGCGCACGAGGTCAAGTACGGTCACCCCGGTCACCGTCAGCACCAGCGCACCCGCGGCCAGCAGCACGATCGCGATCGCCTTGATGCCGCGGGCGGCGCCGTCCTTGGCGGTGAACCCGCCGGCCGCCAGCACGGTGACCACCAGCGTCGAAACCAGCGTCGCGCTCGGGCCGGCGCCGATCGCGGCCGGGACGAGCGTGCCGAGCAGCGACGCCGCGACCGTGACGGCGAACCCGGTCCAGGAGAAGCGTTTCGCCTCGCGCAGCTGCCTCCGCACGGTCGGCGGCCGGGGCTTCGTCGCGGTGCTCATGCAGGTAAGAGCGCCGAGCACCCCGCGCACGGACGAGGTTCCCCCGTTCGGCGGTACGGCGGGCCGTTCGTGATCTGGGGCACACCGCCGTCGAATCCCCCAGCCGGGCGAGCGAACGGTGTTTACATGTCCCGATGATCGGATTCGAAACCGACCTGCAGGACCTGCGGGATTCGGCCGGTGCTCTGCAGGGCGCGGCCGACGCCGCGGAAGCCGCCTCGAACGGCCTGCGTGGCACCGACGTCCCCGTCTCCTCCGGTGGTGACGGCTTCTTCGGGGGCATCGCCGGGAGGCTCCCCGTGGCCAACGCCTTCGGCCGCACGCTCGGCATGCCGGCCGTCGCGAAGGCCTACAACGACCACCTGGTGAAGATCCAGAAGCTGGTCGCGCAGCTGCACCAGACGACCGCCGACACCAGCCACGCGCTGCTGCGGGTCGCGGAGCTGTACGAAACGGCCGACGAGGACTCGAAGCAGCGCGTCAACCGCGCGGCGGCCGGCCTGGAGGGGAACTGACGTGGACGGCTACTTCGACTCCGGGCTCGACGCCCAGCGGATGTCGAACGGCGACGACCGCCGCGCGGAACTGCTCGTGGGCATTTCGGAGGACCTGGAGGAAGGCGCGAACGACGCCCTCGACGCGCTCGAGATCCTGCGGGTGACCGACTGGATCTTCGGCATGGGCAGCGACGACTCCGGGTTCAAGCAGATGCAGGACGAGACCGCGGGCGTCTACCGCGAGTTCTCCGACGCCGACATCGACCACGAGTCGGCCGAGGGCCTGCAGAGCCTGATCATGAAGCACGACGCCGTCTGGAAGGCGCTGCAGCGCGATTCGAAGCCGAAGCTCGACGACGCCCGGCAGTTCCTCGACGTCTGGCGCGGCTCCGCGGCGAACGCCGTCAAGGCGTACCTGAACGAGCTCGCCGACGCTTTCACCGAGGTCGAAACCAAGATCACGGTGCTGGAGAGCGACATCGTCGCGGCGCGCGAAGCGATCGCTTCGGCCCGGCAGGACCTGAACAACCTCGGCTCGACGTTCAAGCAGACGGCCGAGGACTACCAGAAGTCGCAGGAGCGCAAGCGCGAAGCGGCGATGTCGAAGGTGCTGGCGGCGACGTTCGCGGGCGCGGTCACCGGTTTGCTGACCGTGGCGACCGCCGGCGCGGGCGCGGTGGCGGGCGCGTCGATGTTCACCGCCGCCAACGGGGCGCTGATCGCCGGGAACGCCGCCGGCGGCGCGATCACCGCCGTCGTGGCCAACCAGGCGGAGATCACCGGCGACAACGCGTTCGACCTGTACCAGAGCTTCGCCGAAAGCGCGGGCAAGATCCGCGGCGGCGCCGAAGACGCGGCTCGGACGTTGGCCGACCGCATCGGTGACGAGGCCGTCGACCTGCCGAAGATCCCGGACGCGCCGGACGTCAGCCCGGGTGCGAACTTCGACCCGTCGAACTTCGAGACCGACCACACTTCGCGGCAGACGGAGAAGAACGTCCGCGACGCGAACGTCGACATCGCGCCCGACGGCCAGGTGTCCAGCGGCGCCACGCACGCCGGGAGGCTGGGTGGCTGACGGCCCGGACCGCGATGCCCTGCTGGCCGAGCTGTCCGCGCTCTCGGCGACGGCGACGTCCGACGACGGCGCGGTTTCGCTGGCGGTCAACACCGACGGCGTGCTGACCCGGCTGCGGCTGAGCGACGCCGTCTCGGGGATGTCGCCCGCCGAGATCGCGGACGCCGTCCTGCGGACGTACGTCGAAGCGCAGCGCGAGTCGGCGAAGCGGACCGGGCAGCTGCTGGCGCCGCTGGGCAGCGGCGGCTACCTGATGGACCGGCTGCGCTGGCGGGTGCAGTTCGAGCCGGCGCCGGTTCCGGTCGCGCCGCCCGCTGTTCCCCGTGCGGCGGACAGCACCGTGCTCAAGGACCGGTCGTCGGAAGCGCCGGCCGCGGCACCCCCGCCGTCCGGGCCGGTGCCGGACGACGACTACTACGGCAAGGGCATGCGGTTCGAGCAAGCCTGGTGAAGCTCCACTGTGGACTGGTCACCGCGACCACCATCGTTTGCGCGGCGGTTCCGGTTGTGGCGCGTACCGCGGCGGTGGCCGGAGGGCTTGCTGCTGCCACGGCTGGGGCCGCGGCAGCGGCACCGGCGGCCGGACGGGCGCGAACGCGGGCACGGTGAGGTCCGACGTGTCGAGCGGAACGTGGTGCAGCCCGAAGGCGACGGCCGTCTCGGGCCGGTCCTGCGTGGTCGGCGTGACCCCGAGCTGCCGCCCGAGCAGCGTTGCCAGCAACGGCATCCGACTCGGCCCGCCGACGAGGTGGATCCCGGCGAGCTGCCCGGGGCTCAGCCCGGCGCGGCGGATCGTCGTCCCGAGCAGTTCGGCGCTGCGCAGCAGGCTGGGCCGCACGAGCGCTTCGAGCTCGTCCCGGCTGACGAGGACGTCCCCGAACGGCTCGGGCATGGGGACGTGGGTCTGCGCGTGCCGGGAGAGGCTTTCCTTGGCGTCGCGGACGTCTTGCAGGAGCGCCCGCCGCGCCCGCCGGTCGGCGGTGGTCTGCGGCCGCAGCAGCCGTTGCCACTGCGCGGGATCGGCGTGCGACACCGCGCGTCCGATGTGCACGAGCAGCGCCTGGTCGATGTCGAGGCTCCCGAGATCCGGCAGCCCGTCCTCGGCGAGCACGGCGAACCCCTGGCGGTTCACCCCGACGACGGCGCAGTCGAAGGTCCCGGCCCCGAGGTCGTAGACCCCGATCGGCCCGTTCCCGGATTGCCCGAGACTCGCGTAGTGCGCGGCGGCGGCGACGGGTTCGGGAATGAGCCGCACATCGGCGAGCCCGGCTTTACCCGCGGCGGTGCGAATGGCCTCCTGCCGCGCGGCCCCCCACCCGGCGGGGTGCGAGATCCGCGTCTGCCCGGCGGGCCGCTGCAGGAGCCGTTCGGCTTCTTCCCGCATCCGCCGCAGAACGGCGGCGAAGGCGTCGGTGACCGGGACATCGGTGTCGCCGAGCCTCAGCGAGCCTTCGTCGATGCGGCGCTTGGGATTGGCTTCGAACCGGCTGGGATCCAGCCGCGCCCGCCGCTCGGCTTCCCGGCCGACGACGAGCAGCCCGTCATCGTTGAGGAAAACAGCGGAGGCCATGGTGGCGGCCCCATCGACCTCGACGGCCCGCGGCCCGTGCCCGGCGCCGGAGAGCACTCCGACGGTGCTGGAAGTCCCGAAGTCGATCGCCAGCACGTCCACGCGGATTCCCCTCCCAAGGCCCGCGGGCATCGTCTCACGGGCGGAGGAAGCGGCTCAGGCCCCGGCCTCGGGAGCGGAGACGGTGACGTCGTGGTCGTCGAAGTCCGCGACCACGCGCAGCCGGCCGCCGAGAGCCGAGATGTAGCGCCGCAGGGTGTCCAGCTCCATCTGCCCGGGGTCCCCTGCCCGAGCTGACTGATCCTCGGCTGGCTGACGCCCATGCGCTTGGCGAGCTCGGTCTGGCTGAGGCCGGCGTCCTCGCGGAGCTGAGCCAGGCGGAACCCGAGCACGAACGCCTCGGTGGCTTCGCGCGCGGCGGCCCGAGCACCCCCGACGTCCCGGCCGGCGTCCCGGTCGATGGCGGCCTTGTCCGCCTTCACGTCCTTCCAGGATCGGCTCATCGCGTCAGCCCTCCGCTCTGTGACTCAGGTGTTCGCGAAACCGCAGCTCCGCGACGGGGATGTTCCGGTCGTACCAACCCTTCCAGTTCCCGGCCTTGTCGCCGGCGGAGCCCGGCCCCAGCTCCTTCGAGTTCTGCAGCCTCGAACCGTGAACCGGTCGACCAGCGGCTGTCCCGAGACCAGGACCCTCCCGGGCGAGCACACAAGAAAGGGCGGCTCCCCCCTCAAGGGGAACCGCCCTTCCTACGTCGTAGCTAAAGCCCGATCACTCGGCTTCGGCTTCGCCGCTCTGCTCCTCGTGGCCCGCGCCGATGCTGACCGGCGGGGCGTCCGGGATCGAGGACGGCCGGCGCTCACCGCGGAAGGTGAACTTGGCCTGGTCGTCCTTGTCCTCCGGGTTGCCGCTCCAGCCTTCGACGTCGACCAGGATGATCTGGCCCGCCTCGACCTCGCCGAACAGGATCTTCTCCGACAGCTGGTCCTCGATCTCGCGCTGGATCGTGCGGCGCAGCGGCCGGGCGCCCAGCACCGGGTCGAAGCCGCGCTTGGCCAGGAGGGACTTGGCCTTCTCGGTCAGCTCCAGCTCCATGTCCTTGGCGCGCAGCTGCGTCTCCACGCGGCCGATCATCAGGTCGACCATCATGATGATCTGTTCCTGCGTCAGCTGGTGGAACACGATGATGTCATCGATCCGGTTCAGGAACTCCGGGCGGAAATGCTTCTTCATTTCCTCGTTGACCTTCTGCTTCATCTTCTCGTACCGGTTCGTGGTGTCGTTGGCACCGGCGAACCCGAGGGAGACGGACTTCGAGATGTCCGACGTGCCCAGGTTGGACGTGAAGATGAGGACCGTGTTCTTGAAGTCGACCGTGCGACCCTGACCGTCGGTCAGGCGGCCGTCTTCCAGCACCTGCAGGAGCGTGTTGTAGATCTCCTGGTGCGCCTTCTCGATCTCGTCGAACAGGACCACCGAGAACGGCTTGCGACGCACCTTCTCCGTCAGCTGGCCGCCCTCTTCGTAGCCCACGTAGCCCGGAGGGGCACCGAAGAGCCGCGAAGCGGTGTAGCGGTCGTGGAACTCGCCCATGTCGATCTGGATGAGCGCGTCGTCCTCGCCGAACAGGAACGCCGCCAGCGCCTTCGAAAGCTCGGTCTTACCCACACCGGACGGGCCGGCGAAGATGAACGAGCCCGACGGGCGCTTCGGGTCCTTCAGACCGGCACGCGTACGGCGGATCGCCTGCGAGACGGCCTTGACCGCGTCCTCCTGGCCGATGATGCGCTTGTGGAGTTCGTCCTCCATGCGCAGCAGCCGGGTGGTCTCCTCCTCGGTCAGCTTGAACACCGGGATGCCGGTCCAGTTGGCCAGCACCTCCGCGATCTGCTCGTCGTCGACCTCGGCGACGACGTCGAGGTCGCCGTCCTTCCACTGCTTCTCCCGCTCGCCCTTCTGGCCGAGGAGGGTCTTCTCCTCGTCACGCAGGCGGGCGGCCCGCTCGAAGTCCTGCGCGTCGATCGCGGACTCCTTGTCGCGGCGGACGTTCGCGATCTTCTCGTCGAACTCGCGCAGGTCCGGCGGCGCGGTCATCCGGCGGATGCGCATCCGGGCGCCGGCCTCGTCGATCAGGTCGATCGCCTTGTCCGGGAGGAACCGGTCGTTGATGTACCGGTCCGCCAGGGTCGCGGCGGCGACCAGCGCCGAGTCGGTGATCGAGACGCGGTGGTGCGCCTCGTACCGGTCACGCAGGCCCTTGAGGATCTCGATCGTGTGCTCCAGCGACGGCTCGCCGACCTGGATCGGCTGGAACCGGCGCTCGAGGGCGGCGTCCTTCTCGATGTACTTGCGGTACTCCTCGAGGGTGGTCGCGCCGATCGTCTGCAGCTCACCGCGGGCGAGCATCGGCTTCAGGATCGAAGCCGCGTCGATCGCGCCCTCGGCGGCACCCGCCCCGACCAGCGTGTGCAGCTCGTCGATGAACAGGATGATGTCGCCGCGGGTCTTGATCTCCTTGAGCACCTTCTTCAGGCGCTCTTCGAAGTCACCGCGGTAGCGGGAGCCGGCGACCAGGGAGCCCAGGTCCAGCGTGTAGAGCTGCTTGTCCTTGAGTGTCTCGGGCACCTCGCCCTTGACGATGCTCTGCGCGAGGCCTTCGACGACGGCGGTCTTGCCGACGCCGGGCTCGCCGATGAGCACCGGGTTGTTCTTGGTCCGGCGGGACAGCACCTGCATGACCCGCTCGATCTCCTTGCCGCGCCCGATGACCGGGTCGAGCTTGCCCTCGCGGGCGAGCACGGTCATGTTGCGGCCGAACTGGTCGAGGACCAGCGACGACGACGGGGTGCCCTCACCGCGGCCGGAACCGGTTTCGGTGGACTCCTTGCCGCCCTGGTAGCCCGAGAGCAGCTGCAGCACCTGCTGGCGGACCCGGTTGAGGTCCGCACCCAGCTTGACCAGCACCTGCGCGGCGACGCCTTCGCCCTCGCGGATCAGGCCCAGCAGGATGTGCTCGGTGCCGATGTAGTTGTGGCCGAGCTGCAGCGCTTCGCGCAGCGACAGCTCCAGCACCTTCTTGGCGCGCGGCGTGAACGGGATGTGCCCGCTCGGCGCCTGCTGGCCCTGGCCGATGATCTCTTCGACCTGCTGGCGCACGCCCTCCAGGGCGATGCCCAGCGACTCCAGCGCCTTGGCGGCGACACCCTCACCCTCGTGGATCAGACCCAGGAGGATGTGCTCGGTGCCGATGTAGTTGTGGTTGAGCATCCTGGCTTCTTCTTGAGCCAGAACGACCACCCGCCTCGCGCGGTCGGTGAACCTCTCAAACATGTGCACTCCCTCGACTGCTGCGCCGGCGGCCCGTTTCCATCGTGCTTTCACCGCGATGGATTCAGCACCGTGAGACCACTCTAGTAGCCAAGTCGTCGCGCTGGCGTACCACTACGGCTGACAGTGGCCTTTTCCGCACCCGGACGTGGCATCTCCCGGGCACTTCCATCTTCGTGCTGCCCTGCACCTTTACGTCAAGCCCAACGTGCGGAGGGCCATCCGGATTCCGCCATCCGCGCGGTGTCCGCTCACCGCGAACAGTCCGCAACCTGGGAGTGCCGGATCACCCCGCCACCCGATTGGCGCAGCCGCCGTCTGCCTGTAAGGTTAGGCACGCCTAATCCACTACGCCTGCGAGGAGGGCCGCGGTTGAACCACCAGCGGTCCTTCCGTGACGCACGCGAGGTCGGAGACGGCCTCGCGTCGTCGTTGCGGCGGGTCTCCGGCCGCCAGGAGCGCACCGAACTGCGCCGGGACGTCCCGGCGGGCTGGATCCGCTGCTCGGAGCTGCTGGAGACCCCCGCGTACTTCGCCGAGTGGCGCGGCCTCCTCGGCGACTGGCTGCTGCGCGAGCACGACGCGACCCCGCCGCGGACCACGGCCAGCTGGGTCATGACGTGGTACCTGCACGTGCCGGCCTACGTCGGCGCGCTGCTGCTGCACCACGAGCGGCGGGTGCCGTCGCTGAAGCCGGCGGAGCTGGCGTTCCGGCTGGCCGACGACCGCCCGCACCCCGACGGCATGGCCGTGCTGGGTGACGCGTTCCACTGCCTGCCCACCGACCCCGGTTCCGCCCGCCCGGAGGCCACCGTGGTGCGCGACGAGCGCGCGCTGGCGGCCGTCCTGCGAGCGCGTTACCTGGCTCACGCCGCCCAGTTCGTCCAGGCGTACGCGCCGGTCAGCAGGCTCGGCAAGCGGATGCTCTGGGCGGCGGCGACCGACGCGCTGGAGAACTCGCTGTGGTGGGCGGGCCGACAGGGCGGGACCGCGGAAGCGGAGGGCGCGGGCGTCGCCGACGCGGCACTGGTCCTCGACGCGCGCTACCCGCCGCTGACGTCGGCGTCGACGTTGCGCCTGGCGGAGGGCCCGGACGGCCACCGCGAGTGGACGCGGCGCCGCGAGAGCTGCTGCTTCTCCTACCTGCTCCCGGCCGAGCCGGAGTGCGACGGGTGCCCGCGCACCTGCTCGCCGCGGGCTCAGGGCGTCCAGGACGGGTCGCGGCCCGACGCACCCAGTGCCCGGGCGAACGCCGGCGCGGCCGCCGGCACCTCGACCTCGGGCCCGTAGACGCCCATCGAGCGCGCCTGCGCACCCATCAGCACCGCGGACTCGTACACCGCTGTCGCCGCTTCAGGCGCGACAGCGAGCTCCTGGCCGCTCGCCCGGGCCAGGTCCCAGCCGTGCAGCACGAACTCGCCCAGCACCATGTCGCCGACCACCGAGGCGGGCAGCCGCGTCGTCCCGAGCGCCGTCACGCCGGTCCACGCCGACGGCGTGCCGAAGACGTCGACGAGCGTCTCGGCCTGCTTCTCCAGCGCCGCGCGCCAGTCTTCGCCGACCAGCGCCGCCTCCGCCTCGGCGCCGCCGGGAGGCGGGTCCTCGCGGCGCCCCGCGGCCAGCAGCCACGGGCCCCAGAACAAGAGGTGGTTCAGCAGCCCGCGCACGGCGTACCCGGCGCACGGCGTCGGCGCGGTCAAGTCGGTCACGGCGGTGGCGACCCGGAGGAATTCGCTCGCGGCGGGCCGCAGCAGCTCGGCAGTCATGCCGGAGAGCCAAGCGGGTGCCCGCTTCCCCGTCTTGGACGAACGCGACAGCTACCGTGGTGACCGTGGCGCACCGGATCCCGCGCGGCATCGTGGCCGAGGCCACCGCGCGCACGATGTTCACGCTGACGAGACACCCGCCCGCCCCGGAGCTGGCGGATTTCGTCGAATACCACTGGGTCCTGCGCTGGGACCGGCGCGGTGAACCACCCCACGAGCAGCGGGTATTGCCCAACCTCTCGGTGCACGTGACGTTCTTCCCCGGCGCGTCCGGCGTGTACGGCCCGTCGCGCGACGTCTTTTCGCACCGCTTGTCGGGACGCGTGCAGGGCTTGGGCGTGCGTTTCCGGCCCGGCTGCTTCCGCGTGTTCCTCGACGGCCCGGTGAGTGACATCGCCGACCGATCCGTCCCGCTCACGGACGTTTTCGGGCCGGCGGCGATCCCGGCCGCGGAATCGGTGCGCGCGGCGGCCGGCGACGCACAAATGGTCCGTGCGATCGACAACTTGCTGATCGCAAATCCGGTACGCCTGTCCCCGGCCGCGCGACAGGCGGCCGAGGCGGTGGAATCAATCGCGCGTGATCCGGGAATTACCCGGGTGGTGCAACTGTGCGCGGATACTGGACTAACCACCCGGTCCATCCAGCGGTTGTTCGCCGAACACGTCGGCTGCCCGCCCAAGTGGGCGATCCGGATATACCGGCTCAACGACGCTGCGCAGCGGTTGGTCACGGAAGGAGAGCCGGATTACGCCGGACTGGCGGTTCGACTGGGCTATAGCGACCAGTCGCACTTCATCCGCGATTTCCGGACCGTGACCGGCCAGTCGCCCGCCGACTACGCCCGAACGGCTCGCGCGCCCGAACCGGACAGAGATCGGACATGAAGAAAGCCGCCGGGCGAATTCGCCCGGCGGCCACCGCTGGAAAGCCCGCTTCGAGGGATTCCGTCGAACCGGCGCGGGGGTCACCGCTGGTCAGCGACCCGCGACCACCCGCACCGGTGTGAACGTTCCTCAGTTCTTCTTGTGGTAGGCCTCGACGACCTCGGAGGGGATCCGGCCCCGGTCCGAAACCGCGTAACCGTTCTTGCGCGCCCAAGCACGAATGGCCTGGTTCTGCTCGCGGTCGACCGCGGCCGGGCGCGCCGATCCCTTGCCGGAGACCGGACGCACGGTGGCGCGCTTGCGGCCACCCGCGCGCCGCGCGTGCTCGACGTACTGGGCGAGTGCGTCCCGCAGCTCCTCGGCGTTTTCCGAGGAGAGATCGATCTGGTAGCTGACGCCGTCCAAACCGAACTCGACGGTCTCTTCGGCCTCGCTGCCGTCCAGGTCGTCCACCAGCGAGACGAGCACCTTCTGCGCCATCTGTTTCCTCCTGCGGGGCTTACTCAATGATCTGGTGACGGGGCGAGCCCCGGGGACAGAAGACTTTGTCTAGAACATTAGTACCCGCTCCGGGAGTGCAGCGCAAATCTCTATGCGATAACCGACCGCTATCCTCACACGGGCGGGTTATTCAGGTCGCACGAGCGGGAAGAGGATCGTCTCCCGGATACCCAGACCGGTCAGCGCCATGAGGAGCCGGTCGATCCCCATTCCGACGCCGCCGCTCGGCGGCATTCCGTACTCCAGGGCCCGCAGGAAATCCTCGTCCAGCCGCATGGCTTCGCTATCACCCTGCGCGGCCAGCAGCGACTGTTCGGTGAGCCGTTCCCGTTCGACGACCGGATCGACCAGCTCGGAGTATCCGGTGGCGAGTTCGAATCCGCGCACGTAGAGGTCCCACTTCTCGGCGACACCGGCCCGCGAGCGGTGCTGCCTCGTCAATGGCGACGTCTCCAGCGGAAAATCACGGACAAACGTCGGTGCGTGCAGGTGATCTCCGACGAGGTGTTCCCACAGTTCCTCGACGAGCTTCCCGTGCCCGAGCTTCGGGTCCACTTCGAGGCCCCTGGCCTGCGCGAATCCGTGCAGTTTGGCGGCGGGTGTCTCCGGCGTCACCTCTTCGCCGAGTGAATCGGACAACGACTCGTACATTCCGAGTGTGGTCCATTCGCCGGAGAGGTCGTACTCCGAACCGTCGGGCAGCGTGACGACCTGGCTGTCCAGCACGGCCTGCGCGGCCTCCTGGATCAGCTCCCGCGTCATCACGGCGTTCGTGTCGTAAGTCGCGTAGGCCTCGTAGTACTCGAGCATCGCGAACTCCGGCGAGTGCGAAGAGTCGCTGCCCTCGTTCCGGAAGTTGCGGTTGATCTCGAAGACCTTTTCGATGCCGCCGACGACGCAGCGCTTGAGGTAGAGCTCCGGCGCGATGCGCAGGAACAGCTCCATGTCGAAGGCGTTCGACCGGGTGACGAACGGGCGGGCCGCGGCGCCGCCGTGCAGCGTCTGCAGCATCGGCGTCTCGACCTCGGTGAACCCGCGGCGGTGGAACGACTCCCGCAGCGACCGGACCACGCCGGCGCGGGTGCGCACGACGTCCCGCGCGCGCGGGCGCATGATGAGGTCGACGTAGCGCTGGCGGATCCGCGTTTCCTCGGCGAGTTCCTTGTGCGCGTTGGGCAGCGGGCGCAGCGCCTTCGACGTGAGGCGCCAGCCGTCGGCCATCACGGAGAGCTCGCCGCGCTTGGAGGTGATGACCTCACCCTGCACGAACACGTGGTCGCCGAGGTCGACGTCGGCCTTCCACGCGGCCAGCGCGTCTTCGCCGACCTTCGCCAGGCTGATCATCGCCTGCAGCTCGGTGCCGTCGCCCTCGCGGAGGCTGGCGAAGCACAGTTTGCCCGTGTTGCGCAGGAACATGACCCGGCCGGTGACGCCGACCTGCTGCCCGGTGGCGGTGTCGACGGGCAGCCCGGAATGCGCCGCGCGCACTTCGGCGAGCGAGTGCGTGCGGGGTACCTCGACCGGGTAGGGATCGATGCCTTCGGCGAGGATCCGGTCGCGCTTCTCCCGGCGCACCCGCATCTGCTCCGGCAGTTCGTCTTCGGCGGGGTCGCTGGTGGAAGCGGGGTTTTCGGTCATGGCCCATAGGGTACGAACCCCGCCGCGCGCTACGCCAACCGGATTACCTTTACTTTCCCTCCATTAACCTGGCCCGGTGAGTGATCCCACACGCGCCCGCCGGGCTTCTTCCTTCGGCAGCCGAGCGGCCGCGTACGCCGAGCACCGGCCCGATTACCCGCGGGCAGCGATCGAGTGGGGCCTTTCCGGCGCCACCGGAACCCCGCGGCGGGTGCTCGATCTCGGCGCCGGAACGGGCAAACTCACCCTCGGCCTCACCGAGCTCGGCCTCGACGTCACCGCGGTCGAACCCGACCCGGAAATGCGCGCGGAACTGGCGCGCCGGGTGCCGTCGGCGACGTCACTGGCCGGCCGGGCGGAACGGATCCCGGTACCCGACGCCGAGGTCGACGCGGTATTCGTCGGCCAGGCGTTCCATTGGTTCGACGTACCGGCGGCGATGACCGAGATCGGCCGCGTGCTGCGTCCCGGTGGCGTGCTGGTGCCGATGTGGAACTACGAAGACGAATCGGTGCCGTGGGTGGCCGAGTTCACCGAACTGGGCCGCGACGGCGCCCGCAAGCCGGCGTCGACCGACGATTTGCGCGCGGTGGCGCACCCGGCCTTCGAGCCGTTCGACGACGAACGGTTTCACCATGTGCAACGGCGGACCGCAGAGAGCCTCGTGGAAACGATCGCGACCTATTCCCTCGTGATCGTCTCGGACCCGGCGGAGTCGTCAGCGCTCCTGACGCGCCTTCGCGAGTTCCTCGCCGCGAACCCGGCGACGGCGAATGGTGAGTTCGACCTCCCGCTGGTCACGTGGGGCCTGCGCGCCCGCCGCCGCTAGCTTTCCGGCGTGCTAGCTTCGGAAGTGGCCCCCGCACCCGCGGCCGGCCCCGGACGAGCGCGTCGTACCCGGTGCGGACAAGACGGCGCAGTGGTTCCCCACACTGCGAAAGGCTCGTCATGTCTTGGCTCGTCCTTGTCCTGTCCGGCGTGTTCGAAACGATCTGGGCGGCCGCGCTCGGCGCGTCCAAGGGGTTCTCCCGCCCGGTTCCCACGGTGGTGTTCGCCCTCGCGCTCGCACTGAGCATGGGCGGCCTGGCGTACGCACTGCGCGAAATCCCGCTGGGCACGGGTTACGCGATCTGGGTCGGCATCGGCACGCTCGGCACGGCGGCGTACGGCATGCTCGCCCTCGGCGACCCGGCGACGACGGCGCGGATCACCTGCCTGGCGCTGATCGTGGCGGGCGTGGTCGGGCTGAAACTGCTGCATTGACCTCGATCAAGCTGGAGGTTCGATACTGGCGGGATGAGCAGGAAATCGTTGGGGCGAGCCCTGATCTCGCTGACCTCACTGGTGACGGCGGTGGGCCCGTACCGCGCCGACTGGAACGAGACCCACGTGTACAACCCGGCTTGGCCACCGCACGCGAAGTTCCACAACGGGCAGACGATGAGCCTGGGACTGGCGCTGGGCGCCACCAGCCTGTGGCAGCTGTGGCGGCCGTCGTCGGCTCGGGCCGGGCTCGACGCGGGAGCCGCGCTGGCGTCGTTGTACTGGCTGACGCAGATCTCGGCGCTGGCGTATCCCGGGTCTCGGGCCGTGGACCCGCCGGGCACGGCCCGGTTCCCGCAGGGGAAGGTGGCGATTCCGGCACTGGCGGTGACGGCGCTGGGGTACGTGCTGGAGCGACGCAGGCTGACCCGCGGCTGACGGCTGTCTTCAGGTCCGCAGCGAGGTCGCGGCCGAACGTTCGCGCGGGATCGCGACCGGACTGGACTCGGCGCCGACGCGGTGAAGCCGGCTTCCGCAGGAACCTCTGGCTGCGCCGGGCCGGCAAGTGTGTCACGCGTTCGGGTGGGCCCACCCAGGCGAAGGTTTCGCGGGGGCGGTCGTTGAGCCCGGCCACCTCCGGCCACAAGCCGGGAAAGCGCGACTGCAGCCCGGTTGTCCACAGCCCACCCGAGTTGTGGACAACCGCGCGTCAGGGGCGGATGTTCCGCTCGTAAACCAGCCGCAGCCCGAGCAAAGTCAGGTCCGGCACGTGGTCCGTGATCGTCTCCGACTCCTCGAGCACCAGCGGTGCCAGCCCGCCCGTCGCCAGCACCGCCACCGGTTCCGCGCCGCCGGGCGAAAGCTCGCGCACGATCCGCTTCACCAGGCCGTCCACCTGCCCCGCGAACCCGTACAGGATGCCCGACTGCAGGCACTCCACGGTGTTCTTCCCGATCACCGACCGCGGCGGCACCAGCTCGACCTTCCGCAGCGCCGCCGCGCGCAACGCCAGTGCGTCCACCGAAATCTCGATGCCCGGCGCGAACGCGCCGCCCAGGAACTCGCCGCGCGCGGAAATCGCGTCCACGTTGGTCGACGTGCCGAAGTCGACCACCACGCACGCCGTGCCGCTGTGGAGGTGGTGCGCGGCCAGCGTGTTCGCCAGCCGGTCCGCGCCCACCTCCTTCGGGTTGTCCACCAGCAGCGGGACACCCGTGCGGACACCCGGCTCCACCACGATCTTCGGCACGCCGGCGTAGTACCGCGAAAGCATCACGCGCAGTTCGCGCAGCACCGCGGGCACCGTCGACAGCGCGCTGATGCCCGTCACCGCATCCGCGTGCGGGCCCAGCAGGCCGCGCACCGTCAACGCCAGCTCGTCGGCCGTCATGCGCGCGTCCGTGCGCATGCGCCAGTCGCCCACGAGCGACTGACCGGACCAAAGCCCCAGGACGATGTTCGTGTTGCCGACGTCGACGGTGAGCAGCAAGCGGGTCAGCTTTCCGCGTGCAGCAACGCGTCGAGGCGGCGGGCGTCCGCCGTCTCCGCGACCGGGAAGATCGCCGTCTCGTCGTCCGGCAGCGTCACCGTGCCGGACAGCAGGCCCGAACCCTCCGGCGCGTAGCCGGGGTCGCTGTGCCGGTGGACGATCCGGTTGTCCGCGTCCACGAACACCACGCGCGGTTCGTACGTCGCGGCCTCGGCGTTGTCCATCTGGCCGTACGAGATGAGGATGACCAGGTCACCCGGGTGCACCAGGTGCGCCGCGGCGCCGTTGATGCCGAGCACGCCGCTGCCGCGTTCGCCCTTGATGACGTAGGTCTCCAGCCGGGCGCCGTTGGTGACGTCCACAATGGACACCTGTTCGCCCGGCAGCAGGTCCGCGGCCTCCATCAGGTCTTCGTCGACCGTCACCGAACCGACGTAGTGCAGGTCGGCCTGGGTCACGGTGACGCGGTGGATCTTCGACTTGAGCATCGTGCGGTACATCGTGGACTCCTATTCCCCTGCGTCCAGCCGCTCCGGGTGCTCGACAGCCGCGCCGAGCAGCACCGGAACGTTGTCGATCAGCCGGGTACTCCCCACCCGGGCCGCGATCAACAGTCGTGCCTCACCGTCGACGGGCGCGGGCCCGAGGTCGGTTCCCCTCAACTCCAGGTAATCCACCTCGACCGCCGGCCGCGCGGCGAGGGTCTTCCACGCGGTCTCGAGGACCGCGTCGGCCCCGTCCCGGCCGACGAACGCCCCCGCGGTGAGGGCGGCCGACAGGACGATGGCGTCTTCGCGCTGCTCGGGCGTCAGGTAGACGTTGCGCGACGACAGCGCCAGCCCGTCACGTTCCCGCACGGTCGGCACGCCGATGACGCGCGTGTCGATGTTCAGGTCCCGGACCATCCGCTTGATCAGCACCAGCTGCTGGTAGTCCTTCTCCCCGAAGAACGCGTAGTCCGGGCGCACCAGGTTGAACAGCTTCGCGACGACGGTCAGCACGCCGGCGAAGTGGCCGGGCCGCACTACGCCCTCGAGCTCGTCGCCGAGCGGGCCCGGGTGCACGGTCACGGCGGCGCCCTCGGCGTACAGGGCGTCGGCGCTCGGGGTGAACGCGATTTCGACGCCGTCCTCGCGCAGCACCGACAGGTCGGCCTCGAGCGGCCGCGGGTACGCCTCGAAGTCCTCGCCCTCGCCGAACTGCAGCGGGTTGACGAAGATCGAGGTGGCCACGACGGTGTTCGGCAGCCGCTTCGCGCGGCGGATCAGCTCGCGGTGCCCGGCGTGCAGCGCGCCCATGGTGGGCACGAGCGCGAGCTTGCGGCTGACGCCGTGCAAGGCCCGGCTGACCTGGTTCATCTGCTCGGGCGAGGCGAACGCGTTCAGGGTGCCGCGGCTGAATTTCGGTGTGGTCACTGGTCTTGGTGCCCTTCGGCGGGATCGTCGAGGAGTTCGGTGAGGTCTTTGGCGGCCGCGGTGTCCAGCAGCCCGGCAGCCGCGGAACGCGCTGCCGTGCGCTTGGCCAGCGCCCGGTAGGCCGGCGCCACGTCCGGCGCCCGGTCCGCGAGCACCGCGAGGTGCTTGCGGACGGTGCCGAGATCGCCACGCGCGACCGGGCCGGTGAGCGCGCGGTCGCCGTGTCGGAGCACATTATCCAACGCCGCCGAAAGCAGTGGTGCCACCAGGCGTTCGGAATGCCCGATTCCCGCTTCCCGCAAGACTTCCGTGCAATCGGCGACCAGCGTCATCAGGTGGTTCGCGCCGTGGGTCAACGCAGCGTGGTAGAGCGCTCGCGCGGAGTCGGGGATGCGCACCGGCTCGGCACCCATCTCGACCGCCAGCGCCTCGCCGACGTTCCAGGCCGCCTCGTCGTCGGCGGCCGCGGTGACGCCGATGCTGCACGCCGCCAGCCGTTCGAGGTCCTCTTCGCGGCCGGTGAACGTCATCACCGGGTGCAGCGCGAGCGGCAGCGCCCCGGCTTCGGCCGCGGGGGTCAGCACGTCGATGCCCTGCGCGCCGGAGGTGTGCACGACGATCTGCCCCGGCCGCAGCGACCCCGTGGCGACGAGCCCGCGGACCATCCCGGCCAGCGCGTCGTCGGGCAGGGCGAGCAGCACCAGGTCGGCCCGGCCGACGGTCTCGTCGGGCGGCAGGATGGGCACGTCGGGGAGGAGGCGTTCGGCCCTGGCCAGCGACGCGGCGGACAGGCCGGACGCGGCCACCACGGTGTGCCCCGCCCGGGCCAGCGCGGCGCCGAGCACACTGCCCACCCGGCCGGCGGACACGACGCCGACCGCGAGGCGGGCGGGCCTCATCATGGCGTGCGCCTGTGGAGGCTCATGGCTGGCAGACTCCCTCTGCTCTCGTTCCAGTCCCGCTCCGGGTACCGGACGAACGGCGCGAGACTAACTCGATTGAGCGCGCCGCGTTGAACCCGGGTGACCAGCTTCACCCGGACCGGGTCACCCGCGGGCGGCCTCGTCGGCGAGGCGCGTCGCCTCCGCGCGAGCGGACTTCAACGTGCGCAGCAGCTCGCGCTGGCGCTGCCGGTCGGCGTCGCTGCGCAGCTCACGCCGGTCGAGGAAGGCGAGCTCGGTGACGCTCGCCTGGTAGACGGCGACGGCCCTCGCGGCTTGCTTCCCGGACTGCCGCTTCGCCTGCCGCCGCCAAGCCCGGCGGCCGGGCAGGCTGGCCAGCAGATCGACCTCCGACGGCGCGATCCAGCGCGCCGACGCCATGTGCGGCAGCGCGGTGGCGATGATCCGCTGCTCCCGCCGTCGCTGCAGGACGACCAGGTAGACCACGCCGAGGAACAGCGGCAGCATGATCAGGAAGTAGACGGTGAGGAACTTCGACCCGCCGAGCAGCGCGGCGCTGTTCCACAGCGCGTGCAGGCAGACGGCGGCCAGGTAGCCGGCGACCGGCGCGATGACCTTGAGCGCCTTGGTGGTCGTCCGCGCGGCGATACCGATCCCGATGCCGGTGAGCACCGCGAACAGCGGGTGCGTGAACGGCGCGAGCACGCCACGCAGGAAGAACGCCGTGATGACGCCCTGGCTGTGCCCGTCACCGAAGCCGTAGTCGGCGAACGCGCGGCCGAAGTAGTAGATGTTCTCGGTGAAGGCGAACCCGGCGGCGCTGAACCCGGCGTAGACGACCCCGTCCACGACGCCGTCGAACTCGCTGGAGCGGCGCCAGGCGATGAGCACGACGAAGAGCGCCTTGGCGGCCTCCTCGACGACGGGGGCCGAGACGAGCGCGGCGAGCGTGTTGCCGTTGCCGGACCCGAGCAGCTCGTCCCCGACCGCCTCGGCGGTGGTGTTGATGAGCAGCGCGGTGATGGTGGCGATGCAGGCGCCCCAGGCGAAGGCGAGCAGCAGGAACTTCGCGGGCTCGGGCTCCCACCGGTCCACCCAGAGGAACCCGGCGACGACCCCGGCGACCGGCACGAGCGCGGCCAGCACCCCGATGGTGACGGCGAGCGGCCCGACCCGCGCGGTGGCCAAGCCGAACAGGAACAGGCCGCACAAGGCCACCACGATCAGTCCGAACACCGGCAGCAGCACGGTGATCCGGCGAGGCCGCCGTCCGCGATCAAGTCCCGTCGCGGGCGAGAGGGTTCCGCTCACAGGCGGTCACCCTACGCAGACCGGACACGAGACGGAACGCCACCTCGCCCCACGGCGTGCCGCTCCTGCTCCGCCTGCGCGCTCCGATGTGGCCTTGGTGCGCTTGGAGCCTGGCTCAGTCCTCCGCGCGTCGGCGGCGGCGCGGGGTCGAGCCCGTTCCGCCGTTCGCCGCCAGCAGCTCGCTCACCGAGCGGCCGGCCGCGTGCGAACCGCTGCCCGGCTGTGGCTCCGCGGACCGGTGGCCGTTGCGCCCGTTGCCGTTGTGGCCGTTGCCGTTCTGCTGCTCGACGTCCGCCGGGTCGACCGGGGCCATGTTGCGCCGGGACATCGACGCGCGCTCGGCGACCATGCCCTCCCACGCCGGGGGCTCGCCGTCCGGACGACGGCGGCGGCCGCCTCCCGTGGGCTCCGGGGCGGGGACGGGCGGCATCTGCTGCGACTCGTCCGGCTTGCGGCGGCGCCCGCCGGACCCGCCCTGGAAGTTGCGGACCGACTCCGGGAGCGTCGGGTTCGCCATCGGCGCCTCGCCCTGGGCGGCCGCCGCCGGCGCGCGGTGCGAACCGCTGTGCCGCGACGACGGCTCGTCGAGGATCGGCGACATGTCGGCCCGCGAGAACTGCTCCAGCCGCGACGGGCGGCGGCCGTCGGCGGCCGGGACCGGGGTCGTCGGCGGGACCACCGGCGGTAGGTCCGTGCGCGACGGCTGCTGCCGCGACGAGGGGCCGGTGCTCGGCACCGGCGTCGTCGGCGGGACGACCGGGAGGTCGGTGCGCGACGCGGCGGCGTCCCTGTTCATCGGCGGGGCCTGCTTCGGCTCGGGCGGCTTCGGCCGGTTCGGGCGCTGCCGCTCGGCGAAGTCGTCGCGGTTCTGGAAGGCCGCGCTGAGGTCCTTGACCGGCCGGATGTCCGACCGCGACATCTCGGACGGCTTGGGCGGCGCCGCCGCGGGGCGGCCCGGCGCCGGACGCGGCGGCTCGGGCGCCTTGCGCCGCTCGGGCCGGGCACCGTTCGGCTTGGGGTTGACGCGCGGCAGGTCCGGCCGCGACATCTCCACCCGGGGGATGTCCGGGCGCGACATCTCCACCCGCGGGATGTCGGGACGCGACATCTCGACGCGCGGGATGTCCGGGCGCGACATCTCGACGCGCGGGATGTCGGGGCGCGACATCTCGACCCGCGGGATGTCCGAGCGGGACACCTCGGCGGGCCGCATCGCCGGGCGCGACAGCTCCGCGCGGCGCGCGGGCGGCGGCTCGGGACGGCGGATCTCGGTCTTCGGCTCCGGCGCCCGCCGGATCTCGGTCTTGGGCTCGGGCCGCGGGACCTGGCGCGTCGGCTCGGCGGCGGCTTCCGGACGTCGCTCAGGCTGCTTCGCGACCTCTTCGGGCTTCGGGAGCCGCATCGGCTGCGACTCGGCCTGGCGGCGCGCGGCTTCGGCCCGCAGCTCGGCGGCCTTCATCTCGCGCTGCGCGGCGTTCAAGGCCGGGTCGACGGCCGGCACCGGCGGGCGGCGGTCGCTCAGCGGCTTCGGCCGCGCCATCTGCTGGGTGCTCTGCACCGAGACGTTCGCGGGGGTCTTCGGAACGGCCTTGCCGCCGAAGCCCTTGCCCAGGCCCTTGCCGTTCGCGGGCTTGCCGTTCGACGCCTTGCGGCGGCGCTCGTCGAGGACGCGGTCGATCAGCTCGGTCGGCCGCTCGCCGCCCTCGGGCATCGGCTTCTTCGCGGCCATCAGCTGAGCGGGCCTCTTCTTCGGCGCGCTGTCCGGGATCATCCGGTTCTCGTCGGAAAGCTTGCGCATCCGGGTCGCCTGCGCGGTCAGCGCGACGCGTTCGAGCAGCACCTCGCCACCGAACAGCGACTGGAGGCTGTCGCGCAGCGCCGACACCTCGGCCCGCAGCGCCTCCAGCTCCTCGCGCCCGCGGGAGTCGGCGGCGGTGCGGTTGTCCGCCTCCATCTCCAGCTCGTACTCACGCCGGGCCGCGATCTCGCGTTCCAGCTCCAACTCGTACACAGCCTGCGCCTCGGCGACCGCGTCCTCGCTCTGTGCCGCGTGCTTGCGGTACTTCACGGCGAGGAAAGCGCCGATCAGGGCAGCCCAGAGGGCCGCGACGATCCCCAGGCGGAGATAACGGAGATCGTCGCTGAGCACCAGTGCGAGGGTGGCTCCGATGGCGAGGACGAATCCGACGACTAGCCACGGCCTGCCCAGAAGGCGGCCGCGCGAGTCGTCACCCACGCCGGTCATGACTGACACCGTACCTGCTCGTAATCCGAACGAGACCTACTCGGTCCAGCGAGCGGTGGGATTCCAGCGCTAACCGGTCGTCCCGCGGGTGTGCTCCCGGTCTTGGTCGCGCGGGGTCCGGCAGCAGTGTTCGAGCCACAAACCCGCTGCTACCAGGGCCGCGGCGGAGGCGACGCCGACGACCGCCGCCCGGGTGTCGAGAACGGCGGCGACGAGTTCGTCACGTCGCGGGAAAAGGTAGGCGAGCGCGGCCAGCCAGGCACCGGCCATGAACGCTCCGGCGAGTGACGAAGCCTTGGCCAAGGCCACCGATCGGGCGATCCCGATCGCGGCAACGACCCGGCCGTTCTTGATCCGCGACCGGATGGAGAAGGCGAGCACGCCCTCGATCACGGCCAGGACGGCGAGGGTGACGCCGGCGAGCAGCGGCAGCTGGGGCAGCGAGCCGTAGGCGATCTGGAACAGCAGGTAGCCGACGGCCAGGCCGAGCAGCCCGGCGACGACCAGGTCACGGGACCGCGTGAAGTGCATGACCCAACCGTACCGAGCTGTGACAGCCGGGGCTGCGCCCCGGGCCGGGGGCTCCGCCACCCGGAACCCCCGAAGTAGTCTTGACTCTCCCCCGACTGGAGACTTCACCATGCGTCTAGTGGGCACCACCGCGACATTCACCATCGGCGAGCTGGCCAAGCGGACGGGCCTGCCGGTCAAGACCATCCGCTTCTACTCGGACGAAGGCCTGTTGCCGCCGACCGAGCGGACGGACGCCGGCTACCGCCTCTACGACGCGGCGGCGATGGCCCGTCTGGAACTGGTCCGCACGCTGCGGGAGCTGGGCCTCGGCCTAGCCGACGTCTCCGCGGCGTTGGCGAGGCCGGCGACGGTCGGCGAGCTGGCGACCCGGCACGTCGAGGCCCTGGACGAGCAGATCCGGCGGCTGCGGCTGCGCCGGGCGGTGCTGCGCGCGGTGGCGAAGCGCAATTCCGAACTGGAGGAAGTGAACCTGATGAACCGTCTCGCGTCGATGTCGGACGAGGAGCGCAAGCGGCTGGTGGACGAGTTTTGGGACGAGATGGTCGCCGGGCTCGAGGTGAACGAGGAGTTCTACGAGCGGATGCGCGCGGGCAAGCCGGAGCTGCCGGACGACCCGTCGCCGGAGCAGCTGGAAGCGTGGATCGAGTTCGCGGAGCTGGTGCAGGACCCGTCGTTCCGCGCCCTGATCAGGGGCATGAGCGAGCAGCAGTCCCAGCAGATCAAGGCGGGCGAGTTCGAGCAGCCGGCCGAGGCGTGGCAGCAGAACTGGCCCGGCTGGGTTTCCCGCGCGGAAGCCGCACTGGAGGCGGGCGATTCGCCGACGTCGGAGGCAGGGCAAACGCTTGCGTCCGAGATCGCGACGGCGACGGCCCGCCCGGACCAGGACCCGGCGTCACGGGAGTTCCGCACGGAGATGGCGGACCGCTTCGAGACGAGCGGCGACCCGCGAGCGGAGCGCTACTGGCAGTTGCTCGCGACGATCAACGGGTGGCCCCCGGTCCCGACGGCCCAGCCGGCGGTCCGTTTCATGGTCGCGGCCCTGCGAGGCTGACAGCATCCTGTCACCGACCGCCAGCCACAGCTCGGCGATCGATGGCCGGGCGGGGCTTGACTTGCTCGGCGCGCCTGCGCTGGTCGGTCGTGAGTGAGAAACAGGGTTAGAACACTGTTTCTCACTCACGACCGGCGGCGTGGGGCGGAGATGGTCGACGCTGCTGAGGGCGGTCGCGCCGGCCGCGGCGGCGCCCGGCGGGCG
This sequence comes from Amycolatopsis sp. cmx-4-83, assembly GCF_046548815.1. Classification (NCBI taxonomy): domain Bacteria; kingdom Bacillati; phylum Actinomycetota; class Actinomycetes; order Pseudonocardiales; family Pseudonocardiaceae; genus Amycolatopsis; species Amycolatopsis sp. cmx-4-83. Next base: position 380,037 of record NZ_JAEBEF010000002.1, on the reverse strand, counting down.
GGGTGGCAAGGGCCGGCTCAGCCGAGGCGGGCGGGGCGGAGTTGGCCGGCGCCGCCGAGGCGGCGGGCAGGCCGAGCGCGCGCCGGGCGGGCGGAGTTAGCCAGCTCGGCCAAGTCGGCGGCTAGGCCGTGGTGGCGCCCGGTGGGCGGAGTCAGCCAGCTCAGCCAAGTCGGGCGGCACGGAGTTGGCCGGCGCTGCCCAGGCGGCGGGCAGGCCGGGCGCGCGCCGGGTGGGACGGAGTAGCCAGCTCCGCCAAGCCGGCGGCAGGCCGTGGCGGCGCCCGGTGGGCGAGGCCGGAATTAGCCGGCTTACCCAAGCCAGCGGGCAGGTCGTGGCGGCGCCCGGTGGGAGGAGTTGGCCGGCGGTGCCGAGGCGGCTGGGCGGCTCAGGCGAGTTCGAGCGTCGTCCGGCGGACCGTTGCCACCTCGGCCGGGGGGCGGGCGGCCAGCAGGTCCGTGATCGGGCCGTGGCCTGGCAGCACCGCCTCCGGGGCGATCTCCGCCCACGGGACCAGCACGCTGGCTCGGTCCGGGGTTCCCGGGTGCGGGAGCAGCAGCTCGGGGTCGTCGGACGTCACGCCGTCCACCGTGACCACGTCGACGTCCAGGGTTCGCGGGCCCCAACGGAGCTCGCGGACCCGGCCCGCTGCCCGCTCTGCCGCCTGGCCCGTGCGCAGCCAGGCCCAGTGGTCGCGGGCCGGGTCGTCGACCACGCAGACCGCGTTCAGGAAGTCCGGCTGGTCTTCGACGCCCCAGGCCTTGGTCTCGTACACGCTCGACACCGCGACCAGCGCCGGGCGGACCGCGGCCAGGGCCAGCTTCAGGTAGCCAAGCCGGTCGCCCAGGTTCGAGCCGAGGGACAGGACCGCGCGGGTCACCGGGCGCGCCGGACCGTCACCGCGACGTCGTCGAACGTCAGCGGGATCGGGGCCGACGGCTTGTGGACCGTCACCTCGATCGCGCTCAGGCGCTCGTCGCGCATGACCTCGTCGGCGATCTTGCCCGCGACGCTCTCGATGAGGTCGTACGGCTCGCCCGCGACGATGCCCGCCGCCAGCTCGGCCAGCTCGCCGTAGTGCAGGGTCTTGGTCAGGTCGTCCGACGCGGCGGCGGGCCCGAGGTCGAGCCACGCCGTGACGTCGATGACGAACTCCTGGCCGTCGCGCTTCTCGTGCTCGAACACGCCGTGGCGGCCGAACACGCGCAGGCCGGTCAGCGTGATCCGGTCAGACATCCGGCGAACCCTTTCCCCACGCCGCGGCCACCGCGACCGCGTCCAGCGAAGCTCCGACCTCGTGCACCCGCACGCCCCAGGCGCCGGCCGCGGCGGCGAGGGCGGAAATCGCCGCCGTCGCGTCTTCGCGGCCGTCCGGGGGCCTCGGCGTTCCGTCCTTTTCGGACAGCAGGCGGCCGAGAAAACGTTTTCGGGAGGCGCCGACGAGCACCGGGAAGCCCAGGGACAGCACCGAGTCCAGGCCGCGCAGCAACGCCCAGTCGTGCTCGGCGTCCTTCGCGAACCCGAGCCCGGGATCCAGCACGATCGCGCTCTCGGCCACGCCGGCCGCCAGCGCTTCGTCCACCCGGGACAGCAGCTCGGACCGGACGTCGGCGACGACGTCGGAGTAGGACGCCAGTGCCTGCATGTCCTTGCTGTGCCCGCGCCAGTGCATCAGCACCCACGGCACCCCGGTTTCGGCCGCGACCCGGGCCATGTCCGGGTCGGCCAGGCCACCCGAGACGTCGTTGATCACGTGCGCGCCGGCTTCGAGCGCCGCGGCGGCGACGGACGCCCGCGTGGTGTCGACCGACAGCGCGACGCCTTCGCCGGCCAGCGTCCGGATCACCGGCAGGATGCGGTCCCGCTCGGTTCCGGCGTCCACCCGGGCCGCACCCGGGCGCGTCGACTCGCCGCCGACGTCGATCAGGTCGGCGCCGCGCGCCCACATCGCGCGGGCGTGCTCCAGTGCCTGGTCGAGCCCGAGGTAGCGGCCACCGTCGGAAAACGAATCGGGCGTCACGTTCAGCACACCCATCACGACGCACCGGCCGGGAGCGGGAAGCCCCACGCTCACCGGCGCGCCTTGATCAGGTCGAGCGCCTCCGCCCGCGACGACGGCGAGGTCTTCAGCTGCCCCCGCACCGCCGAGGTGGTGGTGCGGGCGCCGGGCTTGCGGATGCCGCGCATGGCCATGCAGAGGTGCTCGGCCTCGATCACGACGATCACCCCGCGCGGCTCGAGCTTCCGCACGATCGCGTCGGCGACCTGGGAAGTCAGCCGCTCCTGCACCTGCGGGCGCTTCGAGTAGAGGTCGACGAGCCGGGCCAGTTTGGACAGCCCGGTCACCTTCCCGGCGGCGTTCGGGATGTACCCGACGTGCGCGACGCCGTGGAAGGGGACCAGGTGGTGTTCGCACTGGCTGAACATCGGGATGTCCGTGACCAGCACCAGCTCTTCGTGGGACTCGTCGAAGGTGCGGTCCAGCACCGAGTCGGGCTCGGTGTACAGGCCGGCGAACATCTCGTGGTACGCGCGGGCGACCCGGGCCGGGGTGTCCTTCAGGCCATCCCGTTCCGGGTCTTCGCCGCACGCCAAGAGGAGTTCGCGGATCGCCTTCTCCGCCCGGTCTTGGTCGAAGACCGGGCGGTCGGCGTCACTGGGGCTTGTCCGGTCCATCCACGTCACGTCGTTCTCCCTCGTTCTGCTGGTTGCCCGCCTGATCGGCGAACCAGCCGTGCTCACGAGGGCGTTCTTCACCACCGGGCCGCCACGACTGGCCCGGCTGACCGCCGGGGGAGGTCGCGGGGGTCCAGCCCGGAGGGGCACCGTAGTTCGGCGGGCCGCTCTGGCCACCGGCCGGGCCGCCCGGGTAGCTGCCGGGCTGCTGGCCGCCGCCGTAGGACTGCGGCCAGTGCGCCGTGCCGTTGGGGCCACCGTTCGGGCCGCCGTAGGGACGGCCGCCGTTCGGGTAGGCGCCCGGCTGCGGTGGGGCGTACGGGTTGGCGTTCGGGTCCGCCGGCGTCGGCGACGGGTACGGCGGGCCGCCGGGCAGGTCGCCCGCGCCCGGGGCCGTGCCGACCGGGGTCGGCTCCGGCTTCAGGGCCGGCTTCGGCTCCTTCTCCGGCGGCGGCCACGGCTCGCCGCGCTCCATCGCCAGCTCGCCCGGGGTCTTGATCGGCGGCTTGTCCGACGGCGTGCGCTCGCCGAACTCGTTGAAGACGGTGATGTGCGGGCGCTTCTCGACGGTCGCGAAGATCCGCTCGAGGTCCTTGCGCTGCAGCGTCTCCTTCTCCAGGAGCTCGATGACCAGCTCGTCGAGAACGTCGCGGTAGGTGTTCAGCACGTGCCACGCCTCGGTGTGCGCCGTCTCGATGAGCTTGCGCACCTCCTCGTCGATCTCGTGCGCCACCTCGAGCGAGTAGTCCGCCTGCCGCCCGGCCGACCGGCCGAGGAACGGGTCGCCCTGCTCCTGGCCGTACTTGACCGCGCCGAGGCGGGCGCTCATGCCGTACTCCATGACCATCGCGCGGGCGATCTTCGTCGCCTGCTCGATGTCCGCGGACGCGCCGGTGGTGGGCTCGTGGAAGACGAGTTCCTCCGCCGTGCGGCCGCCCATCGCGAAGACCAGCCGGCCGATCATCTCCGAGCGGGTCATCAACTCCTTGTCGTCCTCCGGGACGATCAAGGCGTGCCCGCCGGTGCGGCCGCGCGGCAGGATGGTCAGCTTGTAGACCGGTTCGATGTCCGGCATCGCCCACGCGGCGAGCGCGTGCCCGCCCTCGTGGTAGGCCGTGATCTTCTTCTCCTTCTCGGAGATGATCCGGCTCTTGCGGGCGGGGCCGCCGACAACGCGGTCGACCGACTCCTCCAGCGCGACGTCGGTGATCACGTGCCCGTTCTGGCGGGCGGTGAGCAGCGCGGCCTCGTTCAGCACGTTGGCCAGGTCCGCGCCGGACATGCCGACGGTCCGCTTGGCCAGGCTGCCCAGGTCGGTGCCCTGCGCGATCGGCTTGCCCTTGGCGTGCACCTCGAGGATCGCCTTGCGGCCGCGCAGGTCGGGCGCGGACACCGGGATCTGCCGGTCGAACCGGCCCGGGCGCAGCAGCGCCGGGTCCAGGATGTCCGGCCGGTTGGTGGCCGCGATCAGGATGATGCCGCCGCGGGCGTCGAAGCCGTCCATCTCGACGAGCAGCTGGTTCAGCGTCTGCTCGCGCTCGTCGTGCCCGCCGCCGAGGCCGGCGCCGCGCTGGCGGCCGACCGCGTCGATCTCGTCGACGAAGATGATGCACGGCGCGTTCTGCTTGGCCTGTTCGAACAGGTCACGCACTCGCGAGGCACCGACACCGACGAACATCTCGACGAAGTCCGAGCCGGAGATCGTGTAGAACGGCACGCCCGCCTCGCCGGCGACGGCTCGCGCGAGCAGCGTCTTGCCGGTGCCGGGCGGCCCGTAGAGCAGCACGCCCTTCGGGATCTTCGCGCCGAGCGCCTGATATCGCGCCGGGTTCTGCAGGAAGTCCTTGATCTCGTACAGCTCTTCGACGGCCTCGTCGGCACCCGCGACGTCCCCGAAGGTCGTCTTGGGCATGTCCTTGTTCAGCTGCTTGGCCTTGGACTTGCCGAAGTTGAGGACGCGGTTCCCGCCACCCTGGGCGTTGTTCATCATCCACATCAGCAGGCCCAGGACGAGGGCCAGCGGGATGGCGAAGATGAGGATCTGCGTCAGCACGCCCTGCTGAGTCACCTTGGTGGTGAACTTGATCGGCTGGCCGCCGGTCTTCGCCGCGATCAACGAGTCGTAGATCGGGCGGGTGGCATCCGCCGGGTACTGCGAAATGATCTGGGTGACCTGCTGGCCGTCCACGTCCACGGGCTTCGAAAGCAGCAGCTTGAGCTGCTGTTCCTTGTCCTCGAGGCTGGCTTCCTTGACGTTGTTCGAGGAGATCTGGGAGTTCGCCACCGAGATGGGTGCCTGGGTGTACCCACGATCACTGTCGAAGATCGTGTTGTACGCGAACAACGCCAGCAACCCCGCGACGATCCACAGCAGTGGGTTCCTGAGCACGCTCTTCCGGTTCATACGACTCGGCCCTGGTGGCCTCGACCCTCCCTGGTTGGGCGGCTCCTGTGATACCCGCCATCACGATCTTGACAAACGCGTGGTGCCTGGACACCCGTCCCATCAGGGTACCGTCCGCTGCCGCGTTCATCCCCTGTGAGCCTCTCGCAGGTCAACGGGCGATACCGCGCCCGGGTTCCCGCCCCGCGTCCTCGGTGGTCACGCTATCGCGTGCCGTCCGACACACTGCTCACCATCTCGCCCAGCCGGGTCCGCAAAGTCTTCTGGTCGGCGGGGGCCACCGTGACCCACTCCCGACCGTCCGTACCTGCGCGGGAGAGGCTCAGGTAGCGGCCGCTGGCGGTGTCGAACCAGGCCAGGACGCGGGACCGCTGCTTGGCCCCGACCTGCGAACGGCTGTTCGCTGCCAGCTGACCGCCGCGCTGCCGCGGCTGCCCGGCGAGCCGGCCGTACGCCTCCCGCGGGTCGGCGGTGACGCGCTCGCTCAGCGGGGTCCGGCGGGCCTTGCCCCGGCGCTTGTCTTCTTCCTCACCCGCCGACGGCAGCGACACGGGCACCCGGATCGGGGCCGTGCGCAGGGCGTCGTCCAGCGGGAGTGTGACCGACGCCTCGCTGCCGCGGGGGCCGGCGGGCAGCACGTCGACGACCGCGGAGACCAGCGCGTCCGGTGGGACGTCCCGCAGCCAGATGCCGTCGGCGTCCTGGACCGCGAGCACGCCCTTGGTGTCGTCGGCCGCCGCGAGCACGCCGACCGTCGGCGCCTCGAACTGCGGGATGTGCAGCGCGTCGATGGTCAGCGGGGCGAAGGCGAGCAGGTGGAGCGCGTCTTCGATCGGGGGCGCCAGCCTGCCGCGCGACTCGCGGATGCCGCGCGCCTTCAGCTCGACGTCGACGCGGTGGCGCAGCGAAACGCGCTCGTCCTCGGTCGCGCCGTGCGACCGGACTCGCAGCGGGTACGGCAGCTCCCCGACCTGCGCCGACTCCCAGAGGAAGTCGAACGCCAGTGGCGAGAAGAACTCTTGCATCATTACTCTCCCGGATCGGACTCTCGCTCAGCGTAGCCCGCACCACCGACAAAAAGTGATCGTCGGACGGGGCACCTTCGAAGAAGCCGGAGCCCGATCTTGGCAGAGGTGACGCTGGTGCCCGAAGGAGGGATCAGACGGGCGCGGTCGAGTTCGCCGCCGTCGCCAGCATCTCGCCGATGCGGTGGCGCAGCGTCGCCGCGTCCGCCGGGGCGATCGTGATCCAGTCGCGGCCGTCGCGGCCCTGCGTCGCCTGGGTGAAGTAGCGGCCCGTCTCGGTGTCGAACCAGCTCAGCACCGGGGTCCGGGTCCGGCCGCCGACGCGCGAGCGGGCGTTGGCCGCGATCTGGCCGCCACGCAGGCGCGGCTGGGCGTGCAGCCGGGCCAGCGCCTTGCGGTCCTCGTCCGCCGACGAACGCTCGTCGCCGGTGCCCCGCCGCTGCAGGAAGTCGACGCCGTGCGCGCCGACCAGCTGCTCCAGCGGGACCGTGATCGACTTCTCGGTGCCGCGCGGCGCACCCGGCAGCAGCGAGACGATCGCACTGGCCAGGCCGTCCGCCGGGCACGGGTTCAGGTGCAGGCCGCGGCGGTCCTGCACGGCCAAGAGGCCCTGGCCGCCCAGCACGCCGGCGATCGCGAGCAGCGGCTCGGCGTCCGGGGCGATCAGCTGGACGGCGTCGAGGCTCAGCTCGGCGCCCGCGAGCACGCCGAAGTAGTCCTCGACGTGCGGTTCGGGCCGCCCGCGGCCGTCGGCCAGCCCGCGCGCGACGAGCCCTTCCAGCGTGCGGCGGCGCAGCAGCGACCGCTCGTCGACGGTCTCGCCGTGCGAGCGGATGCGCAGCGGGTACGGCAGCTCGCCCAGCCCGGCGGACTCCCACAGGAAGTCCACCTCGACCGGGGTGAGCAGCTCAGCGTTCGGCATCGAGCCACCCCCAAGAGAAACCGGGCCGGGCACACCGTCGGCGTGCCCGGCCCGAAAGGATCAGCGGTCTTCGTCGTCCTCGGACCACGCGCCGATGACCGGCGGCGGGGTCGCCTGGTTCGCACCGAAGGCCTCGTCCGGGTCCGCCTCGATGAGGAAGGACGCGTGCGTGTGCTCCTCGTCCTGCTCGCCCTGGGCACCCTGCGGGGCCATGCCGCCCATGCCGGCCGGGTTCATCGGCGGCGGGGCCTGCTGCCCACCGATGGTGCCCGCGGGCGAGACGACGCCCTGCTGCGGGGCCTGGGCCGAAGCGGCGCTCTGGCCCTCGGCCGACGCCAGCGTCGTGTCGTTCTCGGCCTTCGAGCCGGACTTGGTGCCCGCGCCGAGCGCCCGCGAAGCCAGCGCGCCCAGGCCACCGGCGACGCCGCCGATGCCGAGGCCCATGCCGATCTTGCCGAGCGGGCTGGTGCCCCCGGCCCCCGCGCCGCCCGGGGCGACCTGGCCGGCGCCGGTCACGGAGCCGGCACCGGTACCCGTGCCCGGGACCGAACCGCCGGGTGCGTCGCTGCCGAGCGAAGCCGCGTCGGCCCCGAAGCCACCGGGCACGCCGTGGCTCGCCCCGGTCACGCCGGCCGCGTGCTGCGCGCCGAACGCGCCGTTGGCGCCGAAACCGGAGGTACTGGAGGCGAAGATCGCGTCACCCGCGCCACCGGGGAGCCCCTGGACCGGGCCGGTGCTGCCGACGGAGTTGACCGCGTTGAACGAGATCGAGTTGTGCGAGCCCGTCGGCTTCATGCCGAGCGACTCCGGGCCGAAGCTCGGGGTCGAGCTGTCGACCTCGCTCATCGACTTGGTGTAGGCGTTGAAGAACGCGACCTGCTGCGCCTTGACGTCGTTGGCCGCGTCCGCCTGCGCCTTCTGGTCGGCGATCAGCGCCGCCGGGCCGCCGGCCAGCGCCGCCGCCATGGACTGCTTGGGGTCGTAGTCCTTGGGGGCCGGCATCTTCTTGACCTCGGCGGCCGCCGCGGCCTGCCGGGCGAGCCGGTCGGACATCGTGTGCGCGGCCTCGGAAGCCTGCGAACCGGAGTTGGCGATGGCCACCAGCGCGCCCTGCGCACCGCCGGCACCCTGGCCGACCCACGCGTTGCCGAGCTCGGCGATCGCGTTGTACAGGTGGTCGGACGCCTGCTTCAGCTCGGTGCCGTGGTGCGCCCAGGCGTGCCCGGTCGCCTCGGCCGTGCCGGGGTCGTTGTTGTTGACCGCGCCGGCGTAGAGCTGCTGGCTTTCCTGCGCGTTCCAGTTCGGCGGGTTCGCGATCGCGCGGTCGCTGCCCATGTCGAAGCCGTCGGAACGGCCACGGGCGGTGTCGACGATGTTCTGCGACGACGAGTTGTCCCCGAGCGGGACGAGCGAGCCCGGGTCGGTCGAGCCCCCGGTGGTCGACGAAGGCTGGTCGCTGCGGTTCGGAGCCATGACTGCGAAATCCCCCTCGGACTCAGGCGTTGCGGAACGGTTCGGCGGCGGCGTTGTCGATCTCGTGGTAGCGGGACATCGCCGTGACGATGCCCTCCTCCGCGGCCGAGTACTGGTCGAGCAGGTTCTGCAGCGCGGCGGCGTAGGAGTCGCCCCCGCCGTCCGCGCGCTGCACGAACTTCGCGGCCATCGCGTTGCCGACCGGGTTGTCGCCGAGCTTCGGCGGCTGGGCGAGCGTGCCCGCGCCGCTGAGCAGGGCTTCGACCGCGTCCTTGCCGGTGCGGATCTTGTTCAGCACGGTCTGCGCGGCGTCCGGGTCGATCCCGACCTGGCCCGCCGCGGCCGCGGCCTTGAAGGCGTTCGCGTCGGCAGCGCTGCTGTTCCCCATCAGAACTCTCTCCCGTTCCCCCGACCCGGTCACCGCGGGCACGAATGGTCTTCGCATAGGTTAACGCACGTGATCAGAGCCTATGACGCAAACTTCGCCACCGGGGTTCCGCGAATCCGGTAGTTGCGGTGAACGGTCGGTGAACTCCGCCGGCGCACTACGCGGTGTAGACCTTCGGGTCCAGCGTCCCGATGTAGGGCAGGTCCCGGTAGCGCTCGGCGTAGTCGAGGCCGTAACCGACGACGAACTCGTTCGGGATGTCGAAGCCGATGTACTTGACCGGCACGTCCACCTTGACCGCTTCGGGCTTGCGCAGCAGCGAAACGACCTCGAGCGACGCGGGGTTGCGGCTGGCGAGGTTCTTCAGCAGCCACGACAGCGTGAGGCCGGAGTCGACGATGTCTTCGACGATCAGGACGTCCCGGCCCGCGATGTCGCGGTCGAGGTCCTTGAGGATCCGCACGACACCGGACGACGACGTCGCCGAGCCGTACGAGGAGACGGCCATGAATTCCAGCTGCGTCGGCAGCGGCAGCGCGCGGGCGAAGTCGGTCATGAACATGACCGCACCCTTCAGGACACCCACCAGCAGGAGTTCACCCTGCCCGTTGGCCGGATAGTCGGCGGCGATCTGCTCCGACAGTTCCGTGATCTTGTCCTTGATCTGCTGCTCGGTGACGAGCACGGAGGCGATTTCGCCCTCGTACACGGGTCATTCCCCTCGTGTGGTGGGTTGGGAGCTGACGCAGAGCCTGCCATGCGCCCGCCGCGCCTCCAAGTTGCCGGGCAACCAGACACCACCCTGACCACGCCACCGGGCGACCAGCCGGTCGACCGCACGGAGGTGCGCGTCGGTGAGCTCGCGCACACCCGATTGCAGCAACCACCTGCGAAGAACCCGCCGCCGCAGTGCCGCGGGCTCGGCCTCGATGAGTCCGACATCCAGCCCTTCGGCGCCGCCCGCGCGGGTGAAGATCACGTCCGCCATTGTGTCCAGCGCCTCATTGTCTTCACGCAGCTGCGCGGCCGTGCGGGCCAGCGCGCCCGCCACCCCGCCGTTGAGGACGTCTTCCAGGAGCGGCAGCACTTCGGTGCGCAACCGGACGCGGGTGAAGCGCGGTTCGGCGTTGTGCGGGTCGTCCCACGGCTCGACGCCGAGCTCGGCGCACGCGGCGCGGGTGGTGGCGCGCGCGACGGCCAGCAGCGGCCGTCCCCACGGCGGGTCGTGCGGCCGCATCCCGGCGACGCTGCGCGGGCCCGAGCCGCGGCCGAGGCCGAGCAGGACGGTTTCGGCCTGGTCGTCGAGGGTGTGGCCGAGCAGGACGAGCCCGTGCCCGGCCAGCGCCCGGTAGCGGGCCTTGCGGGCGGCGGCTTCCGGGCCGCCGGCGCCGGTCACGTCGACCCGGCGCACCTCGGCTTCGTCGACGCCGAGCGCCTTCGCCGCGGCCGCCGCGTCCCGCGCGATCTTCGCCGAGCCGTCCTGCAGGCCGTGGTCGACGACCAGCGCGCGGACGACGTGCCCGGCGCGGTGCGCGGTGTACGCGGTGGCTTCGGCCAGCGCGAGGGAGTCGGCGCCGCCGGAGACCGCGACGCAGATCTCGGGTGGCGCCTCGACGACGTCCAGGAAGGCACGGACGGCCCGGCGGACGGCCGCGACCGCCGGCCCGGTCATCCGTGCAGGCGCCGGACCCACGCCGCCGGATCGGCGATCTCGGCGCGCGACGGCAGGGTGTTCGGCGAGCGCCAGACGGCGTTGAAGCCGTCCATGCCGACGGCGTCCACGACGTGTTTCGTGAACTTCGCGCCTTCTTCGTACTGGCGGATCTTCGCGTCGACGCCGAGCAGCGCGCGCAGCAGCCGGTCGAAGACGCCGCCGCCCTTGCGCCGCGAGGTGAACCGCTCGCGGATCGTGTCGACGCTCGGGACGACCTGCGGCCCGACGGCGTCCATCACGTAGTCGGCGTGGCCTTCGAGCAGCGTCGAGAGTGCCAGCAGCCGGTCGAACACCGCGCGCTCCTTCGGCGACTGGAGCAGCTCCGCGAGGTTCAGCTTCGGCCCCTGCTTGATCGCCTCGGGCAGCCGGCCGAACAGGTCGGACAGGCTGTCGCTGCCACCGCCCGCGAGGCCCGAGACGAGCCGCTCGACCTCGTCGGCGAAGTAGTCGCGCAGCCACCGGACCGCGGTGAACTGCAGCCGGTGGGTGCATTCGTGCAGGCAGACCCAGAGCCGGAAGTCGTGGCCCGGCACGTTCATCGCCTGTTCGGCGGCGACGACGTTCGGCGCGACGAGCAGCAGCTGCCCGTCCCGCTCCGGGCCGCCGAAGGGGTCGTACTGGCCGAGCACGCGGCTGGCGAGGAACGCGAGCACCAAGCCGGTCTGGACGCCGGCGCCCCCGGCGAGGATCGGCCCGAGCGGACCGCCCTGCTGCGGCAGCGCGCGCCCGGTCAGCGCGCCGAGCCCGGCGGCGGCGGACCGCACCCAGCCGGGCCGGTCGACGACTTCGCCGGGCAGCAGCGGCAGGTCGAGGCCCAGGTTCGTCAGCTGCCGGACGTGCCCCTCGGCCTCCATCGTCAGCTCGCGGAGGTCGGTGACGGCTGCTTCGGCTTCTTCGCGCGGGACCTGCGGGCCGCCGCGCACGAGCAGCGCGCCGGTCTGCGCGGCGATCGCCCAGTCGACCATGGGCCGGGTCTCGGTTTCCTGACTCACCCTTCCGACGCTACCTGGCCCGGGCCGGTTTCCGGCCACGATCTCCGCACGCTTCGCACACGGAGAGGTACGCGGTGCGGCAAGCTGGCGTCCGTGATCGACGACGACGCCAAGGCGTACCTGCACGACGAGCTGCGCTGGATCCGCGAAGCGCTGCTCGCGAAGCTCGACGGACTCGGCGAACACGACGTCCGCCGCCCGCTGACCGCGACCGGGACCAACCTGCTCGGCCTGGTCAAGCACCTGTCGACCTGGGAAGCCCGCTACTTCGGCGAGGTCTTCGGCCGGCCGTTCCCCGAGCCGCTGCCCGAGCGCGGCACCGACCTGTGGGCGACCGAGGACGAGACCCGCGCGGAGATCGCCGGCCGCTACCGGCGGGTGTGGGCGCACACCGACGCCACGATCGGCGAGCTCGCCCTCCACGCGCCGGGCCACGTGCCGTGGTGGCCGTCCCCCGACGTGACCCTCTTCAAGGTCCTCGTCACCTTCCTGACCGAGATCAACCGGCACGCCGGGCACGCCGACATCCTGCGCGAGCAGCTCGACGGCACGACCGGGCTCGACGCGGAAGCCATGGCGCGGGAACCCGACGCCGTCGCGCGGGAAGCGCGCCGGGCCGAGATCGAACGGGTCGCCGAGGCGGCCCGGCGCTAGGCGCACTGCCCTGTGAGGTTGTTGACTCGGGTGATGGGTGGCCTTCCGCCGAGTGAGGTGTGGGCTCGGTGGTGGTTGTAGCGGTGCAGGAACTCGGCTAGTGCTTCGGCGCGGTGGTGTGAGCTGGTGAAGGGTTGGGCGTAGGCCCATTCTTCGGCGAGGGTGCGGTTGAAGCGTTCGGCTTTTCCGTTGGTTTGAGGTCGGTAGCGGCGGGTGAAGCGGGCTTGGGCGCCGAGGTCGGCGAGGGCGGTGGTGGCGCGGCGGCGAATCCATTTGTGGCCGGTCGCGCGGGAGATTCCCAGCTCAGCGGCGACGTGGGCAACCGGGCGTCCAGCGGTGACACGGTCGATCAGCAGCCTGCGTCCGTGCAGGGTCAACCGGGCATCAACGGTGGGACACGAAGGCCTCCGTTGTGATCGGTGATGGCGTCAGACACCAGCACCACACACGGAGGTCTTCGCTCTGATCAACCCGACGCGCCGCTCAACCGTCAACAACGTCCATGGTCACTACAGCTAGGCGCACCCGCACTTGCGGAGGCTGGTGGCCAGCACGTCGATGGCGTCCCGGCCGGGATCGGTGTCCGAGCCGTTGGACATGAACGCGAACACGAGCACCCGGCCGTCCTGGTCGAGCACCAGCCCGGCCAGGGTGTTCACCCCGGTCAGCGTGCCCGTCTTCGCCCGCACCCAGCCGCGGCCCGCCTGCGACGCCGGGGTGTCGAACCGCTTGTCGGCGAGGGTGCCGGAGCCGCCCGCCACCGGCAGGCCCGCCAGCACCGGGCGCAGCTTGCCGGTGCCCGGGTTCTTGCCCTCCGGTGCCGCCGCGGCCGCGAGGAGCTGGGTCAGCAGCCGCGCCGGGATGCGGTTGAGCGACGAGATGCCGCTGCCGTCGGAGAGGTCGACGCCCGAGACGTCGAACCCGTGGTCCTTCAGCACCTTGATGGTCGCCTTCGCACCGCCCGCGTAGCTCGCTTCCTCGCCGTTCGCCAGCGCCACCTGACGGGCGATGGCCTCGGCGAGGACGTCGTCGGAGAGCACCATCAGGTCGGACACCAGCTCGGTCAGCGGGGCCGACTTGACCTCGCCGAGCACCTTCGCGTCCTTCGGCGCGGTCGCCTGGCCGGCGGCCGACGCACCCAGCTTCGACGCGATCGACGAGGCCAGCGCGCTGCCCGCGTTCGCCGTGCGCTGCGAGTTGTTGTCCTTGGGGCTGATCCGGCCGCCGTCGGCCATCACGGGGGCCATCTGCGTCGCGTACGTCGACGGCGCGTCGCCCGCTTCCCAGCCCGGCGCGGTCGTCGCGCCCTTGAACAGGGTCAGGTCGACCTGCACCTTCTTGACGCCGGGCGCGGCCTTCTTGACCTGCGCGACGAGGTCGTCGACGTGCGCGCCGGCCGGGTACAGCGGCGAGTCCGTGCCGAGCGGCAGGTTGGTGATCGTCGTGTCGCCGCCGCCGACCAGGATGACCGTGCCCGGGTCCGCGCCCTGGACGATCTTCGTCGACAACCGCAGGTTGTGGTCCAGCGAGAGCAGCGCGGCCGCCGACGTGAGCACCTTCGTCGTCGACGCGGGCGTCACCGGCGTCGAGGAGCTGCGGTCCCAGAGCACGGTGCCGCTCACCGGGTCGATCACGCTGCCGGTGAGCTGGCCGAGCGCGCCGTTCCCGGCCGCCGAGGCCAGCACGGACTTGACGCCGTTGGCGGTCGGCGCCGTCCCGGCGGTGTCGGGCCCCTGCAGCTGGCGCGTGGCGGCGACCGGGTCCGGGCTGTCGCCCTTCGGCGCGTTGGGCGCCCACGGCAGGCCCAGCCGGTTCGACACCTTCGGCATCGCCGCGGCGACCCCGCCCCCGGCCAGCACCAGCAGGACGACCACGACGAGCGCGATCAGCTTGCCCTTCTTCCGCTTCTTCGGCGGCTCCTCTGAGGGCGGCGCTTCGGCGGCGGGCGGCGGCTCGGACGGCGGCCGCTGCTCGGGCCGCGGCGGCTCGTTCCGCGGCTGGGGCTGCTGCTGGAAGGCGGCGGGGAACTGGGTGGGCCGCTCGATCCCGACGGTCGCCTCGGCGTCGAACCGCTGCCCGTCCGGCTCGATCCGCTGGGGCCGGGCGAGGGAGCCGGCGGACGCCGACGGCACGACCCCGCGCGGCGGCTCCGGCGGCAGGCTGGGCCGGCGCTCACCCGGTTCGGCCGGGCGGTCGCCGCCGCGGTTCTCCCGCAGCTCGATGCGCTGGGCCCAGGGCTGCTGGGGCTCTTCCGGGCGCTGCGGCTCGTCACGGCGCTGGTCGTCCGCGCGCTTCAGCTGCTCTTCGCGGCGCTGCTGCTCGTCGCGCCACAGCTGCAGTTCCTCACGCCACTGCTGCTGCGGTTCCTCGCGGCGTTCCGGCTGGTCGGCGGGCCAGACGTCGCGCTCGACCGGCACGACCGGCGTCCGCTCGGACTGCTTCACCTCGATGAACTGGGTGCTCTCGGCGACCGGCGGCTCGGCCTGGATGTACTCGGTGCCCGCCTCGGCCGGCCGCTTCGGCTCGCGGCTGCCGAGCCGGTCGGCCAGGTCCTGCTTGGCCGGGGGCGGCGGGGACGGCGGCTCCTCGGCCGGCGCGCTGAGGCCGGGGACCGGCTCGGGCGCGACGTTCGGCGCGAACCAGGACCCCTTCGGGGCTTCGCTGCTTGTGACCTTCGGCACGCCGGACTCCCCCGGCGCGCCCGGCGGCGGGTCGGGCAGCGACATCGGGGTGGTCTTCCGCGCGCCCGACGACGAGCGGTCTTCGTCCGACGAAGGCCACATCGGCTGGTCGTTTTCCGGCACCCACCACTCCTTCTCACCTGCCCCGGAAGGGGCCAAGGTCACATGCCGCGTGGCCGACATCGATGCGGACCCGCGGCAGGCCGTAGTCCACACTAGGAGACGTCAAGACAGTCATGAAGGTTGCCGCCCGCGAGCCGCGGGCACGCCCGGATCTATAAAGAAGCAGCGAGGACGCCGTGGAGTTCGACGTCACGATCGAAATCCCCAAAGGGGAGCGCAACAAGTACGAGGTCGACCACAAGACCGGCCGCATCAAGCTGGACCGGACCCTGTTCACGGCCACGCAGTACCCGGCCGACTACGGCTTCATCGACGACACCCTCGGCCAGGACGGCGACCCCCTGGACGTGATGGTGCTCGTGCAGGAGCCCACCTTCCCGGGCTGCCTGATCCGCTGCCGCGCGATCGGCATGTTCCGGATGACCGACGAGAAGGGCCCGGACGACAAGGTCATCGCCGTTCCGTCGAACGACCCGCGCCTCGAGCACCTGCGCGACATCCACCACATGAACGAGTTCCACCGCCTGGAGATCCAGCACTTCTTCGAGGTCTACAAGGACCTCGAGCCCGGCAAGAGCGTCGAAGGCTCGTCCTGGGTCGGCCGCACCGAGGCCGAGGCGGAGATCGCCCGGTCGTACGAGCGCGAGACCGACCGGCTGGCCAAGGAGAAGGCCAACGGCGGCGCCGACCACTGACGGCACGCGGAAGAGGCCCCTCGGATTCCGAGGGGCCTCTTCGTGTTCCAGCGGGTCAGTGCGCCAGTGCCAGGGCCGGGGCGGCCTCCGCCTCGGCGTCCGCGCGCTGCTCCATCGCCGACTTGTCCGAGAGCGGCTTCTCCTTGAGGAACCACACCAGGGCGAACCCGACGGTCAGCACGATCCCGCCGACCAGGAACACCGTGCTCATCGACTCGGCGAAGCCCTGCAGGATCGGCCGGGCCAGCGTCGGGTCGAGCGAGGACAGGAACGACGTGTCGTTGACGTCCAGCCCGCCGCTCTTCAGCTGCTGCGCGAACGCGGGGTTCTGGGCCAGTGCCGACACGTAGGCCGGGCTCGTCATCGCCGAGCGGATGGCGTTCGCGATCCGGTCGCCGACCGTGCCGAACAGGATCGACAGGAACACCGCGGTGCCCGCCGTGCCGCCGATCTGCCGGAAGAACGTCGCCGCCGAGGTGGCGACACCGATGTCCTGCGGGCGGACGTCGTTGGTCGCGGCCAGCACCAGCGTCTGCATCGAGGCGCCGAGGCCGAGGCCGATCACGAAGGCGATCACCATGACCAGCGCCAGCGAGCTGTCGACGGTGATCGTCGAGAGCGCGAACAGCGCCGCCGCCATCAGGCCGATCCCGGCCACGGCGAACATCTTGTAGCGCCCGGTCTTGGCGATCAGGCGGCCGCTGGTCAGGCTGGCGACCATGATGCCGAGCGTCAGCGGCAGCATCTGCAGGCCGGCCTGGGTCGGCGTCGCGCCCTTGACGATCTGCAGGTAGAGCGGCAGCGACATCATCGCGCCGAACATCCCGGCGCCCTGCACGACGGTGACCAGCGTGGCCATCCGGAACACCGGCCGCTTGAACAGCCGCAGCGGCAGCAGGGCGGCGTCGCCCATCCGGCGTTCGATCCAGACGAACGCGGCCACGCCCAGGCCGCCGACGACGTACATGGCGATCGAGGCGGCGGAACCCCAGCCCCACTCGCGGCCCTGCTCGGCGACGATCAGCAGCGGCACCAGCCCGGTGGCCAGCGCGACGGCACCCCAGTAGTCGACCTTCTGGTCCACGCGGGTGTGCGGGAGGTTCAGCACCTTGGTGACGACGACGAGCGCGGCCAGCGCGATCGGGACGTTGACGAGGAAGACCCAGCGCCAGCCGGTGATGCCCGCGAAGGTGTCGATCCCGGCGAAGAACCCGCCGACGACCGGCCCGGCGACGCTCGAGATGCCGAAGACGGCCATGAAGTAGCCCTGGTACTTGCTGCGCTCACGCGGCGCGGTGATGTCGGTGATGATCGCGAGCGCGAGCGACATCAGACCACCGGCGCCCAGCCCTTGGAAGGCGCGGAACGCGGCGAGCTCGTACATCGACGTGGCCATGCCGCTGGCCAGCGAGCCGATCAGGAACAGCGAGATCGCCGTCAGGTACATGGGCTTGCGGCCGTAGAGGTCGGACAGCTTGCCGTACAGCGGCGTGGAGAGCGTCGCGGTGATCAGGTAGGCGGTGGTGGCCCAGGCCTGCAGGGACAGGCCGTGCAGCTCGTCGGCGATGGTCCGCATCGAGCTGGAGACGATGGTCTGGTCGAGTGCGGCCAGGAACATGCCGAGCATCAGGCCGGACAGGACGGTGAGGATCTGGCGGTGGCTCAGTTTGCCGTTCGTAGCGGCTGCTCCTTCCGCCGTGGAGGTGTCGCTCATGGTGGTCTCCCTCGGTTCGCGTAGTTGCTTGTACCGCTCAACTACTTGTCTCGACCAAGTATTCCCCGGAAGCTTGTATGGTGCAATCAACTTTTTTGTGAGCCCGGTCTCCCGGCTCGCTTGACGGCCCTCGCGACGACGGTGACCTCGGCGGAGGGGACGTCGAGGCCGATCACGAAGGTGTAGAGGTCGCCGAGGTCCCGGCACCAGACGGCGGCCATCAGGTTGGTGACGCCCGTCGTGGCGAGGGTGCCGTGGACCATCGGGTGCCGCCCCAGCCCCCGTCCCACCTCGTCGAGCCGCCCCGGCGGAACGGTCATCCAGACGTTGGCGTCGACTCCCAGACCGAGCGCCGCGACGTCGACGTTCGCGTAGGTCCGGATCCGCCCGGCCGCGGCCAGCCGGTCGATCCGCCGCCGGACGGTCGACTCCGGCGCCTCCGCGTCCAGTTCGCCGGGCCCGAGCCGCGCGTCGACGGCCAGCCGGTCCAGCAGCCGGCGGTCGAGGTCGTCCAGGGTCACGTCTTCGCCGGGCGGAGGCGGGGTGAGCGCGGCGACTTCGGCGTCGGTGAGCAGGCCGGTGCGCCACTGCGTCGCGTCGGAGAAGACGTGCAGGACCGAGTGCGCGCGCAGCTCGGTGACGGCCGAGGTCGACGGCAGTGCGTCGTGCACGAGCCGGCCGTCGAGCCCGCCGAGCGCGACGGCGCTGATCTCCTCACCGCCCGCGAGGATGTCCACGAAGAGGACGTCGTCGCGGGCGGCGAGGGCGTCGGCGATCACCGGCGTCCGGCCGCGGAGGACCCTGACCCGCAGCAGCATCGCGCCGCGCAGGCCGTGCGCGGGGTCGGGGACGCAGACGACCTTCAGCCGGCCGTCGGCGCGCAGCCGGGCGATGGCACGGGCGACCGTGCGCGGCGAGAGGCCGAGCACTTCGGCGATCCGGCCGGGCCCGGAGCGGCCGTCGAGCTGAAGAGCGGAGACGACCCGCTGTTCGATTTCGTTCATCAGCTGCACCACGCAGTCCAGTTTCGCTCATCGCGGCGCGCTGGAGTACCTCGAACAGCCGGCCTGGCTCGATCCTGGGCGCATGCGGAAATCAGTGATCGACATCGTGGAAACCCTGGCGACCGGCGTGCGGCGGCCGGCGCACCCGCCGACCTCGCTCGACGAGCTCGCCACCACCTTCTCGGCCGTCGACGGTCCCCTGGGCGTGAGCCTGCGCGCGGCGCTCGCGGAGATCCGGCCGGCCGCGGGCTGGGTCGGCGAGTTCGAAGACGTGCCCGACGGTGAGGTCTGGGTGGTCGACGCGCTCGACGGCGCCGTCCAACTGCTGCAGGGCCTGCCGCAGTACTGCCTCACCGTGACGTTGCTGCGGGACGGCGAACCGGAGCTGGCCGTGTTGCACGCGCCGCGGCTCGGCGAGACCTATTCGGCAGAGCGCGGCGCGGGCGCGTGGCGCAACGGCGTGCCGATCTCGCCTTTACGCAAGACATCCCTGGACGCGGTCGTCGCGGCCACCAGCCAGCCGCCGTTCGTCGCCGGACAGCCGGGCGTCGCCGAAGCCGCCGGGCGGTCGCTGACCGCCGTGCTCACCGAGGTCGCCGCCGTGCGGAACCTCGGGCCGACGTCGTGGCAGGTCGCCGATGTCGCCGCGGGACGGCTGGACCTGTTCTGGCAGTACGGCCGTGACGCGACCAACCTCGCCGGCGCGGCACTGGTCGCGCGCGAGGCCGGTGCGGTGGTCACCACCGCCGACGGCGCCCCGTGGACGCCGTCGGCCGGCAGCTTCCTCGCCGCCGCGCCCGGCCTGCACGCGGCGGCGGCGAAAATCCTGCGTCAGGCGGAGTAGCCCGGGATCGGGAACGGCGCCAGGAACTCGCGGATCTCCGCCGCGATCGCGTCGAGAGTGGATTCGTTGGCCGCGGCCGCCGCGGTGATCGTGCGGTCGATCCAGTCCGCCACCTGGGCCTGGTGCTCCGGCCGCAGGCCGCGGGTGGTGATCGCGGACGTGCCGAGCCGGATGCCGGACGGGTCGAACGGCTTGCGGGGGTCGAACGGGACCGTGTTGTAGTTCAGCTCGATGCCCGCGCGGTCCAGCGCCTTCGCCGCCGGCTTGCCCGCGACCGCCTTGTTCGTCAGGTCGATCAGCAGCAGGTGGTTGTCCGTGCCGCCGGAAACCAGGTCGTAGCCCTTCGCCAGCAAGGCGTCCGCCAGCGCGCGGGAGTTCGCGACGATCGTGTGCGCGTACTCGCTGAACGACGGCTGCTGCGCCTCGCCGAGCGCGACCGCGATGGCCGCCGTCGTGTGGTCGTGCGGGCCGCCCTGCAGGCCGGGGAACACCGCCTTGTCGACGGCTTTCGCGTGCTCGGCGTCGGACAGGATCATCGCGCCGCGCGGTCCGCGCAGGGTCTTGTGCGTGGTCGTCGTGATGACCTGCGCGTGCCCGACCGGCGACGGGTGCGCGCCGCCCGCGACGAGGCCGGCGATGTGCGCGATGTCGGCGACGAGCACCGCACCGACCTCCGCGGCGATCTCCGCGAACGCCGGGAAGTCGATCGTGCGCGGGATCGCCGTGCCACCGCAGAAGATCAGCTTCGGCCGGTGCTCGCGGGCCAGGTCGCGGACCTGGTCGAGGTCGACGCGGCCGGTCTCCTTGGTGACGCCGTAGCGCACCGGGGTGAACCACTTGCCGGTCGCGGACACGCCCCAGCCGTGCGTGAGGTGGCCGCCGTCGGGCAGCCCCATGCCCAGCACGGTGTCGCCGGGCTCGGCGAAGGCGAGGTAGACCGCGAGGTTCGCCGGCGAGCCGGAGTACGGCTGGACGTTCGCGTGGTCGGCGCCGAACACGGCCTTCGCGCGGTCGATGGCGAGTTGCTCGACCTGGTCGATGAACTGCTGGCCCTCGTAGTACCGCTTGCCCGCGTAGCCCTCGGAGTACTTGTTGGTGAGCACGCTGCCGGTCGCCTCGAGGACGGCCTGCGAGACGTAGTTCTCCGAGGCGATCAGGCGGATCTTGTCGTGCTGGCGCTTCGCTTCGTCCTCGACCAGCCCGGCGATCTGCGGGTCGGCGGCGGTGAGCGCGTTCAGTTTCGGCTGGTGGGTCATGGCGTGCTCCGGCTCTGGAGTGGCCTTCACCCAGGCGCGCGGTGCGGGCCTCGTCGTCGCTTCCCGGTGGTGCTCCACCTCGATGGCGCCAGTCGCTGCTGCGGGGAAGAGCCTAGTCCACCCAGCCAGTGCCCCGGCGGTGCTCGGCGCACCACTTGCGGGTGCAGCCCGACGTCCGGTCGCAGAACGGCCGCGCGCAGGTGGCACAGCGCTTCAGCCGCCGCCAGCCGCCGACGGCGACGAGTTCGGCCAGCCCGGCCGCGCCCGCGGCCAGCTCGCCGGTGCCCGCGTACGGCGTCACGTAACCGATCCGCCACGCCGTCCCGGTCGCGACGAGCCGCGGCCGCGCACCCGCCTCCGCCAGGACGGCGTTGAGGCGGCGGGCGGCCGCGGATTCGTCGGGCAGCCGCGCGACGATCGCGCTCAGCTGCGGATTTCCCTGACGCAGCAACCGTTCCGCGACCCCGAGCTCGGGGTCCAGCGCGTGGAACGGCGGCACCACCGCGTGCTTGCGCACGTCAGTCCACGACCACGACGCCCATGGAGCGCGCCGTGCCCGCGATCGTGCGCATCGCCGCTTCGACGTCGGAGGTGTTCAGGTCCGGCAGCTTGCGCTCGGCGATCCCGCGCAGCTGGTCGGTCGTGAGCTTGCCGGCGACCTCGTGCCCCGGCCGCGCGGAACCCTTGTCCCCCAACGCCTTCTTGATGAGGAACGACGTCGGCGGCGTCTTGAGCCGCAGCGCGAACGAGCGGTCCTCGAACACCGAGACGACGACCGGCACGACGTCGCCGCGCTGGGCCGCCGTCGAAGCGTCGTACGCCTTCTTGATCTCGACGAGGTTGACCCCGGTCTGCCCCAGCATCTTGCCGAGGTCGACGACCGGGGCGTTGCCCGCGGTGAGCTCGAGGGTGACCTGGTGGGTGAGTTTCTTCGGAGCCATGCCCCGAAGCTAGGGTCTCCAGTTACTGGAGGGTCAACTTCAATCGATCGGCTTGGTCCCGGCGCGGTGCCGGCGGGCCAGCTCCTGGTAGATCGCCGCGTTGTGCTCGACCCACATGCGCGCGGAGTCGGTCAGCGGCACGAACTTCTTCGCCGGGCTGCCCATCGCGATGACCTCGTCCGGCACTTCCGTCGCCGGCGTGACGGTGGCCCCGGCCGCGACCAGCGCCCGCGCGCCGATCTTCGCCTTATCGAGCACCGTCGAGCCGTTGCCGATCAGCGCCTGCTCCCCGATCGTGCAGTCGTGCACGAGGCACTGGTGGCCCACGGTGACGTTCTTGCCGACCTCGCAGACGCCGTCGTTGACGTGGATCACCGAGTTGTCCTGGATGTTGGCGCCCTCCCGGATGACGATCCGGCCGAAGTCGGCCCGGATCACCGCGCCGAACCAGATCGAGGCGTCCTTTTCGACGACGACGTCGCCGATCAGGGTGGCGGTGGGGGCGATCCAGGCGTCCGGGTGGACCTGCGGGCTGAGCCCTTCGAACGAGAACAGAGGCATGCCCGCACCCTAAACCGCGAGGGCCTCCTTCCCCGGTCCACGGGGAAGGAGGCCATTCGCGCGCCGCGTACCTGGCCGCTGGGGGTCAGCCGGTGATCGCGGCGTTGATGATGATGTCCACGGCCTGGTCGTTGCGGGTCGTCTGCGGCACGATCTGGGTGTCGCGCGGGTAGAAGCCCGGGCTGCTGCCCTTCGGGTACATCTCGAAGGTGAAGCTCCAGATCTTGTGCTGCGCCCACATCCAGTCGTTGACACTGCCGTCGGTGATGTAGAGGTCACTGGACTGCTGCGGCGTGTAGCCGTTGGTCGCGGCCATCTGCCTGCCGAGCGACTGGAACTTCTGCGCCTCGGCCGCGGTCAGGCCCGGCGCGGTGTCGGCGTAGGTGTAGCCGAACGGCCAGAGCACCAGCTCGGAGTAGGTGTGGAAGTCGATGTGCGTCTTGATCTGCTGGACGCCGCCGACCACCCGCGAGTTCACCCAGTTCGACAGCGACCGGGTCTCGGGCGCGGAGAACGCCGCCGTGCCGCGGTAGGTCTCGCTGGACGTCGAGCCCGACGAGCCGCCGCAGCAGCCCCACTTGTAACCCCAGTTGCGGTTGGTGTCGGTGCCGGGACCCTGGCGGTTCTTGCGCCAGCTGTGGAACGTGCCGCCGGAGATGTCGTACTCGGAGCCGTCCGGGTTGACGCTCGGGACCACCCAGATCTCGGCGCCGTCGACGAGCCGCTTGATCGCGGGATCGGTGGCGTACCCGCTGGTCAGCCGCTGCACGATGCGCAGGCACATCTCGGTCGTGAGGTGCTCGCGCGCGTGCTGGTTGCAGGTGAAGAGGACCTCGGGCTCGTTCTCGTCGGTGCCGGCGTTGTCGCTGATCTTGAGCGCCGACAGCGCGCGGCCTTCGTACGACGTGCCGACGCTGCTCAGCTTCGCGAGCGACGGGTAGTTCGCGACGGCCTTCTGCAGCTCCGTCTGCGTTTCGGCGTAGGTGTGGTAGCCGGTGTAGCCGGCCGGGAAGTCCTCGACGGTCGCGGTGCCCTGCGGGCGGTTCACCTTGCCGACCGCCTTGACGCCGAAGCCGAGCGCGCGCAGCCGGGCGACCTCGCCGGGGTTGGCGATGATCGTCGTCGTCGCGCCTTCGACGTCGAGGATGTCGGCGCCGGTCCGCGCGACCTCGGTGCGCTGCTGGGCGGTGCCGGTGCCGCTGACCTCGTAAACCTGCGGTCCGTCGGGCTGGGCGGCACCGGCCTGGCCGCCGACGGTGAGCACCAAGAGGACGGCCGCGGCCGCTGCCATGCACGTTCGTGTGCGCATCACGTCTCCTGCTCTCGGGGGTTCCTCGACCTTGGCCGGAGCCGGACGTACCGCACAATCCGTACCTCTACGGATCTATTGGGTGTTACTGGCCGTAGTTCGCGAAGCAGAGCGCCTCGATGTCGGCACGCAGCGTGGCGAACGGCCGAGGGCGCACCCGCTGCTGGACGACGGTGCCCAGCAGGTACGACAGCAGCGCCCGGGCGCGGGCCCGAGGGTCGTCGACGTCGAGCGGCGCGAGGAGCTCGGCGAGCAGTTCCGTGAGCGACGTGAGCATGACGTCGATGGCCTGCGGGTGCTGCGCGCGCCCGGCGGCGATCCAGTACTCGAACCACAGGAAGGCGGCGTTCGGGTTGGCGGCGAAGACGCGCAGGTACTCCTCGAGGACGGCGAAGAGCCGCCGGCGGGGTTCGTCGTGCTTCGCGGCCACCTCGCGCAGCCCCGCCGCGAAGGCGGTGATGTGGGCGGCCATCGCGCGGTCGATGAGGACGTCGATGTCGGCGAAGTAGTAGTGGATCGCGCTCTTGGTGAGCGGTCCGGCGTCGGCGATGGCCCGCACGGTGCACCCGGCGAGGCCGTCGCGGGCGAGGACCACGCGCGCGGCTTCGACGATCTGCTCCTGCTTGGCCAGCTGGTTGGGAGAGAGCCGGTCGCTGCGACCGGGGACTGCGCTCACGGTGATTCTCGTTACCTTCTTACTGGACGGCAGCCCCGAATCCTAGGGCAGACGTCCCGCGGATGACCTTCGGGTGAAAAACCGGATTGGCCACCCCGGTCCGCGCAGCGGACAATGCGCGCATGGTGATCTCAGGGGACAAGGGGCTCAGCCCGGCTGCGCGCAGCCAGCTGGAGAAGGAAATCGCGAACTTGCGCGCACAGCGGGAGGCCCTCGCGCCGCAACCCGGCGAGCAGGAGCGCACCGGCGACGCGGCGGACCAGGCGGACGTGATCGACCGCGCCGAAGCGGCCGCCCGGCTCGACCGCCAGATCGCCGACCTGGCCGCGAAGATGGAACACGGCGGCTACGGCAACTCCCAGCTCCCGGACGGCACAACGGTGACCCTCCGCTTCTCGGACGGCGACGAAGAGACGTTCCAGGTGGTGACGGTCCCCGGCGAGGACGCCGACGCGATCACCTCCGACAGCCCCCTGGGCCTGGCCCTGGTAGGCGCCAAAGCGGGCGACGAGATCACCTACCGAACCCCCCGCGGCGACGCCAAGGCAACGGTCGTGAAGGTGGTCGCCCCGAAGTAGTTCGTGCTCCCCGAAGGCCCCCGGCTCATGGCTGGGGGCCTTCGCCATCTCCAACTTGACCCGTAAGAGTGGTTCCCCCGAACAAAGTTTCGCGCACCCTCCGGCGCCGGACTCGGCAACGCAACCACGACGGGGGCCGGGGCAGAGCCCCGGACGGGGCGTGGGGCGAAGCCCCACAAGACACGCGAGGCCAAGAAAAAAAGGCCCCTGCCCTCGAGGGGCAGAGGCCTTCCACTTGGACGAGCCGCCTAGGGGAATCGAACCCCTGACCTATTCATTACGAGTGAATCGCTCTGGCCGACTGAGCTAAGGCGGCATGTCTCCGGCTCGCGCTGGCGACGGGAGTAAGTGTAGCGGAAGCTCGTGCCGTCACTTTCCGGGGGGACCGTCGTTAGGGCCCTATGACGCCGGTCTCACTCACCGGTCGACCTATCTGGAGGCTCTGGCACATGCGGCGAAGACTGCCCCGTTCGGTGGCCCTGCCGGCGGCCGCGGCGTTGTTGCTGTTCAGCGCGGCGCCGGCGAACGCCGACCCGACCTATCCGACGACTCCGATTCCGCAGCCGGCGAGTTCCGGGCAGGCGCCGATCTCGGCGCCGATCGGGCCGCAGCCGCTGGGGCAGGCCATCGGGGATGCCGGGACCGCGCTCGGGATCGTCCGGTTGCTGCCCAACGCCGTGCCGACGAAGACGATCCTGCCCGGGTTCGGCGACACCCTGCCGAAGCAGTCGGCGCTCGAGGCCGGTATGGGTCTGTCCAGCGCGTTGGCGAACTCGGACGCCTACCTGAGCTACGAGAAGTCGATCGCGCAGGCGTCGCCGTTCGGGCTGTCGGTGGGCGGGAACGCGCCGCAGACGCCGGGCAGCGTCGTGCAGACCGCCTTGCCCGACAACCCGCAGCCGATCAGCGGTGGGCTCAACGGGCCGGCCAACCCGCTGCTCAACGTCGGGGTGCTCAACGGGAGCGCGCACGCGCGGTGGAGTCAGACGCTCGGGCCGTGCGTCGACACCATCGCCGACGCCAGCACGTCGGTGGCGAGCCTGTCGCTGCTGAACGTCATCCCGTCGATGCCGAACCTCGGGCTGGACGCGCTCAAGCCGAAGCTCGACCCGGGCTCGCTCGCGAGCGGGTTCGACCTGACCAAGGGCCTGCAGAGCCTCGGCGGCCTGCTGCAGGGCGGCGGCCAGACCGCGGCGAACGGCACCGGCTCGCTGCTGAGCCTGCCGAACACGCTGTCGTCGCGCTCGCAGGTCAAGCTGGTCGACATCCCGGGCTCGAAGAACAAGGCCGTGCAGTCGACGTCGACGCTGCAGGGCGCGGACATCGAGATCCTCAAGGGGACGCCGCTGGCGCTGAGCATCAAGGTGGCCAGCCAGCCGACGCTCAAGGTGACCTCCACCGGTGACGCCAAGACGTCCAAAGTGGACTACACCGCGCCGGTGCTGACCATCGCGGCCGGCGGCAAGACGCTCTACACCCTGGACGCCGCGCACCCGACCAAGGACATCCCGATCGGGCTGCCGCTGAAGGGCCTGAGCGACCAGTTCGGGCAGCTGAACGACATCCCGGTCGTCGGCGGGCTGGTCTCCACGCTCTCCCAGGGCGTCCAGCAGGTCGGCAGCACCGCGGGCACCGTCCTCGACCTCGGCGTGCTGCGGCTGAGCATCGCCGGGCTGGACCAGAAGTCCGCGAACATGACCACGCCGTTCAAGGGCTTCCAGCTGGGCGCGTCGGCGCGCCTGTTCGACCTGCAGCTGCTGCCGACGACCAAGCTCAAGGGCCTGCTGCCGGACGACCAGGCCAAGAACCTGCCGTCCTCGCTGGCCCAGCTCTCGCTCGGCGAGCAGGTCGCTCGTGCCTACGCGCCGACCGGCGGGGTGGTCTGCGGGTCGACGTCGACGCCGCCGCCCGCGGGCGGTCAGGCGCCGAAGGGGCCGGTCAAGAACCTCGCCTACACCGGGGGCGCGTACGACACCGTGCCGCTGTTCTGGTGGGGCACCGCGATGCTGCTGCTGGGCGTCGTGATGGTGGCCGCGATGCCGGGCGGCCGCCGTCGTCCGCTGGCCGTCGCCGTGGAAGAGAAGCCGTTCAAGCCGTCACCGCGACCGCGCGAGTGACACGAGGGCTGTGAAGGAACCCCGCCGGGAGCTTCCCGGCGGGGTTCTTCGCGTTTCAGCCCTGGCGAAGCGTCGTGACCATCGCCTCGACGGCGATGCGCGGCTTGACGTTCAGGTCGATCGCCTCGCGGCACTCCAGCACCGCTTCGAGCCGGCGGAGCGTCGATTCCGGCGTCCACGACGAAGCCGCTTCGCGGATCTGGTCGGCGTGGTCCGGGTGGTTGAGCGTGACGCCGGAGCGGGTCACCGTCACCAGGACGTCGCGGTAGAAGCCGACGAGGTCGACCAGCGCCAGGTCGAGCGTGTCGCGCTGGGTCCGGGTGGCGCGGGATTTCTGCTTCTTCTCGAGCTGCTTGACCGCGGCTTCGGCGGCCCGCTTGGCCCCGGCAACGCCCTTGCCGATGCCGTCGCCGCCCATCGCCGTACGCAGTTCGTTGCGTTCGTCCTCGTCGCGGGACTTGCTCGCCTCGCCCGCGTCCGCCTCGGCCGCGCTGATCAGCTGGTCGGCGCACGTGAAGACGTCACTGGGCCGGCGCAGTCCCAGCGGGATCCGCAGCACGGTGGCCCGGCGCTGCCGGGCGGCCTCGTCGGTGGCGAGCCGGCGCGCGCGGCCGACGTGCCCGCCGCAGACCGAAGCCGCCCAGTGCGCCCGCTCCGGGTCGACGTGGTCGCGGCGCACCAGGACGTCGGCGATCGCCTCCGGCGGCGGCGTCCGCAGCGTCACCAGGCGGCAGCGCGAGCGGATCGTCACCGAGACGTCCTCGGGGTGGTCGGACGGCGCGCAGAGCAGGAAGACCGTGCGGTCCGGCGGCTCCTCGACGGCCTTCAGCAGGGCGTTCGACGCGCCTTCGGTGAGCCGGTCGGCGTCCTCGATGACGACGACCTGCCACTTGCCGGTGGTCGGGCGGCGCGCGGCGGCCTGGACCAGCGACCGCATCTCGGCGACCGAGATCGACAGGCCTTCCGGCACCACGAGCCGGACGTCGGCGTGCGTGCCCGCCATCGTCGTGTGGCAGCCGGGGCAGGCGTCGCAGCCGGTACCGGTGCTGCACTGCAGGGCCGCCGCGAACGTCCGCGCGGCCACCGAACGACCGGAACCGGGCGGACCGGTGAGCAGCCACGCGTGCGTCATCGCCCCGGGCGGGGCGGGCTCGCCGGCGACGATCTTCGCGGCGGCCGAAGCGGCCGCGGTCAGCGTTTCGACCGCGGCTTCCTGGCCGACCACCTGGTTCCAGACACCGATGCGTTCGGTCGTCGTCACTTCGCCTCCACGCGAGGCTCTTCCGGGGTCTCGACGGGCAGGGGTTCGTCGATGTCCATCGGCAGCGTCACCGGCTTCTCGGTCGTCGGCGCGAGCGCGGACAGGCGGCCGACGAACACGGCGCGCAGCGCGGTGCGGATGCGCTCGGCGACCTCGGCGTCGGTGCCGTCGGCGTCGATCACGACGTACCGGTCCGGGTCGGCCGCGGCCATCTCGGTGAGCAGGTGCTGGACGCGCCACTGGTCGTTCATGGCGGTCGACTTGTCGCGCGGGACGCCGTTCGGGGCGGAGTCGAGCAGCACGGTGAGGTCCGGGCGCAGCCGCCCGGTCGCCCAGTCGGCGAGGCCCTCGAGCTCGTCGCTGTCCAGGCCCGCGACAGCGGACAGGTGCGCGAGCGGCGAGTCGACGAACCGCTCCATCACGACCACCGAACCGGCGTCCAGCGCCGGCTGGACGTGCCGCTCGACGATGTCGGCCCGCACCGCGGCGGCGGCCAGCGCCTGGGCGCGCGCCCCGGTCAGCGAGGCGCCGGAGACCAGCGCGGTGAGCCGCTGGTCGTCGAGCGCGGGGTCGGCGGCGACCACGACCGGGCGGGTGCCGCCGCGCATCCAGTCGGCCAGGTTGACGGCCTGGATCGCGGTGT
This sequence comes from Amycolatopsis sp. cmx-4-83, assembly GCF_046548815.1. NCBI lineage: Bacteria > Bacillati > Actinomycetota > Actinomycetes > Pseudonocardiales > Pseudonocardiaceae > Amycolatopsis > Amycolatopsis sp. cmx-4-83. The sequence goes on along the minus strand of NZ_JAEBEF010000002.1, from coordinate 351,389 downwards.
TGATCGCGGTGGTGCCCTCGACGGCGATGAGGAAGCCGTTGACGCGCCGCGGGGTGCGGCGCAGCGCGTTGCGCAGATCGGACAGGATCGGCTCGGTGCGCTTGTCGTCCATCTGCCGGTAGGCGAAGAGGCCGGCGACCAGCGCGATCGCGGCGCCGCCGAGCATGACCGGGCGGGTGCCGTCGATGGTGAGCGGGCTGCCCCAGACGGTGACCGTGTGCCGCTGCACGAGCCCGACCAGCACCGGCACCGTGACCGTGGTGCCGAACAGGACCAGCTTCATCATCAGCTGGTAGATGGCGTTGATCCGGCCGCGGATGGCGTCCTCGACGCGCGAGCCGATGATCGTGACGCCGGTGAGGAACGCCGTCCCGGCCCAGACGCCGACGGAACACACGGCGATCAGCGCGACCGCCAGGTGCGGCGACAGCGCCACCACCAGCAACGAGAGCGCGGCGGCGATGATGGAGATGCCGAACAGCCGGTCGTGCGCCAGGCGCCGGGCGAGCTTCGGCGCGAAGGCCATGCCGGTGGCCAAGCCGAGGAAGACGGCCAGCACCAGCAGGTTGAACGCCGAGTCGCCGGCCAGCAGGCTCGAGGAGTACGGCTTGGCCGAGCCGATCACGGCCCCGCCGGCGGCGAACGCGCCGAAGGCCCCGACGAGCAGGCCGCGCACGAGCGGCGTGCTGCGGATGAACCGGAAGCCGTCGGCGATCATCTGGCCGATGCCGAACTTCTCTTCGTCGGCCGGCTTGACCTTCTGCTCCGGCAGCTCGTGGACGTTGCGCAGCGAAAGCTCGGGGATCCGGGTGGCGATGAGGATCGCGCTGGCCAGGTAGAGCAGGCCGGTGATGATGACGACGAGCTTCGCGATGTTGAGGCTCGGGTCGCCGGGGAACAGGTGGAACGTCGTGTTGACGCCGGTGATGGCCGCGTTGGCGCCGGCCGCGGTGATGACGGCGAGGCCGTAGGTCATCACCATGCCGAGCTGGTTGGCCGTCTCGACCTGGTCGGGGCGGCGGAGCAGGTTGGGGACCGCGGCCTCTTTCGAGGGGATCCACATGCTCGACGCGCAGCCGACGAGGAAGTTCCCGGCGAGCAGCCACCAGGGTGCGCTGACGATCGCGATGGACAGCAGGAAGCCGCACCGCAGCAGGTCGGCGACCACCATCACCTTGCGGCGGTCGAACCGGTCCGCGAGCAGGCCGCCGATCGGGGCGAACAGCAGCCCCGGCGCCAGTCCGGTCAGCACCACGCCGACGAACGCGAAGTTCTGGGCGAAGTAGTTGTCCGTCAGCTTCGTGGCCAGGCCGGTGAGGGCGAGGATGTTCAGCCAGTCGGCCACGCTGCACAGGTACGTGACGCCCCAGAGCCGCCGGAACGGTTTGATCGCCAGTACCCGCCGGACCCGGTTGATCGTGGACGCCTCGGCACCCGACGACGCACCCGGGCCGGACCCGGGCACCGATCGCAAGCCCTCGCTGATACGCCCACCCCACTAGTCACCGCGGTGCCGGACGCCCTGGTGGGGTCGCCCGACCGTGAAGCCAGGGTAGCCCGATCGGCCCTTGCCTCGCGGACGACCCCGAGGTGCCGGTGGGGTGGGGAACAGCGAGCGAACGCTAGTCGAACAGTCCGGTCACGCTGCTGACCAGGCTGGAGACCATCTCGATGGCGACGAAACCGAACACGATCAGCAACGCCACGGCGAGCATCACGCCCGCCGCGCTCGACGACGGCCGGTTGAACGCCGGCATCGACACCGCCGGCATCTTCGGCAGCTTTCGCCGCTTGACCGGCACGACGTCGACGTCGTCGAGGTCTTCGTCCGGCAGCGCCTCCTGCCGCACGGGCCGGAGCAGCTGCGGCGGCCTGGTCGGCCACGTCCGCTGCCGGTTCCGCTGCCGTGGCAGCACCCCGAGCGGCGGGGTTTCCCCGTTCGCCGCCAAGGTGCCCGCCGGCGGGATCGTCTCCGGGGCCCTGGCCCCGATTTCGCCCTCCTCGCGGAGTGTCTCCTCGACCATCCGGCGCACGACCTCTTCGTCGGGTTGCACCGGCCCGGCCACCGGGAAGGCGGCGGGCTCGTGGCCGTCCGGAGCCGCGGCGCGCGGCTCCGGCGCCGCGGTGACCAGTCCGGAGACCGGGTCCGCGAACGTCTCGCCTGGTGCTTGGGACAGAGTGCCGTCGCGCTGAGTGAGCTCGGGGGCATTGAAGAAGGGAGCCTCACCGTTCGCGCTCATGGTGACCACCTCACTACTGAATGTCCTCGCCTTTCCAGGGTAGCGACGATGGCGGATAACGCATCCGCCCAATGGCTCTGTCTGCTGTGGAGGGTCGGTCACGCAGCGCAAGCCCGCACCCGAACCCCCTGCAGTGTCCAGCCCGCCGGTGGCCCGGTCGACCGCCGTTGGTGACAGATCGTAGTGAGTCCGATCACACGGGCCTTGAAACGGCCCCGCGGAACAGGCCACACCCTGGGTGTCAAGATGGCCAGTTTCGCGGACGGCGATCGTGCCCGGATGGAGTACCGGTCAGGGCACCTCCTCCTGTCCGAGGTCGATCATCTTCCGGCACCAGTCGCGGAGCATCCCGCGGCTGAACGGGCTCAGGACGAGCTGGCGCCGCCCGTCGCCCCGATCCAGGGCCGCCAGCGCGAAGCGGCCCAAATCGGTGTCGACGAGGACGAAGCCGTGGTCGGGGAACTCCGCACACAGCCCGCCGAACGCGAGCATGTCGAGCACCGCCGTGCCCGAGCGCGGCCGGGCCAGCAGCTCCCGCATCGCCCAGAGGTCGGCGTCCTGGCCGTCGTGGACCAGGCCGTCGGCGTCCACCGACAGCCAGATCGCCCGCGGCGAGGCCCCGAACGGGACCTCCGGCAGCTCCGCGATGAGCATCTCCGGCAGCTCTTCGAAGTCGGCGAGGTGGATCGCCGTCCGGCCCGGCAGCGAGCCCATCATGAACGCCCGCTCGCCGTCGGCGTAGCACCGGATGTCCGCGATCTCGGGCCCTTCGTCAAAGACGCCGCACAGCGCCGCCCGCACCGAACCCCGCAGCATCAGCGAGACGACCTCGAAGCCGAGTTCGTTGAGCTCCCCTTCCTCCCCGAAGGGTGTGCCGTCGATCCAGGCGGCCCAGGACATGTGGCGTTCGACCTCGTCGATCAGGTCCGCGGGGTCGTCGGAGACCGGGCCGTGGACGAGGATTTCGTGGTCGCTGACGTCCGGGTTGTAGAGCCGGTCGACGGGCTCCCGGTCCGGCATCGCCGCCAGCACCGGCCCGGCGGCGAGCTCCAGCAGCTCGCGCGCCGCCGTGCGCTCAGCCATGGCCCTGCACCTCCTTCTCCGTCTCGTCTTCGGTCTCGTCACCGGCAGTTCCGCTACGAGGGATCGGAACGTCGCTGATCAGCTCGGCCGCCGCCAGGATCGCGTCACGGACCGTGAGGCCCATGAGCGCCGGCTCGAGCGCTTCCCCGCGGGCCGGCGGGTTCGCCGCGGGCTCACGCATGGCTCTGGACCGCCTCGACGATCCACTGCTCGGCGGTGCTCCTCGACGCTGGACCCCACGTCACCGTCCAGCGGCCGGTGCGATCCACCGCCGCGCTGAACTGGTAGCGGCCGAGGTCGTTGTCGACCAGCCCGAACGCTCCGTGCGGGTATTCCGCCAGGATCGCGTTGCGGACCGCCAGGTCCACCAGCACCGTGCCCAGCCGCGGGCGGGCCGCGCACTCGCGGATCAGCTCGACCGCCCGCTCGCAGCCGCCCGGGATCAGGCCGCGCTCGTCCGTCTCGATCCGCACGGCCCGGCCCGGCCCCGGCGGCCGGTCCGGCAGGCCGTCGAACACCCAGCCCGGCAGCTCACTGAGGAAGCCCGACCGCAGCCGCGCGCGGTTGCCCAGCTTGTGCAGCACCGTGGTGTAGTCCTCGTCGCCGAAGAACCGGACCTCCCACGGCTCGTCACGGGCCGGGAAGACCCCGGTGACCACGCCGCGAATGAAGCCGCCGCGCAGCGCCCGGTACAGCCCGACCGCCTCGGCCGTGACCTCGCCGCCCGGGGCGAGGCCGATCGCGGCCATCCCGGCGACGAACCGGGTGTACTGCTCCACCTCGTCGGCCAGGCTCAACGGCGGCGAGGGACGACGACCCGGGAGCGGTCCGGTGTCCGCGAGCACCGGCGGGATCTCGAACTCGGGGTCGTAGAACTCCATCACCGACGGCCGCCGCGGCACCTCGGCCGACAGCGGGGCGATGACCTCGTCGATGACGTCGAAGACGGCGACTGACTTGTTCACCCCTTGATTGAACACCCTGGCACCGACAATTTCTCGCACAGGTGTTCGACCGGGTGACATCGGTCGGCGAGCGGTCGGCGAGCGGCTCAGGCATGCGCCGGTACCCGCCCTTCGACGACCTCGGCCAGGCCGTCGACGCTCCCCGGCAGCCACCAGAGCCGGCGGCCACCGCCCCGGCGCCGGCCCAGGACCGCCAGGTGCCGGCCGCGGTCGTCGTCGACGAACGCCACCGCCTCCCACGGCCGCCGCGAACCGCGGGCGATGTCCACCTGGACCGTGCCGAGCCGAGGTCTTCGGAGGTCCTCCAGCAGGTCGAAGACCAGGCACTCCTGCTCGGGCTCCAGCACCCCGCGCTCGTCGGCGTCCAGGTACAGCCCCCGGCCCGGCACCGGCGCCCGCACCGGCAACCGCGCGAAGGCCAGGCCGAGGAGTTCGGCGATCGAGCCGGACGACGGCCCGGACCGCCGCAGCCCGTCACCGGCGACGCCGAACCGCGTGCCGTCGTCGAAGAAGGCCGACGTCCACGGCTCGTCGAACAACGCGACGGCCACGCCGCAGACGCCGTCACCGGCGAAGCCGGGGAGCGAGTCGTGCAGGTCCAGCGCGGAGGGACTGCCCGCGGCCGCGGCGCGGACGGGCTTGAGGATCTTGGCGAGCACCGTGTGCACGGTGCGTGGTGTTGTGGTCACGCGTCCAGCAAACCCGGGACCACCGACAATTTCCCGAACATCCGTTCGAGGTGTCACCCGAAAGTGTGGCCGAACGCCGTGAAGGCCTCCTCACCGGGCACAACCGCCGGCGAGGAGGCCTTCACGGCTTCCTGAGGTGCTACTTCGTCTTCGTCGCGGTGGACCTCTTGGCCGCGGTGGCCTTCTTGGTCGTGCCCGCCTTGACCGTCTTCGCCGTGGTCGAGGCCGGCTTCCGCGCGGGCGCCTTCCGCTTCGGCGCCGGCCCCTTCGCCCGCTTCTCGGCCAGCAGCTCGGACGCGCGCTCCGCGGTCAGCGACTCGATCTCGTCGCCCTTCCGCAGGGTCGCGTTGTACTCGCCGTCGGTCACGTACGGGCCGAACCGACCGTCCTTGACCACCATCGGCTTCTTCGACACCGGGTCTTCGCCGAGCTCCTTGAGCGGCGGCTTCGCGGTCGCCGACCGGCCACGCTGCTTCGGCTCCGAGTAGATCTTCAGCGCTTCTTCGACAGTGATCGAGAACAGCTGGTCCTCGGTCGAGAGCGACCGCGAGTCCGTGCCCTTCTTCAGGTACGGCCCGTAACGCCCGTTCTGCGCCGTGATCTCCTCGCCGGACTCCGGGTCCTTGCCGACCACGCGCGGCAGCGAGAGCAGCTTCAGCGCGTCGTCCAGGTCGATGGTCTCGATGTCCATCGACTTGAACAGCGAGCCCGTGCGCGGCTTCGGCGCCTTCGCCTTCGCGGCCTTCTTCTGCGCGGCCGTGGCGTCCTCGGGGATCTCCACTTCCGGCAGCAGCTCGGTGACGTACGGCCCGAAGCGGCCTTCCTTGGCGACGATCTCGTGGCCGCTCACCGGGTCGGTGCCCAGCGAACGCCCCTCCTGCGGCGTCGCGAACAGCTTCTCCGCGATCTCCCGCGAGAGCTCGTCCGGCGGCAGGTCCTCGGGTAGGTTCGCGCGCTGCGAGTTGCCGTCGACCTCGCGCTCCAGGTACGGCCCGTAGCGGCCGACGCGGACCACGACGGTGTGCCCGTTCTCGTCGCTGAACAGCGGGATCGAGTTGATCTCGCGCGCGTCGATGTCCTCGACGCTGCCCTCGACCAGCTTCTTCAGCCCGCCCAGCCGGCCGATCGAGCCGTCGACGCCCATGTCGCCGCCGAAGTAGAACTTCGACAGCCACTGCGCGCGCTGCTCGTTGCCCGACGCGATGCGGTCGAGCTCGTCCTCCATGCCGGCGGTGAAGTCGTAGTCGACCAGCCGCTCGAAGTGCCGTTCCATCAGGCCGATCACGGCGAACGCGACCCACGACGGGACGAGCGCGGAGCCCTTCTTCCAGACGTAGCCGCGGTCCTGGATGGTCTTGATGATCGACGCGTACGTCGACGGGCGGCCGATGCCCAGCTCTTCCAGCTTGCTGACCAGGCTCGGCTCCGAGTACCGCGCCGGCGGCGAGGTGGTGTGGCCGTCCGGGTTCAGGTCCGACGCGGTGAGCGCCTGGTCCTTCTCCAGCACCGGCAGGCGGCTCTGCTTGTCGTCGGCCTCGCCACCGGTCTCGGTGTCGACCGCCTCGACGTACGCCTTCAGGAAGCCCGCGAAGGTGATCGTGCGGCCCGAAGCCGCGAAGGTGCACTCCTCGCCCGAGGTCGCGTTGCCGACGATGCGCACGGACATCGTGGTGCCCTTGGCGTCCGCCATCTGCGACGCGATCGTGCGCTGCCAGATCATCTCGTAGAGGCGGTACTCGTCGGTGTCCAGCTCGCTCGCGACCTGGCCCGGCGTGCGGAAGACCTCCCCCGACGGCCGGATCGCCTCGTGCGCTTCCTGCGCGTTCTTGACCTTGCGCGTGTACTGGCGCGGCGACGGCGAGACGTACTCCTTGCCGTACAGCTGCGTGGCCTGGCTGCGCGCGGCCGAGATCGCCGACTCCGACAACGTCGTGGAGTCGGTACGCATATAAGTGATGTAACCGTTCTCGTACAGCTTCTGCGCGATCCGCATGGTGCGCTCGGAGGTGAACCGCATCTTGCGGCCCGCCTCCTGCTGCAGCGTCGAGGTCATGAACGGCGCGTACGGCTTCCGCGTGTACGGCTTCTCTTCGACGCTCGAGACCTTGAAGTCACGCTGCTTCAGCGCTTCGGCCAGACGCCGCGCGTCGGCCTCGACCAGCACGCGGACCTCGTTGTTCGACGCCTTGAGCTGCCCGTCCGAGCCGAAGTCGCGGCCGGTGGCCAGGCGCGCGCCGTCGACGGCGACGAGCCGGGCCGAGAAGTTCCGCGGCGAAGCTTCCTCACCGGCGTCCATGGTCGCCGAGATGTCCCAGTACGACGCCGAGGTGAAGCGCATCCGCTCGCGCTCCCGCTCGACCACGATCCGGGTCGCCACGGACTGCACGCGGCCCGCCGAAAGCTTCGGCATGACCTTCTTCCACAGCACCGGCGAGACCTCGTAGCCGTACAGGCGGTCGAGGATGCGGCGGGTCTCCTGGGCGTCGACGAGGTCGGCGTCCAGCTCACGGGTCGAGTCGGCGGCCGCGAGGATGGCCTGCTCGGTGACCTCGTGGAAGACCATCCGGCGGACCGGGACCTTGGGCTTCAGCGTCTCGAGCAGGTGCCACGCGATGGCTTCGCCCTCGCGGTCGGGGTCCGTCGCGAGGTAGAGCTCGTCGACGTCCTTGAGCAGGCTCTTGAGCTCGGTGACCTTGGACTTCTTGTCCGGGGTCACCACGTAGAGGGCCTTGAAGTCGTTGTCGACGTCGACGCCGAGGCGTGCCCAGGACTCACCCTTGTACTGGGCGGGGACGTCGGCAGCGCCCCGCGGCAGGTCGCGGATGTGCCCGACGGAGGACTCGACGACGTAACCGCCGCCCAGGTAGGGGGCGATCTTGCGGGCCTTCGTCGGCGACTCGACGATGACCAGCCGCCGGTGCCCGGCGCCGTTGTCCGCCGAGGCTCCGTTCTTCTTCGTCCGTGCTCCTGCCACGCTGTCCTGCTCTCCGCTCATCTCGTCCCGCGACCGGGACCAGGCCCTGCCCTGGGGCGTCGGGCCCGCGTCTTCGACCTGCCAGTGTGCACGCTCTCCCGGGCCGGACGGCGCGGAGGTGACCCAACACGCCGCCGTTCCCGTGTCCAGCGCATCGCCGCTGACCTCGGCGATGTTTCCCCAACGTACCTGCCACGTGATTTCGGCCACGTCCCGCGCAGCCTAGCGCGTGACCGTGCGGATACCCTCCGTTCGACGGTGGTGGGCGCGGGGACGTGACCGCTTCACTGGTTTCCCCGCTCAGCCGAAAGGATCCGCCATGACCCGACGCCTCCTCGGCGCCCTGCTCACCGCCGCGACCGCCACAGTATTACTGGGGACCACTCCGGCGAGCGCGGCCGCGGCGAACTTCGCCGGCACGGTAGCCCTCTCCAACTGCTCGGGCTCGGTGGTGAAGCCGGCGGCGACGCCGGACACCGCACCCGCGCTCGTCATGTCCAACGGCCACTGCCTCGAGACCGGCTTCCCGGCTCCCGGGCAGGTCATCACCAACCGCTCGTCCAGCCGGACGTTCACGCTGCTCAACGCCAGTGGCGGCAACACCGCGACGCTGCGCGCCAAGAAGATCGTCTACGGCACGATGACCGACACCGACGTGTCGCTCTACCAGCTCACCACGACCTACGCGCAGATCAAGTCCAGCTACGGGATCTCGCCGCTCGAGCTGTCCAACGCCCACCCGTCGGCGGGCGCGGCGATCGACGTCGTCTCCGGCTACTGGAAGCGCATCTACTCCTGCAACGTCGACGGGTTCGTCTACCGGCTGAAGGAGGGCAGCTGGACCTGGAAGGACTCGATCCGCTACACCTCCGCCTGCCAGACCATCGGCGGCACGTCGGGCTCGCCGATCGTCTCCGGCGGCAAGGTCATCGGCGTGAACAACACCGGCAACGAGGACGGCGCGCGCTGCACGGACAACAACCCGTGCGAAGTCGACCAGGCCGGCAACGTCACCGTGCACTACAAGACGAACTACGGCCAGGAGACCTACGGCATCCCCGCCTGCCTGACCCCGGCCAACGAAATCGCCCTCACCCAGGCCGGCTGCACGCTGCCCCGGCCCTGACGCTGCTCCCGCACCCGGTCAGGCCGTGCTCGTCGCGGCCGCCGGGTGCGGGACCGGCAGCGGCTCCGCGCCCGGCCACGCCGCTTCGGCGCCCGGCGGCGGCTCCCCGATCAGTTCCAGCAGCGCCTCCAGACGGCGTTTCCCGGTGACCTTGACGGCCGGGACCTCGGCCTTCGGGCCGGTCAGCTTCGCCGCGACTCCCAACGGCGTCAGCGCCTCGACCAGCCGCTCGTGCATGGTCGGCGCGAGCGGGTCGACACCCAGCAGGTAGCCCTGCGTACCGGGGCGGCCACTGGCCAGCGCCCACATCCGCAGCATCGCGCCGCTCAGCCGGAAGCCGTCCGGCACCGCCTTGCCCGAGTCGTCCTCGACCGGCCCCGCGCAGCCCTCACGCAGCCACCGCAGCGCCAGCGGGAGCAGGTCGACCCGGAACGACGTGCGCACCTGCGGACGGCCGCAGTCGGCCTTGGAGACCTGCGCGTCCGCGCCGCGGCAGCGGAACTCGCGCGCCAGGATGTGCGCTCGCCACGGCTCCTCGACGACCACGGACAGCCGGGCGGCGGTGCGCCCGAAGCCGGTGATCTGGCCGTGGCAGCACAACAGGCCGGCCAGGTCGCCCAGGCCCGGCCCGCTGGCCTCGGCGGAGAAGAGCGAGATCGTCCGATCCACCGCGCCATACTAGAACACAAGTTCGATTAACGGCAGACCTCGGCGCGATCTTCAGCCAGGCGGTTGATCCAGCTGGCGGCAGGACGGGGCGCGCTGCTCCGCCGCCGTCAACGCCGGGGCGTCCTTGAGGCCCTTGAGGTAGTCGAGCGCGTCGATGCGGTCGAGCGTCGCCCTGGCTTCGCCCAAGGCGGCCTTCGTCGCCGTGGCGTCGCCGCGGACGGCGTCGATGCGCTGACGCGCCTGCTCGGCCTGTGCGCGGATCTCGGTGAACTGCCCGATGACGTCCGCGCGGCCGCCGTCTCCCGACGGCACCGGGGGCGCGCCGAGCGCGTTCAGCCCGGCCAGGCTCTGGTTCAGCCCGCCGACCACAGACGAGAGCAGGTCACTGGACGTCCGGGACGCCTGCTGCGGCGTGCTCGGGTCGACGGTGGGCAACTCCGCCAGCGCGCGGACCAGGTGGGTCACCGCGGCGCAGTAGCCCTCCGCCCATCTCGCCGCCGGATCGGCCTGCGGCACCACGGTCGTCACCGACAGACCCTGGTCCCGCGCCGGGGACTGCGTGGCGGCTTGCCCGCACCCGGCGAGGCCGATCGTGATCGTCGCGGTCAGCAATCCGGCCGAAAGCAGGCGGACACGGTCCGCAGCCGATCTGCACGGCGCAATGGTCTTCCGCCGTGGCTGCCGTCGGATTGATGACCAACGGCACAGTAGGGCGGCGAAAACGGTTGACCGCGGCCGCACCTGTGCACCTCCTGCTCGACGACGTCCCGGAAGGGCCGACGGTACCGACTCGGTGCCGCTTCGCAAGTCGCCGAGCCTGTGTGGGATGCCCCGGGCCCGGCACGCGACGCTGCGTGCCGGGCCCGGGAACGAGTGCGCGTCAGGCCTTGATTTCCGTCGGGGTGTCGGAAAGAACCGTTCCCCGGCGCTTCGAGACCACGATCGCCGCCACGATCACGGCGACCGCGACGAGCGAGATGATGATGCGGACCGCGGCGTTCTCGTCCGGACCGATCGAGAACTGGACGACGGCGGGCGCGATCAGGACCGAGACCAGGTTCATGACCTTGATCAGCGGGTTGATCGCCGGGCCGGCGGTGTCCTTGAACGGGTCACCGACGGTGTCACCGATGATGGTGGCCTCGTGCGCGGACGAGCCCTTGCCACCGTGGTTGCCGTCCTCGACGAGCTTCTTCGCGTTGTCCCACGCGCCACCGGAGTTGGCGAGGAAGATCGCCATCAGGGTGCCGCAGGCGATCGCGCCGGCCAGGTACCCGGCGAGCGCGCCGGTGCCCAGGCCGAAGCCGACCGCGATCGGGGCGAAGACCGCCAGCAGACCCGGCGTCGTCAGCTCACGCAGCGAGTCGCGCGTGACGATGTCGACGACCTTGCCGTACTCGGGGCGGGTGGTGCCCTCCATGATGCCCGGGATGTCGCGGAACTGGCGGCGGACTTCGTAGACCACCGCGCCGGCCGCGCGGGAGACCGCGTTGACGGCGAGACCCGAGAACATGAACACCACGGCCGCACCGATGATCACGCCGACCAGGGTCGCCGGACCGACGATGTTGGCGACGAAGTCGGCGCCGTCGCCGATGGCCTTGGTGATCGCGTCCGAGTAAGAACCGAAGAGCGCGGTTGCCGCGAGGACCGCCGTCGCGATCGCGATGCCCTTGGTGATGGCCTTGGTGGTGTTGCCCACCGCGTCCAGCTCGGTGAGGATCTGCGCGGCCTTCTCGTCGACGTCGCCCGACATCTCGGCGATGCCCTGCGCGTTGTCCGAAACCGGGCCGAACGTGTCCATCGCGACGATGACGCCGACGGTGGTCAGCAGACCGGTACCGGCCAGCGCCACGGCGAACAGCGCGACACCGCCGCCCACCAGGTATGCGCCGAACACTGCTGCGCCGATCACCAACGCGGTGTACACAGCGGACTCGAAGCCGACCGAGATGCCCGACAGGATCACCGTCGCGCCACCGGTCTCCGACGTCTGCGCGACGTCCTTGACCGGCTTGTACTCGGTACCGGTGTAGTAGCCGGTGAGCTTCAGGATGATCGCGGCGAGCACGATGCCGATGATCACCGCGACGGTCGCGATGACCGCGGGGTTGCCCGCAGTCTTCTCGAAGCCCGCGCCGAAGTCGGAGAACCTGCTCGGCAGGTACACGAACGCCGCGATCGCCGACAGGACGGCGGAGATGACCGCGGAGATGTAGAACGAGCGGTTGATCGTGACCAGACCGCCTTCGCCGGCGCGCGCCTTGGTGATGTAGACACCGATGACGGCGGTGATGACACCGATGGCCGGGACGATCAGCGGGAAGATCAGGCCGTGCACGCCGAAGGCGGTGCTGCCCAGGATCAGCGCGGCGACGAGCATGACGGCGTAGGACTCGAAGAGGTCCGCGGCCATACCCGCGCAGTCACCGACGTTGTCGCCCACGTTGTCCGCGATGGTCGCGGCGTTGCGCGGGTCGTCCTCCGGGATGCCCTGCTCGACCTTGCCGACCAGGTCCGCGCCGACGTCGGCGGCCTTGGTGAAGATGCCGCCGCCGACACGCATGAACATCGCGATCAGCGCGGCGCCGAAACCGAAGCCCTCCAGGACCTTCGGCGCCTGACCGGTGTAGACCAGCACGACGACCGCGGCACCGAACAGGCCGAGGCCGACGGTGATCATGCCGACCACGCCACCGGTGCGGAAGGCCACGCGCATCGCGATCTCGCGGCCGCCTTCCTCGCGCGACGCGGCGGCCACGCGCAGGTTCGCCTGCGTGGCCAGCCACATGCCGAGGTAACCGATCGCGAACGAGAACGCCGCACCGACCAGGAAGAAGATCGAACGACCGATCTTCTCGTTCCAGTCGTCGGCGGGAAGTGCGAAGAGCAGGAGGAACACGATCACGCCGAAAATCGCGAGGGTGTTCCGCTGCCGCTTGAGGTAAGCGGCCGCGCCTTCCTGCACCGCCTTGGCGATGTCCTGCATCTTGGCGGTGCCCTGGCCTGCGGCCAGCACCTCCTTGAGCAGGACGTAGCCGATGACGAGTGCGGCAAGCGCGACCACGGCGACTACACCGACAATCGTGTAGCCAGCTCCGGAGAGCGTGATGGAACCGCCCTCCGCGAGGAACTGCCGTGACATTCGTCCTCCAGGAGACGTCGCCGATCGCCAGCGTCGACGGCAAGCCGAGGGTTCGACACGGCCGACGCTGGCATGGACCCTGTACCGAGCGACACGCTAGCCGGGACGCAATGCACGTCTCACATGACGCTCACCACAGAGGGTGTGGATTGCGGGAGTGTATTGGTATCGCAACCAGCGTCTTCACGCCGTCCCGGTGACGGCACATTCCGTTACCTTGTGAGCCTCCTCACTTGATCGATCACCCTTTCGCCGATCCGTTGGCGCAGTTGGGGATGCGAGAACTGTCGGACCCCTGTGCCAAGCTCGCCTGGTGGACGACTCACGAGGGCGGCGGCTGCTGGGGCGGGTGACCGCCGGCATCCCGTCGCGCGAGGACCCGGTCACCCACGTCGCGGACTTGCCGGGCCGCGAAGCGGGTTACGCAGAGTGGCCGTCGTGGGTGGATCCGGCGGTCGTCGCTGCGCTGCGTGACTGCGGTGTCTCGGCCCCTTGGGCGCACCAAGCCGAGGCGGCTTCGCACGCGTACGAGGGTCGGCACGTCGTGGTTTCGACCGGCACGGCGTCGGGCAAGTCGCTGGCCTACCAGCTGCCGGTGCTGTCGCGGCTGGCCGCGGGCGAGAAGGCGAACGCGCTCTACCTGTCGCCGACCAAGGCGCTGGGCGCCGACCAGCTGCGGTCGGTGTCCTCTTTGGACGTTCCCGGCGTGCGGGCGGCGGCGTTCGACGGGGACACCCCGATGGCCGAGCGCGACTGGGTGCGCGCGCACGCGAACTGGGTGTTCACGAACCCGGACATGCTGCACCGCGGCATCCTCTCGGCGCACGGGCGGTGGGCGTCGTTCTTCCGGCGGCTCAGCTGCGTGGTGGTCGACGAGTGCCACAGCTACCGCGGCGTGTTCGGCTCGCACGTGGCCTTGTTGCTGCGCCGGCTGCGGCGGGTGGCCGAGCACTACGGCGCTTCGCCGGTGTTCGTGCTCGCTTCGGCGACAACGGCTTCGCCTGCTTCGTTCGCTTCGCGGTTGACTGGAGTGCCTTGCGTCGCCGTGACGGACGACGCTTCTCCGCGCGGTTCCCGCACGGTGGTGCTGTGGGAGCCGCCGCTGCTGGAGGAGCTGACCGGCGAAAACGGCGCACCGGTCCGGCGTTCGGCCGGTGCGGAGACGTCGCGGATCCTCGCCGACCTCGTCGTCGAAGGGGCGCGGTCGCTGGCGTTCATCCGCTCGCGGCGGGGCGCGGAGCTGGCCGCGCTGGGTGCACGTCGCATTCTGTCCGAAGTGGACCCCGCGTTGGCGGAAACCGTTGCGGCGTACCGGTCCGGCTACCTCCCGGAGGAGCGGCGCGCACTCGAGGCCGCGTTGCTGTCGGGGCGGTTGCTGGGCGTCGCGACGACGAACGCGCTGGAGCTGGGCGTCGACATCGCGGGACTGGACGCGGTCGTGCTGGCCGGCTACCCGGGCACGCTCGCTTCGTTCTGGCAGCAGGCCGGGCGCGCCGGCCGCTCCGGTGATTCCGCGCTGGTGGTGTTCGTCGCGCGGGACGACCCGCTCGACACGTACCTGGTGCACCACCCGGCCGCCCTGCTCGAGCGGCCGGTGGAGACGGCGGTGCTCGACCCAGCGAACCCGTACGTGCTGGCGCCGCAGCTCGCGTGCGCCGTGGCCGAGTTGCCGCTGACGCTTTCCGAGCTCGAGGTGTTCGGCGGTGCGGCGGCGCTGGAGGTGCTGACCGAACTGGCGGAGCAGAAGCTGCTGCGGCGCCGGTCGAGCGGCTGGTACTGGACTTCGCGGGACCGGCCGCACGCCGAGGTCGGGATCCGCGGGACGGGCGGCGAGCAGATCGCGGTCGTCGAATCGGACTCCGGCCGGATGCTGGGGACGGTCGACCCGGGCTCGGCGTGCTTCGCCGTCCACCCGGGCGCGGTGTACCTGCACCAGGGGTCGTCGTACGTCGTCGACGAGCTGGACCTGGAGACCGGGCTGGCGCTGGTGCACGCGGAAAACCCCGACTGGACGACGACACCGCGCGAAGTCGTGGACATCTCGGTGCTGAGCACCCAGGAGAAGCAGGACTTCGGCGGGGTGAGCGTCTGCCTCGGCGAGGTGGCCGTGACGTCGCAGGTCGTCGGGTACCTGCGACGCCGGCCGTCCGGGGAGGTACTGGACCACACGCCGCTCGACCTGCCGGAGCAGAGCCTGCGCACGCGGGCGGTCTGGTACACGGTTTCCGCCGAGCTGCTCGGCGGCACTTCGGCCGATGGCGAGGCGGGGACCGGGGGCCATCGGGTGGGGACCGAATCTGCGGGGCCGGTGGGGACCGGGGAGGAAACCCTGGCAAGCGGTCGGGGGCCCGCTCACGAGGGTGGCAGGGCACCGGGGGGTGCCGGATTGGTTCCGGCACGGGTCCCCGGTGCCCTGCATGCCGCCGAGCACGCGGCGATCGGCCTGCTACCGCTGTTCGCTACGTGCGACCGATGGGACATCGGCGGGGTGAGTACCGCGTGGCACGAAGACACCGGGGAGGCGACGGTGTTCGTGCATGACGGCCATCCCGGGGGTGCGGGATTCGCCGAACGCGGTTATGCCGCGATTGTCCCGTGGCTGGTCGCTACGCGGGAGGCGATCGTCTCCTGCGAGTGCCCGACGGGATGCCCGTCCTGCGTTCAGTCGCCGAAGTGCGGGAACGGCAACGATCCGCTGGACAAGGCGGGTGCGATGGCTGTTCTGGAAACCGTGCTCGGGGCATTGCGTCAACACGGGAACTAGAACGGCCACTGGTGGTTCATGGAGTTGTGTCCTGCTCCGCCGCGGCCGGGCTGGGACCGGCCGCGGGCGGTGGTTCGGGTGGCTCAGGCCGCGGTGGTCTGGACCAGCTGCGGGGCTTCGGCACCGGCCAGCGCACGGACGAGCACGTCGTGCACCTCGGCGGCGTCCGGCAGCTGCCAGCCGCAGACCTCGGGCTTGACGCGCCAGTGCACGACACCGTGCTGGAACGGCGACGGCGGCAGCGGGATGTAGCTGTCCTTGCCGTGCCACTGGATGGCGGCGCGGGTGGCCAGCTCGGCCGGCACGCGGTCGGCGACGGTGGTCAGGAAGAGCCAGCGGCCGTTCGGCAGCGCGATGATCGGCGCCGGGTGGCCGAGGGCACGGAGCAGGCGGCAGGCGCGCTTGCCGAGTTCGTCGTCGACCTCGATGGCGTCGAGCACGGTGCCGGTCGCGACGAGGAGGCTGTGGGTGCGGTCGGAGAACCAGGTGGCGACGTCGTGGGCGTGGGTGCCGATCTCCTCGCGCCAGGCGTCACTCGCCGGCACCGGACGGCGCCAGGTGAGGTCGTCGCCCTCGGTGAGCGGAGCGGGGTTGACGCCCGGGAGCACCGGCCAGCCACGCCAAGCGAGTCCGATCGCCTCCGCCCGCAGTTCGATGCGGAAGGCGCCGCGCCAGCTGTCCGGCCAATTCGCGTCCAACATTGTCTTCCTGCCTTAGAGGTTCCGGTTCTCCGCGACCCGCTTAAACCCTGCCGTGGTGTCGCACATCTCACTTAACGGCAAGTTGCACATTGCCCGGAACCCCCGCGCGACAACCGGTGGTTACGGGGCGATGAACGCCCGGTGATCCGTACGGCCCGACCGAACCCGACGGCACGGATGGACGGCGAACGGCGACCGGTTGCGGACCGTTCGTCGTACGAATCCCCAGGACAGGACGGCCCTGGAGCAGGCGTGCGGCGGCCGCGACGCAGCTGTTCGGCCCAGGTGAGCGGGGTGTTCGACCGCTCACCGTGCATCAACGACCGCTGCCCGTGACGATGGGCCGCTCATCGTGAGGTCGAGGGGAACAGCCGGTCATCGCCGCATACCGACCGGTCGGCGCGGACGAACGGCAACGGCGGCCAGTGGCGATGAGCGGCTCGTCCGGCCGGCCGTCGCGCGGTGCGCCGCGGGATGGGCGGCGGTGGCCGGCCAGCTGCTGGCCACCGGGCCAGTCGGTGAACCTCCAGCGGCCACGCCGCGGCGGCCAGCCGACGGGACCGGCGCGCACCTCACGCGAGCAGGCCGGTCACGGTGGCTGGTCGGCGCGACCGGCACGGTCTCGAGCGGTCAAGCCCGGGTCGCGGTGACCACCCGGCGGACCGGCGCAGGCTGGTCACCGGCGGCCAACCGATGGGACCGGTACGGCCTCGATCAGGCTGGGTCACGGTATTTGGCCTGTGGGACCGGCGCGGGCCGGCGCAGGCCGGTCACCGCGGTCAGTCGGTGGGACCGGTACCCGCTCGGACGGGCTGGGTCACGGTGGTTGGCCAGTTGGACCGGCGCGGGCTCGGGCTGCTGGGGCGGGTAGGCCGGCGAGGGCTCCTGTTGGGGACTCGACCTCGATCAGGGCGTCCAGGCGTTGCCAGCGGCACGTCAGGAGCTTTACTCCCATCCGGTCGGTGACCCACCTGGCGCGTTCGCAGGCCTGCGTCGGCCCCTCCGCCGCGTGGGAGGCCGCTGCCAGGGCTCCCAGGTCGGCTGCTGTCTCTGCTCGGTGGCGGGCGATCGTCGCGGCTCCGAGCCAGATGCCGAGGGTGGCCACGCTCGTCAACGCCGCCACGGCCAGTGCCGACCAGATGGTGGCCGCTCCGCTGTCCGGGCGGTGGTCAGCCATCTTCGGTCCTGGTGCCCGGCTCGGCCACCGCGTAGGCCGTCGCGTTCAGGTGGAGTGCCGGGAGCAGGTTGCCGGCTGGTTGGGCCGTCACCTTCACCGTTATCGCGTCGCCTGCTTGCTCGATGGACAGGTTCGCGCCCGCTGGGGCGATCTGGTGGACGGCCGCGGCCGCTCGCTCGGGTTGGCCTCTCGAGAGGAGCCTGGCCGCCTCGCGGGCTGCGTCCGTGCAGCGCAGTTGGCTCGTCAACGCCGTCAGGGCCGCTACCAGCAGCACTGTCGTCACCGTCAGGCCGGCCAGGCCGAGGGCCGCTTCGACCGTCACCGTGCCTTCGTCGCGGCGGGTCACGATGGCACCGTCAGGGCCTTCATGACCAGGTTCGTCAGCCACGAGACCACCGAGTCTCCGGTGAGCAGTGTGTAGAGGACGGCCGCGAACGCCGCGACGGCCACGGTGACGATCGCGTATTCGACGGTCGTCGAGCCGTCGTCCGAGCGGGAGCGGCGGGTGAACGCGCGCATGGGTTCTTCCCTTCAGTACTGGTGGTCAGAAGAGCGGGCCGAGGTGGCCGGCCAGGCCGAGGACGACCGGCAGCACGCCCAGGCAGAAGAAGGCCGGCAGGAAACACACGCCCACCGGCAGGGCGAGCGCCACCCCGGCCCGTTCGGCGCGTTCCTCCGCTTCCGCGGCCAGCTCGTCGCGGAACCGGCCGGCGAGGTCGGCGGCCGCCGCGGCAAAGGCCGCGCCGGAGCGGGACGTCCGGATGGCCGCGCCCGCCAGTTCGGCGAGGCCAGGAGCGGTACGCACCGGTTCCCACGCCTCTTCCGGACGGGAACCGAGGGCCAGGAGGCCGGCGGTCGAGCGCATCACCGCACCCGCTTCGGTGGGCGCGGTGCCGGCGACGGCTTCGAGCGCCGACGGAACCGGCAGCCCCGCTCGCAGGCAGGCCGCCAGGAGGTCGAGCGTTCCCGCGAGCCGGAGCCTGGTCGCGATGTCCGCCGTGGGTGCGCGTGGACGGCGCGTGCGGTGCATCGCCCACCAGCCGGTGGCGGTCACGATCGCGCCCAGGGCCACCCCGGCCACTCCGCCGATCAGTACGGCTGTCGATACCCCGGCCGACGCTGTCGCGATGGGGACTACCGCGCGTGGCCACTTCCGGACGGAGTGGGATTGGCCGAAGCGCCTCGCCACGGTGTCGTCCGGCCAGATGAGCAGGGCTGAGGCCATGAGGACCAGTGCGGCCGCGTTCATCGGATGCGCGTCCGTCCGGTCAAGGCGCGGCACCACGCCGTTCCTGCCCAGAGCAGACCGCTGCCCGCGATCAGGAGCAGCTGGCCGGGGGTGCTCCCGGTCAGCACCGTCAGCGGGGCCGCGCCCATGGCCTGACCGAGCAGCAGGCACAGGACCGGGAGGCCGGTCAGCACCGCCGCGCTCGCTCGGGGGCCGGCCAGCTTCGCACGCATCCGGCGGGCGAACGCCAGGCTCGCTTCGGCGTCGCGGCGGGTCGCGTCGAGGACGTCGGCCATCGGCAAGCCGTAGCGCTTGCCCAGACTCCAGGCCGCGGCCAGCTCGGGCAGGGCTGGTGCGCGCGGTTCGCTGTCGAGCCGGGCCGCCGTCGCCAAGGAGCGGAGGTCGTTCGCCAGCGCCGGGACGACGTCCGCGGCCGCTTCCGCCGCGGTGACGGGGTGGGCGCCGGAACGCAGCTCGGCCACCATCGTCCGCAACGCGGTCGCGGTGTGCGCCGCCATCGCGAGCTCCGCGCCGGCGCGTCGGTGGGCTCGCCACTCCTGGCGCCAGGCCAGCGTCAGCATGCCCGCAGCGATCGCACCGCCGATTCCCGCCACCAAACCCGCGAGTGCCGTGGGGAACAGCCAGCGGACGACGCGCCACACGTCGGGGACGCGGATCGTCGTCGGTGGCTCGATCACCGCTTGGAGCCGGTTCGGTGGTGCGGGCCAGCACGCCAGCGCCGCGCCGACGCACAGCGGGAACCACGCCGTGATCATCGGCGTCTCCTTCGCTCGCGCGGGAAATCGTTTGACAGCAGGAGGTTCAGCACGCGATCGCCCCCGAGTTCACGAACAGGTGGCGGTCGATCGTCCAGCGGCCCGCGCGCCACACCGGCACCACCCGGGCCCGGCCGTGTTCGGTGCGGAGCACGCCGACCTCGGCGAGTCGACGTCGGCCGCCCAGCTCGCGGCGCATGTGCAGGACCACGCGGATCGCCGCGACCAGCTGGCTGTGCACGGCTTCGCGGCCGAGACCGCCCAGCGCGGCGAGGGCCTCGATGCGGGCCGGGACCTCCGCCGGGGAGTTCGCGTGAACCGTGCACGCACCGCCGTCGTGACCCGTGTTCAGCGCGGTGAGCAACGCGCCGACCTCGGCGCCGCGAACCTCACCGACCACCAGCCGGTCGGGTCGCATGCGCAGCGCCTGGCGCACCAGCTCGGGCAGGCCGACCGCGCCCGCACCCTCCACATTGGCCGGACGGGCGACGAGGCTGACGAACTGCGGGTGCGCCGGCTGCAGCTCGCCGGCGTCCTCGACGCAGACGATCCGCTCGCCCGGGTCGACCGCGCCGAGCAACGCGGCGAGGAGCGTGGTCTTGCCCGCGCCGGTGCCGCCCGTGACGAGGAACGCCATCCGCCTGGTGACGACGGTCTGCAGCAGCTTCGCGCCTTCGGCATCGAACGCGCCGAGTGCGCGGAGAGCGGTGAGGTCGTGCGTCGCCGGGCGGAGGACGCGCAGGGACAGGCAGGTGCCGGCCGTCGCGATCGGCGGGAGGACGGCGTGGACGCGGATCCGGCCGTGCGGGCCGGCGCCGGGGAGCCAGCCGTCCACATAGGGCTGGGCGTCGTCGAGGCGGCGGCCCGCCGCGAGGGCGAGGCGCTGGGCCAGGCGGCGGACGGCTTCTTCGTCGGTGAAGCGGACGGAGGTGCGGGTGAGGCCGGTGGGGCCGTCCGTCCAGACCTCTTCCGGGCTCGTCACGAGCACGTCGGTGGTGTTCGGGTCCTCGAGGAGTGGGGCCAGCGGGCCGGCGCCGATGAACTCGTCGCGGGCTTGGCGGGCCGCGTCGAGGACGGCGCTGTGGCCGAGGGCGCCGCCTGCCTCGGCGCGGACGGCGGTGGCGACGGCGACCGGGTCGGCCTGGCGGCGGTCGCCGGCCAGGCGGTTGCGGACGCGGTCCACGAAGTCGGTCGTCATGGGCTCACCGCCTTGGTCGGAGGGTGGATCGGGGTGGCTGGGGCTGTGACGTGGGTGCCGGTCGGTGGCGGGAAGGGCTCCGTCGGGGCGCACGTCGAGGTGGCTTCAGCCGTGACGCGGGTACCTGGCCGTGCCTGGGGCGGCGGTTGGGCGGGAGTGGCGTTAGCTGTGACGCGGGTGCCTAGCCGTGCCTGGGGCGGCGGCTGGGCGGGAGTGGCGCTGGCCGTGACGCGGGTGTCGGTCGGTGGCGGGAAGGGCTCCGTCGGGGCACGCGTCGGAGTGGCTTCGGCCGTGACGCGGGGGCCTGGCCGTGCCTGGGGCGGCGGCTGGGCGGGAGTGGCGTCGGCTGTGACGCGGGTGCCCCGTCGTCGCGGGGGTGGTAGCAGTGCGAGGAAGTTCTTGGCGCTTGCCGGGCTGCGGGTTGCCAGCGTCAAAAGAGCGGGCAGGAGGAGGTCGCGCACTCTGGTCGGGGTGCTCATCGGGTGGCTGCCCGGGCTTCGCGGCGGGCTGCGGTCAGGACTCGGGCTGCCGCCTTGGCCACCGGGCCGGTTGATTTGGCCGGGAACTCGCCGCGCTCCACTGCGGCGGGGAGGCCGCGTTCCGGGGGCATCGAGGCCAGTACGGGTGGGCCCAGGAGGCCGGCCGCGTGGGCTTGGGGAGCGTCGGCTCTCGAACGTCCACATGCGACCACCCCCGTTCGGGCCGTCAGCTCCGACAGGCGGCGCAGGACCTGCTTCGCCGCCAGGCAGGCGCGGAGTTCCACCGGGACCACCAGCACCACCAGGTCGGCGACCGCCACCGCTTCCGCGGCCGCGTCGGTGAGGGTGCGGGGGAGGTCGCACACCACCGTGCGGCCCGAGCGGCGGCCCGCGGAGAGGACCGCCGACAGGGATTCGACCGAGGGGCCTTCGCCCTCGGGGCCGCACGCCAGCACCGGCAGGCTGCCGCCGCGGTGTCTTCGCCGTGGGAGGGTCGCGGCCAGCGATGGCAGTGAGACGCGGCCGGTCAGGCGCACGTCCGACCAGCGCGGGCCGGGTGCCTTTTCCAGGCCCAGCAACACATCCAGGCCGCCGCCGAGTGGGTCGCAGTCCACCAGCAGGGCGCCGCCCGGCTCCCGGTCCGCTGCCAGCGCCAGCGTCGCCGCGAAGACGGACGCGCCCGCGCCTCCTCGACCGCCGACGACACCGAGCACCAGGCCGGGTTCCTCCGCCGGTGTTTCGACGACGTCGGCGAACGCGCCGGCGAGTTCGGTCTCCTCGTCGGGCAACGAGATCACGCGCTCGACGCCGCCGCGGAACGCGTGGCGCCACGTCTCCGGTCCCGGGCTGCCCTTGCAGACCAGCAGGATCCCGGGGCGCCGGGGCAGGGCCGGTGGCAGGCGCACGGCTTCTTCGTCGAGGACCACCAGGGGCGCGCGGGCCCAGTGGCCGTGTGCCGCGGTCAGGTCCGGTGCCCGGTCCAGCTCGCAGCCCGCGACCGCCGCCACGCGCAGTATCTCGTCGAGCACGGTTTCGTCCGCGGCGACCACCAGCGGTCGTTCCCCCGTCATGCGTTCCTCCCCCGTCGTCGGTGCGGGCCGTGGGTGGCCCGGCTTCCACCGTCGCGGGCGGGGGCACGGAGGCACAACGGGTCGGGCGGCGGGCTGTGGACAACCCGGGTGCTGTGGACAACTTCGGCCCGGGGAACCGCTCGCGAACCGGTTTTGTCGGTGGGCCGTGGCAGGATCGCGCCCACCCGTGACGCACGTGCGGTGGAAAGCGGCGTGAACCGCCGCAGCCGGCGAGCCGCCGCGACCGGAAAGCGGATTCCTCGCTGGCCAAAGAAAATCGGCGAAGGTTAGCGGAAGGTAAGAGGGCGGCCCTCGCCAGGGGGGAGGGACGAGGGCCGCCGTGGGTTCAGCCCCGGGGGGTCGGACTGAACCGGCCCGGTTGGACACCGGGCTCCCTCACTGTAACTCCGCCGGGCGCCGGTTCGCGCGCCGGACGAGGCACACAGTTCGGTAACGGCACAGCGCGCCGGAAGTGCCTTCCTGTCATGGAATTTCCGGCGGCGCGGCGCGTCCGTGGTGGATCAACGGGACGCGCCGCGATCAAGCTCTTATCCTGGGCACGTGGCCGAACCGAGCAGTGCGCCGTCGCGCACCCGGAAGCCGGGCCCGGAGCACGCGGTGGCCGCGTTCTTCGACCTGGACAAGACGATCATCGCTTCGTCGAGCGCGCTGGCGTTCAGCAAACCGTTGCTGAGGGAGGGTTTGATCAACCGTCGCGCCGCGTTGCGAAGCGCCTACGCGCAGCTTGTGTTTTCGCTCGCCGGCGCCGACGAAAACAAAACCGAGAGGTTGCGCGCCGAGGTTTCCGCGCTGTGCGCGGGCTGGGACGTCGCCCAGGTTTCGTCGATCGTCCGCGAAACCCTGCACGACGTCGTCGACCCGCTCGTGTACGCGGAAGCGGCGGAACTGATCGCGCGCCACCGCGCGGACGGCCACGACGTCATCGTGCTTTCGGCGACCGGCGAGGAGGTCGTCGCGCCCGTCGCCGAAATGCTCGGGGCGACCCGCAGCGTCGCGACGCGGATGCAGATCGTCGACGGCCGCTACTCCGGCGAAGTCGACTTCTACTGCTACGGGGCTAACAAGGCCGTCGCGGCGAAGCAGCTTGCCGCGACCCACGGCTACGACCTCGCCGAGTGCTTCGCCTACACCGACTCGAGCACCGACATCCCGCTGCTCGAGGTGGTCGGGCACCCGCACGCGGTCAACCCGGACAAGCTCCTGCGGCGCGAGGCGCTCGACCGCGGCTGGCCGATCCTGGCGTTCGACCGGCCGATGTCGCTGCGCACCCGGATCCCCACCCGATCGGCGGGGATCGTGGCCCTCGGCGTCGGCGCGGTGGCCGCCGGAGCGACCTGGTACGGCCTCAGCCGTCGCCGTCGGTCCCGGTAGCCGGCGGGCCTCGCCACCCACACGGCCGTACGGCCGCCACTTTGCTTGGCCCAGCCCCGAATTGTCCGTCGCGCTGGGTGCCTGTGTCACCCGATCCAGCCTCTGTACCGGTGCACCCATCCGCGCACTTGAAGTGACCGGGCTCACGGCGTAGAAAGTAGGTGCGGACGTTCGGTCGGCCAGGGAACAGGTAGAAGAGAAGCCTGTTCCACCCCGGCAAACCTCCGTGCGCGGACTCCGGGTACCCACGCGCAGCGCGCCGCGGGAGGCTCGTCGTCTAGGGACTGCGTAGTGGGACGCCACACGCCGAGTCCATGTAGGTACGACCAGAGTTGCACGCTTGGTCGCCCGAGAAGTTCGCGCTTGCAGGCGGCGCCCGTGGCCCTTGGCCACGGGCGCCGCCTCGTCTATTTGGCGAGTGGGTGCGTGCGCGGCACGCGAGCCCGGGCCACGCCACCCGTTCGGACCTCTGTGCACGTTGCGAACGGCGACTTTCCTACCGATCCGGGTACGAACGGTCCGTTGGTGCGGTCGGTCGATGGACATCACCGGATTCGGTGAGTAGCTTCCCGATACTGGCGCCTCCGAGTGGACTTCTCACGTCCGCCGGGCGCCCGCAACTTTCTGGGAGGCTGGTCGTGACGACCCGAAATCGGAGGTTCCATGCGCTCGCCCTGCCCGTCGCGGGGGTGCTCGCGTTCACCGGTGTGGGTGTCGCGACCGCGGCGAGCGCGCCGCGGATGAGCGTGGACGCGCAGGCCGAGGCCGCCGCCACGCAGGCGCTGCGGGGGCTGACGCTGGAAGAAAAGGTCGGGCAGCTGTTCATCACCTGGGTGAACGGCAAGACGGCCGACGAGGTGAACCCGAAGAACCAGACCGACTTCGGCGTGGACACCCCGGCGCAGGTGGTCCGAAAGTACCACCTGGGCGGTGTCATCTACTTCAACAACGACACGCGCGACAACTTCGACGACCCGGTCCAGGTCGCCAAGCTGTCCAACGGGCTGCAGAAGGCCGCCATCACCAGCGGGGCCCACATCCCGTTGCAGGTCGCCGCCGACCAGGAGGGTGGCACCGTCACGCGGATGGGGGCGCCGGCCACCGAGTTCCCGAACGCCATGGCCATCTCCGCCGGGCGGGACACCGGGCGGGCGACGAAGGCCGCCACCATCCTCGGCCAGGAACTGCGGGCCGTCGGGATCAACCAGGACTTCGCGCCCGATTCGGACGTCAACTCGAACCCCGCCAACCCGGTCATCGGCGTGCGGTCCTTCGCCGGCCAGCCCGGGCTGGCCAGTGACTTCGTCACCGCCGAGCTCAAGGGCTTCCAGAAGTCCGTGGCCGCGACCAGCAAGCACTTCCCGGGGCACGGCGCCGCGCCGACCGACAGCCACACCGGGCTGCCGCGGATCGACAGCACCGAGGCGCAGTGGCGGGCCACCGACGTGCCGCCGTTCAAGGCCGCCATCGCGGCCGGTGTCGACTCGATCATGAGCGCGCACATCCAGTTCCCCAGCCTCGACCCGTCGCTCGAACCCGCGACGCTGTCGAAGCCGATCATCACCGGCAAGCTGCGCAACGAGCTCGGGTACAACGGGGTCGTCGTCACCGACGCCCTCGAGATGCAGGGCGTGCGCCAGCTGCACAGCGACGCCGAGATCCCGGTGCTCGCGCTGAAGGCCGGCATCGACCAGCTGCTCATGCCGGTGCACCTCGACCTCGCCATCAACTCGGTGCTCACCGCTGTGAAGACCGGCGACATCCCGGTGCAGCGGATCGACCAGAGCGTGCTGCGCGTGCTGAAGCTGAAGTTCAAGCGCGGCATCCTGTTCTCGCCGTTCGTCGACACGAACCGCGTCATGAAGACCGTGGGCATCCCGGCGAGCCTCGCCACCGCGCAGGACATCGCCGACCGCGGGATCACGGCCGTAGCGAACGACGCCGGGGTGCTGCCGCTCAAGCAGAAGCCCGCGACCGCGCTCGTCACCGGCTGGGGTGTCTCGACCACCGCGACCCTCGCCCAGAAGCTGACCGCGCACGGTACGGCCGCGACCGCCTACCAGACCGGCCAGGCCCCGACGGACGCGCAGATCGCGCAGGCGGTCGCGAACGCCAAGAACACCGACCTGGTCGTCGTGCTGACCAACAACATCGCCGCCTTCCCGCTGCAGACCAAGCTGCTCGACGCCCTGCAGGCCACCGCGAAACCGGTCGTCGCGGTCGCCGCGCAGATCCCGTACGACGCCGGCTACCCGAGCACCGTCAAGACGTGGCTGGCCACCTACGGCTACATCACGCCGACTCTCGAAGCGCTGGCCAAGGTGGTGCTCGGCGAGACGAAGCCGGTCGGGAAGCTGCCGGTCGACATCCCGGCGGGCGCCGACCTGACCACGGTCAAGTACCCGTTCGGCCACGGGCTGACCTGGTGACGCTCAACCGGCGCCACTTCCTGGGCGCGAGCGCGGCCGCCGTCCCGGTCCTGGCGGGCGGCTCGGCCGTCGCGGGTGCCCAGCCGGAGCAGCCGGCGCAAGCCGAACAGAACCACGGACGGGTGCTCACCGGTGCGGAGCAGCTGGCCGCGCAGGGCTGGCGGCCGCTCAAGGGCCGCAAGCTCGGGGTGCTGTCGAACCCCACCGGCGTGCTACTCAACGGCGACCACATCGTCGACTCGATGGTCGCGGCCGGCGTCAAGCCGGTCGCGGCCTTCGGGCCCGAGCACGGCTTCCGCGGCAGCGCGCAGGCCGGCGGCTCCGAAGGCGACTACACCGACCCTCGCACGGGTGTCCCGGTGTACGACGCGTATGGCGTCGACGCGACGAAGCTCGCTTCGCTGTTCACCAAGGCGGGCGTCGACACGGTGGTGTTCGACATCGCCGACGTGGGCGCGCGCTTCTACACCTACATCTGGTCGCTCTACACGGCGATGGTGGCCGCGGCGCAGGTCAAGGCCGCTTTCGTCGTGCTCGACCGGCCGAACCCGATCGGCGGCCGGGCGGCCGGCCCGCTGCTCGACCCGAAGTTCTCCTCGGGGATCGGCAGGAAGCCGATCGTCCAGCAGCACGGCATGACCGCGGGTGAGCTGGCGCGCTACTTCGCCGAGGAGTTCCTGCCCGGCGACGGCGTGCAGCTGGATCGCCTCGAAGTCGTCCAGGTCCGCGGCTGGCAGCGCGACACGCTCTTCGCGCAGACCGGGCTGAACTGGGTGCTGCCGAGCCCGAACATGCCGACCCCGGACACCGCGCTCGTCTACCCGGGCACCGGGATGTTCGAGGGCACCGTGTTCTCCGAAGGCCGCGGGACGACCCGGCCGTTCGAGATCATCGGCGCGCCCGGGCTCGACTGGCGCTGGCGGGAGAAGCTCGAGGACCTCGCGCTGCCGGGCGCGAAGTTCCGCGAGACCTACTTCGTGCCGACGTTCAGCAAGTTCGTCAACCAGACCTGCGGTGGCGTGCAGCTGAGCGTGAGCGACCCACGGGCCTTCGACGCGATCCGGACCGCGGTCGCCATGCTCGTCACGGCGAAGGCGCTGCACCCGGACGTCTTCGCGTGGCGCCCGGACAACTACATCGACAAGCTCTCCGGCTCCGACCGGCTGCGCACCATGGTCGACGCCGGGGCGGGCGTCGACGAGGTCACCGGGGCCTGGCGGGCCGAGCTCGCCGAGTTCGACCGCAGACGTCGCCACTACCTGCTCTACCGCTGAGGGGGAAGCTCGTGCGTGCTAGGAAGGTCCTCGCCGCGGCCGCCGGAGTGCTGGTCGCGCTGACCACGTTGACCGTGTCGGATTCGGGAGCCAGCGCCATCACGGGACACCACGACGCCGGCCGTTTCGACCGGCCGCAGCGGGGGTTCGCCCCGGCGTGGACGACCCTGCGCGCCGGACCCCCGCAGCAAGTGGGCCTCGACCCGGCGCCGATGAAGGCGGCCGAGGACTTCCTGGCGAGCTGGACCAAGCCGGACGCCACCGGGCACCCGCACTTCTCCGGCGCGGTGGGCCTGCTGGCGCACGACGGCGTCGTCGTCGACCGGTACGCGGTCGGCGGCGCGCTGCGGTACGCCGACGCCGCGGGCACCGAACTGCCCGCCGACCAGCAGGTCCCCATGAAGAACGACACGATCTTCGACATGGCTTCGATCTCGAAGCTGTTCACGTCGATCGCCGTCCTGCAGCTCGTCGAGCGCGGGCAGCTGACCATCGACACCCCGGTGTCCCGCTTCTTCCCCGAGTTCGCCACCGGCGACAAAGCGGCCATCACGGTCAAGATGCTGCTCACGCACGTCTCCGGGTTCGACGCCGACCCGATCCCCTCGCTCTGGGCCGGCTACCCGGACATCCCGTCGCGCCGCCAGGCCGTGCTCGACAGCCCGCTGAAGAACAAGCCGGGCACGACGTACCTCTACTCCGACATCAACCTGCTCACGCTCGGCTTCATCGTCGAGAAGCTGACCGGGCAGACCCTCGACAAGGTCGTCCACGACCGGATCACCGCGCCGCTCGGAATGGTCGACACCGGGTACAACCCGCCCGCGTCGAAGCTGAACCGGATCGCCGCGACGGAGTTCGAGGCGAACCCGCCGCGCGGGATGGTCCGCGGCAGCGTGCACGACGAGAACGCGTGGTCGCTCGGCGGCGTCGCCGGGCACGCCGGGGTGTTCAGCACCGCCGGCGACATGGCCACCCTCGCCCAGACGATGCTCAACGGCGGCAGCTACCGCGGGCACCGGATCCTGGGCGAAGAGACCGTGCGGCAGATGATGCTGACGAACTACAACCAGCAGTTCCCGGACGACGCGCACGGCTTGGGCTTCGAGCTCGACCAGCCCTGGTACATGGGCGCGCTGGCGTCGCCGGTCACCGCGGGCCACACCGGCTTCACCGGGACGACGCTGGTCATCGACCCGGAGTCGCGTTCCTTCGCGATCCTGCTGACCAACCGGGTGCACCCGAGCCGCGGCTGGGGCTCGATCAACACCGCCCGCCAGGTGTGGGCGACGTCGCTGGCCAGGGCCATGGCGGTGCGGCCGGCGGTCGGGAAGGACGCCTGGGCGAGCACGCTGGGTAATGCGAGCGTCGCCACGCTGAGTACTCGGCCTTTTACCACGGAGAGCGATCAAGCCCGCGTCTCGTTCTACGCTTTCGTGGACACCGAAGGCCCGACTGATCCACTTCAGCTGCAAGCCAGCACCGACGGGGTGAACTGGCAACCGATCGCCGTATCGGTATCCGGACCGGGGGCACCCTCCGGAAGCGTGACGTCGCTCTCCGGACACGGCCACCGTGCCTGGTGGAAGGTCATCGGGACGCTGCCGCACGCGGCCTCGATCAGCCTCCGCTGGCGTTACAGCACCGATCCGAACTACACGGGACGCGGAGTTTCGGTCGACGGTGTGAAAGTCACCGAGAGCGGCCGATCACTCCTCGACGGTGAACGAAACCCGGCCGCTTTCGTCGCGGAGGGTTGGCAGTTGAGCGCTCGGTGAGCGATCTGTCGCCGAACGTCGACCACCAGCCCGAGTTTACCGTCCGCTTGCCGCTTGCACCGCGACACTAAGTTGCCAAGTCGTTAGCTTGACCTCGTTAACAAGACCGACCTGGTTGGCGACTTTCTGGTCAGTGATTAATCGCAAATCCAGATCCGCAGACACGGATGGGTTGCGATAGGACTGAAGGGTGTGGGTAGCCTTGTCGCAGATGCCAACGGTTAGTAACTTTCCGACGGTGAATGATACCGAATCCGTAGTCGGCACGGCACCGTCCGAGCCCGTATCGGTCCAGATGGCCGCACGGGACGCGGACTCCAGCCCGCTGGTGCGCATTCGGTCGTTGCTCCCCGGCCTGGCCCGCGCCGAGCAGCGCGTGGCGAAGGTCGTGCTGGAGGATCCCGCGCACGTCGCGAGACGCAGCATCACCGAGGTGGCCCTGGCCGCCAACACGAGTGAGACGACGGTGACGCGCTTCTGCAAGGCCGTCGGCGTCGGCGGGTACCCGCAGCTGCGCATCGCGCTGGCCGCGGACACCGCCCGCACCGAGGCGCGCACCACGCGCAATCTCGGCGGCGAGATCGGCCCGGAGGACGACCTGGCCGCCGTGATCGGCAAGGTCAGCTTCGCCGACGCCCGCGCGGTCGAAGAGACGGCCGACCAGCTCGACGTCGCCACGCTGGAGCGCGTGATCGAGGTCGTCGCGAGCGCCGGCCGCGCGGACGTCTACGGCGTGGGCGCCAGCGCCTTCGTCGCCGCGGACCTGCAGCAGAAGCTGCACCGCATCGGCCGCGTGTGCTTCGCGTGGTCGGACACGCACATCATGCTGACCTCGGCCGCGGTGCTGAGCCCGGGCGACGTCGCGATCGGCGTCTCGCACACCGGCGCGACCACCGACACCGTCGAGGCGCTGCGGGTGGCCCGGGAGCACGGCGCGATCACCATCGCCGTGACGAACTTCCCGCGGTCCCCGATCACCGAGGTCGCCGACTACGTTTTGACGACCGCGGCACGGGAAACCACGTTCCGTTCGGGGGCGACGGCGAGCCGCATCGCCCAGCTCACCGTCATCGACTGCCTGTTCATCGGCGTCGCGCAGCGGCACATGGACGCGTCGGTCAACGCCCTGGACGCCACCAGGGACGCGGTCGGCTCGCACCGCCTGGGGGTCAGGCCGGACGGTCGTCGCCGTCCGCGGGAAACCGGCAAGTAGTGACCGGAGAAAATGTGAGGCGCATGATGACCGTCCCCGTGCAGGCGGTGCACGTCGATTCGCCGACCGAGACCCGCAATCCCCGCACCACGGACATCGACCTGATGTCCACCGCGGGGATCCTGGGTGCGATCAACGCCGAGGACCGCACGGTCGCCGGCGCCGTGGCCGAGGTGCTGCCGCAGGTGGCCCGTGCGGTGGACTACGCGGTCGACGCCCTGCGGGCCGGTGGCCGGGTGCACTACGTCGGTGCGGGGACGTCCGGACGCCTAGCCACGCTGGACGCGGCCGAGCTGGTGCCGACGTTCAACGTGCCGGCCGACTGGTTCATCGCGCACCACGCCGGTGGCGAGCGCGCGCTGCGCCAGGCCGTCGAAAACGCGGAGGACGACGACGGGGCCGGCGCGGCCGAGATGGCCGCCATGGTCCAGCCGGGCGACTTCGTGCTGGGGCTGACGGCGTCGGGCAGGACGCCGTACGTCTTGGGTGCGCTGCTCGCGGCCCAGCGCCAGGGCGCGCACACCGGCCTGGTGTCGGGCAACGCGCGGGCCGCCAAGCCGGCGGGCGTCGACGTGCTCATCGCCGTCGACACCGGTCCGGAGGCGATCGCCGGGTCGACCCGGATGAAGGCGGGCACGGCGCAGAAGATGATCCTCACGTCGTTCTCGACGGCGACGATGATCAAGCTGGGCCGGACCTACTCCAACCTGATGGTCAGCATGCGGGCGACGAACGCGAAGCTGCGCGGCCGGACCATCCGGATCCTGCAGGAAGCCACTGGCATGACGATGGCGGACTGCTCGGACGCGCTCACCGAGGCCGGGGGCGACCTCAAGGTGGCGCTGGTGCACCTGCTTTCGGGCACCGACGTCACGAGCGCGGCCAAGGCGTTGCACACCGCCGGCGGACACGTTCGCAAGGCGCTGGACATGGTGCGCGTGCGCGCTAGCTAGGACGCATTGCCGTTCATCTGTTCACCTGTCTAACCTCTCAGATGAGGAAGGCTGGTGGGCGATGGCGGGCACGGAAGAGGACTCGCGGCGTGGCCTTTCGCGCCGCGAGTGGGTGTCGATCGGCGGGATGGCGGGGTTCGTCCTGCTGCTCAACGTCGTGGGCTGGGTGGTGCTGGCGGTCTTCGTCGCACCCCGGCACTACGCGCTGGGCGCGTCCGGCGTCTTCGGGATCGGCCTCGGCGTCACGGCCTTCACGCTCGGCATGCGCCACGCCTTCGACGCCGACCACATCGCCGCGATCGACAACACGACCCGCAAGCTGATGGCCGACGGCCAGCGGCCGCTGTCGGTCGGCTTCTGGTTCTCCCTCGGGCACTCGACGATCGTCTTCGCGCTGTGCCTGTTGCTCTCCCTCGGTGTCCGCGCGCTGGCCGGGCAGGTCGAGGACGACTCCTCGGCGTTGCACACCGCCACCGGCCTCATCGGGACGTCGGTGTCCGGCGTGTTCCTGTACGTGATCGCGATCCTCAACCTCGTCGTGCTGATCGGCATCCTGCGGGTGTTCAAGCGGATGCGCCACGGCGAGTTCGACGAAGCCGCGCTGGAGCACCAGCTGGACAACCGCGGTGTCATGAACCGGCTGCTGCGCGGCGCGACGAAGTCCGTGCGGAAGCCGTGGCACATCTACCCCGTCGGCCTGCTGTTCGGCCTGGGCTTCGACACCGCGACCGAGATCGGCCTGCTGGTGCTCGCCGCCGGCGCCGCCACGTTCGCCCTCCCCTGGTACGCGATCCTCGTGCTGCCGATCCTGTTCGCCGCCGGGATGAGCCTCTTCGACACCGTGGACGGCTGCTTCATGAACTTCGCCTACGGCTGGGCGTTCGCGAAGCCGGTGCGCAAGATCTTCTACAACATCACGGTGACGACGTTGTCGGTCGCCGTCGCGTTCGTCATCGGCACGATCGAGCTCGTGTCGATCCTCGCCGAGAAGCTGGACATCACCTCGGGACCGCTGGCCGCGATCGCGTCGGTGGACCTGGACTACGTCGGGTTCGGGATCGTCGGGCTGTTCGTGCTGACGTGGGTCGTCGCGCTCGCGGTGTGGCGGTTCGGGCGGATCGAAGAGAAGTGGGCGGCGAAACTGACCACTTAAGAAGCCGCGTCCGAAATGCTCTTCGCTTCGCGCGCACCCGCTTCGAACGCTTCGCAGCAGAAGAGCAGCCACTCGCGCACCGCTTCGGGTTTCCCGCTCGCGAAACCTTCCGCGGTTTCGAGATAGCGCGGGACCCGCCGGAAGAACGCCACTTCGGGGACGCTCAGCGCCTTCGGGTCCAGACCGGTCGCGACCATCGTCAGCCGGGCGGCCGCCCGCGCGACGACGCCGTCCGCGCTGCCGAACGGCTTGAGCGCCAGCAGTTCCCCGTGCACGACCGCCGTCAGCACCGGGCCCGGGACCGACGTCGCGCCGGTCACCAGCTGGGCCAGCAGCTCGAGCCGGCCGCCGCCGGAATGCGGGCGCCCCAACGCGTCCAGGTCGTCGACGAGGTCCGCCGCGGCGAGGACGTGCAGGCGGGCCAACGCTTGCAGCGGCGCGCGGCGCCACGTCGGGAGGAGCGTCTCCAACGTCTCGGCGACGCGCAGCGCGCCGGCGAGGACCGGGTCCGCCACCGCGCCGTCAAGAGGTAGTTCCGGGTTCGCGCCCTCGATGCCGGCGGACGCACGCGCGGCGCGCACCGACGCTTCGGCCGCCGTCGCCGCGCCGCCGCGGAGGTTGGCGGGCAGGCGGTGCACCTTGAAGACGGCGTCCTGCGCGGACTTCGCCGCCGCGGCGACGCCTTCGAGGTCGAGGAGGGGCTTGAGCGGATCAGGCATCGAGCACCTGGCCTTCTCGGGAGACCACGGGCGGCAGCACCGACCACGGGAAGTTGATCCAGCGGTCGGTGTGCCGCCAGACGTACTCGCACTTCACCGTCGAGTGCGGTTTTTCGTAGACGACGGCCGAGCGCACCTCGGCGACGTGGTCGAGGCAGTAGTCGCGGACGAGCTTGAGGGTGGCGCCGGTGTCGGCGACGTCGTCGGCGATCAGCACCTTCTTGCTCGTCAGGTCGACGACGTTGGGCACCGGCGGCAGCATCACCGGCAGGTCGAGGCGCTGGTCGACGCCGGTGTAGAACTCGACGTTCATCACGTGCAGGTTCTTCACGTCGAGCGCGTAACCGAGCGCGCCGGCGACGAAGAGGCCGCCGCGGGCGATGGAGAGGATGAGGTCCGGCGCGAAGCCGTCGTCGGCGATGGTGTGAGCCAGTTCACGGCTCGCGGTGCCGAACAGCTCCCAGCTCAGCTCTTCGCGCTCTTCGGCCATCGATCTCGCCCTTCGTCGTGGTCAGCCGAGCATAGGCAACGCCGAAGTGGCCTGTGAAGATGCTTGAAAATTGGCTATCCGAGACAGCCATTGCCGGCCTTACGGTGATCACGTGAGCGACTGGAACACGCAACCGACGCTGGCCGGCGAGCACGTCCGCCTGGAGCCGCTGACACACGGGCACGCCGAGGGCCTCCTCGAAGCGGGCACCGACCCGGGCATCTGGGCCTGGCTGAGCATCCGTCAGCCGGGGGATCTTCCGGCGGCCCAGCGGATGGTCGAGCAGGCCCTCGCCGACCCCGCGCGGCGGGCCTTCGCGCAGATCGACGTCACCTCCGGCCGGGTCGCCGGGACGACGTCGTACTACCAGGTCGTCGAGCAGCACCGGATCCTCTCGATCGGGCACACGTGGATCGGCGCAGACTGGCAGCGCACCGGGCTGAACACCGAGTCGAAGCTGCTGCTGCTCCAGCACGCGTTCGAAACCCTTGACGCGCAACGGGTCTCCTGGGAGACCGACATCCGGAACCTGCGCTCGCAACGCGCCATCGAACGGCTCGGCGCGCTTCGCGAAGGTATCCTGCGGGCGCACCGGATCCGGCCGGACGGCTCGTCGCGCGACACCGTCACCTATTCGATGGTGGCGCCGGAATGGCCGGCCGCCAAGGCCCGGCTGAACGAACGCTTAGTCACCGCGGCTCGCCTGCCTCGGTGAAACGGCGGGGCAACGTGGGTGCAACCTTTTACAAGGCGGACTAACGTCGCTAGCGTGCCGCTAGCCGTCGTTTCGGCGCACTACAGGAGGCCTTGCAACCATGACCGAGCAGTCCCCAGCACTGGACAACCTGCTCACCGAGAGCCGCACCTTCCCGCCCAGCGACGAATTCGCTGGCCAGGCCAACGCGAAGGCCGACCTCTACGCCGAGGCCGACGCCGATCGCGAAGCGTTCTGGGCCAAGCAGGCCGAGCGGCTCACGTGGGACACGAAGTGGACCACGGTACTGGACTGGACCAATGCGCCGTTCGCGAAGTGGTTCGTCGGCGGCAAGCTGAACGTCGCCTACAACTGCGTCGACCGGCACGTCGAGTCCGGCCACGGCGACCAGGTCGCGATCCACTGGGTCGGCGAGCCGGGTGACACCCGGGACATCACCTACGCCGAGCTGAAGACCGAGGTTTCCAAGGCCGCCAACGCACTCGCGTCGCTGGGCGTGAACGCGGGCGACGTCGTGGCGATCCAGCTGCAGATGGTCCCCGAGGCCATCTTCGCGATGCTCGCGTGCGCGCGGATCGGCGCGCTGCACAACGTCGTCTTCGGCGGCTTCTCGCCGACGGCGCTGCGGGCCCGCGTCGACGACGCCGCCGCGAAGGTCGTGATCACCTCCGACGGCCAGTTCCGCCGCGGCAAGGCCGCGCCGATGAAGGCCAATGTCGACGAAGCGCTCGAAGGCGCCGAAACCGTCGAGAAGGTCATCGTCGTGAAGCGCACCGGCGAGAAGCTCGAGG
This sequence comes from Amycolatopsis sp. cmx-4-83, assembly GCF_046548815.1. Lineage (NCBI taxonomy): Bacteria > Bacillati > Actinomycetota > Actinomycetes > Pseudonocardiales > Pseudonocardiaceae > Amycolatopsis > Amycolatopsis sp. cmx-4-83. The sequence goes on along the minus strand of NZ_JAEBEF010000002.1, from coordinate 316,198 downwards.
GCGACGTCCCGTGGACCGACGGCCGCGACCTGTGGTGGCACGAGCTCGTCGACGGACAGTCCGAAGAGCACACTCCCGAGGCGTTCGACAGCGAGCACCCGCTGTTCATCCTCTACACGTCCGGGACGACCGGGAAGCCGAAGGGCATTCTCCACACGTCGGGTGGCTACCTGACGCAGACGGCGTACACGCACCACAACGTCTTCGACCACAAGGCCGGCGAGGACGTCTACTGGTGCACCGCCGACATCGGCTGGATCACCGGCCACAGCTACATCGTCTACGGCCCGCTGGCGAACCGCGTCACGCAGGTCGTCTACGAAGGCACGCCGAACACCCCGCACGAGGGGCGGCACTGGGAGATCGTCCAGAAGTACAAGGTCTCCCTCTACTACACGGCGCCGACGCTGATCCGCACCTTCATGAAGTGGGGCGCGGAAATCCCGGAGAAGTACGACCTCTCGTCGCTGCGCGTGCTGGGTTCGGTCGGCGAGCCGATCAACCCCGAGGCGTGGATCTGGTACCGCGAGAACATCGGCGCGGGCAAGGCGCCGATCGTCGACACGTGGTGGCAGACCGAGACCGGCGCGATCATGATCTCGCCGCTGCCGGGCGTCACGTCCACCAAGCCGGGTTCGGCGCAGAAGGCGCTGCCGGGCATCTCCGCGAAGGTCGTCGACGACACCGGCACCGAGGTCGGGCACGGCGGCGGCGGGTACCTGGTGCTCGACAAGCCGTGGCCGTCGATGCTGCGCGGGGTCTGGGGCGACGAGGAGCGCTTCCGCGACACGTACTGGTCGCGCTTCAAGGACCAGGGCTTCTACTTCGCCGGCGACGGCGCGAAGTACGACAACGACGGTGACGTCTGGCTGCTGGGCCGCGTCGACGACGTGATGAACGTGTCCGGCCACCGCATCTCGACGACCGAGGTCGAGTCGGCGCTGGTTTCGCACCCGACGGTGGCCGAGGCCGCGGTCGTCGGCGCGACCGACCCGACGACGGGCCAGGGCATCGTGGCGTTCGTGATCCTGCGCGGCAACGCGGTCGACGGCGGCGAGGAGGCCATCCAGGCGCTGCGCAACCACGTCGCGAAGGAGATCGGGCCGATCGCGAAGCCGCGGCAGATCATGGTCGTGCCGGAGCTGCCGAAGACGCGCTCGGGCAAGATCATGCGCCGGCTCCTGCGCGACGTCGCGGAGAACCGGCAGGTCGGCGACGTCACCACGCTGGCCGACTCGTCGGTGATGGACCTGATCTCGTCGGGCCTGAAGTCGGGCAAGTCCGAGGAGTGAGCTAGCGTTCTCCCCGTCAGAGCCCTTCCGGCTTCGCGCCGGGAGGGCTCTGTCATGGAACCCCCGAGCGGCGCGCGTCGAACGCATGTTCTACACTGTGCCGCGAACCACACCCACTTCCCGGGCAAGGAGACGACACGACGATGACCGTGGATGTCCTGACGCACGACGAGGAAACGGCTTCGGCCACCACCGAGGCGCCGGCCGTTGCCACCGACGAGGCGACCGTCACCGAGTCCGCGTCCCCCTCCGCTTCGGAAGGCTCGCCCGAGCCGGCCGAGGAAGAGGCCCCCAAGCCCAAGCGCGGCCGCCCCAAGGGCGCGGCGACGGCGTCGACGGCGAAGAAGACCCGCACGGTCGAACTGATCCTGACGGTCACCGGCACCGCCGACGGCGAGTGGCAGGCCGAGCTGAAGAACGGCTCCAAGTGGGTCGCGAAGGGCCTCGAGATCCCGGCGGCGGCGGTCTCGCGTGCGGCGAAGGAGCTGCACAGCGAACTGTCCGGCCCGATCGACGAGGTGATCAACCAGGCCCGCGAAGCGCAGGCGGCGAAGGTCGCGGCGCTGGAGGCCGAGCTCGAGAAGGCCAAGCAGGCCCTCGCCGAGCTGGACGCCTGAGCTTTTTTCCAGGAGACGCCCGGGTCCGCTTCGCGCGGGGCCGGGCGTTTCCGCTATCCGGCCGCGGCCCGGGCCGCCCGTTCGACCTCCGCTCGCCGGTGGTCCCAGAAGGCCGCGTCCCGCCCCGCCACCTCGACCTCGCCGTCCAGCTGTTCCCGCAGGATGTCGGCGTGCCCGGCGTGCCGGCTGGTCTCGGTGAGCACGTGGACCAGGATGGTGAACAGCAGTACGTCCGGACGCGGCCACCACGGCACGTGGCCGGGCGAGTCGATGGCGAGCGCGGTGATGGTCGCGTCGGAGTGCGCCCAGGCGCGCCGGTAGCGGCCGGTGATCTCCTCGCGCGTCTCGTGCTCGGTCGCCCACATGTCGGTCCCGCGCCGGCCGAGGTCGTCCCACCGGGGGACGGGCTCGGGGGACGGCCGGTCGAAAACCTCGCCGAAGTACCGGGCCTCCGTCACCGACAGGTGCTTGACCAGGCCGAGGAGGTTCGTCCCGGTCGTGGTCAGGGGACGGCGGACGTCGTACTCGGAAAGCCCGTCGAGCTTCCCCAGCATCGCCTCGCGGATCTCTCGCAGGTCACTGTGCAGGTACTGTTTCGCAAACTCGTCGATCACGAGGTCCAGCATGCCCGGGTCAGGCGATCGGCGGCCGCTCCGGCAGCGGGGACTTGAACTCCACCCACATCGCATCCGTCAGCGCTTCCACGTGGTGGACGACCCCGCGGGGGTGCACCGCCGAATCGCCTGGTTCCAGCTCCGACTCCACGCCGTCCACCTCGCCGCGCAGGCGGCCCGACAGGACGTACACGATCGAGTCGTGGTCGTGCGTGTGCGGGGGCGAAGCCACGCCCGCCGGGTAGTGGATCAAGTACGCCAGGCCGCCCGGTGCCGTCTCCAGCAGCCGGAACCGGCCTTCGCCGCCGGTGATCGGGAGGCCCTCCACCGTGCGCAGCGGCTGCCAAACCTGCTCGTCCATCCGACCATGATGACCCAGGATCGCTGAGAGTCCACACAGGACCGACTTAGGCAAGGCACGCGTTAATTAGGCGTACCTGACAAAAAGAACAAGTCTCGCCACGATTCCCCGTTCGTGTTTCACTTGTCCGGTGACCGAAACGATCGACGGCGACGCCGTGGGGCACGCCCACGAACCGCACCAGGGCGTGGGCGGGAAGCTGAACTGGCTGCGGGCCGGGGTTCTCGGGGCGAACGACGGGATCGTGTCCGTCGCCGGGATCGTCGTCGGGGTCGCGGGGGCGACCACGGAAAGCACGACGATCCTCACCGCCGGAATCGCCGGGCTCGTCGCCGGGGCCTTTTCCATGGCCGGCGGGGAATACGTCTCCGTGAGCACCCAGCGCGACACCGAACAGGCCTTGCTCCGGCTCGAAAAGCAAGAGCTCAAGACGATGCCGGAGGCCGAGGAGCGCGAGCTCGCCGGGATCTACGAGAACAAGGGGCTTTCGCCGGAGCTCGCGAGCCGCGTCGCGCGGGAGCTGACCGAAAAGGACGCGCTGCAGGCGCACGCGGAGGCCGAGCTCGGCATCGACCCCGACAACCTGACCAGTCCGTGGCAGGCCGCGTGGGCGTCGCTCATCGCGTTCTCGGTCGGCGCGCTGCTGCCGATCCTCTCCATCGCCTGGGCCGGCGTCTCGCTGCGGGTGTGGGCGTGCGCGGCCGCGGTCGTCGTCGGCCTCACGCTGACCGGGTGGCTCAGCGCGCGGCTCGGGGACGCCAAGGTGGGGCGCGCGATCCTGCGCAACGTCGGGGTCGGCGCCCTCACCATGGTCGTCACCTACTTCGTCGGGGTGCTCTTCGGGGTCACCGTCGGCTAGCTAGTGGACGCCCTTCATCAGCTTGCGGATGAAGGGGATGGCCAGGAACAGCAGCACGCCGACCCCGATCGCGACCCCGCCGACCGTGCTGAAGTACGGCGCTTCGTCGTCGACCGTGTAGTACTCGGCGAGCTTGCCGGACATCGCCGTGCCCAGGGAGATCGACAGGAAGTTCAGCGCGACCATCTGCGTCCGGAACGCTTCCGGCGCCAGCTTCGTCGACAGCGACAGCCCGACCGGTGACAGGCACAGCTCGGCGATCGTGAAGACGAACAGGATGCCGACCATGGCCAGCAGCGGGCTGGCGTTCTTGCCGCTGCCCACCATCGGCAGGAACAGCAGGAACGCGCACCCCATCAGCACCGTGCCGATGACGAACTTCATCGGCGTCGACGGCTGCCGGTCGCCGAGCTTCGTCCACAGCGCCGCGAGGATCGGCGCGAACACGATGATGAACACCGGGTTGATCGAGTTGACCCAGGACACCGGCATCTCCCAGCCGAACAGGCTCCGGTTCAGCCGCTGGTCGGTGTAGGCCGCGACGACCGTGAACTGCTGCTGGTACAGCGAGAAGAACGCGGCGCTGGCGATGAACATCGGGATGAACGAGAACACCCGGCTGCGCTCGACGCCGCTGATCTTGCGGCTGGTCAGGATGACGAGGAAGTAGATCACCGAGATCACGGCGACCACCCACACGACGACGTCGGCGAGGTTGCCCGGGTTGACCACGCCGGTCGTCACCAGCACGACGATGGCGGCGACCAGCAGCACCGCGGCCGCGATCGCCAGCAGGCGCTGCGACGACGGCAGCGGGTTCGGCACCTCCTTGGCCTTGTCGCCGAGGTTCTTGCGGCCGAGCGTGTACTGGATCAGGCCCAGCGCCATGCCGATCGCGGCCAGGCCGAAGCCGAGGTGGAAGCCGACCGCGGTCTGCGCGAGCCCGGTCAGCAGCGGGCCGACGAAGGCGCCGAGGTTGACGCCCATGTAGAAGATCGTGAAGCCGGCGTCGCGTCGCTCGTCGCCTTCGGCGTAGAGCGTGCCGACGATCGCCGTCGCGTTGGACTTCAGCCCACCGCTGCCGATCGCGACGCACACCAGGCCGACGCCGATCCCGGTCAGGCCCGGCAGCAGCGCCAGGCTGATGTGGCCGACCATGATCAGGACGGCGCTGTAAAACAACGTCCGTTCGGAGCCGAGCAGCCGGTCGGCCACCCACGCACCGACGACCGCCGACAGGTAGACCAGGCCGCCGTACGCGCCGACGATGCCGAGCGCGGACTCCTGCGCGAGGCCGAGACCGCCCTGGTCGGCCTGGTAGTAGAGGTAGATGGGGAGGATGCCGAGCATCCCGTAGAAGGAGAAGCGCTCCCACATCTCGACGCCGAAGAGGTTCGCCAGTCCTCGTGGGTGCCCGAAGAACCTCGTGTCCTGCTGGACCTCGGTGGAGGTGCTCACAACTCTGTCTTCCTTTGTCTCGGACTTCGTTGTCGCTTGGCATGCTATGAGGACACCGCGTGACCCACCACCGCCACCCCGTGTGGCGGTGGCCATAACGATCCGTGACAAAGAGTATTAAAATACCGTCAAAGGTGCGCCGGGAAGTCTGGTCGGCAACAGTGATCAGCGACCCCAGGAGCCGCCCCGATGACCCGCCCGCTCAGTGACTTCGCCCGCTACCTGCGCACCGAGACGACCGGCGGCCTGATCCTGCTCGGCGCGACCGCGGTCGCCCTGCTCTGGGCCAACTCGCCGCTGCGAGACAGCTACCACGCCCTGCGCGAGTTCCGGATCGGCCCGGAGTTCCTGCACCTGAACTTGACGCTCGGCGACTGGGCCAAGGACGGCTTCCTCGCCCTGTTCTTCTTCGTCGCCGGGCTGGAGCTCAAGCGCGAGCTCGTCATCGGTGAGCTGTCCCGGTTCAAGCAGGCGATCCTGCCGGTCGTGGCCGCGCTGGGCGGCATGATCGTGCCCGCGCTCGTCGCGCTGTCCGTCGGCTGGGGGACGCCGGGCATCGAACGCGCCTGGGCCATCCCGGTGGCCACGGACATCGCGTTCGCGCTCGGCGTGCTCGCGCTGACCGCGTCGAACCTGCCCTCGAGCGCGCGGGTCTTCCTGCTGTCGCTGGCCGTGGTGGACGACCTCGGCGCGATCCTCGTCATCGCCCTGCTGTTCACGACCGGCTTCGACCTGGTCGCCATGGCCGTCGCCGTCGTGGCGCTCGCGCTCTACGCGTTCCTGCAGCACAAGCGGGTCCGGACGCCGTGGATCTACGTGCCGCTGGCGCTGCTCACCTGGGTCGCGGTGCACTCGGCGGGCATCCACGCGACGATCGCCGGCGTCGCGCTCGGCCTGCTCACCCGCGTCCGCGCCGACGAAGGCGAGGCCGAGGCGCCGGCGCTGCGGCTCGAGCACCGGCTCCAGCCGTGGTCGGCGGCGGTGGCCGTGCCGGTGTTCGCGTTGTTCGCGGCCGGCATCTCGGTCAACGGCGCCGCGCTGGGCGCGGTGTTCACGACGGCGTTGCCGCTCGCGGTGCTCGTCGGCCTGGTCGGCGGCAAGTTCGTCGGCATCCTGGGCGCCAGCCTGCTCGCCGTGAAGCTGCGCGCGGCGGAGAAGCCACGCGGGATGAGCTGGCGCGACCTGGCCGCGTTGTCCGTGCTCGGCGGGGTCGGGTTCACGGTCAGCCTGCTGATCGCGGAGCTCGCGTTGCCCGAGGAGACGAGCGAGCTGGCGAAGGCCGCGGTGTTGATCGCGTCCGCCGTGGCGTCCCTGCTGGCGGCGGCCCTGCTACTCCGCCGCAGCAAAGTGCACGCCCGAATCTCCGACACACTGTGACGCCGCCGCGCCCAGTTTCCGGACACATGGCACGATGACCCGGTGAGCAGCCCCAAGCACGAACGCACCGGCCCCGACGGCGTGGGGGCCGTGCCTTACCTCCCGCTGTCCTCCGCGAACGACGTCCCCGGCGACCAGTCGCTCGGCCGGCTGGTCGGCGACGCGACCCAGCACATCTCGACCCTGGTCAGGGCCGAGATGGAGCTCGCGAAGTCCGAACTGGTCGGCGAGGTGAAGAAAGGCCTCAAGGGGGCCGTCTACTTCCTGATCGCGCTGACGGTCTTCCTGTACAGCACGTTCTTCCTGTTCTTCTTCGCCGCCGAAGGCCTGGCCGAATGGGTGCGCTACCGCTGGATCGCGTTCGGCATCGTGTTCTTCCTGATGGTGCTGGTCGCGGCCGGAGCCGGCTTCCTCGGTTACCGCAAGGTGAAGAAGTTCAAGGCCCCCGAGCGGACCATCGCCAGCGTCAAGGAGACCGCCGCCGCGCTCAAGCCGCAGCGCGCGCCCGAAGACGACTTGACGACCACCCGCGACTGAGGCGTTGCCCGCTTCCCCCGACCCGTCGAGTGTCCGGCTCGACGGCCCGTGGGCCCACCGCGACGTCTCCGCGAACGGCATCCGGCTGCACGTCGCCGAGCTCGGCGACGGGCCCGTCGTCGTGCTGCTCCACGGGTTCGCCGAGTTCTGGTGGACCTGGCACCACCAGCTGCGGGCGCTCGCCGACGCCGGGTTCCGCGCGGTCGCCGTCGACCTCCGCGGTTACGGCGACTCGGACAAGCCACCCCGCGGCTACGACGCCTGGACGCTCGCCGGCGACGTCGGCGGGCTGATCAAGTCGCTCGGGGCGCGCCGCGCGCACCTCGTCGGGCACGCGTGGGGCGGCCTGCTCGCCTGGACGGTCGCGGCGCTCCACCCGCGGCTGGTGTCCTCGGTGACGGCGATCGGCGCCGCCCACCCGCTCGCGTTGCGCTCGTCGGTCCGCCCGTGGCGCGGCCAAGGACGCGCGGCCGGGCACCTCTTCCGCTTCCAGGTCCCCGTGGCACCGGAGAAGTGGCTCGTGAAGGACGACGCCCAAGCCGTCGAAGACCTCTTCGGCGGCTGGGCCGGCCAGGACTGGCGGTCCACTTCGGACTTCGCCGACAGCGTGGGCGCGTTCCGGCGGGCGATGCTCGTGCCCGGCGTCGCGCACAGCGCGCTCGAGTACTACCGGTGGGCGTTCCGGGCGCAGTTCCGCGGCGAAGGCCGCCGGTTCACCGACGCCGTCGGCGCCCGGATCGCGGCGCCGACGTTGCAGCTGCACGGCGCCGACGACACCTGCATCCTCCCCGAGACGGCGACGTCGTCGGTGCGCTGGGCGGGCCCGCACGCCGAGCCGGAGCTCTGGCCGGGCGTCGGGCACTTCCCCCACCTCGAAGTCCCGGACCGCACGTCGGCGGCGCTGGTGGACTTCCTCAAGCGAGACTGATCGCGTTCTTCGCGCGATCGACCGACTCCTCCGAAGGGCCGCCCTCCGGGTTCTCCGTCGCCAGCGCCTGGTTGAGCGCGACGAACGGCCGCATCCGCCGCTCGTAGGCCGCGAACGCCTCCTCGTGGCCGGCCCGGCCCAGTTCCTGCGCGAGGACGTACGCGCCGACGAGCGCGAGGCTCGTCCCCTGCCCGGACAGCGCCGACGCGCAGTAGCCGGCGTCCCCGACGAGCACCACGCGCCCGGACGACCAGCGGTCCAGGTGGATCTGGGCCATCGCGTCGAAGTAGAAGACGTCGGCGCCGGCCATGGCTTCCAGCAGCTTCGGCACCTCCCAGCCGACGCCGCCGAGCCGTTCGGCGATCAGCCGCTTCTGCTCCGGGACGGTCAGCCGGGGCAGCGGCTCCGAACCGAACCCGAGCGTCACGCGCAGCTCGGTGTTGTCCCGCACGGGGTACGCGACGCCGCCGGTGTGCTCGTGGCGGAACCAGACCTGCCAGTCCTCGAGCCCGAGGAAGTTGGGCGCCGGGAAGATCGCCAGGTACTGCCCGAGGTGACGGGCGAACCGCTCCTCCGGCCCGAAGACGAGCCGCCGCACGGCCGAGTGGAGGCCGTCGGCGCCGACGACGAGGTCGAACGTCCGGAAGCCGCCGTGTTCGAACTCGACGCGCACGCCGTGCGCCTCCTCGGTCAGCGCCGTGATCGAGTCGCCGAAGACGTACTCGACGTCGGCCGCCTCCTGCAGGATCGCGACGACGTCGTCGCGCAGCACCTCGAAGTCGGCGTTGTCGAGCCGTCCGCTGCTGTAGGTGAACTCCTCGGACCGGAACAGCTCCCGGCCCTCCCCGTCCACCACGGTCATCCCCCGCATCCGGGTGCGCAGCGCGCGCATCCGGTCGCCGAGGCCCATCTCGTCGACGACGTCGAGCGCGACACCGCGCACGTCGATCGCCTGGCCGCCGGTGCGCGGGCCGGGTGCGCGCTCGAGGACGGTCACCGCCCAGCCGTCGCGGGCCAGGAACCAGGCCAGGGTGCCGCCGGCGACGCCGGCGCCGGAGATCAGGACGTTCCGCATGGTGCCTCCAGGGTCGTACACTTGTGCGTCCCACAGTGGGGTTCACGCAGGTGTACGGCCAAATCTGTGCTAGCACAGACAGCCCGCTGTACTAGGTCAGGAGGCAGCGGTGAAGTACGTGGCCATCGCCGAGGAACTGCGCGGCCGGATCACCCGCGGCGAGCTCCCGCCGGGCGCGCGGGTGCCCTCGACGCGGCGGCTCGCGACCGACCACGGCGTCGCGATGGCGACCGCGGCCAAGGCGCTGGCCCTGCTGGGTCAGGAAGGGCTGGTGCGCGCGGAGCCGCGGTCCGGCACGGTCGTCGCGGGCCGGGAACGCCGGTCCGGTGGCCACCGGACCCTGACCCGGGACCAGATCGTGCGGACCGCCATCGCCGTCGCCGACGCGGAAGGCCTGGCCGCGCTCTCGATGCGTGGGATCGCGGCCCGCCTCGGCGTCGCGGCCATGGCGCCGTACCGGTACGTCACCGGCAAGGAGGAGCTGGTGCTGCTGATGGCCGACGCCGCCTACGGCGAACGCGGCTACCCCGCGAACCCGGTGGGCGATTGGCGGGAGCGGCTGACGCTGAGCGGCCGCACGCTCTGGTCGCTCTACCGACGGCACCCGTGGCTGGCCCAGCTGGCCCCGCTCACCCGACCGCTGCCGCTGCGCAACCTCGGCATGCACGGCGAGTGGGCGCTGGCGGCGCTGGCCGAGCTCGGCGTCGACGCGGCGACGCTGTGCGACCTGCACGTGCTGTTCTTCACCCACGTCCAGGGCCTCGCGATCCACCTCGAACGCGAGCAGCACGCGCTGGCCGCGTCCGGGCTGTCCGAGGAGCAGTGGATGGACCGCCAGGCGCCGCTGATGGGGACCATGACCAGCGGCCGTCCGGTGTTCACGAAGATGCTCCGCGAGCTCGGCGAGACCGGGTACGACCTCGTGCTCGACGACATCTTCGAGTCGGGCATGCGGGCGCTCCTGGACGGCCTCGCCCTGCGGTACGGCCGTTAGGCGGCGCAGGACCCGGTCGAGACGTTCGACGTCTGCGACGGTGCCGCGTCGACCTCGGCGCGGACCTGCTCGGCGGTCAGCGTGAAGCCCGTTTCCGGGTCCTCCACCGCCGCGCCGAATACGACGCCGATGACCTTGCCGTCCGGCGTCACCATCGGGCCGCCCGAGTTGCCGCTGCGGATCTCCGCGCGGACCGTGAAGACGTCCCGCTGAACGGTGTTGGCCTCGTAGATGTCCGGGCCGCGCAGGTTGATCCGGCCGCGCACGCGGGCGGGCGTCGCCCGGTACGGGCCGTCGAGCGGGTAGCCGAGCACGATCGCGCTGTCACTCGCCCGCGCCGTCTCCGGGGCGAACTGCAGCGGCTCGGCGCGCAGCCGCGGCACGGCCAGCACCGCGATGTCGACCTCGGGGTCGAAGTAGACGACGCGCGCCGGGTAGTCGCCCTGGGTCGTCTCGATGCCGACGGTGTCGGTGCCGGCCACGACGTGGGCGTTCGTCATCACCCGCTGCGGCGCGATCACGAACCCGCTGCCTTCGAGCGACCGCGAGCACGAGCTGGCGCTGCCGCGGATCTTGACCACGCTGCCGTGCAGCTGCTGGACGGTGGCGCTGCTCTGCAGCGCGGGGTCCGGCGGCGAGGTGTCCGCCGTCGGCGCCTTCTCGAACGGATCCATGATGGACGGGAAGCCGGACGCGTCGAGCAGCTTGCGCAGCTGGCTCGGGAAGCCCTGGGCGGCGGCCGGCATGGTGTCGTTGACCTTGCCGAGCACGACCGAGCCGTTGATCGCCTTGGCCAGCCCCGGCAGGCCGGACACGGTCGTCAGCGGCGTCGCGATCAGCCACGCCACCACGAAGACGACCAGTGCCTGCACGATCGCGCCGAGCGTCTTGTCGACGCCGGAGAGCTTGTCCGGCCGGATCTTCTGCCGGAGCTTGCGGCCGACGTAGACGCCGATCGCCTCGCCGAAGGCGACGAGGAAGACGACGGTCGCGACCGCGAAGGCGACCTTCCACACCGGGTCGTCGAAGAACGAGACCACCACCGGCGCCAGCTTGATGCCGACGACCGCACCGAGCACGACGCCGACCAGCGACGGCAGCGCGATGAGCACGCCCTGGTACGCGCCGGACACCGCCGCCAGCAACGCGAGCAGCAGCACCAGCACATCGACCCAGTTCACCGTGTCACTCCCCGTTTAGTACCCGCGCGCGGTAGGCGGCCAGCGCTTCGTCGAGGTCCCGGACGTCGCCCGGGTCCCATTCGCGCTCCCAGCCTCCCAGGCTCAGGAGGACCGACAGCAACCCGGCGGTGAACCCCCACACGAACAGGCCGCTGACCTCGAAGGCGGGCCCCTTCCAGGGCGCGCCGGCCTTCTTGACCGTGAACCGGTTCGCGGGGTCGACCAGGTCGGCGATGGCGACGCGGGCCACGGACGCCGTCTCGGCCGGGTCCACCGCGCGCACCGGCGACGGCTCCGCCCAGTGCGCCAGCACCGGCGTCACCGCGAAGCTGGAGACCGGGACGAACAGCTCCGGCAGCACCGCGACCGGCCGGACGCCGGCCGGGACGACCCCGGTCTCCTCTTCGGCCTCGCGCAGCGCCGTGCCGATCGGGCCGCCGTCGCCCTCCTCGGCGCCGCCGCCGGGGAACGAGACCTGCCCCGCGTGCGAGCCGAGCGTGTCGGCGCGGCGCTGGAGCAGGACGTCGGGTTCGCCGTCGGCTTCGCGCTCGCCGAAGAGGACGAGGACCGCCGCGGCGCGCGTGTACGCGGCTTCGGGCGGGCTGAACCGGGTGAACGTCTTCGCGTCGACGTCGCCGCTGACCTTGACCAGCGGCCGCAGCCACTCGGGCACCGACTCCGGCTCGACCAGTGGTCCGATCACGATGCCCCCTCGACTGCCGCGCGCACCTGGTCAGTGTTCCCGAAGGTGCGGGGATTCGCGATGAACCGGACCTCGCCACCGGCGGTGACCAGGTAGGACGCCGGGAGCGCCGAGGGCACCTTGAGCGCGGCGCGGACCGGGCCGCTGCCGCCGTCCCCGTCGAACACCGACGGAAGGTGCACGCCCAGGCGGGCCAGGAGGTTCAAGCCGTCCTTCGCCGGGCTCTGCACCTGGACGCCGAGGACGCGCACGGCGCCCGGCTGCTTCGCGTACTCCTGGAGCACGGGCAGCTCGGTCCGGCACGGCTGGCACCACGACGCCCACACGTTGACCAGCACCGGAGCGCCGGCGAGGGCCTGGCCGACGTCGACGCTCGCGCCGTCGCCGAGGCAGTCCGCCTTGACGCCTTCGAGCTGCTTCACCGGCGGCGCGGAGCCCGGCGCGGGACACGGCTGGAGCGCCGCCGCGGACCGGTCGGGCGCGAGGTCCTCGGACGGCTTCGCGGCGCGGTCGTCACCCCCGCGCGGCAGCAGCGCGACGATCAGCGCCACGGCCAGCACCGCGGCGGCCAGCGCCCACTTGGTGACTCTCGTCACCGGGGCGCCGCCAGGGCGAGGATGTGGTCCTTTTCGACACCCTTGACCAGCTTCGCGGCTTCCTCGAACCCGGTCGGGCCGGTGCCGTACGACGGGCAGTCCCTGGCCAGCGGGCAGGCGCCGCACGCGGGCTTCTTGGCGTGGCAGACGCGGCGGCCGTGGAAGATCACCCGGTGGGAGAGCATCGTCCACTCCTTGCGGGGGATCAGCTCGCCGATCGCGTGCTCGACCTTGACCGGGTCCTCTTCGGCCGTCCAGCCCCAGCGCCGGACCAGCCGGCCGAAGTGCGTGTCGACGGTGATGCCGGGGACGTCGAAGGCGTTCCCGAGCACCACGTTGGCGGTCTTGCGGCCGACGCCGGGCAGGGTGACGAGGTCGTCGAGCTTGGCGGGCACCTCGCCGTCGAAGCGTTCGACCAGCGCCGCGCCGAGCCCCATCACGGAGTTCGCCTTGGCCCGGTAGAAGCCGGTGCTCCGGAGGTACTCCTCCAGTTCGGTGCGGTCGGCGCCCGCGTAGTCGGCGGCGGTCCGGTAGCGCTTGAACAGCGCCGGCGTGACCAGGTTCACCCGGACGTCGGTGGTCTGCGCGGACAGCACGACCGCGACCAGCAGTTCCAGTGGCGTGGTGAAGTCGAGCTCACAGTGGGCGCCGGGATACACGTCGTCCAAGCAACGCTTCATCCGCCTGGCGCGTCTCACCAGAGCCAATCGGCTTTCACCAGCGCCCTCACGGGGGGCGTTCGTGGTGGCAGGAGGCACCCCGATAGCCTACGGGCGCCGTCGGACGGGCCGGTCAGTGCACCGGTGGACACCGACACGCCAGAGCACCACCTCGGCGCAGTTTTCCGGCCGCCATGAGCGAGGATCTGGAGTAGATGCTTTTCACTGAGTGTTTCGGGGTCCGGTCATGACTGTCTGGTTCGTCATCCTGGTCCCCCTCGTGATCATGTTCTTCGCGCTCTTCATGGAGCGCGTCGAAAGCAGGCTCAAGCACGTCGCGGTGCAGGAGAACGAGGTCGAAGAGTTCCTCGAGCAGGCGCAGCCCAACGAGGTCAGGGCGCTCTACGGGCACGGCATCGGCCGGGCCCTCGAGCTGTTCCGGCTCCGTAGGCTGGGCGGACGGGCAGCCAGGCTACGCGCGCGTCGCGTGCGGAGTTAGGCTCCACGTTCGAACGAGATCGTTTCGGCGGGCCGCGCGTCCGACGGGCGATCTCGGGAGTACGCCCTAGACTGACGCGCAAGTGATCGGCGTCACGCTCCTCCAGCCAAGGGAGGGGCGTGAACGTTTCTCGACGAGGAGGCACCCGAGGTGGACGAAACCCTGGCCCGTGCGGGCATTTTCCAGGGTGTGGAGCCGGCAGCGGCGGAGGCGCTGGCCCAGACCTTGGAATCCGTGGAGTTCCCCCGCGGCCATGTCATCTTCAACGAGGGTGAACCCGGCGACAAGCTGTACATCATCCAGTCCGGCAAGGTGAAGATCGGCCGCAAGTCGCCGGACGGCCGCGAGAACCTGCTGGGCATCTTCGGCCCGTCCGACATGTTCGGCGAGCTGTCCATCTTCGACCCCGGCCCCCGGACGTCGAGCGCGACCACGGTCACCGAGGTCCGCGCGGTCACCATGGACCGCCCGGCCCTGCGCCAGTGGATCTCGACCCGCCCGGAGATCGCCGAGCAGCTGCTGCGCGTGGTCGCGCGCCGCCTGCGCCGGACGAACAACATGGTCGCGGAACTGATCTTCACCGACGTCCCGGGCCGCGTGGCGCGCGCGCTGCTGCAGCTCGCGCAGCGGTTCGGCAGCCAGGAGGCGGGCCTGCTGCGGGTCACGCACGACCTGACGCAGGAAGAGATCGCCCAGTACGTCGGCGCCTCGCGCGAGACCGTCAACAAGGCCCTCGCCGACTTCGCCCACCGCGGCTGGCTGCGGCTCGAAGGCAAGAGCGTGCTGATCCTGGACCCGGAGCGCCTGGCCCGCCGCGCTCGCTGAGTCTTTTCACGGCGAAGGCCCCTCACCTCGGTGAGGGGCCTTCTTCGCACCCGGAACACAGTGCTTGCCCAAAACAAAGAGCCGGGCGCCACCCCCGACGTGGCGCACCGGCTCTTCGTTGTCGCGCGGACCATCCCCCGACGATCCGCGCTCCCCGCCCTCCGGGCCAGGCCCCGACCCATATGCCGGAGGGAGCTGGGTTCTGTGCTGTTGTTCAACCATCACGGCCCATACCCACGAATTCAAGGCCATTCACTCTCAAGGACGCCACCTGGGCCGTTTCGTTGCACGAGTTCACGGAGAATATCGTGACTGTTACCGGATCGAGACCAGTCATGATCCACTTGCAGTCGCCGGTGACGCACCTGACCGCCAAATAACTGGTACTCACGTACCACTCTGCGGCATACTGGCACGCGTGTCCCAGTCTGCCTCGAACCACGAAAGCCGCACGTCCCTCGCCGACTACCGCACCGCGCTGACGACCCGCGCGGCCCGGCGGCCCGCCGTCGCGTCCGTGCTCGCCCGCCTGCCGATCGCCATGATCGGCATCTCGGCCCTGCTCTACGTCCAGCGCGAGACCGGCTCCTTCGCCGCCGCCGGGCTCGTCTCGGCCGGTTCACTCGTCGGGGTGTCGGTCGGCGCCGTGGTGCAGGGCAGGCTGATCGACCGGTTCGGGCCCACACGGCCGCTGCTCGTCTTCGCGCTGCTGTCGGCGCTTTCGATGGCGGCGCTCGTGACGGCGATCGAGTCGCACGCGGCGACGGCCGTGCTCGTCGCGCTGGGCGCGGTCACCGGGCTGTCGGAACCGATGGTCGGGTCGGCGTCGCGGGCGCTGTGGACGCGACTGCTCCCGCCGGGTGGCGCGCGCAACGCCGCGTTCTCCTACGAGGCGATCAGCATGGAGGTCTTCTTCATCCTCGGCCCGGGTGTCGCCGGGCTGCTGGTGCTGGCGCCGTGGGCGGGGACCGGGCTGGTGCTGGGCGTCGCGCTGCAGTTCACCGGCGCGCTGCTGTTCGCGCTGAGCCCGGCGGTCCGGGACTGGGGTCCGGCTCCGGGTCCGTCCGGCTCCCTGCTGGGCGCGCTCTCGAGCCCGGGCATGCGGACGCTGGCGCTCGCCGCACTCGGCTTCGGCGTGGTGATCGGGTTTGTCGAGGTCGCCGTGCCGGCGTCGGCCACCGACGCCGGTTCTCCCTCGTTCGGGGGGTTGCTGCTGTCGGCTTGGTCGCTGAGCTCGGTCGCGTTCGGCGTCGCGTACAGCCTGCGGCCGTGGCCGCGCCAGCTGGGCCTGCGGCTGCCGGCGCTGCTCGGCGGGTTCGGCGCGCTGGTGGCGCTGCTCGCGTGGCCGTCGTCGCTGTGGGGCCTGGCGCTGATGATGCTGCTCGCGGGCGCGCTGATCACGCCGCAGTCGACGGCGCACTCGGCGGCGATCGAGCTGGTCGCCCCGGCCGGGACCGCGGCCGAAGCTTTCGGCTGGGTGCTGACGGCGGTGACGCTCGGGTTGGCGGGCGGCCAGTCGGTGAGCGGCTACCTGGTCGAGCACGCGGGCCCGGGCGCCGCGTTCCTGGCGGCGAGCGTGGCCGGGCTGGTGCTCGCGGTGGGGGTCTGGCTGCTGCGCGGGACGATGCGACCGGCTTCGCCGCCGGCGTCCGTCGGCTCGCCCACGCTGGTCGGCGCCGGTCAGTAGGTCTGCCGCGGCTGGTCGTGAGTGGGAAACCGTGTTCTACCCCTGTTGCTCACTCACGACCCCTGAGCTGCGGGTTTGCGGTTTTTGTCGGTGGTCGCCGCTAGCTTGGCGGGCATGGACGTCACCGCTCCTGCCCACCGCCTCTCGGCGGCCGTCTCCGCCGCGTCGCGGCTGCTGCCCGCGCGCGCCGGGCTGCGGCTGCGTGCCGGTTCGGCGGGGCTGACGGTCGCCGGCAGCGACCCGGATCTCACCGTCCGGTTCGACTGCCCGGCGACCACGCACACCGACGGCTCGGTCGTCGTCCCGGCGGCGCCGCTGGTGGAGACGCTCAAGGTGCTCGACGCCGAGCTGGTGCGCTTGGTCGTCGAAGGCAGCCGCCTGGCCCTGCGGCTGGACAACGCCCGCTTCGCGCTCCCGCTCCTCCCGGACACCGAGGCGGCCGCCGGCCCGCCCGCCCAGGTGTCCGAAGTGGACGGTGCGGCGTTCGCCTCGGCGTTGCGGATCGTCGCGGGAACGGCGGCGAAGGACGACCCGCTCCCGCTGTTCACGGGCGTCCGCCTCCAGTCGGCGGGCAACCGGCTGACACTGACGGCATCGGACCGCTACCGGATGGCGGTGGCGCGCCTGCCACTGCTGTCACCGGGTGCGCTGGACGTCCTGGTCCCGGCGGCCCTGCTGTCGGAAGCGGCCCGCCAGGCCCGCGGCCGCGTCGGCCTGCACGTCGGCCCGGGCCGGTTCGGGGTCAGCTGGCCGGGCGGCCTGGTCGGCACGGCGGTCCTGGACGCGGGCTTCCTGTCGGAGGACTCGATCCAGTCGGGCGCGGTGGACACAACGGTGACGTTGACGGCGGACGCGCTCGCGGCGGCCGTCCGCCGCGTGGGGGTGTACGCGGAGGATCGGCGGGTCCTCACGCTGGAGGTGGGCGACGCCCAAGTCCGCCTGGCGAGCGCTCGCCAGGACACGGGCGAGGCGGAGGAAACCCTGAAGGCGGACGTCACCGGCGACCGGACGTCACCATCGTTCCAGGCGCGCTACCTGCTCGACGCACTGCAGGCGTTCGACGGGGAGCGGGTGGTGCTGTCCATCCAGCCGGGGATGCGGGCATGCATCCTGCGGGCGGCGGAACCCGGGGAGGTGGAACTGACGTACTACCTGATGCCGATGCTCAGCCGATGATCTCGGCGATCCGAGTGGTTCGGGCTGTTGGCGCTACACCGGCGGCACCGTGCCGAAGCGCTTCAGCGTCCTGATCATCGGGGCCGTCTCCACCTGGCGTACGCCTGGCAACCCGCCCATGTCGTCGGCCAAGTACGAATACAGGGCCGCGTCGTCGCGGCAGCCGACGTTCGCCACCAGGTTCGACGGGCCCGTCGTGGCCGCCGCGAAGGCGACCTGCGGGTGGGAGGCCAGCGCCTGGCCGGCCGACTCCAGGGCTGACGGAGCCACCGTCAGCCAGAGGGTTGCCGTCAGGGGGTAGCCCAGCAGGGCCGCGTCCACCTCGACGTCGAAGTACAGCGCGCCTGACGTGCGCAGGGCCTCCAGGCGACGGCGGACCGTCGACTCCGAACGACCCGAAGCCGCCGACAAAGTCGACATGTCGGCTCGGCCGTCGTGGGCCAGCGCGGTCAGGAGGGCCGGGTCGCCGGGTTCTGGGCGGTAGGTCGTCGGCGTCGAAGGGGGAAGGAGCGCGGCCGCTTCCGAAGGGGACAACGCGCTCGAGCGGCCGGACCAGCCCGCCGGGCCGCCGGCGAAACGGCGCAGCAGGCGGTACGCCGTCATCGAGACCACCCGGGGTGTCTTCGGCAGCTGACCCAGCAGCAGGCCGTCCGCCTGCTCGCGCAGTGGGGCGCGGATGAAGCACACGATCTCCGTGCCGCCGGACATCAGGCTCACCCACTGGGTGTCGTCGCGGCGGGCCAGTGCCGCGGCGATCGGGGCGGCCGCGTCCGGGACGCAGCCCAGGCGGATCAGCCAGTGGACCTGGCCGAGCGGGGCCGCCTCCGGGACGCCGACCACGCGCAGCACCCCGGACGAGCGCAGCTTGCGGTAGCGGCGGGCCACCGTCTGGTCCGAGACGCCCAGCACCGACGCGATCGTGCTGAACGACGCCCGGCCGTCCAGCTGCAGCGCGTGCGCCAAGCGTCGGTCGAGCTCGTCGAGCAAGCCGGATTCCACCAGCCGAGCCTAATTCGTGTCGGATTCCGGGCACAAATACTCGACGAACGGAGAAAAGGCCGGCCGGAGACCAGGCTCGGGGGCATGAACATCGACCACACCGTCTTCCTGACCAGGAAGTACGCCGAAACCTGGCGGCGCTACGAAGAACTCGGCTTCACGCTGAGCCCGCCGTCGCCGCACTTCGCGTCCCGTCCCGGCGACGGCGCACTCGTGCCGAGCTGCACCGCGAACCGCTGCGCCTACTTCGGGGACTCGTTCCTCGAACTGATCGGCATCGTCGACGAAACCGCCGGTGATCCGTGGCGGGTCCTGCCCATCCTGGACGCGCGGGGCGACGGTCTGCACGGCTGCTCCTTCGGCGTCGACGACTCCGAGGAAGCCGAACGCCGGCTGCGCGAAGCCGGGCTCTCGAACTCGGGCGTGCTGAAGCTGCAACGGGACGTCGAACTGCCCGAAGGCACTCGCACCGCGCGCTTCCGCAGCGTCCACGTCAGCCGGGACCGGACACCCGAAGGCATCCTGCACACCGCCGAGCACCTGACGCCGGAGTACGTCCACCAGCCGCGCTACCTCGGCCACCCCAACGGTGCCCGCGGGGTCGCCGGGATCTTGCTGGTCGTGCCCGACGACGAAGTCGCCGCCTTCGAGAAGAGGTACGCCGTGATCACGCAAGGCCGGCCACTGGCCGACATCGTCGGCGTCAGCGACCTCGACGCCGTTTTGCCCGGCGAACTCCCGAAAGAACTCCCGTTCTTCGCCGCCCACGGCGTCGCGGTTGCCGACCTGGCGAAAGCGCGGAAGCTGGTCGAGGAGCACGTCCCGACCACCACCCGGGCCGACGGGTTCTTCGTCCGCGCCGAGGACGCGGGTGGCGCCGCACTGTACTTCGAGGAGGCACGATGATCGTCGAAACCACCACCGGACCGGTGCGCGGCGCACAGGGCGCGTTCAAGGGAATCCCTTACGCCACCGCGAAACGCTTCGAAGCACCCATGCCGCCGAAGCCGTGGACCGAGGTGAGGGACGCGCTCGAACCCGGTCCCGCCGCGCCGCAGCCGCCGTCGCGACTGGAGCACGCGCTCGGGCCGATGCCCCTGCCGCAGAGCGAGGACTGCTTGTCCCTCAACGTCTTCACGCCGTCGGCCGCCGGGAGCCGGCCGGTGCTGGTGTGGATCCACGGCGGTGGGTTCTCCAGCGGTTCGGGCGGTCAGGTCTGGTACACCGGCACGCGCTTGGCGCGCGAGGCCGACGCCGTCGTCGTCACGCTCAACTACCGCCTGGGCGTGCTCGGCTTCCTGTGCGCCGAAGGGATTCCGCCGAACCTCGGGATCGCCGATCAGCTCGCCGCGCTCGGATGGGTGCGGGACAACATCGCCGCGTTCGGCGGGAACCCGGCCGAAATCACCCTCGGCGGGCAGTCCGCGGGTGCGCAGTCGACGCTCGCGCTGTGGTCGTCGCCGCGCGCGCACGGCCTGATCAAGCGGATCGCGTTGCAGAGTGCGCCGCTCGGGATGCGACCGTCCACAACGGACGAAGCCGCGGTGGCCGCCGGGCGGTTCGCCGAGGCGTTGGCGGGCGAGGACATCCGGACCGCGCCGGTCGAGCGGGTGCTGGCCGCGCAGCTCGCGGTACCCGGGAAGCCGGGCTCGATCGAACCGCCGTTCCAGCTGGTCGCCGACGACGACCTCGTCGCGGCCGACCTCATCGAGGCCGCACCACGCGGGCCCGCGCTGATCAGCTGGACGCGAGAAGAGCTACGCGCCTTCGTCCCCGATGCGCCGCGAGAAGCGATCGAGACCGCCAACAGCTTCTTCACCAGCGAAAAGCTGATCGAGAAGCTCGACGCCGTCACCTACCGCTTCGACTGGCAGGCGCCCGGCAACCGGTTCGGTGCCTGCCACTGCATCGACATCCCGTTCCTCTTCGGCACCCACGACGTCTGGCCCGCGCCGATGCTCGAAGGCGCCCCGGAAGGCCTCGAAACGGAACCCGGGTTGCGCGAAGTGTGGGCCGCCTTCCTGCACGGAAAGCGGCCCAGCACGATCAGCCCGCCGAAGCTGCCTTGACGGCGGCCTCGACCTCGGCGAAGGACGGGTTGACCATGGCGGTCGACCCGACGATGACGGTCGGGACCGTCTCGTTCCCGTTCGCGACTTCGCGCACGCGCGCGGCCGCGGACGGGTCCTCCCAGATGTTGATCTTCCGGACGTTGAAGCCGCTCTTCGACATCGGCCGGTCCAGCGCGGCGCAGAACCCGCACCCCGGGCGCCAGTAGAACTCGACCTCGACGTTGCTCATCCCTGTTCCTCCGACCGCAAGTAGTCCAGCTGCGCCTGCACGCTCAGTTCGGCGGGCGCCCACAGCGCCCGGTCGACGTCGGCGTACACGACCTCGACGACCTGGCGCGGGGTGGCGTCCGACCCCAGCGTCCGAAGAGCCGAACGCACCTGGTCGAGCCGCTGTTCCCGGTGCGCGAGGTACTCACGCGCGGTAGCCGGCAGATCGGGGAGCTCCGGGCCGTGCCCGGGCAGCCCGGTCGTGCCCGCCGGCAGCTCGATGAGCTTCCGCAGCGAGCGCAGGTAGTCGCCGAGGTCGTGCAGCACCGTGGTGCCGCGGCCGAGGATGGTGTCGCCGGTCAGCACCTGGCCCTCGAGCACCAGCGACACCGAGTCGCCGGTGTGCCCGGGGGTGTGCAGGACACGCAGGTCGAGGCCGCCGGCCGAGATCACTTCGCCGTCCACAAAGGACGACGCGCCGACGCACAGCGCAGGGTCGAACGCCCGCACCGGCGCACCGACGCGCTCGGCGAACCACGGCGCACCCTCGGCGTGGTCGGGGTGGAAGTGCGTGAGGAGCACCAGCTCCACCGCGCCGACGCCGGCCAGCAGCTCGAGGTGCTCGAGGTCGCGGTACCCCGGGTCGACGACGACGGCCGGGGTGCCCGGCGTCGCCCGCAGCACCCAGCTGTTGGTGCCTTCGAGCGTCATCGACGACGGGTTGTTCTCCAGCAGCACCGAAGCCGTCGCGGTGACCTGGCGCAGCACGCCGTACGCGGGGGCGCTCATCGCTTCTCCAGCACGACGCGGACGTGGTCGTTCTCGCGGATGAGCGTCGGCGCGATCCGGACGATCTCGCGCGGCGCGTTCAGCACGTCTTCGGCGGTCGCGAACTGCGCGAGCTCGCTCAGCGTCAGCCACGTCGGCGGCATCAGCATGCGGCGGCCTTCGCGCGCGTCGGCGATCGCCTCCTCGGGACGCTGCCAGCCGGAGCTCGACGCCTCCGACGTCGCCCCGTCGGCCTGCTGGCCCTCCGGCAGCTTCGCGACGTAGAAGCGGGTGTCGTAGCGGCGCGGCTCCTGCTCCGGCGTGATCCAGTGCGCCCAGGGGCGCAGCAGGTCCGCGCGCAGCGTCAGGCCCGCGTCGGCGAGGAACCCGGCCAGCGACACCTCTCGCGTCTCCAGCGCCTGGCGCGCGGCGGCGTACGGGACGACGTCGGTGAGCACGGTCTCCGAGCTGCCCGCGAGCAGCACCCCGGACTCCTCGAACGTCTCGCGCACCGCCGCGCAGGTCAGCGCCCGCGCGAGGGCTTCGTCACAGCCGAAGCGCGAGGCCCACCACGACGGGGCCGGGCCGGCCCAAGCCACCGACGCGTCGGCGTCGCGCTGGTCCACCCCGCCGCCCGGGAACACGGTCATCCCGCCCGCGAACGGCATGCCCTTGACCCGGTGCTGCAGGAAGACCTCGACGCCGTCGGCGCCGTCCCGGACCAGGATCACGGTGGCCGCGTCCTTCGGCGTCGCCGGCGGGCCGTCCGAGTTGGCGCGGGTGGCTACCCCGGCGCCGACCGGGATGTCGAAGACGAACTCCTTTGGCTGCTCCACCCGGGCAACATACCTCCGCCGCCCGACGTTCCGTCGCCCAGTTGTGGCATCCCGGACACAGCAAAAGCCGCACTTTCACGTGAAAGTGCGGCTTTGTGCTGCAAAGCCTAGGGAGCGGTCCAGCCGCGCTGGTCGCCGCCGGAGCGGGAAGCGCCGTTGAGCCGCATCTTCGCCGCCTCGGCCCGCTCGCGCTCGGCCAGCTCGGCGTGCAGCTCGCGCAGCAGCGCCCGGTCGCGCTCGCTCAGGCTCGGGTCGTCGAGGTCCAGCGCCGGCAGCTCGACGACTTCGTGCATCGACGGCTTGCCCGCGGCGATCTCACGGCCCTTCTCCGGGTCTTCGGCCAGCGCCTGCCGCAACTGCGCGACTTCGGCCGGCGTCAGGTCGGCGGTGCGCTCCGCGCGGGTCTCGGACCGTTCGGCCCGGATCTTGCGGGGCGGTTCCGGGGCCGGTGGCGGCGGCGACACGATCGGCACCACCGGGGCGACCGGCTCGACCGGCGCCGTCGTGGGGCTGCTCGAGCGCATGCTGTGCCTGCTGCCCGACTCCGCGACCGGCTCCGGGCTCACCGGGGCCGGCGGCTTGACGACCGGCTCCGGCCGAAAGGACGACGTGCTCGACGTCGTGCCCCCCGTCACCCAGGCCGGCGACGCGGCCGCCGAAGCGGCCTGGTGGTACTCGGAGTGCGCCACCCCCGGACCGCTGACCTCGACGACCGAGTGGATCCCGGCCCGGCGCAGCGCCGTGTCGACGCGGAACGCGACGGCGGGCGGGTTGCCGTCCGGTCCCAGCTCGACCAGCACCACGCGCTGCGGCAGCGCGCCCGGCACGCTGCCGGCCGGCGTGTTGCGCCACACCGCGTGCACCGACCGGACGTCCGGCAGCACCTGCAGCGTCCGGTCGAGCGCCTCGGCGATGCCGAACTCCGGGGAGTTCTCGCCGGTGAACCGGTGCGCGTTGACCGGCTCGGCCTCGTCGACCAGCAGATCGTTGGCCAGCGTCGCGTCCGAACGGCTCATCTCGAGCACCAGCGCGAGCTCGCGCTGTTCGGCGGAGCTGACCGGGATCCGGCCCGCGATGAGCGTGCCGGTGGTCAGCTCGACCGCCTCGTCGATGTGGGCACGGGCGATCAGCTCCCGTGCTTCGGTGAGTGCGCTGTCGTCGATCCGGCCCGCCAGGGCCAGTAACAGGTTGTGCAGGCGCAGGGGCACCGAGAACCCGTCCATGGGCGGGCCGTCGTGGACCTCCACCATTGCCTTGCTCCCTCCCAGCTCGCTGGCGGGCGAGCGTTATGCGGCTACTAGCCGGCTTCCCGTCACCGCGCCCACGCAGACCAGCTCTGAGTCGGCCAGCGCGGCCCGGTGGTAACCCGGCAGGTCGAAGCGCGGCGGGATGACTTCGACGCTGGGCTCTTCGTCGCCCAGAACGCGCAGCACCCGCTGCAGCTCGCCGGTCAGCCTCGGCAACCCCGCCTGTGCGGTGATCAGCAGGACGCGCTTGGCGGTTCCCTGCCCGACCACACCGACGTGTCGCCAGCTCTGCCGCACTTCCCCCACGTCCGGGCGTCCCCGCAACGTTGCGTGGATCAACACGGACACGGAGTCGACCGAGTTAACCCATTCGGGCGCACTCGACGTGAATGTGTACCGGTTCTCGGTGACGTCGTCTACCCCCAGCGTCGAACTGACCTGGTGCCAGTCCGCGCCGTGCGGGATGAGACCGGCCACGAGCAGCCGGTACTCCGTCTGGTCGAGATCGATCCTGTGCTTAAGCAAAGACCTCGGCAGGGTCCGGGCGAGCGTGCCCATGGCGCCCTCGCCGAGCCAGTCGCGGAACCGCCACAGCAGCTGGTCGGGCAGCCGCCCGGCCAGCCGGAGCAGCAGTTCGTGCGTGGACTGCTCGATGTCCGGATCCATCACTGCACCTCCACGATCAGTTCGACCTCCACCGGCGAGCCGATGGGCAGCTCCGCGACGCCGACGGCCGAGCGGGCGTGGATGCCCGCGTCGCCGAAGACCTCGCCGAGCAGCTCGGACGCGCCGTTGACGACCGCGGGCTGGCCGGTGAAGCCCTCCGCGGAAGCCACGAAGCCGACAACCTTGACGATCCGCGCGACGTTGTCAATGCCGACCAGTGCGTGCACGGCCGCGAGCGCGTTGAGCACCGACGTGCGGGCGTGACCCTTCGCCTCTTCCGGGCTGATCTCCGCGCCGACCTTGCCGGTCGCGGCGAGCACGCCGTCGACGAAGGGCAGCTGGCCCGAGGTGTAGACGTGCTTCCCGCTCTGGACGGCGGGCACGTAGGCGGCCAGCGGAGCGGCCACGCCGGGCAGCTCGATGCCGAGTTCCTTCAGCCGTTCGCTCCAGCTCACGGATCAGCCCTTCGGACGCTTGAGGTACGCGACGTGCTGCTCGCCCGTCGGGTTCGGCAGCACGGTGACCAGTTCCCAGCCGTCCTCGCCCCACTGGTCGAGGATCTGCTTCGTCGCGTGGATCAGCAGAGGGACGGTCGCGTACTCCCACTTGGTGGCGCTCATAGGTCGGGAGCGTAGCCAAGCGGGCAAGGGCGCCGGGTGCCACCGCCGGAAAACGGCGCGCGACGCGCCGTCGTGTGGTTCATCTCACGTCGCTAGCGTTGGCCCGTGGATACCTGGCGCGTGATCGCGACGGCGCTGCTCGCGGCGGCCGGACTCCCCCTGGTGCTCGTCGTGATGGCGAAGGTGCGCGATCGGACGCAGAGCTCGGGGCAGGTGGCCGTCGGCGGCGTGATCACCTTCACCCTGCTGCTCGTGGTGGGCGTGCTCACCCTCACGGTGCTGCCCGGCGCCGTGGCCTGGGCACTGGTCGCGGCGGTCGCCGCTGCGGTCAGCGTCATGCTGCTGGCCAGCTGAGAGCTGATTTAGGGTGAAGAAGTGACCACTTCCCATGCCGGCTGGACCGACGAGCTTGCCCGCGCCCGGCTGCACTTCGTCACCGGCAAGGGCGGGACCGGCAAGACGACGCTCGCCGCCGCGCTCGGGCTCGCGCTCGCCCGCGAAGGCCGGCGCGTGCTGCTCATCGAAGTCGAAGGCCGCCAGGGCATCGCCCAGCTCTTCGACACCGAGCCGCTGCCCTACGCCGAGCAGCGCATCGCGTCCGTCCCCGGCGGGGGCGAGCTGCGCGCGCTGCACATCGACGTCGAAGCCGCGCTGCTCGAGTACTTCGAAATGTTCTACAACCTGGGCTTCGCCGGCCGGACGCTGCGGCGGATGGGCGCGATCGAGTTCGCCACCACCCTCGCGCCGGGCCTGCGGGACGTCCTGCTCACCGGGAAGGTCAAGGAGTGCGTCGGGCGCACCGAGTCCGACGGGCGGCACACCTACGACGCCGTCGTCGTCGACTCGCCGCCGACCGGCCGGGTCGTCAAGTTCCTCGACGTCACCAAGGCACTGACCGACCTCGCGAAGACCGGCCCGATCCGCGGCCAGGCCGACGGCGTCGTCAAGCTGCTGCACTCCGGCGAGACCGTGATCCACCTCGCCACGCTGCTGGAGGAGATGCCGGTCCGCGAGACGGTCGAGGCCGTCGCCGAGCTGGACGGCGCCGACCTGCGCCCCGGCGCGGTGCTGGTCAACCGGGTCAGACCGCCGCGGCTGCCGGCCCGTTCGGTGACCGCCGCCGCGGACGGCCGCGTCGACGCCTCGCGCGTCCGCGACGGGCTCGCGTCGGCCGGGCTGAAGCTGCCGCAGGAGACGCTGGAAGCGCTGGTCGACGAGACCGTCGAGCACGCCGTGCGGGTCGCCGCCGAGCAGCGGGCGCGGGAGCAGCTCGCCGAGGCCGACCTGCCCACCCTCGAACTGCCGGACCTGACCGACGGCATCGACGTCGCGGCCCTCTACGAGCTGGCCGAGGCCCTGACCGAGCAGGGGGTGCGGTTGTGACCACCGTCGACATCGACGCGTTGCTGGACGACCAGGAAAGCCGTGTGATCGTCTGCTGCGGCTCGGGCGGTGTCGGCAAGACCACGACGGCCGCGGCGCTGGCGCTGCGCGCGGCCGAGCGCGGCCGCCAGACAGTCGTGCTGACCATCGACCCCGCGCGGCGGCTGGCCCAGGCGCTGGGCTTGCGCGAACTCGGCAACCACCCGAAGCAGGTGCAGGTCGACGGCTTCGAGCCCAAGGGCGAGCTGTGGGCGATGATGCTCGACATGCGCCGCACGTTCGACGACATGGTGCGCGTGCACGCCGGGCCGGAACGCGCCGAGCAGCTGCTGAAGAACCCCTTCTACCAGACCATTTCCACGTCGTTCTCCGGCACGCAGGAGTACATGGCGATGGAGAAGCTGGGCCAGCTCGCGGCGACCGGCGACTGGGACCTGATCATCGTGGACACCCCGCCGAGCCGCTCCGCGCTGGACTTCCTGGACGCCCCCACCCGGCTGTCGTCCGCTTTGGACGGACGGATGATCCGCCTGCTGACCGGCCCGGCGAAGGCCGGCGGCTGGGGCCTGCGCAAGGTCGTCAACGCCGGGTTCTCGATGTTCGCGAAAGCGGTGTCGACGATCATCGGCGGCCAGCTGCTGACCGACGCTTCGGCGTTCATGCAGGCGTTCGACAGCATGTTCGGCGGCTTCCGCGAGCGCGCCCGCAAGACGGCGGAGCTGCTGCGCTCGTCGGGTACGTCGTTCCTGGTGGTGGCCGCCCCGGAGCCGGACGCGCTGCGCGAGGCGTCCTACTTCGTCGAGCGGCTGTCCTCGGAGTCGATGCCGCTGGCCGGCCTGATCGCGAACCGCACGCACCCGGTACTGGCGTCGCTCTCGGCCGCGGAGGCACTGGCGGCGGCCGAGAACCTGCAGAACGCGCCGTTGGCCGAGGCGGTGCTGCGGCTGCACGCGGACCGCGTCGCCCTGGCCGCGCGCGAAGAGCGGCTGCTGGCGCGGTTCACCCGGGCGCACCCGGAGGTGGCGCTGGCGAGGGTGCCCGCGCTGGCCGGCGACGTGCACGATCTGGAAGGGCTGCGCGACATCGGCGTGAAGCTCGCCGGCTGACGCGTCACTTTCATAGGGAAAGTTGCGCGCTCGAGCGGTCGAGACGGAACTTTCCCTACGAAAGTGACGGCCTGCTCAGCCGACTTCGACCCGCTCCAGTGCGTTGCGCTTGGCCGCTTCCAGCAGTTCGGCCCAGCTCTCCACGTCGGGGCGGCGGCGCAGCAACGCCCGCCGTTCCCGTTCGGTCATGCCACCCCAGACCCCGAAGTTGATGCGGCCGTCGAGTGCTTCGGCGAGGCATTCCGTGCGGACCGGGCAGCCCAGGCACACGGCCTTGGCCCGGTTCTGCTCGGCACCCCGGACGAACAGGCCGTCCGGATCGGCGTCCCGGCAGGACGCGTTGATTCGCCAGCTCGACTGGTTGGTTTCCATACCCCCAGCTCCCTACCCTGGTGATCGACGCACCAGCGGGGAAAGGCACTGCGCTCCTTGCCCCCGCGAGCGTGTCTCCCTCAGCTCACGTCGGTTACCCGGGCACCTCCCCGGTGCCGGTGCCGCCGAACGGAGCAGGCGAGCTCCCACTCGCGTTGATCCATCCGACGGCTTTTCTTCGTGAGACGTTGACGGACTGTAGGGGCCCTCGGTTCCCCCCGTCGAGACCTAGAATGCCTTCCGTTACCAGAAGTCACCGAAGGGGGTCGGTTTTGTCACTGATTTCACACTTGCGGAGACAGGGCGTCACCGTCGCCTGAGTCGTTCCGGGTAGCCTGGCCCTCGTGCGAAAAGCGGACGGTTTGTTCAAGCTCATCGGCCTCTGCCTGCTCGCCGGGGTGCTCGTCGCCGGCATGCTCTTCCCGGTCGTGGGGGCCGCCGGTGTCATGTCCAACCAGGCCAGCGAGACGGTGGAGAAGACTTCGTCGGACCTCGCCGACATCCCGCCGCCGCTGGTGACGACCGTCACCGACAGCACCGGCAAGCCGATCGCGACCCTCTACGACCAGTACCGGCTGCCGATCACGCCGGACCAGATCAACGAGGCCATGAAGTGGGCCCTGGTCTCGGTCGAGGACAAGCGGTTCTACGACCACCACGGCGTCGACTGGCAGGGCACCCTGCGCGCGGCCGTCAGCAACACCACCGGCGCGGACACGCAGGGCGCGTCGACGCTGACCCAGCAGTACACCAAGAACTACCTGATCAACGTCGTCTACCGGAACGACCCGGTCGGCCAGAAGAAGGCCCAGGAGCAGTCGATCGCCCGCAAGCTCAAGGAAGCGCGGATCGCGATCCAGCTCGAGACGAAGCTGTCCAAGCAGCAGATCCTCGCGGGCTACCTCAACATCGTCGAGTTCTCCCGGCAGATCTACGGCATCGGCGCCGCCGCGCACGCGTACTTCAACACCACGCCGGAGAAGCTGACCGTGCCGCAGGCCGCGCTGCTGGCCGGGCTGGTGAACAACCCGATCAACAACGACCCGTGGAAGCACGCGGACAAGGCGACCGCGCGCCGCAACCTCGTCCTCGACCGCATGGTGGAGAACAAGAAGCTGGCGAAGACCGACGCCGACCGCTTCAAGGGCGAGCCGCTGGGCGTCGTGCCGGACTTCCCGGCGAAGCCGCCGGCCAACTGCATCGGCGCGGGCCCGGAGTCCGGCTTCTTCTGCCAGTACGTCGAGGACTACCTGCTCAAGTCCGGGATGACGAAGGACCAGCTCTACACCGGCGGCTACACGATCAAGAGCACGCTGGACGAGCGCGCGAACCACGAGGCGAAGGTCTCGGCCGAAGCGCAGGTCGACAAGACCCAGAAGTACGTCGCGAACACGCTGTCGCTGATCAGACCGGGCAAGAACCGGCACGAGGTGGTCGCGCTGGCCGCGAACCGCGACTACGGCCAGGACCAGGACGCCGGCCAGACGACGTACGCGCTGCCCGCGGGCGTCTACAACACCGGTGGCGCCGGGTCGACGTTCAAGATCTTCACGTCGGCGGCCGTCCTCGACAAGGGCATCGCGGGGATCTACTCGCCGGTCGACATGCCGGACTCCTACACGTCGCACGTGTTCTCGACCGGCAAGGGCGGCTGCAGCACCACGCCGACCGGGAAACCCGCCACCTACTGGTACTGCGTCGGCAACGCGGGCGACTACAGCCGGGTGGGCGCCAACGCGACCCTCCAGACGGCGCTGGCGACGTCCCCGAACACCACGTTCGTGGCGCTGGAGGACCAGCTCGGCAGCACCGGCCCCGCCATCGACATGGCGAAGCGGCTGGGCCTGCGCGAGACGATGGCGAGCAACACCGGCGGCGGCCCGGTCGACCCGAACGTCAAGGGCAAGAGCCAGAGCCAGGCGGAGGCGTACGGCCCCAACGGGAACAGCCCGGGCTTCGGCGCGTTCACGCTCGGGTTCAGCCCGGTGAGCGGCCTGGAGATGGGCAACGTCGCCGCGACGATCCTCTCCGGCGGGGTCTGGTGCCCGCCGACCCCGATCGCCGGGGTGACCGACCGCAACGGCAAGCCGGTGCCGGTCAAGGAAGCACCGTGTGAACAGGCCGTGCCCGAGGGCTTGGCGAACACCCTCGCCGTGGGCATGAGCAAGGACGACCAGCCGGGCGGCACGTCGGCCAAGGCCGCCGCCGACGTCGGCTGGGACCGCCCGATCATCGGCAAGACCGGCACGACGCAGGGCAACGTCTCGGCGGCGTTCGTCGGCGGCACCCCGCAGCTGGCGGGCGCGGCGATGACGTTCAAGTTCGGTGGCGGGCAGGGCGGCATCTGCGACGCCGGCCCGGGCAACGTCCGGGTCTGCGGCGGCGGCGGGAACATCTTCGGCGGCAAGGCCCCGGCCCGCACCTGGTTCGGCGCGATGAAGAACATCATGGACGCCAGCCAGCCGAGGATGGAGCTCCCGCAACCGGATCCGCAGTACCTGGGCGGCGGTCGCCGGTAGCCAGGACGACGAGGAGGGCCCGCGGGGAACCGCGGGCCTTCTTCAGTTCTCGGGCATCTCCGACAGGACCTCGGTGTTCCACCACTGGTAGAGCTTGTCCAGCTCGTCGTTGTCCGTCACCTTGGTGGAGAGCAGGATCCCCGCCACGAGGGTCTTCTTCTCCGTCCACACCAGCTGCGCCGGGTCGCCGAGGAAGCAGGTCAGGAACT
The DNA here is from genome assembly GCF_046548815.1 of Amycolatopsis sp. cmx-4-83. Lineage (NCBI taxonomy): Bacteria > Bacillati > Actinomycetota > Actinomycetes > Pseudonocardiales > Pseudonocardiaceae > Amycolatopsis > Amycolatopsis sp. cmx-4-83. Next base: position 285,756 of record NZ_JAEBEF010000002.1, on the reverse strand, counting down.
CGCCGGGGACCGGGTTCGGGACTTCCGCGCGGTAGTACGTGCCCCAGATCTTCGGGTGCGTGTCCGGCCGGCACGCGCCGTGGGCGTCGTCGCGGGTGAGTCCCTGGGTCTTCACGATGTCCTGGAAGAACGCGTCCATCGCCGCCGCGTCCGGGAAGCGCACGAACTTCGCCCCGGTCGGCTGCTGGAACACCACGTTGCCGATCTTGACGTCGCCGACGTTCGAGTCCGTGCACTCCGCCGCCGCGGCCGTGCCGGCCGGCGCCGCCGCGGGCACGCACGTGTACCCCTTGTAGACCGCGGGGAGCGCGGCGAACAGCTTCGTGTCGGGCGCGCTCTTCGATTCCGAAGTGGACGGTGCGGTCTCCGGGCTCTTCTCCGGCGTCGGCGAGGGCGGTGGCGTCGAGACGACGGTCTTCGGGGTGATCGGGCCGGGCCCCGCCGTGTTCCCCTTGTCGCCGTTGGTCACGACGTAGGTGATCACCAGCGCGACCACGACGACGCCGGCCAGCGCGGCGCACAACGCGATCCAGCGGTTCCGCTGGGACTTCGGCGGCGCGGCCGGGCCGACCTTGCCCGCCGGGCCGGTGAACCGGACGGGCTGCGGGCCGGTCGGCGGGCCCGGGTGGGGACCGGTCGGCGGGCCGGCGTACGGCCCGGTCACCGGGGCGGCCATCGGGACCGGCCCGGACGGCGGGTTCAGCGGGCCGGAGAACGTCGGCGGCGGCGCGGCCAGCGTGGGCCGCGGCGGGGTCGGCGGACCCGGCACGGCCATCGGGCCCACCGGACCGACCGGGCCCGGCAGGGTCTTCTGCCACGTCGGGGCCGGCGGCGCCGGCGCGGTCACCGCCGCGCGGACGGCGTCGGCGAACGCCTTCGCCGTCGGGTAGCGGGCGGCCGGCTCCTTCGCCATCCCGTGCGCCACCACGGCGTCCAGGGCGGCCGGCAGGCCCGGCCGCACCTGCGACGGCACCGGCGGCGGCGCGGTCAGGTGCGCGCCCATCTGCGCGGCCGCGCCCTCGCCCAAGAACGGCCGGCGGCCGGTGACGCACTCGAAGAACACGCACGCGAGCGCGTAGACGTCGACCAGGCCGGTGATCGGGGCGTCGCCGAAGCGTTCGGGCGCCATGTAGTCGAGCGTGCCGATCACGTTGCCGGTGCCGGTGATCGACGTGCCCTCGGCGGTCATCGACCGCGCGATGCCGAAGTCCACGAGGTACACGAAATCGGCGCTCGTCACGAGCACGTTGGACGGCTTGACGTCCCGGTGCACCAGGCCGTCTTCGTGGGCGGCGTCGAGCGCGCCCGCGACCTGCTCGACGATCCCGGCGGCCCGCTCCGGCGTCAGCGGCCCGTCCTCGAGCAGTTCCTTGAGGTCCTTGCCTTCGACCAGGCGCATGTCGAGGTAGAGGCGGCCGTCGATCTCGCCGTAGGCGTGGATCGGGATGACGTGCGGCTCCCGCAGCCGCGCCACGATCTGCGACTCGCGCCGGAACCGCGCGCGGAAGGCTTCGTCGCCCGCGTTCGGACCGGACAGCAGCTTCAGCGCGACCACGCGGTCGTGCGCGGTGTCGTAGGCGCGGTGGACCTCGCCCATTCCCCCTCGGCCGAGCAGGCCTTCGATCTTGTACGGCCCGAACTGCTCCATCGTTCTCCCCAACCCCCCGGCTGGTCACCCTTGTACGGGCCGACGCAGATGCTAATCGGCAGGTTCCCCAGAACGGCGGCGAGTTCATCCAACCGTTGAGCACGTATCCTGGAGCCCGTGAGCACGCTCAGTAACACAAGCACGTCGGGGGCGACCGCGAAGCGCCTCGCCGCGGGGACGGTGGCGCTCGGCGTCGCGACCCTCGGTTACGCCGTCGGCATCGAACGGCGCCACTGGACCCTGCGCACCGCGGAGCTCCCGGTGCTCGCGCCGGGCTCGCGGCCCTTCACCGTCCTGCACGTCTCGGACCTGCACATGCTGCCGGGCCACCGCAGCAAGCAGCGCTGGGTCGCCGCGCTCGACGAGCTGAACCCCGACCTCGTCGTCAACACCGGGGACAACCTGTCGCACCGGACGGCCGTGCCGTCCGTGCTGCGCGCGCTGGGCCCGCTGCTCGACCGGCCGGGGGTGTTCGTCTTCGGGAGCAACGACTACTACGCGCCCAAGCCGAAGAACCCGGCCCGGTACCTGATGCCGCGGGGCAAGAAGAAGCGCATCCACGGCGTTCAGCTGCCCTGGCGCGACCTGCGCGCGGCCTTCGTCGAGCACGGCTGGACCGACCTGACGCACGTCCGCCGCACCGTCGACGTCGGCGGGCAGGCCGTGTTCGCGGCCGGCGTCGACGACCCGCACCTGCGCCGCGACCGCTACCCCGACATCGCGGGCCCGGCCGACCGCACCGCCGCCGTCCGCATCGGCGTGACGCACTCGCCGGAGCCGCGGGTCCTCGACACGTTCGCCACGGACGGTTACGACCTCGTGCTGGCGGGGCACACCCACGGCGGCCAGCTGCGGCTCCCGGGTTACGGCGCCATCGTCACCAACTGTGACCTGGATCGCAGCCGCGCGCGGGGCGCTTCGCGGTGGGGCGCGCAGATGTGGCTGCACGTCTCGGCCGGTCTGGGGACGTCGCCGTGGGCGCCGGCCCGGTTCGCCTGCCCGCCGGAAGCGAGCCTGTTGACGCTGGTCCCGCGTGGATCGGAGCCCGCCAAGCCCCGAAAGCTGGCCCCGCGGAAAGCCCGAAACACCGTCCGCTAGACTTCTCCACGACCCGTTAAGCAGTACCTCGGGGTGTGGCGCAGCTTGGTAGCGTGCCTCGTTCGGGTCGAGGAGGTCGTGGGTTCGAATCCCGCCACCCCGACGAGTAAGAGCCGGTGTCTTCGGACACCGGCTCTTCTGGTTTCAGCGCCGGTTCAGCGGGTCGCCGTCACTTCGACCCAGCACTGGCTGAAGTCGCCGTCCCCGCCGCGGGTCCACACCGACGCCGAACGCGCCGCGCTCGCCAGCTGGTCGCGGTCGCGGCCCTCCCCCTCGAGCGCCGCTTCCAACCGGGACTCCACGTACTTCGCCAGGTCCCGGTAGCTCATGTCCGAGCGGTAGCGGGCTCTCGACACGATCTCCGTGAACCCCGCCGACGCGCACTGCTCGGCGATCACCCGGCCCGCGAAGGGGTTGCCGCCCGCCTGGCGGCGCAGCAGGTAGTGCCCGCGCAGGGCCGCGTCGACGTTCGCCGTCTTCGGGCGCAGGCGAGCCTTGCTCCAGTCCGAAGTGGACAGCGCCAGGCGACCGCCGGGGCGAAGCACGCGGCGCAGTTCCGCGAGTGCGTCCAGCGGAGCGGCCAGGTGCTCGAACAAGGCGTGCGAGAAAGCCACGTCCACACTCGCGTCCGCGAACGGCAGGTCGTACGCCGACGCCACCAGGTAGTCCACTGTGGACCTTCCGGCGCGGCGGGCGGCGGCCCGGGCGAGCTCGACCTGACCGGCGTCGAGGTCCACCCCCGTGACGCGGGACTCCGCCGCCAGGCCGAGCGTGATCGAGCCCGGGCCGCAGCCGAGGTCGACCACCCACCTGCCCGGGGCGAACAGGGGCTGGGCGAACGCCGCGCGCTCGGCAGCCGTGCGCGCGGACATCATCGAAACCGCGTCTCGCCCGTAGCCCGGCGCGTAACCCTCCAGCACCCCGCACACAGTACGGCCAGAAGGTGGCAGGATCGAGGGGTGAGCACGCAGTCAGCGAACCAATATCCGCCCGCGGTGGTCCCGGACCGGCTGTTCGACGACGCCGAAGCCGAGAACCGCTGGCGCGCCCGCTTCCACGCGCCGCGCATCTCCACGCCCGACTGGGCCCGCGACGCGCCCGACGCCAACATCTACGTGTCCAATTCCAGTGGCGTCTGGGAGGTCTACGCCTGGAACCGCGCGACGGGCGAGCACCGCCGCGTCACCGACCGGCCCAACGGCACCCTGCACGCGACGCCGTCCCCGGACGGCGAGTGGATCTGGTGGTTCGACGACACCGACGGCGACGAGTTCGGCTCGTGGGTGCGCGAGCCGTTCGCCGCGACCGAGGGCAGCAAGCCGGAGAAGGGTGTCCCGGACGTCCACGACGGCTACCCGGCCGGGCTCGAGATCGGCGCGAAGCTCGTCGCGGTCGGCGTCTCGACCGACGACGGCAGCGAGCTGTTCGCCCGGGTCGACGGCGAAACGCACCGCTTCTACAGCCACGCGGACGACGCCGGCATCTCCTCGCTCTCCCGCGACGAGAGCCTGATCGCGATTTCGCACTCCGAACACGGCGATTCGCGCCACCCCGCGCTGCGGGTGCTCGCCACCGACGGCTTCGGCGTGGTCGCCGAGAAGTGGGACGGCGAGGGCAAGGGCCTGTCCGCGCTGGAGTTCTCGCCGCTACCCGGCGACCAGCGGCTGCTCGTCCTGCATGAACGCCGCGGCCGCGAAGAACTGCTCGTCTGGGACGTCCGCGCGGACACCGAGACCGAGCTCGAGCTGGACCTGCCCGGCGAGGTCGTCGCGGGCTGGTACCCGGACGCGCGCGCCCTGCTGGTCGTGCACTTCCACGAGGGCCGCAGTTCCTTGTACCGCTACGACCTCGACACCGCCGAGTTGTCCTCTGTGGACACCCCGGCCGGCCGGATCGGCGGCGCGGGCGTCCGCCCGGACGGCACGGTCGAGTACTCGTGGTCGAGCGCGGCCGAGCCCAGCGCCGTGCGCTCGCGGACCACCGACGGCGCCGACGCGATCCTGCTGGAGCCGCCGGGTGACCGGGCGCCGGGGTCCGAGCCGGTGACCGACGCGTTCGTCGAAGGCGTCGGCGGCCGGATCCACGCGCTGGTCTCGCGGCCTTCGAACGCGGCCGACGGCCCGCTGCCCACGGTGTTCTCCCTGCACGGCGGCCCGCACGCGGCGGACGAGGACCGCTTCTCGGCCTACCGCGCGACCTGGCTCGACGCCGGGTTCGCCGTGGTCGAGGTCAACTACCGCGGCTCGACCGGCTACGGCTCGGCCTGGCGCGACGCCATCGAAGGCCGGCCGGGGCTGACCGAGCTGGAAGACGTCGCTTCGGTGCACGACTGGGCCGTCCAAAGTGGACTCAGCGACCCGGCCAAGTGCGTCGTCAACGGCGCTTCCTGGGGCGGTTACCTGTCCCTGCTCGCGCTCGGCACGCAGCCGGCGCGGTGGGCGGCGGGTGTCGCCGGGGTGCCGGTGGCGGACTACGTCGCCGCGTACGAAGACGAGATGGAGCAGCTGCGCTCGTTCGACCGCGCGCTGTTCGGCGGCTCGCCGGAGGACGTGCCGGCGGTGTACCGGGAGTGCTCGCCGCTCACCTACGTGGACGCCGTCACGGCGCCGGTGCTCGTGCTGGCCGGCGACAACGACCCGCGCTGCCCGATCCGCCAGATCGAGAACTACCTGAACCGGCTCGGCGGCCGCGACCTGCACCACGAGTTCTACCGCTACGACGCGGGCCACGGCTCGCTGGTGATCGCGGAGACGATCAAGCAGACGTCGATCGAGGTCCACTTCGCCCTGCGAGCCCTCAACCTGCGCTGACCCCAACCCCCGCACTTTCACGTGAAAGTGCGGGGGCCAAGGCCGCACTTTCACGTGAAAGTGCGGCTTCAGCGTTCGGAGTGCAGGACGCCGCCGGTGGCCCAGTGGTCGGCGCCGATCTCCACCAGCGTCACCTGGACGCCTTCGGGCTTGCCGCCGCACGTGCGGACGAAGGCGTCGGTCAGTTCGCGGACCAACGCGCTCTTCTGGGCGGGCGTGCGGCCGGGGAACAGGGAAACGCTGATCATGGGCATGGCGGGAAGCTAACACCAGACCGGGACGGCCGCCGCGAACTGCGGGACGAGCCGCGCGCCGAGGGTCGCCTTCATCTCCGTCATCTTCTTGCCGAACACCACCGACGCGCGCCCGTTCGCGATCGCCCAGCGCACCGCCTCGCCGTAGAAGTGGAAGTACAGGTTCGGCCGGCCGCCGTCCGACGGCGGCAGGGCGCCCCAGTGCCGGGCGATCGGCAGGTCCGGGTGGTCGAGCAGCGTCGCCAGCGCGATCAGCCGCCCGGTCCGGGTGTCGTGGTAGGAGATCACCGAGACGTCGGGTTGCCGCAGCAGCGCCGCCAGGTAGCCGGTGAAGTGCGGCAACGGCACGATCGGCACGTCGTGGTGCTTGCGCTCGTTGTGCCGCAGCACCTCGGCGACGGCGACCGGGTCGGCGTCCTTCCCCGGCACGAACCGCACCTCGACCGACGGGTCGGCGTCGAAGGTCCGGAAGATCTTGCGCAGGTTCTGCTTCCGCTTGCGGGCCAGGGAGTTCATCCAGTCGTCGCGCGAGCCGAACGCGGCGACGTCGAGCACCGCGATGTCCTCGGTCCGGCGCACCAGCCGGAACCGGCCGTCGACGGCGGGGACGCCCGGCTCGCCGACCTGCCGCACCAGCAGCCCGCGCAGGCCGCGGCCGAGCTCGGCCCGCATGGCCGGGACGTACGCCTCGAGCAGCCGCGTGACGCCGCCGTCGCCGCCCGCGTCGGCGAACCACCAGCCCGGCTGCGAACCCGAGCCGGGCCCGCGGACGTCGAGGCCGCCGACCCGGCCCCGGCCGGTGCCGGCGAACCGGTGCCGCCGCGTCCGGCCGGTGACCCACGCGGCGCTGACCACCCCGGTCGGCTCACCGCCCTCGCGCAGCACCGTCACCGGTTGCGGGGTCCGCGCGGCCCAGGCCTGGGTCGCGAGCACCGCCCAGCTCCAGTCCGCGCGCAGGCCGGCCCGCTCGCGCAACGCCGTCCAGTACGCCGGTTCCGCGTCGTGGCGCGGGTCGAGCACGTCGATCACCACCGCGTCACCGGCCTCGGCACGACCACGCCGGTCATCGGGCTCGGGCTGAACCCCAGCGAGGCCTTGAGGTCGGTGACCCCGCGGCCCAGTGACAGGAACTTCCGGTTGTTCTCGATCATGTGCCGCACTCCCCGCACGACGACGTCGAAGTAGAGGTGTTTCGGCCGGCCACCGCCGGGCGGCAGCGCGGCCCAGTGCTGGTGCAGGGGCATCACCGGGTGGTCGAGCAGGTCGGTGAAGGCGAGCAGGCGGCCCTCGGCGTCGTGGTAGGTCGTGGTGACGACGTCGGGGCGGCGGACCAGCTCGCCGAGGTACTCGGCGGTCACCGGGCCGCGCTGGTCGAACTTCACCGGCCCCTTGGTCGCGCGGTGCGCCCGCAGCATCGCCGCCAGCTCCTCGGGGTCGAGGTCGTCGCGCGCGGTGCCCTCGCGGACGACCACCCCGGGGTCGGCGGCGATCTTGCGGATCTGGCCGCGCAGGCTCGAGCGGCGGTTGCGGCTCAGCGACGCGAGCCAGTCGTCGAGGTCGCCGAAGGTGTTCTCCAGCACCAGGGCCGGCTGGATCCCCCGGACGAGCCGGCCGCGCCCGGCCACCAGCCCGGCGGTGTCGGGGGTGGCCGCGCGGTAGACCACGCCGAGGCAGCCCGGCCCGGTGCGCCGGCAGGCGGCGCGTTCGAACCGGTGCAGGATCTCGCGGCGCGCGGCGGCGTCGAGTGCTTCGGCGAACAGCCACGCCGGGTAGCACGACAGCCAGGCGTGCTGGACCTCCAGCCAGCGCGGCGTCCACCGCGCGACACCGCCGACCGCGCCGGGTTCGCCCGAGCCGCCGGGGTGGCAGACCATCGCGAGCACCGCGGCGACGAGCTCGTCGCCGTCGCTGACGACGGTGAGCAGGTACGGGCTGCGCGACGGCCGCGACTCCGTGCACAGCAAGCCGTAGTCCCAGGTCAGCGGGGCTTGCTGGGCTTCGAGGAACGCGGCCCAGCCGGCGGGTTCGGGATCGGTGCGCGGGTCGAGCACCCGGACGGTCCAGGTCATCGGCCCAGCACCGGCCTCGGTACCGCCACCGAGAAGAGGCTTCGCGTGCCGAAGCCCAGCGCCTCCTTCTCCGGCAGCATCGCGCGGCCGGCGGTCAGCTCCGGCCGTCCCGCGGCGATCATGTGGGCCACGCAGCGGGCGTAGCAGTCGACATAGAGACCCTTCCGGCCGCCTTCCGCGCTCGGTAGCGCGGCCCAGTGGTGGACCGCGCACCCGCGGTCCTGGTCGATCATCGTGTTGAAGCCGAGCAGCTTGCCGTCCGCGGCCCGGTAGGTCCGGGTCACGACGTCCGGGCGCCGGACGAGCGCGTCGAGGTAGGCCGGCGCGATCGGGCTGCGGGTGTCCAGGTGCAGCCCGCCGACGCGGGAACGCTGCCCGCCGGCCCACGCGCGGTCGTCCTGCCGCGCGCGGTGGGCGTTGAGCAGCACGGCCAGCTCGTGCGGATCGAGGTCGGTGCGCCCGGCCGCCGCTTCGGTGGCGACGTCCGGGTCCAGGTACCGGCGGACGTCCGGCGCGAGCGCCGCCGCCCATTCGTCCACAGTGGAATAGCGGTTGACGAGCACGGCGGCCGGGTCGATCTCGCGGCTGATCCGGGCCCGGCCCGCCAGCGCGGGCACCAGCTCCGGGTTCATCGCCCGGTAGACGACGCCGAGCAGGCCGGGGCCGACATACTCGCGCAGCGCCCGCTCGAACTGGCGGATCGCGGTGCGCCGCTCGGTGAAGCCGTCGTCGAACACGCACGCCGGATAGCCGCTCAGCAGCGGGAGGTAGACCTCGGCCCAGCGCGGCCGGAACCGGCCACCGGAGAGCGGGCCGAACGTGCCGGCGCCCCAGCCCCGGCACACCATCACCGACAACGCGCCGACGACGAGCGAGCCTTGGCGGACGACGGCGAGCACCGGCGGGTTCTTCGCCAGCCACGCCTCGCGGCGCAGCAGCTCGTAGTCCCACACCGGCGGCAGGCACCGGGCACGGAACGCGGCCCAGCCCTCCGGCGGCGGGTCGGTGCGGGGGTCGTGGACGTCCACCCGCGACACCGCGGTCACGGTCTTCACCGGCCCAGCACCGGCCTCGGCACGGCGGCCGTGTAGACCGGCCGGGGCCGGAACCCCAGCTCCTGCTTCAGCTCGATCATGCCGCGCCCCGCGGACAGCTCCCGGGCGCCGCGCTTCGCGGTGAAGCGCACCGCGCGCACGTAGGAGTCGAAGTACAGCCACCTCTTCCCGCCCGCGGCCGGCGGCAGCGCCGCCCAGTGCTGCAGGACGGGGGTGTCCGGGTGGTCGAGCATGGTCTGCACGGCGAGCAGCTGCCCGCCGGTGCCGGTGTAGGTCAGGGTGTGCACGTCCGGCCGCCGGACGAACCGGTCGAGGAACCCCGCCGACGGCGGCGTGCGGGTGTCCAGCGCCAGCCGCCCGTACCGCTCGCGGTGCGCCTGGATCAGCCCGGCCAGCTCGGCGCCGTCGAGGTCGGTGCGGCCCGCGCCACCGCGGATCACCAGCGACGGGTCTTCGGCGAGCCGGCGCCGCTGCCGCCGCAGTCCCGCCCGCCGCGACTTCGACAGCGACGCGATCCAGTCCTCTTCGGACTCGAACCGGTTCTCCAGCACCGCCACCGGGTCCACGCGCTTGACGAGCCGGCCGCGGCCGGCGAGGCCGGTGGCGAGCTCCTCGCCGAGCGCGCGGTGGACGATACCGAGCAGGCCCGGCCCGAGGTGGCGGCCCAGCTCCCGCTCGAACTCCCGCACCAGCGCCGCGTGGTCGCGCACCCCGGGCGCGAACGCGATCCCGGGGTAGCCGCTGAGCCACGGCTGGCAGACCTCGGCCCAGAACGGCCGCAGCAAGCGCTTCCCGGGCCGCGGCGCGAACCGCGGGGCCAGCCGGGGACGGCAGACCAGCACGGACACCGCGGCGACGAGCGCGTCGCCGTCGGCCGCGACGACCAGCAGCTGCGGGTTGCGGGCACCCCAGGCTTCGAGACCCATCACGCCGTAGTCCCACACCGGGTGCAGCCGGGCGGCCCGCGAAAACTCCGCCCACCCCGCGGGCGCCGGGTCGGCGCGGGGGTCGTGGAACGTGAACCTCATGCCAGGACGACCGGGGTGCCGTGCCGGGGGCAGAACGCGATCTCGCCGCGCACCCCGCCGGCCGGGACGACGTCGACGAACCGCGGGGAAGCCTGGCGCAGCAACGTGAACGCGAGCCCGGCGGCGGTCGGGCGCGCGTAGACGTGCGGCCAGTCGAGGTGCCACCGCCCGCAGTCGCCCAAGGCGCCGAGGTACCCGAGCACCGGGTCGTGCAGCACGCCGTACGGGCCGGCGTCCAGCGAATCGAGTTCGCGGTGCGGCACGGCCTCGACGCGGTGGTCCTCGGCGAACGCCGCGATCGCCTTGTCGTCACCGACGGCGAGCACGCGGCGCCCGCGGTCCAGCACGGCCGCGACTTCGCGCAGCACCGAGGCGCTCGGCGCGTCCGGATCGGCGACGCAGCCCCGCACCCCCTTCGGCAGGTCCGACGGCGGCCGCAGGTCGTCGGGTCCGAGCACCACGACCAGGCTGCCGGGGTCCGGCCGGCGAGCCGTCCGCAGCACCCGCCCGAGCCCGCGCGCCGGCTCGGGCCGCCGGGCGCCGCCGGCGAGCGGGACGAGGTCGACCAGTTTGTGCACCGCTTCCGCGAGGGGTACCGCGCCGCCGTTCGTCCCGGTGCGCCCGGGCACCACGACCGGGTCCTCCCGGCCGTCGAGCGCCCAGCGCTCGCGGTAGAACGGCACCGTCGCGAACGCCGAGCGCACCGCCCGCGTGTAGGCAGCGCGCCACACGACCCCCGCCCCCAGATTCCACATGGCCGGGGAGTCTGCGCCACCGACCGGCCCGTGGGGAAGGACTTGGCCGTCAGGTCACCCCGAATGCCGGATGGGTTACTACTTTGGTCTGGGTCTGAACGGAGGAATTCGCCGAAGTACCGTCGCCGTTCTGCGATCCGTCTGCTTATAACTCCCGCCACACCGCAATCGGCAAGCGGCCTTATCGGATCCGGCTGGGGGATTCATGATCACCATTCGCACTGTCGGTGACCGCGCGGACACGAAATCGCTACACAGACCTGGACGGGGTAGATGACCAGCCCTTTCCCGAGTCCGGCCCATAGTGGACTCACCGTAGTCATTCCGTGCTTCAACGAAGTCGAGAACGTCGAACCGTCCTATCGGGAAATAACCAACGAACTAGGCCACTACTCACTCGAATTGTTTTACGTCGATGACGGGAGCGTCGACGGAACACTGGACAAGATCCGCGCACTCGCGGCCGCCGACCCGCGCGTGCGGTATTTGTCCTTTTCTCGGAACTTCGGTTTCGAAGCCGCATTCTCGGCGGGCTACCGCTACGCGGCGCAACCGTGGATCCTGCACGTCGACGCCGACCAGCAGTTCCCCGCCGCCGAAGCGGAGAAGCTCGTCGCGGCGGCGGAGCTGGGCAACGACGCGGTCTTCGGCGTCCGCACCAACCGCCAGGACCCGCGGCTGCGACGGTGGGGCACCGCCGCGTTCCACTTCCTCGGCCGGCGCGTCCTGCGGATCGAGATCCCGCCGGGCGCCACGGCGTTCCGGCTGGTCCGCGCGGAACTGGCCCGCAAGATCGTCGACCTGCGGCTCGGCACGCCGTACTTCCTGGCCACGGTCCCCCGGCTGACCAGCCGGTACACCTGCGTCCAGGTCGCGCACCGGGCCCGCGAGCGCGGCGAGTCCAAAGTGGGCTTCGGGTTCCTGGCATCGCACGCCATCGAACTCTTCGTCGGGTTCACCCGGCGGCTCACGACCGCGGCGTCCGCGACGGCGTTGCTGGCCGCGGGGATCGCGGTGCTCGCCGGTGGCGCGGCCGCGTTCGGCCTGCTCGGCGCGGGGGTCACGGCCACGCTGCTGTTCGCGCTGCTCGCGGTGCTCCTGCTGGTGGCGTCGCTGACCGTGCGCTACCTCGTCGTGGTCGGCGCGGGCCAGCCGCGGCCGCGGCAGTTCTACGTCCGGGAAGCGAACGTCGTCGTCGACGCCGAGGACCGGCTCTTCACCCCGGCGGACCCGGCGGGTCCCCGGCTCATCGATGTGCACCTGGGGAAAGGCGTTTCGGCGTGACGAGTTCGAAGAAGGACCCCGCGAGAACCCTGGTGATCCTGGGGGGCGCGGACGGTTCGGTCAGCACCTACGAGCGGGCGCGGGAGCTGGGGTTCCGCACGATTTGCGTCGACGTCCGGCCGGGCGCACCGGCGGTGGCGTACGCGGACGAGTTCCTGCAGGTCAGCGTGCGCGCACCGGAGCAGATCGCGGCGGCGCTGGAGGGCCGCCGCGACCTCGCGGGGGTGCTCTGCCCGGCCAGCGACGTCGGCCTGCCGGCGCTGGCGTGGCTGACCCGCCACTGGGGCATGCCGGACCCGCTGCCGCAGTACGCGGTGGCCGCGTCGACGGACAAGTCGGTGTTCCGCGCGCTGTGCGACCACCTGGGCCTGCCGAGCTACCGCAGCGTCGACGGCCGTCCGGGGCCGGAGCTCATCCACGCCGCCCAGCAGCTGCGCTTCCCGACGCTGGTCAAGCCGGTCGACTCCTCGGGCAGCCGCGGGGTCGTCTCCTGCCCGGGTCCGGGCCGGCTGACCAGGGCGTTCACCGAGTCGCTCGCGTTCTCGCCGTCCGGCCGCCTGGTCGTGGAGGAGCACCTCGACGGCTCGCACTTCACCATCGAGGCGCTCGTCGTCGACGGCCGGATCGTCTTCCACGCCGTGACCGAGCGGGTGCTCACGCCGCCGCCGTTCTTCGTGACGTCGTCGCACCTGCTGCCCGCCGAGCTGCCCGCCGACGTCGAGCTGAGCCTGATCGAAGCCCTCGACCAGATCTGCACCGAGCTCGGCTACCGGACGGGACCGCTGACGCTCGACGCCGTGCTCGGCCGGGACGGGCGGCTCTACCTCATCGAGATGGGCGCCCGGATGGGCGGCAACGGGCTGGCGGAAGCGATCGCGCACTGCCACGGCGCCGACCTGATCGGCGCCGGGATCGCCGCCGCCACCGGCGACGAGGTGCGGCTGGACCTGCACCAGCCGAAGCCGACGCTGGTGCACATCCTGGCGTCCGACCGCGGCGGTCACCTGTCCCGGGTGGACGGTGTCGCGGACGTGCGCGCGCTGCCCGGGCTGGTCGGCCTGCACCTGTTCGCCGACGAGGGCTCGTTCGTCCGGCCCTACGAGCAGGCCGGGCACAAGCTCGGGTACGTCGTGCTCACGGCCGGGTCGGTGCCGGAACTGCTGTCCGCGGAGAACGCCGTGCGCGGCACGCTGAAGTTCCTGCTGAGCGACCAGGACATGGCGGTACCCCTGCCGTGACGGGTCCTCCCTCGGTCAGCACCGCCCCGGCCGTGGCGCCGCCGCGGCCGGCGGTGGTGCTGCGCCTGCTCGCCGGCCGGGGCGTGTTCCGGCTTTCGGTGCAGGTGATGGGGCTGGTCCTGATCACGGCGTGGGGCGCCCGCGACTACGGGCGTTTCGCGAACGCGCTCGGCCTGATGACCTGGCTGAACTTCGTGCCGGCCGCGGCGGAGAAGTCGGCGTTGAAGAGCCTGCCGCGGCTGCACCGGACCCGGGACGCCGTCGCGGCGCTCGCGGTCCGGCTGGCCGCGGTGCCGGTGCTGGCCGTGCTGGCCGCGACCGTCGTCGCGCTGGTGGTGGCCCCGCGGTCGGACGCGGCGCTGTACCTGACGGCGGCGGCCTGGTCGATCTCCGGCGGGCTGCTGATGACGGTGTCCGGCCTGCACCGGCTGCGCGACAAGTCCACTTTGGACGCCTTGGCGTTCGCCGCCGGCTCGGTCGTGGTCGGCGTCGTGACGTGCGTGACGTGGGCGGTGGGCTGGCCACCCGAGACGCACCTGGCGTTGCTGCTGGGCGGGATCCTCGTCATCCTCGGCACTTCGGTCGCGCTGCTGCCCCGGCCGTGGCTGCGCGGGGGCGGGGTGCCGGGCCACCGGCTGCTGCCCGCGTTCGGCCGCAGCACCGTCCTGCTCGGCCTGACCGAACTGCTCGACGTCATCTCGACGTCGGTCGTGTTCGCGGTGCTCGCGTTGTCCGGCCGGACCACCGACAGCGGCCCGTTCTACCTGGCGCTGCTGGTGTCGAGCGCGTTCTGCTCGCTGCTGTACTACCAGCTCAAGCTGCACCAGCCGGCGGCGTCGCGGCGGATGCGCGGCACGGGCGCGGCGGCCGGGCGGGCACGGGCGGTCGCGCTGCTGCGGCTGGTCGAACGCGCCGGGATCGCCGTGGTCGTCCTGCTCGGCGCGGGTCTCGCCATCCCCGGGACCCGCGCCTCGCTCACGGCCGAAGACGCGTACGTCGTCCTCGGGCTGCTCGTGCTCGTCGAGACCGCGTTGTACGCGACCGGGCTGTACGCGGGCTTCCTCATCGAAAACACCAACAGCAAGGTGCTGACGCTGACGTCCGGCACCGCCGTCGTCTCGCTCGTCGCCACCGCCGCCGCCGCGGCGCTGCTCGTCCCCGTCCTCGGGCCGGTCGGCGGGTTCGCCGCACTCGTGTTCGCGCTCGCGGTGAAGGCGGCCGTCCTGCGGCGCCTGGTCCGCCGATTCTGAACCACTGGGAGAAATCATGTACGTACTGGGCATCAGCCGGGTGCACGACTCGGCGGCGGCACTCGTGCGCGACGGCGAGATCATCGCGTTCGCCGAGGAGGAGCGCTTCACCCGCGTGAAGCACGACGGCGGCTTCCCCGCCGAGGCCATCAAGTTCTGCCTGGAGCGGGCCGGGATCACGCTCGCCGACGTCGACCACGTGGCCTACTACTGGCAGCGCTGGAAGGAAGGCATCCACGCGGCCAAGGTGTTCGCGCGGTACTTCCCCGGCACCCTGGACGTCTTCCGCAACACCAACGGCGACGAGGGCGGCAAGTCCGCGGGCATGGTCGACACCTTCCTCACCGGCGGTGGCAAGGGACACGACGACTACCACGTCGGCGGCGCGGTCCTCGCGCACATCAAGCGGTCCTACACGCTGGCGAACGACGTCAAGGAGGCCGTGGGCTGGACCGGGCCGACGAAGTTCAAGACCCACCTCGTCGACCACCACCGCGCGCACGCGGCCAGCGGCTACTTCATCTCGCCGTGGGACGAGTCGGCGGTGCTCACCTTCGACGGCATCGGCAGCGACGGCACGGCGACCTACCTCGCGCACGGGCGCGGGAACAAGATCGCCGACCTGCGGCGGATCAAGTTCCCGCACTCCCTCGGCGCGATGTACGCCGGCGTCACCGGCTACCTCGGCTTCTACCCGACCCGCGACGAAGGCAAGATCATGGGTCTCGCGCCGCTGGGCGAGGACACCTACGTCGACGCGTTCAAGCAGCTCATCCACCTCGACGACGACGGCGGCTTCGAGCTGGACCTGAGCTGGTTCGGCCACCACCGCACCGGCAAGCACGTGATGGCGAAGAAGTTCACCGACGCCTTCGGTCCCGCCCGGCCGAAAACCCGCGTCACGGCCGAGAACCCCGTTCCCCAGCACTACTGCGACATCGCGTACGCGCTGCAGGTGACGCTCGAAGAAGCGGGCCTGCACCTGGCGCGGTGGCTGCAGCGCGAGACGGGCTCGAAGCGGCTGTGCGTCGCCGGCGGGGTCGCGTTGAACAGCGTCATGAACGGGCGGATCCTGCTGGAGACGCCGTTCGAGGACTTCTTCGCCCAGCCCGCGGCCGCGGACGACGGGTGCGCGCTCGGCGCGGCCCTCGACGTGTCGGTCGCCAAGTACGGCAAGCCGCGCCCGCGCGACGGCTACACCTACACCGGGCCGGACTACACCGAGGCCGAGATGGAGCTGGCGCTGCAGGACGCCGGCGTCGAGTACGAGCGCGTCGACGACATCGCGGCGCACACCGCGGCGAAGGTGGCCGACGGCAAGATCGTCGGCTGGGTGCAGGGCCGGATGGAGTGCGGGCCGCGGGCGCTGGGCAACCGCTCGCTCGTCGCCGACCCGCGCGACCCGGAGTCGAAGACGCGGATGAACGAGAAGGTGAAGCACCGCGAGGCGTTCCGGCCGTTCGCGCCTTCGTGCCTGGAGGAGCGGGCGGGCGAGTACTTCGTCAGCGACTACCCGTCCCCGGTGATGCTGCTGGTGTTCGACGTCCTGCCGGACAAGCGCGCCGAGGTTCCGGCGATCACGCACGTCGACGGCACCGCGCGGGTGCAGACTGTCAGTCGTACCGACAACCCGCTGTACTACCGGATGATCAGTGAGTTCGAGAAGCTGACGGGGGTGCCGATGGTCGTCAACACCTCGTTCAACGACAACAACGAGCCGATCGTGGCCAGCCCCGCCGACGCGATCGCGTGCTACCTGAAGACCGACGTCGACGCGCTGGCCCTCGGACCGTTCTGGGTGGAGAAGGAACTGTGACGCTCTTGGAATCGCCCGGCCTGGTCGCCGCCCTGTACCGGCGGCGGCAGTGGCTGTGGCTGGTCGCCGCCGTGCCGGCGGTGGTCACCGCGCTGCTGATCATGGTGGTGCTGCCGCCGGACCAGACGCTGGACAACGTCGGTGACTGGGCGTTCAAGCTGTGCCCGTTCGTCTTCGCGGTGCTGACGGTTTCGCTGTTCCCGCGCGGGCGCTTCGGGCCGGCCTTGATCGTGTTCGCCGTGTTCGTGTACATGTCCTATTTGGACACCGAACTGGTGATGCGGGTGCAGGGGTTCGCGCGCTCGCCCGACCAGGACTTCCAGCCGGTGTACCAGTTCGAGCTGTTCGTGACGACGTTCATCGTGCTGTTCGCGCTGCTGGCCTACCGCCTCGGCGGCGGCCGGACGGCGAACGTGCTGAAGGTCGGGATCGCGTCGATCCTGGTGGTCATCTCGGGCGTGAACGACCTGACGTTCTGGGCGCTCAACGACGTCTGGGCGGCGGGCACGAAGCCGGCCGAGCTGAAGTGGGCGTCGCACATGATCGTGTTCCTCGGCGGCCCGCCGAGCGTGCCGGCCGCGGTCGCGTTCATGGCCGTGCACCTGGTGCTGGCCGCGATCGTGGTCGCGCTGCCGGTGGGCCGCTGGGTGACGCTCAGAGTCCGCGGTTCACACCCTGGAGCTTCGTGACGGCGGCCGCGTCGCCTTCGAACTCTAGGCGGACGGCGTCGCGGCCGAACACGAAGAGCAGCAGGTCGATCGGGTCGCCGATCACGGCGACGGGATCGGGCCCGGTCTTGACGGCGGCTTCCTGCCCGGTGCGGGTCCGCAGGGTGACCCCGACGGGCGCCTTGCGCAGGTTGAGCTTGGCGGCCTGCTTGGCCGACTTCCACGCGGCGGCGTCCCTGGTGGCGTCGGCCGGGCGCGGTTCCCAGCCGGGCTGCGCCCGGCGGACGTCCTCGTGGTGGACGAGGAACTCGGCGGTGTTGGTGAGCTCGTCGAGGGGACCGATGGCGGTGGGCCAGAACTTCGACGGGCCCTTCCGCACCTGGTCGACGAGGGTGCCCCAGGGCTTGGCGGCGTAGCGGTCCTGCACCTTTCGCGTGTGCCCGGCGAGCGCGGGAACGATGATCCCGGGCGCGGCGTCGGGGCGGTGTTCCCGCACGACGAGGTGCGCGGCGAGGTCCCGCGTCGTCCAGCCTTCGCACAACGTGGGCGCGTCGGGCCCGAGGTCGTGGAGGAGGGAGCTCAAGGCCTGGCGTTCGTCAGCAGCGACACCCATGTGGTCGACGTTACTCGCCGGTAGAGCCCTTGGCGACGGGAAGAGACGGCGGGCACGTACCGGGGCCGGCTTCGGGTCGCGCGGGTCACCGGCAGGCCCACTCGGGAAGAGAGCGCGGGCGCGTGTCGTTGATCGAAGTGTGAGCCGACTCTTCAGCCCGATCACCGTCCGTGGACTTACCTTGCCGAACCGGGTCTGGGTTTCTCCCATGTGCCAGTACTCCGCCACCGAGGGACTCCCCGGTGACTGGCACCTCGTGCACCTCGGCCAGTTCGCCGCCGGGGGTGCGGGGCTCGTCATGACCGAAGCCACCGCCGTCACCCCCGAAGGGCGGATCAGCCCGCAGGACACCGGCATCTGGAGCGACCAGCACGCCGACGCCTGGCGCCGGATCGTCGAGTTCGTGCACGGGCAGGACGCCGCCATCGGGATGCAGCTCGCCCACGCCGGGCGGAAGGGTTCGACCAAGCGGCCGTGGGACGGGCCCGGCAGCGTGCCCGCCGAAGACGGGGGCTGGCCGACCGTCGGACCGTCCCCGACGGCCTTCGGCGAGTACGCCACCCCGCGCGAGCTGACCATCGACGAGGTCGCCGCGCTCCCCGAGGCCTTCGCCGAGGCGGCCCGCCGGGCGGAGGGCGCCGGGTTCGACGTGCTCGAGCTGCACTTCGCCCACGGCTACCTCGTGCACCAGTTCCTGTCGCCGCTGTCCAACTCCCGCACCGACCGCTACGGCGGCGACTTCGAGGGACGCACCCGGCTGGCGCTCGAGATCGCCGACGCGGTCCGGGCAACGACCGGACTCCCCCTCTTCGCCCGGCTGAGCGCCACCGACTGGACCGAGGGCGGCTGGACCGTCGACGAGTCCGTCCGGCTCGCGAAGCTGCTGGCCGAGCGCGGGATCGACCTCATCGACACCTCGTCCGGCGGCAACACCCCGCACCCGGACATCCCCGTCGGGCCCGGGTACCAGGTTCCGTTCGCCGGGCGCATCCGCTCCGAAGCCGGCCTCCCGACCGGTGCGGTCGGCATGATCACCGACCCGCACCAGGCCGAGGAGATCGTCGGGAACGACCAGGCCGACGTCGTGTTCCTCGCCCGCGCCCTGCTGCGCGACCCGCACTGGCCGCTCCGCGCGGCGAACGTCCTCGGCGCCGACGTGCGCTGGCCCGACCAGTACGCCCGCGCCAAGTCCTGGCACTAGTGGTGGAAGGCGGTCGCCTTGGCGGGATCCTTCGGGCGGCCGCCCTCCTCCTCCAGCTCCGGCAGGACCCGCGCGAGGTCGGCCAGCAGCAGGTCCGCGAGGTCGTGCGTGAAGCCGTTGCGGACGACGATCCGCAGCACCGCCAGGTCCGTCCGGTTCTCCGGGAACGTGTACGCGGGCACGAGCCAGCCCCGCTCGCGCAGGCGGCGTGACACGTCGAAGACGTCGAACCCCGCGTCCGCGCGGGTCGTGAACGCGAACACCGGCAGCTGGTCGCCGCGGGTCAGCAGCTCGAAGGGACCCAACGCTTCGACGCCCGAAGACAGGTGCGTCGCGACGTCCCGCGAAGCCTGCTGCACCGCGCGGAAACCGTCCCGGCCGAGCCGGACGAACGTGTAGTACTGCGCCGCCACCTCGGCGCCCGGGCGCGAGAAGTTCAGCGCGAACGTCGGCATGTCGCCACCGAGGTAGTTGACCTTGAACACCAGCTCCGACGGCAGCGCGGCCCGGTCGCGCCAGAGCACCCAGCCGACGCCCGGGTACACCAGCCCGTACTTGTGGCCGGACGTGTTGATCGACGCCACCCGCGGCAGCCGGAAGTCCCACTCCAGCCCGGGGTCGAGGAACGGCGCGATCATCGCCCCCGAAGCGCCGTCGACGTGCATCGGGACGTCCCAGCCGGTGCGCTCTTGCAGGGCGTCCAGCGCCGCGGCGATCTCCGCGACCGGCTCGTAGCTGCCGTCGAACGTCGAGCCGAGGATCGCCACCACGCCGATCGTGTTCTCGTCGCAGCGCGCCACGGCCTCCTCGGCCGAGAGGTGGTACCGGTCCCCCGCCATCGGCACCAGCCGCGGCTCGACCTCCCAGTACTCGCAGAACTTTTCCCAGCACACCTGGACGTTCACGCCCATCACCAGGTTCGGCTTCCCGGTGCGCCCGAGCTGGGACCAGCGCCGCTTCAACGCCATCCCGGCGAGCATGCACGCTTCCGACGACCCCGTCGTCGAGCAGCCCATGACGTCCGCCGGGTCGGGGGCGTGCCACAGGTCGGCGAGGATGTTCACGCAGCGCCGCTCCAGCTCGGCCGTCTGCGGGTACTCGTCCTTGTCGATCATGTTCTTGTCGACGCACTCGGCCATCAGCTCGCGCGCCTGCGGCTCCATCCACGTCGTGACGAACGTGGCGAGGTTGAGCCGGGCGTTGCCGTCGAGCATCAGCTCGTCGCGCACCAGCTGCAGCGCCGTGTCCGGCGGCAGAGAGTCCTCGCGCAGCTTGTCGTGCGGCATGACGAACCCCGCGGCCAGCGCCGGGTTCGCCCCGGCGTACAGCGGGTTCGTCCCGCCCGCGCGGTCCGGGTGGTCGGTTTTCCCCTGATGCAGCACCATGCCACCGAAGGTACTGACCCCCACCGACGAAAAAGGGCCGCTCCGCCGGAGAACGGCCCTTTCGTGGCGATAAAAAAGTCAGGCCTGCTGGGCCTGCCACATCCAGTGCGCCTCTTCGAGCGCGCGAGTGATCTCGATCAGCAGGTCCTGCGTCACGAGGTCGCTCTTGTCGGTCTCGTCGATGCGGGCGCGCAGCCGCTCGATCAGCGTCGAGAGGATGTCGACGACCGCGGCGACCGTGGACTCGACGGACTGCCAGTTGTCCGGGTAGTCCGGCGCGCCCGAGCTCTCGACGACGGTCTTGGCCTTGCCGTTCGGCGAGACGCCGATGGCGTTGGCGCGCTCGGCGACCTCGTCGACGTACTGGCGCGCGGTGTTGACCAGCTCGTCGAGCTGCAGGTGCGCGCTGCGGAAGTTCGCGCCGACGACGTTCCAGTGCGCCTGCTTCGCGATGAGGGACAGGTCGACCAAGTCGACCAGCGTCGCCTGCAGGGCGTTGCCGGTGATCTCCTTGTCGGCCTCGGAAAGCGGGCTCTTGATCGGAGACTTGCTCATCTCTGGTGGTCCTTTCCTCGGACTGGTTCGACGACGGGGGATCAGACGGTGGCGGAGAGCGCGACCTCGATGTTGCCGCGGGTCGCGTTGGAGTACGGGCAGACCTGGTGGGCCTGCTCGACCAGCTGGTCGGCCTGCGCCTGCTCGAGGCCCGGGAGCGACACGTTCAGCGCGACGCCGAGGCCGAAGCCGACGTCCTGCTTGAGCACGCTCACCTCCGCGGTCACCGTCGAGTCGGCCAGCGCGACCTTGGCCTGGCGGGCGACCAGCTGCAGGGCGCTGTGGAAGCAGGCCGAGTAGCCGGCGGCGAAGAGCTGTTCGGGGTTGGTCTTGTCCCCGCCGGGGCCGCCCATCTCCTTCGGGATGGCCAGCGATTCGTCGATGACGCCGTCCGACGAAGTGACCTCGCCGTTGCGGCCGTCGCCGCGCGCCGTCGCCACCGCGGTGTAGATCGCCTGACCCATGCTCAGCCCGCCTTCTGCTCTGGATGCTCTTCGATCGAGCGTCTCACTGGGCACAACATCCCGCACCCGCGGAACAGTGCCCGCACATGGCAGGCGTCACGTTCATCGACTACCCCGGACCCACCCGGGTGAAAACGTCAAGCGGTGCGCGTCACCGCGAATTCGGCGACCTGCCGCCCGATCAGGCGAAGCGTCCGGACACTCTTCTCGTCCGACGCGCCACCGCCTTCGTCGAACTTGGTCTCGGCCGAGTTGATCGAACCACCCAGTGGGGTGGCCCAGCCGCGCAGCGCGTGCGTGATCGTGCGCAGCTGCTCCAGCGTGGTCACCGCCGCCTGCCAGCCGTACGCGACGGCGGCAAGGCCGACCGCGCGGCCGTCGAGGTACGGGCGGCGGTCGTCACGCAGGTCTTCGACGTAGTCCAAGGCGTTCTTGACCAGGCCGGACAGCGCGCCGTGGTAACCGGGCGAGACGACGATGACCCCGTCCGCCTCCCGGATGGCTTCGACGAGCCGCGTGGCGCGTTCGTCGCGCTCCGGCACGCCGGCGTCGTAGAACGGGAGGACCAGGTCCGGGCCGGTCAGCAGCCGGGTCCGGACGCCGACTTCGGCCGCGCCGCCGAGCGCGATCTGCAGCGCGCGTTCGGACTGCGAGCCCTCCCGCAGAGAGCCGCCGATCCCGAGCACGTTGAGCGTCCTGGCTGAAGTCACGTTTTCCAGGCTAACCCCTCCACTTAACTGGAGGACCAGACTCTGGGACCGAGGACCCGGTCACACCTGGACCTGTTACCTACTGACAAGTAACGTCCGGGGCGGCACCGAAGCTCAGGAGGAACCCATGGCGATCCCGCTCCCGGTCCGCGTCCAGGCGGCCGCGTCCCAGCTGGCGTTCTGGCTGCCCGCGCCGGTCCGGCGCGCGGCGGCGGGCCGGACCGTCCGCATCGACGGCCAGGACCTCGCGCTCGACGCCCAGCTGCTGCTCCGGCTGCAGAAGATCGCCCGCGCCGAGCTCGTGCGCGGGTCGGTCGAGCAGTCGCGGGCCCTGCTCGACGTGGGCCGGCACCTGGTCAGCGGCCGGCCGGTCGAGCCCGTCTCGGTGCGTGAGCTCGACGTGCCGACACCGGAGGGGAATCGATCAGCGGTGCGCAGCTCCTCCGTTGAGGGTGGCGGCGGGGGCATGGATGGACTGCCGGCGACGCTCTACACGCCGGTCGGGCTGCCCGAGAAGTCGCCGCTGCTGGTGTTCTTCCACGGCGGCGGCTGGGTGATCGGCACCCGCGCGAGCCACGACAACGCCTGCCGCTTCCTGGCCAAGCACGCCGGGGTGCGGGTGCTGTCGATCGAGTACCGGCTGGCCCCGGAATTCCCCTTCCCGGCGGCGACCGGCGACGCGCTGGCGGCGTTCGACTACGCCGTGGCGAAGGCGGGCGACCTCGGCGCCGACCCGGCGCGGATCGCCGTCGGCGGGGACAGCGCGGGCGGCAACCTCGCCGCCGTCACCGCGCAGCAGGCGGTCAAGCGCGGCGGCCCGGCGCCGGCGTTCCAGCTGCTGATCTACCCGGCGACGGACTTCGCGCACCGGTACCGCTCGCAGGACCTGTTCGCCGAGGACCTGTTCCTGACCGACGTGCACATGAAGTGGTTCGAAGGCCACTACGTGCCGGAGGGCAGCGACCTGACCGACCCGCGGCTTTCCCCGCTGCGCGCGGACGACCTGAGCGGCCTGCCGCCGGCACTGGTCGTCACGGCGGGGTTCGACCCGCTGCGCGACGAAGGCGAGGCGTACGCGGAGAAGCTGCGCGAGGCGGGCGTCGAGGTGGCATTGCGCCGGCACGAGGACCTGATCCACGGGTTCATCAACTTCACCGGCGTCGGCACGCGGTTTCGCGAAGCACTCGCCGAAACCGCGGGCGCGCTGCGACAGGGACTGGCCGGAAAGGGCTGAACCGAATCCGGGGCCCGGCGCGGAGAAATGTCCGCGCCGGGCTCCGGATCCCCCTGTTTCCCGTGGCCGGAGTCAGCCCGCCGGTGCGGGCAGCGGGGGCACCGGCAGCGGCGGTACGGGCAGCCCGCCGAGCAGGCCGCCGAGGATTCCGGTGACGGCCGCGAGCAGCGCCTTCACCAGGTCGCTGACGATCTTCAACGGCCCGGGCAGGTCGGGCAGCGACGGGATGGGCAACGGCAGCGGCGGCAGCTGGCGCGCCTTCGCCGTCGGGTCGGTCAGGAGCCTGCTGGACTCGTCCGCCCGGCCTTTGGCCAGGCCGGCGAGCTGCTCGGTGTCGGTCTGGACGGTGTAGCGCTTGCCGGCCGCGATGTCCGCGAGCACCGGGCTGAACTGCCCGAGGTCGCCGCGCGTGGCACCGACGTTGCCCGCGTAGGCCACCTTGGTGAGGTCGTCACGCATCTGGAGCACCTGTGCGGCGAGGGCCTGGGTGCTGGAGGAACCCTTGCCCCCGTCCGGGCTCGCCGACGCCATACCCGCCGTTCCGACCGCGAGCAGACTGCCGGCGGCTACCAGGGCGATGACCCGCCCGATCTTGCCTTTCATTTTTTACCTCCTGGCCTCGGGAGACCTGACGGGTTAAATCGATACCCGCCGTATCGGAGATAAGCCACCCGATCACCGGTTCGAGACGTTTTCTAACCCTTACGTGCCGGATCCGGAAAAGGCGAACTGGCCCGCATCTGATTAACGTCGAAAGCTTGCCCCTCCCCCTGAAGATCACCCTTGCCGAGCACGGTCGTCACTCAGCGGTGATCACCGTCCACTATGGAACGATTGGGGCACCTACACGGGTGTAAACGGTGATCTTTTGGCTTCATCACTCCGTCGGACCGCGTGTCCTGACTGCTCCAGACGGGGTGTCCCCCACGTTCGCGCCGCCACCCACACAGGTCAGCGCGCAGATGCGAAGGCGATTCGCCGATTCAGAGCGGCAAACCCTCTTCCAGGTGGGCAACGGCTTCGTCGAGCACGGCCAGCGTGTCCGCCTCGGGATCCGCGGCCGACCCCAGGAACGCGGCCAGGACGACGCCGACCACCGCGCCCGCCCAGTTGCGGACCTCGAAGCCGCCCGGCTCGCGGCCGGTGCGCTGCGCGGCGAACCCGGCCAGCAGGTCGATCCCCTCGGCGAACTTGTCCATGGCCGCCGTGCGCAGCTCGGGTTCGCGCAGCACCAGCCGCTGCCGCTGGCGTTCACGCTCCCACTCGTCGGCGGGGAGCACCTCGCGGATGGTGGTCACGGTCGCCCGCAGCGCGCCGATCGGGCTGAGCTCGGCCGGCTGCGCCAGCGCCGCGGCGATGAGCAGCGGGTCGAAGGGGTCGTACAGCACCGTCGCCTCCTTCGTCGGGAAGTACCGGAAGAAGGTGCTGGGCGAGATCTCCGCCGCGGCCGCGATCTGGTCGACCGTCGTCGCGCTGTAGCCCCGCTCGTGGAACAGCCGCAACGCGTGCCGCTGGATCGCGGCGCGCGTCTTGGCCTTCTTCCGTTCGCGCAGTCCCTGCGGTTCAGATGGCGACGACGTCATGCCCCGATTCTCGCGGCTGCACCTCCGCGGCCGCCCGGCCGGGCAAGAACAGCGCCGCCAGCAGCGCGCCGGCCACGCCGAGCCCGGCGCAGCCCCACAGCGTCACCGCCATGCCGTCGGTGAACGCGACCCGCGCGGACTCGGCGAGCCCCGGCAGGTGGAGCTTCCCGGCGACGGCGATCGCGGCGGACGCGCTGCCCCGCGCCACGTCGGCCACCGGCCCGGGCAGGCCCGCCACCCCGACGCCATCGCGGTAGACGCCGTTGAGCACCGTGCCCAGCACCGCGACGCCGATGGTGCCGCCGACCTGGCGCAGCACCTGGATCAGTGCCGAGCCGGCGCCCGAGCGGCCCTCGGTGAGCGCGCCCATCGCCATCGACATCAGCGGCGGCAGCGTGCACCCGGTGCCGAGGCCGATGACGACCTCCCAGCCGGCCGTGCCGCCGTAGCCGTCCGACGGCGCCGTCGCCGAACCCCAGGCCAGGCCCACCGCGAGCACCAGGAACCCGCCGGTGACGACCACCCGCACGCCCACCGCGGCGACCAGCCGCTCGGCGATCTTGGCCGAGACCAGCATCCCGCCGATCAGCGGCAGGAGCCGCAGCCCGGTCTGCAGCGCGTCGGCGCCCTGCACGGCCTGGAACAGCTGCGGCAGCACGAACATCAAGCCCATCAGCGCGAAGGACGCCACCGTGGCGAGCACCGCGCCCCAGACGAACCGCGGTTCGCGCAGCAGCGCGAGGTCGGTGAGCGGCGCGGCCACCCGCGTCTGGGTCCGGCAGAACACCGCCACGAGCGCGACGCCGAGCGCGATCAGGCCGTAGGTCACCGGGTCGGCCCAGCCGTGCTCGCCGGCGTGGACGAAGCCGTAGGTGAGCGCGACCAGCCCGGCGGCCGAGAGGGCGATGCCCGCGAGGTCGACGCGGCCCCGGCCCGACCCCGGCGTGAGCGGCACGAGGAACACCACCGCGGCCACCCCGACGGCCGTCAGCGGGACGTTGACGAGGAAGACCGAGCCCCACGCGAAGTGGTCGAGCAGCCAGCCGCCGAGCAGCGGCCCGAGCGGGATGCCGGCGAACGTCGCCAGCACCCACGTCGTCAGCGCCTTCGCGCGCTCTTCGGGCGGGAAGAGGGTGTTGAGCAGCGAGAGCGACAGCGGGATGAGGAACGCGGCGCCGACGCCGAGCACGACCCGGGCGGCGATCAGCGCGCCCGGCGAACCGGCGTAGGCGCACGCCAGCGAAGCCAGCCCGAACAGCACGAGCGCGCCGAGCAGGAGCTTCTTCGGGCCGAAGCGGTCGCCGAGCAGGCCCGCCGGGAGCAGGAGGGCGGCGAGCGCCAGCGTGTAGGCGTTGCCGAACCACTGCAGCTGCGTCGTCGTGGCGCCGAGGTCGACCGCCAATGTCGGCACGGCGACGTTGAGCACAGTCAGGTCGAGGCCGACGGTCAGCAGGCTCACCGCGAGCGCACCGAGCGCCCACCACCTGCGCGGATAGGGCTGAGTCATAGCGACCCCCATTTGATAGTTGCTACCAAATGAGAGTAGCTATCAAATTTACCGAGCACCAGTGCCGAAATTTTGTTGCACGCGCGTACCAGGTTGGGTTCTCATCGGGGACGTGCCGCTGCAGCCCTACCGCCGGGTCCTCGCCGTTCCCCGTGTCCCCTCGACCATGGCCCTGATGTTCCTGGCGCGGCTGCCGATGACCATGAACGGCGTGATGATGACGCTGTACATCGTCACCGGGCTCGGCCGCGGCTACGGCGCCGCCGGGCTGGTCGGCGCCGGCGTCACCCTCGGGATGGCCCTCGGCGCGCCGCTGCTCGGCCGGTTCCTGGACCGGTACGGGCTGCGCCCGGTCGTCGCGGTCTGCGGGCTCGCCACGACGGCGTTCTGGATCGCCGCACCGCACCTGCCGTACGCGGCGCTGGCCGTGGTCGCGGTCCCGGCCGGCGCGCTCTCGGTGCCGGCGGGCTCACTGGCCCGGCAGGTGCTGGCCGCGCTCGTCCCGGTGGCCGAGCGGCGGGCGGCGTACTCGCTGGACACGATCTCGATCGAAGCGACGTTCATGATCGGCCCGGCGGCCGGCATCGCGGCGATGACCGCGCTCTCACCGACGTTCACGCTCAGCGCGCTCGGCGTCCTGTTCGGCGGCACGGCGTTCCTGATCTGGCTGGTCGACCCGCCGATCCGCGACGACCTCGAGCCGGTCGTCGACGGCGTCCGGCCGAAGCTGCGCACCTGGCTGTCCTGGCAGCTGGTGGCCACGCTCCTGATCGCGGGCGGCGCGCTGTTCGTGCTGGTCGGCACCGAGTTGGCGACGCTGGCGGCCCTGCGCGCGAACGGCGACATCGGCGTGACCGGCCTGGTCATCGCGGTGATGTGCGCGGCATCGATCCTGGGCGGCATCGTCCACGGCGCGGTAAAGCGGTCGTTGCCGCAGGGCGTGCTGATGCTGCTGATGGCGCTGCTGGTGGTGCCGGTCGGGCTGGCCGACCAGCCGTGGTGGCTGCTGATGCTGGTGCTGATCCCGACGAACCTGCTGTGCGCCCCGACCCTGGCGGCGACCACGGAGACGGTCAGCAGGATCGCGCCGCCCCGGGTCCGCGGGGAGGCGATGGGCTTGCAGGACGCGTCGACCCGGCTCGGGCTGGCCCTGGGCAGCCCGTTCGTGGGCTTCGCGATCGACCACTCGAGCCCGGCGTGGGGCTTCGCGGCGGCGGGCCTGGGCGGTCTGGTGATCGCGGCGGCGGGCTTGCTGCGCCGCCACACCCGCACGGTGGACCCGACCGCGGAGCCGGTCCCGGCACTGGCGGAGAGCTAGCCTGCCCGCCGCCGGGTCAACGGTGGACCCGACTGCGGAGCCGGTCCCGGCACTGGCGGAGAGCTAGCCTGCCCGCCGCCGGGTCAGCCGCAGGCCGCGCGGAGGGCGTCGAGCTTCGTGACGTTGCGCTGGACCCACCGGGCCACGACGCCGGCGTCCTCGATGCGTTCCTTCTGCACCTCGACGTACGAGCCCGCCATGCCGAGCAGCGCGTTCTTCACGTCCTGGTCCTGGACGTTCGCGGCCAGTTCGCGCAGCCGCTTCTCCTTGTCCGCGGCGCGCGCCTTGAGCTTGTCCGGGTCGACCAGCGGGTTCAGGTCCGCCAGCCCGAGCGCCTCCGTGCAGGCACTCACCTTGTCCGCCGTCCTCGACCCCTGGTCGACCGCGTTGCCGACCTCGGCGCACCCGCTCAGCAGCAGTGCGGCCCCGGCCAGCAACGCGGCCGTCGTTCCACCCCTCGTCATGGCGCCAAGGTACCGGTCAGCCCTTGACGCAGACCACCTGCTTGAGGTGCGCGACGACCTCGACCAGGTCCGTCTGCGCCCGGATCACCGAATCGATGTCCTTGTACGCGGCCGGGATCTCGTCGACGACGCCGGAGTCCTTGCGGCACTCGACGCCGGCCGTCTGGGCCGCGAGGTCGTCGGCCGTGAACAGCTTCTTGGCCTTGGTGCGGGACATCCGGCGGCCGGCGCCGTGCGACGCCGACTGGAACGACGAGTCGTTCCCGAGCCCGCGGACGATGTACGAGCCGGTCCCCATGCTGCCCGGGATGATCCCGAGGTCACCCGATCCGGCGCGGATCGCGCCCTTCCGGGTGACGAGCAGCTCGACACCGTCGTACGTTTCCTCCGAGACGTAGTTGTGGTGGCAGGAGATGGCGTCGTCGAACGTCGTCTGCGGCACGACGTCCTTCAGCGCCTGCTTCACCAGCGCGACCATCGTGGCGCGGTTGCGCGCCGCGTAGTCCTGCGCCCAGAACAGGTCGCGCCGGTAGGCCGCCATCTCCGGCGTGCCGGCGACGAACACCGCGAGGTCGCGGTCGGGCAGGTCGGCGTTGTGCGGCAGCTTGCGCGCGACCGCCATGTGCCGCTCCGCGAGCTCCTTGCCGATGTTGCGCGAACCCGAATGCAGCATCAGCCAGACGCGGCCGTCGTCGTCGAGGCAGACCTCGATGAAGTGGTTCCCGCCGCCGAGGCTCCCGATCTGGCGCGCGGCCCGGTCGTGCAGCTCCTGGACGCCGGTGTGCAGCTCGCCGAAGCCCCGCCAGAACGCGTCCCAGCCGCCGACGCCGTGCACCTTCGCGGGGTTGACGGGCGTCTTGTGCAGCCCGAACCCCACCGGCACGGCGCTTTCGACGCGCCGGCGCAGCTTGCCGAGGTCGTCGGGCAGGTCGGCGGCGGTCAGCGACGTCCGCACGGCGCTCATCCCGCACCCGATGTCCACCCCGACGGCGGCGGGCGAGACGGCGTCGCGCATGGCGATGACGCTGCCGACGGTCGCTCCCTTGCCGTAGTGCACGTCGGGCATCACGGCGAGCCCGTGCACCCACGGCAGGTTGGCGACGTTCTGCAGCTGCCGCATGGCCTGCTCTTCGACCGACGCGGGATCCGCCCACATCCGGATCGGGACGCGGGCGCCGTCGACAGCGGTGTACATGATTTCCTCCCCTGGAAATGTTTTCGCGGTGCCCAGGATCTCCTGAGCACCGCGAAACGCCAAGTGAGTTTCAGCTGTCCACTGTGGTCACTGCTGCGCGATCAGCTCCGCGATCTGCACCGCGTTCAGCGCCGCGCCCTTGCGCAGGTTGTCGTTCGAGATGAACAGCGCCAGGCCGCGGCCGCCCTCGATGCCCTGGTCCACCCGGATGCGGCCGACGTAGCTCGGGTCGTTGCCCGCCGCCTGGAGGGGGGTCGGGACCTCCGACAGCTCGACGCCCGGCGCGTGCGTCAGCAGCTCGGTCGCGCGCTCGGGAGTCAGCGGCTGCGCGAACTCCGCGTTCACCGAGATCGAGTGGCCCGAGAACACCGGCACCCGCACGCAGGTGCACGAGACGCCGAGGCCCGGGATGCTCAGGATCTTGCGGCTCTCGTTGCGGAACTTCTTCTCTTCGTCCGTCTCGAACTCGCCGTCGTCCACAATGGACCCGGCCATCGGCAGGACGTTGAACGCGATCGGGCGGACGTACTTCGCCGGCTTCGGGAAGTCGATCGCCGCGCCGTCGTGGGTGAGCAGCGACGCGTGCTCGGCCGCCGCGCGGACCTGGCCCGCCAGCTCGTCGACGCCGGCCAGCCCGCTGCCGGACACCGCCTGGTACGTCGACGCGATCAGGCGGACCAGCCCGGCCTCGTCGTGCAGCGGCTTCAGCACCGGCATCGCGGCCATCGTGGTGCAGTTGGGGTTCGCGATGATCCCCTTGCGCGCTTCCTTGATCGCCTGTGGGTTGACCTCGCTGACGACCAGCGGCACGTCCGGGTCCATCCGGAACGCCGAGGAGTTGTCGATCACCGTCACGCCCGCCTCGGCGAACCGCGGCGCCTGCGCCTTGGACGTCGAGCCGCCCGCCGAGAACAGCGCGATGTCCAAACCGGACGGATCCGCCGTCGACGCGTCTTCGATCGTGATTTCGGTGTCGCGCCAAGGCAGCTTCGAACCCGCCGAGCGCGCCGAAGCGAAGTACCGGAGCTCGGCGATCGGGAACTCCCGCTCCGCCAGCAGCTTGCGCATCACCGCGCCGACCTGGCCGGTCGCGCCGACCACCCCGACCCGCAGTCCCTCGGTCATCAGCGACCACTCCCCGCGTAGACGACGGCTTCTTCGTCGCCGCCGAGTTCGAACGCCTCGTGGATCGCGCGCACGGCTTCGTCGAGCTGCGCGTCCCGGATCAGCACCGAGATGCGGATCTCCGAGGTGTTGATGATTTCGATGTTGACGCCGGCGTTGGCCAGCGCTTCGCAGAACGTCGCCGTCACGCCGGGGTGCGAGCGCATCCCGGCGCCGACCAGCGAGACCTTGCCGACGTGGTCGTCGTAGAGGACGGACTCGAAGCCGATCTCCGCCTTGACCTTCTCCAGCTCCTTGACCGCCTTGGCGCCGTTGGCCTTCGACAGCGTGAACGTGATGTCGGTGCGGCCGGAGACGGTGCTGGACACGTTCTGCAGCACCATGTCGATGTCGATTTCGGCGTCGGCGATCACGCGGAAGATCCGGGCCGCGGCACCGGTGTGGTCCGGCACGCCGGTGACCGTGATCTTGGCTTCGGAGCGGTCGTGCGCCACACCGGTGATCAGGGCTTGTTCCACGGGGATCTCCTCGATAGAACCGGTCACCGTCGTGCCCGGCTTGTCACTGTAGGAAGAACGGACTCGGATCGGCACGCCGTAGCGCCGCGCGTACTCGACCGAACGCAGGTGCAGGATCTTCGAGCCGCTCGCGGCGAGCTCCAGCATCTCCTCGTAGGGGATGACGTCGAGTTTCTTCGCGTCCGGCACGATCCGCGGGTCGGCCGAGTACACACCGTCCACATCGGAGTAGATCTCGCAGACGTCGGCGTTGAGCGCCGCGGCCAGCGCGACGGCGGTGGTGTCCGAGCCGCCGCGGCCGAGCGTGGTGATGTCCTTGGTGTCCTGCGCGACCCCCTGGAAGCCCGCCACCAGCGCGACGTAACCCTGCTCGAGGGCTTCGGTGACACGGCTGGGCGTGACGTCGATGATGCGCGCGTTGCCGTGCACCGACGTCGTGACGACGCCGGCCTGCGAACCGGTGAACGACCACGCTTCGGCGCCCTGGGCCGCGATCGCCATCGCGACCAGCGAGTTCGAAATGCGCTCACCGGCGGTGAGCAGCATGTCCATCTCCCGCTCCGGCGGCGCCGGGTTGACCTGCTGCGCCAGGTCGAGCAGCTCGTCGGTGGTGTCACCCATCGCCGAGCAGACCACCACGACGTCGTTCCCCGCCTTCTTGGTGGCGACGATCCGCTCGGCGACGCGCTTGATCCGGTCGGCACTTTCCAGCGACGATCCGCCGTACTTCTGGACCACGAGGGCCACGCCCGAACCTCCTCGCGGGCCGGGCGGCTCCCTGGTGGGCACCGGAGAGCCCCCGCGTCCCATGATTTGAAGAGGAGCCTACCGGGGCTGGGACGGCCCGCCACCCTCTTGACGTGGGGCGGACCCTTTGCGTGGGTCACTCGGAAGTAAATCTTCCGCAACACCAACGAAATGCGCGGAGCCCTTCCTCCCGAGTGACACAGCGCACGCCTGGGTATCGTCGAGCTCGTGCGAAAGCCAGCTGTGACGAGCGTCCCGATCTCGACCCTGATGGCCGAACGTTGGAGCCCGCGGGCTTACGACGAGTCGGCCTTGGTCACCCCGGAGCAGGTCCGCGCCCTGCTGGAAGCGGCCCGCTGGGCTCCGTCGTTCGGCAACACCCAGCCCGCCCGGTACCTGGTGGGCGTCCGCGGGACCCCGGCGTTCGACGCGATCCTGGCGACGCTGAACTCGGGCAACCGGGCGTGGGCGCACCGCGCGGGCCTGCTGCTGATCGGCGTGGTGGTGACGACGAACGAGAAGGGCGACGTCCCGTACGCGGAGTACGGGCTCGGGCTGGCGTCGGAGAACCTCGTGCTGCAGGCGGTGGAGCTCGGGCTGATCGCGCACCAGATGGCGGGGTTCTCGCCCGATGCGGTGCGGGACGCCTTCTCGCTGCCGCCGGACGCGGTGCCGAAGGTGGCGATCGCGGTGGGGTCGGCGGCCGCGCCCGAGGTGCTGGAGGAGGACTGGCGGATCGAGCGGGAGAAGGCCGAGCGGGTGCGGGTGCCGCTGGCGGAATTCGCGTTCACCGACCAGTGGGGCAAGCCGGCGCTGTAACCGTGTCCGCCGATCCGCGACTTCACCGGCAGGAGGTGGCCGATGGACGAGCGGGAAGCGGTGCACAACGAGGCGTCCGGCGTCTCGACGGGCAGTTTCGGGCAGATCGGCGCGGTGCACGGGAACGTCATCTTCACCGGCGGGCCGCCACCCGAGCCACCCCCGCGACCGGCCGCCGCTTCCGGGCCGGGCCCGGCCGAGGCGGCCCGGACCGCCGTTCGCCTGATGGCCGAGCTCGGCAAGCAGCCGCTGGCCCGGATCCGCAAGAACGGCTACGCCGGGATCTACCGTGAATTGGCGAAGCTGGCTCCACCCGACGCCGCGGCCGTGCTCCGGTACCTGCCCCTCGAGGAGATCAGCGGCCTCCTCCACGAGATGCCCGTGCCGCTCGCCGCCCGGGTGCTGCCGCAGCTCGGCCTCGACCACCTGCGCGAATTGGCGGCCCGTCAGCCGCAGGCCTTCGCCGACGGCCGGCTGCTCTGCTACTCACCGGCCGAAGACGTCGTCGAACTGCTGCGCGAACTGCCGTCGTCGACCGCGATGGACCTGCTCGGGCAGCTGCGGCGCGGCTCGACCGGCAGCACCGACGGCGAGCACCACGCGCGGCAGGCCGCGGCGGCCCGGATCTGGGAAGGCCTGGCCCGGCGTTAGGAAGCGCCGGCCACCCGGCGGATCACCTTCGCGAGGATGCCCGACACCACGAGCCAGAAGATCGCCGCGATGCCGTAGTTCACCAGGACGCGCAGCTTTTCGTCACTCGGCGTGAACAGGTCGCTGAACCCCAGCGCCAGGCCGTCCGCCCAGGACTTCACGAACGAGACGATGCCGTTGTCCGGGTTGGCCGAGCCGACCGTGAAGATCACGTGGATCACCAGGAACGCCGCGAAGACCAGTCCCACCCAGCGGACGATCGACGCCACCGCGGAGGCGGCGCGGCCCCCGGTCCTGCGCCAGTCGACGGGAGCCCGGCGGGAGACCTCGGTCTCCTCCGACGACGACTCTGCGTGCTCAGCCATGCCCGCAGTTTCGCACGGCGACCGTCCAATTGCTACCCACAGGTAACCCCGGGAAGGGGCCGCCCGGCTTCCCTCGGGCGGCGTTGCCTGGTTATGGTGGGGTCGTGGCGCGTGCTCTCCTGCTTCGCTGCCGCGACGGGGCCTGACCGGACCGGCTCCCCGTCGCGGGGCTTCGTGGTGCCGGTCGCACCCGTCGAGCTGGAGACACCCCCGAACCCATGAGCAAGATCCGCAAGCCCTCTCGTCCCGCGCCCGCTGACCAGCCCGCTTGGAACACCCAGCGCGGCACGTCCATGCCGGTGCACCGCTACCGCCCCTGGTACGACGTCGTCGAGAACATCGACCTGCCCGACCGCACCTGGCCCGCCAAGCGCATCGACCGCGCGCCGCTGTGGTGCGCCGTCGACCTGCGGGACGGCAACCAGGCCCTGATCGACCCGATGTCGCCCGCGCGCAAGCGCAAGTTCTTCGACCTGCTGGTCCGCATGGGCTACAAGGAGATCGAGGTCGGCTTCCCGGCCGCGTCGCAGACGGACTTCGACTTCGTCCGCGAGATCATCGACGAAGGCGCCATCCCCGACGACGTCAGCATCCAGGTGCTGACCCAGTGCCGCCCGGAGCTGATCGAGCGGACGTTCCAGTCGCTCGAAGGCGCGCCGCGCGCGATCGTCCACATCTACAACTCGACGTCGATCCTGCAGCGCCGCGTGGTCTTCCGCGAGGAGCGCGAAGGCATCAAGAAGATCGCGACGCAGGCCGCCGAAATGGTCGTCGAGCTGGCCGACAAGCAGCCCGACACCGACTTCCGGTTCCAGTATTCGCCGGAGTCCTACACCGGCACCGAGCTGTCGTACGCGCTCGAGGTCTGCGACGCCGTCACCGAGATCTGGCAGCCGACGCCGGAGAAGCCGGTGATCCTGAACCTGCCGGCGACCGTCGAGATGGCGACGCCGAACGTCTACGCCGACTCGATCGAGTGGATGAGCCGCAACCTGGCCCGCCGCGACTCGGTGATCCTGTCGCTGCACCCGCACAACGACCGCGGCACCGGCATCGCCGCGGCCGAGCTGGGTTTCCAGGCCGGCGCCGACCGGATCGAAGGCTGCCTGTTCGGCAACGGCGAGCGCACCGGCAACGTCGACCTGGTCGCGCTGGGCATGAACCTCTACAGCCAGGGCATCGACCCGCAGATCGACTTCTCCGACATGGACGAGATCAAGCGGACGGTCGAGTACTGCAACCAGCTGCCGGTGCCCGAGCGCTCGCCGTGGGGCGGCGACCTGGTGTTCACCGCGTTCTCCGGCAGCCACCAGGACGCGATCAACAAGGGTCTCGACGCGCTGAAGGACGCCGCCGACAAGGCCGGCGTACCCGTCGAGGAGCACCCGTGGGAGGTCCCGTACCTGCCGATCGACCCGAAGGACGTCGGCCGCACGTACGAGGCCGTCATCCGGGTGAACTCGCAGTCCGGCAAGGGCGGCGTCGCCTACATCATGAAGGCCGAGCACCAGCTCGACCTGCCGCGGCGCCTGCAGATCGAGTTCTCGAAGGTCATCCAGCGCCACACCGACTCCGCGGGCGGCGAGGTCGACCCGACGACGATGTGGAACGCGTTCTCGGCCGAGTACCTGGAGCTGAAGACGCCGCTGGAGCTGGTCCGCCAGCACGTCCGCGACAACGGCGACGGCGAGTACGACATCACCGCGACGGTCCGCGTGGAGGGTGACGAGCACGAGGTCACCGGCAGCGGCAACGGCCCGATCGCGGCGTTCTTCGACGCGCTGTCCACAGTGGGCTTCGACCTGCGCCTGCTGGACTACAGCGAGCACACGCTCTCCCCGGGTGACGACGCACGCGCGGCGTCGTACATCGAGTGCGCGATCTCGGACCGCGTGTTCTGGGGCATCGGCGTCGACCCGTCGATCGTGACGGCGTCGCTGCGCGCGGTCGTGTCGGCGGTGAACCGCGCCAACCGCTGAACCTGTGGGCCGCCTGTCGGGTTCCTGTGAGTACCCCTTGATCAGGAGTTTCCGGGCCTGACCGGCGGTTGATGGGGATGTGGACGCGACTACGGCCGGACTGCTGGTGCTGTTCGTCGTCTCGCTGGTGCCGCTGCTGCCCACCGAGGTGACACTCCTCGGCATGGGCGTCGCGGCGGCGCAGGGCGGGACTTCGCTGGCCCTGGTGATCGCCGTGGCGAGTGCCGGGTGCCTGGCGTCCGACCAGGCGCTCTACGCCCTCGGCCGGTTCGGTGGCCGGGCGGCGCTGAACCGGCTGAGCCGGCGGCGGAAGATCGCCGCCGGCATCGGCTGGGTCGACGGGCGGCTGCAGCGCCACCCGCGTCCCGTGCTGGTGATCGCCCGCTGGCTGCGATGACATCCGGGGCTCCGCCCCGGGCCGGGGGCTCCGCCACCCGGACCCCCGAAGACGGTGTGGGCGGCACGGTCGGCGCGCTGCTCGCCGGCTCGCTCCGGTGGCCGATGGCGGAGTTCTTCACCGCTTCGGCCATCGGCGTCACGCTCTGGACGTCCTACGTGGCCTTCCTCGGCTACGCGGGCGGCCGGCTCATCACCGAACCCGGGATCAGTGTGCTGCTCTCCCTGGGCGTCGCCCTGGTCCTGGGTTCGGTGATCACCTACGGCGTGAAGCGCGGCGCTAAAGCGACTTGACCGCTTCGAGGATGTCCGCCGGTTCGGTCCGCGTGACGAAGTCCGGGTGGACGTCGACGAACCGCAGCACCCGGTCCCGGTCCACCACGACGACCGCCGGGTGGACCAGCTCCCAGGTGCCGTTGACCGCTTCGAGGTCGGTGCCGAGCGTCTCCATGGCCTCGCGCACGACGGCGGACACCGGGTAGCTCAGCCCGAGGCTCCGCGCGACCGTGCTCCCGACGTCCGACAGCACCGGGAACGCCAGCTCCGGCGCCGGGCCGTCCGGCCGCTGCGGGCTGATCGCGACCAGGCTCGCACCGGACTTCCCCAGCTCGGGCAGCACTTCTTGCTGGTAGGTGCGCAGGGTCAGGTTGCAGTACGGGCACCACTGGCCGCGGTAGAACACGAGCACCGCCGGCCCGTCCGCGACGAGCCGGCCCAGGCTCGTCGTCGCACCATCGGCTGCCGGCAGCGTGAAGTCGTCGATCTTGGTGCCGACCTCCGCGAAGTCCGTCGCGGCCCGGCGCCGGTCCGCTTCGAGCACGGCGAAGATCTCCGGCGGCAGCACGCCGCGGAGGTGGTCGTTCACGCCGGTCAGGGCGTTGTCGAGCGTCATGGATCCCCCTAGCTTGTTGTACTGATCGGTACAGTGTGCCGAACTGTACTATTCGGTACATGGAGACGCAAGCAGCGGCCTCGACCCCGCGCGGCAAGCGGACGCGGGAAGCGATCGTCGACGCGGCGGCGGGCCTGATGTACGTCGACGGCGTCGCGGGCACGAGCGTCGACAAGGTGCTCGCCGCGAGCGGGGCCGGGAAATCGCAGATGTACCACTACTTCAAGAACAAGGAACAGCTGGTCGAGGCCGTGATCGACCGGTACGTCGAGCAGATTCTCGCCAACCAGCCGGCGATCTTCACGCTGAGCTCGTGGGCCGACCTCGAGACGTGGACCGAGCAGCTGCTGGACGTCCACCGCCGCGCGGGCACGCCGGTCGCCTGCCCGCTGGGCAACCTCGCCGGCGAAGTCGGCGACAACCCGAAGCTCGCGCCGCTGGTCGACCAGGCCTACCGGCAGTGGGAGTCGCACCTCGTGCGCGGGCTGACCACGTTGCGGGACAAGGGAGAGCTCGCGCCCGACGCCGACCCGGCCCGGCTGGCGCAGGCGGCGATGACGTCCGTCCAAGGTGGACTGCTGCTGGCGCACATCCGGCACGACCTCACGGCGTTGGAGGACGCACTGGGCATCGCGCTGACGTACCTGCGCGGCTTCAAGCGGTGAGCTGGGCGACCTCCGCGGCCAGTTCCTCGATCACCTTGGCCACCGCCGGGCGCTGCAGCGCGCCCGTGCGGCACACCGCCTCCACCAGCCGCGCCGCGCGGATGCCGGCCAGCGGCCGGCTGACCAGCCCGCTGCCCCGCCGCGTGTCGATCGTGTAGCGCGGCACCAGCGCGATGCCGTGGCCGGCCGCCACCAGCCGTTCGGTGATCCGGAAGTCGTTGATCCGCTGGACGACGACCGGCCGCACGCCGGTGCGGACGGTCAGCGAGCGCAGCACGTCGTCCACCGGGAACCCGTGGTCGACGCCGATCCAGCGTTCGTCGGCCAGCTCCGCCAGGTCGACGCGCCGCCGGCTCGCCAAGCGGTGCCCGGTCGGCAGCGCCACGTCGAGCGGTTCGCGCAGCAGCGGCACGACGTCGAGGCGGTCCGAATCGAACTCCGGCGCGTGCTCGTCCCGGTGCGCCACGACGACGTCGTAGTCCGCGACCAGGCCGGGCACCTCCGGCGGCGTCATGTCGACGTCGCGGACGTCGACCTCCAGCCCCTCGTACGCGGCGACGCGGGTCAGCAGGCCGGGCAGCAGCATCAGCCCGGCCGACTGGAAGATCGCGACGCGCACCCGCCCGCGCGGCGCGCTGCGGTAAGTGTCCAATTCGGACTCCGCGCGCTCGAGCGCGGCCAGCACCTCGTCGGCGCGGGCGACCAGCGCCCGCCCCGCGTCGGTCAGCCGCAGGCCCCGCCCGGCCGGCTCGGTGAGCGGCAGCCCGACCTCGCCCTGCAACGCGCGCAGCTGCTGCGAGACGGCCGACGGCGTGCAGTGCAGCGCCCGCGCGGCCGCCGTCACGCTCCCGCGGTCGGCGAACTCCCGCAGCGTGCGCAGTCGTCCCAGGTCCACGGCGCCAGCATATGTGAAGCGGTGCTACAAAGTCCCTGCAGATATTCTCGCTGGTCCTTCACGGTCGACGTGGTCACAGTGGAGGCATGCCCGCTCGTGACCGCCTGCTCGCCGTGCTCGTCGCCGTCCTCTGGGGACTCAACTTCCTCGCCATCCACGCCACGCTCGGCCAGTTCCCGCCGGTGTTCGCGGGGGCGCTGCGGTTCGCCGTCATCGCCGTGCCGACGATCCTGTTCGTGCCGTGGCCGAAGGTGAAGGTGCGGTACCTGCTCGGCTACGGCCTCGGCTTCGGCACCGGGCAGTTCGCGTTCCTGTTCATCGCGATGGACACCGGGATGCCGACCGGGCTCGCGTCGCTGGTGCTGCAGGCGTCGGCGCCGTTCACGGTGCTGCTCGGCGCCGTCTTCCTGCGCGAACGCGTCACGCCGCACCAGCTGGCCGGCATCGGGCTGGCGGTCGCCGGGATGGTCGCGATCGCGTGGCAGCAGTCCGGGCACGCCGCCCTGCTGCCGATGGTGCTGACCCTGCTGGGCGCGCTGAGCTGGGCGTTCGGCAACCTGAGCACGCGCCG
Source organism: Amycolatopsis sp. cmx-4-83 (assembly GCF_046548815.1). NCBI lineage: Bacteria > Bacillati > Actinomycetota > Actinomycetes > Pseudonocardiales > Pseudonocardiaceae > Amycolatopsis > Amycolatopsis sp. cmx-4-83. Next base: position 246,931 of record NZ_JAEBEF010000002.1, on the reverse strand, counting down.
GGCCGAGCCGGACAACCCGCTGCACTTCACGCTGTGGATGTCGGTCGTGCCGCCGCTGCCGATGTTCGCGCTCTCGCTGGTCATGGAGGGCCCGGCCGCGCAGTGGCGGTCGCTGACGACGCTCGGCACCCCGACCGGCCTGACCGCGCTCGGCGGCCTGACCTACGTCGTGCTGATCGGCACCGTCGTCGGCTCCGGCCTGTGGACGACGCTGATGCGGCGCAACCCGGCCGGCGTCGTGTCGCCGTTCTCGCTGCTGGTGCCGGTGGTCGGGCTGTCGGCGTCGTTCATCTTCCTCGGCGAGCGGCCGACCGGGCTGGAGATCGGGGCGGCCGCCGTCGTGATCGCCGGCGTGCTGCTGGGCTCGCTGCGGTTCACGCGCAAGCCCCAGCCGGAGCTGGTGGCGGTCTAGGCCGCCGTCTCCTCCTGCTTCGGGGTCTCTTCTTCACCCTCGTGGGTGCGGCCGAGGCGCTTCTTCATGACGAAGAAGACGACGATGCCGATGACGACCGCGGCCACCAGGCCGAACTTCGAGAACCGGCCGAGCCACTGTTCGGCCACGACGCCGAGGTAGTAGACGAGCACGGTGGTGCCGCCGGCCCAGACGATGCCGCCGGCCGCGTTCGCCAGCAGGAACTTGGGGTAGTGCATGCGCAGCGACCCGGCGAGCGGGCCGGCGAGGATGCGCAGGAACGCGATGAAGCGGCCGAGGAAGACAGCCCACACACCGCGTTTGTCGAAAATGCGTTCGGCGTTGGCCAGGTGCGTCGGGCCGAAGTGCTTCGGGAATTTCCGCCCGGCCCAGGCGAACAGGCGCTGGCCACCGGTCTTCCCGATGAAATACCCGATGCTGTCGCCGATGATGGCGCCGGCACTGGCCAGCACCGCGATCCAAACCGGGCTCAGGGTGTCGTGCTGCGAGGCCAGCAAGGCCGCGCTGACCAGCACGATCTCGCCGGGGAGCGGGATGCCGAGGCTCTCGATCATGATCACCGCGCCGACGATCAGGTACACCGAGAGCGGCGGGATCGCCTCCAGCCATTGGTCGATGTGCACTGCTCGTACCCCCTGGTACTCCGGAATCTGCTTTCCGAAGGGTACCGGGGGCGGGGCGCTCGGGGCGGCCTACTCAGGTATTGCGGGGGGTCCTACTCAGGTCGGGGGTCAGTCGAGCGCGGCGAGGGCCGGCGCGACCGGGAATTCCCCGGAAACGACGTCGAACCCACGGTTTTCGGTGAGCGGCTCGGCCAGCGTCCCGACGAGCACGGCAGCGACGTCCTGCCTGGTGATGCGCCCCGGTTCGAGGTGCCCGGCGGCCTTGACCCGCCCGGTCGCGGGCCCGTCGGAGAGCGTCCCGGGCCGGACGATCGTCCAGGTCAGCGCCGACTTCTGCAGGACGCTGTCGGAGATCTGCTTGGCGAGCAGGATCGACCGGACGAGCCGATTGCCCTGATCGGGTGAGTCGGCGAACTGCGCGGAGAGCTGCACGAAGCGAGCCACCCCCGCTTCCTCGGCGGCCCGGATTGCGGTGATGGCCCCGTCCCGGTCGACGAGGTTCACCGATTCGGGTTCCGGATCGGGGGCCCCGATCGTGGTGATGACGACGTCGGAGTCCTTGAGGACCTCGACGAGATCGGCCGGATCGGCGGTGACGTCGGCGAGCACGGGTTTGACGTTCTCGATCCCGCGAAGCAACTCGGCCCGCTTCCGGCTGCGGAGGCCGGCTTTCACGGCGTGACCGCGCGCGGCGAGCAGGCGGACTACGTGAAAGCCGGTTCGCCCGGTCGCGCCCAGCACGGTGACCTGCATGGGGTGATCCTCCCGCAGATGGGGGTGGTTCGCCGGTCCACAGAGTTGTCCACAGGGTTCACCCCCATGTGGACAACTCGGGGAGCGGCCGGGTTTTGCCGGGGTGCGGCGATAGGCTGGAACGGGGATGGCCCCCTGGGAGGGTGGGCGCTGCGGTGGGGGCGGCGGGCACCCTCCCAGGGGGCGGGCGCTGCCGAGCGGGCACCAGCGAAGTCGCAACCTCCGCGCGAGCCGGCCGGTGCCGCGGGAACGTCATGAACGACCCTTTCATCGCGTCCGGCGAGGTGAACGACTCGTTCATGACATCCCGGGTCGGGGAGGGCGGGCGGGCACCGCCGAGCGGGCACCGCAGGCGGGCACCGCCGAGCGAGCACCGCAGGCGGGCACCGCCGAGCGAGCACCGCAGGCGGGCACCGCCGAGCGAGCACCGCAGGCGGGCACCGCCGAGCGAGCACCGCAGGCGGGCACCGCCGAGCGAGCACCGCGGGCGGGCACTGCCCGCGGCGAGTGCGGGCGCTGCGGTGCCGAGCGAGCGCCGCGGCAGGCACTGCCCGCGGCGCACCAGCGAAGTCGCAACCTCCCCGCGGGCCGGCCGGGTGCCGCGGGAACGTCATAAACGACCCTTTCATCGCGTCCGGCGAGGTGAACGACTCGTTCATGACGTCCCGGGTCGGACGGGCTCAGGCTTCGGCCAGTGCGGCCGCCCGGGACCGCAGGTAGCCCTGCTCCGGCACGCTCAACGTCCGTTCGGCCGCCGCCAGGTACGCCTCTCGAGCCCCGGTCACATCCCCCGACAGCTCCAGCAAGTGCGCCCGCACCGCGTCGACCCGGTGGTGCGCCGCCAACGCCGGGTCCGACGACGCCGCCGCCAGCTCCGCCAGTCCCGCCTCGGGACCCGCCACCTGCGCCAGTGCCACCACCCGGTTCACCGTCACCATCGGGCCCGGCGCCACCACGCGCAGCAAGTCGTACAGCGTCAGGATCTGGGCCCAGTCCGTCGTCTCCGTCGACGCCGCCTCGTCGTGCACCGCCGCGATCGCCGCCTGGAGCTGGTACGGGCCGATCGGCGACGACGACAGCGCGCCCGTGATCAGGGCGATCCCCTCCGCGATGAACTCGCGGTTCCACAGCGACCGGTCCTGCGAGGCCAGCGGCACCAGTTCCCCCGACGACGACACGCGCGCCGGGCGGCGGGCGTCCGTCAGGAGCATCAACGCCAGCAGGCCCGTCACCTCGCCGTCCTCCGGCAGCGACGCGCGCAGCTGCCGGGTCAGCCGGATCGCCTCCGTCGTCAGCTCGACCCGGTTCACCGCGTCGCCGGAGCTGGCCGTGTGGCCCTCCGTGAAGATCAGGTACAGCACCTCCAGCACCCGGTCCGGCGAGCCCGAAGCGACGAACCGCTCGCCGCGCAGGGAGCGCTTCGCGCGGCTGATGCGCTGGCCGATCGTGGCCTCCGGGACCAGGAACGCCCGCGCGATCTCCGCCGTCGTCAGGCCGCCGACCGCACGCAGCGTCAGAGCCACCTGCGACGGCCGTGACAGCGACGGGTGGCAGCACAGCAGCAGCAACGTCAACGTGTCGTCGACCGCGACCGGCGCCGGGTCCGGTGGCTCGGCCAGCGCCACCGCCGCTTCACGGCGCTGCCGGGCCGTCTCGCTGCGCAGCTGCTCGATGCGGCGGCGGGACGCCGTCGTGATCAGCCAGCCCTTCGGGTTGTCCGGCATCGCCGACGGCCACTGCTGCGACGCCGCCAGCAGCGCCTCCTGGACCGCGTCCTCGCACGCGTCGAAGTCGCCGTAGCGGCGGACCAGCGCCGTGACGACCTGCGGGGTCAGCGAGCGCAGGAGGTCGGGGATCACCGGAGCCCCATCACCGGCCGCACCTCGACCACCCCGAACGACGCCTCCGGGACGCGGCCGGCGATTTCGGTCGCGCGTTCGAGGCTCTCGCAGTCCAGCAGGTAGAAGCCGGCGAGGAACTCCTTGGCCTCGGCGAACGGGCCGTCCGTCGTCAGGACGCCGCCTTCGCCTACCCGCACCTGCTTCGTCAGCTCCGGGTAGGCCAGGCGCTCGGACACGACGCGCTCGCCGGACGCGTCGAGGTCGTCGTTGAGCTGCTGGTAGTGCGCGAGACCGGCCGCGCGCTGCTCGTCGCTCATGCCCGCCCACGCCGCGCGGGACTCGGGGTTGCCGTAGATCAGCACCACGTACTTCACGAACGCCTCCCGCTGGATGTCGAAATCCGCGCGGCGGCGCCTACGTCCCCTACGACAGGCAAGGCACCACCACTCCAGGAGGATGGCATGACCGAGCACGACGACAAGCTGATTCGCGAACTCGTGGCCGCCCGCGCCGAGGCGATGACCGAACGTGACGCCGAAGCGCTCGCCGCGCAGTGCGTGCCCGGGCTCCTCGCGTACACGCTGGCCCCGCCGCTCGCGCACCACGGCGAAGACGTCGAGTCGCGCAAGGCGTGGTTCGCGAGCTTCGACGGCCCGATCGAGTACGAGGTCCGCGACCTCGAAGTCGTCGTCGGGGGCGACGTCGCCTACAGCCACTCGCTCAACCGGCTGTCGACGACGCCGAAGGGCGTGCCCCGGAAGTTCGAGCTCTGGTTCCGCTCGACGACGGGCTTCCGCCGCGAGAACGGCGAGTGGCGGATCGCCCACGTCCACGACTCGACGCCGTTCTACATGGACGGCACGATGAGCGCCGCGCTGGACCTCCAGCCCTGACGCGCACTTTCACGTGAAAGTGACGTGGAGGGGGTACCTCCGGGTCACTTTCACGTGAAAGCTCCGCTCAGAGGATTTCGGCGGCCGTGCCGACGTCCGGCGGGCCCAGGTCGGGGTTCAGCGCCCCGGTGAGCTCCACCAGTTCCGGCTTCACCTCGTGCGGCTGGATGCGCCCGTCGCGGATGTCCTCCGCGTAGTGGCACGCCACCCGGTGCCCGGCGCCGATTTCGCGCAGCTGCGGGCGGTCGGTGTCGCACAGGCTCGCCTGCCGCCACGGGCAGCGCGTGTGGAACCGGCAGCCCGTCGGCGGGTTGGCCGGCGAGGGCAGGTCACCGGCGAGCAGGATCTGCTCGCGGGTGTCCTCGACCTGCGGGTCCGGCACCGGGATGGCCGACAGCAGCGCCCGCGTGTACGGGTGCAGCGGGTCCTGGTACAGCGAGTCCGCGTCGGTCTCCTCGACCAGCGCGCCCAGGTACATCACGCCGATGCGGTCGGAGATGTGCCGCACCACCGCGAGGTCGTGCGCGATCACCAGGTAGGTCAGCCCGAGCTGGTCCTGCAGGTCCTCCAGCAGGTTCACCACCTGGGCCTGCACCGAAACGTCCAATGCGGACACCGGCTCGTCGGCGACGATCAGGTCCGGCTCCACGGCCAGTGCCCGCGCGATGCCGATGCGCTGGCGCTGCCCGCCCGAGAACTCGTGCGGGTACTTCCGCAGCGCCGTCTCCGGCAGTCCTACCGAAGCCAGGAGCGATCGGAGTCGCCGCTGTGTTGATTCTTTGTCCTGGTCGAGCCCGTGCGCGTGCATGCCCTCCAGCAGAATGGATTCCACCGACTGGCGGGGGTCCAAACTGGACAGCGGGTCCTGGAAGATCATCTGCATCCGGCGCCGGGCCTTCCGCAGTTCCTCACCCTTCAGGGCCGCGACGTCGGTGCCGTCGAAGACGACCTGGCCGTTGGTCGGCTCGTTGAGCCGGAGGATCGCGCGGCCCAGCGTGGACTTGCCGCACCCGGATTCGCCCACCAGGCCGTAGGTCTCGCCGCGGCGGATGGCCAGGTCGACGCCGTCGACCGCGTAGACGTGCCCGACCGTCCGGTCGATCACGATGCCGCGCTTGATCGGGAAGTGCACCTTGAGGTCGGTGACCTCGAGCAGCACGTCACCAGCAGGACGGGTCATCGGGTTCCTCCTCCCGCCGCGACCGGCGGCCGCACGGGGTTGTGACAGCGCAGCAGCCCGCCGCGGTCGGGGACCAGCTGCGGCTGGACCTCGCGGCACGCGGGCACCGCGTTGGGGCAACGCGGCGCGAACGCGCACCCGTTGTCCCACGGGATGTTGTCGGCCACCGAACCCCGGATGGGGACCAGCTTCTCGCCGCGGCCCGCGTCGAGGCGCGGGATCGAGGCGAGCAGGCCGTGCGTGTACGGGTGCCGCGGTTCGGCGAACAGCTGGTGCCGCTGCGCGCGCTCGACGATCTTGCCGCCGTAGAGCACGTTGACCTCGTCGCACAGCCCGGCGACGACGCCGAGGTCGTGCGTGATCATGATCAGCGCGGTACCGGTGTCCTGCACCAGTTCCCGCAGCAGCGCCAGGATCTGCGCCTGGATGGTGACGTCCAGGGCCGTGGTCGGCTCGTCGGCGATGAGCAGCCGCGGCCGGCACGCCAGCGCGATCGCGATCAGCGCGCGCTGCCGCATCCCGCCGGAAAGCTGGTGCGGGTACTCGGAAAGCCGCCGCGACGGGTCGGGGATGCCGACCTTGTCGAGCAGGTCCACCGCTTCGACGGACGCCGCCTTGCGCGACATCCCGCGGTGGCGCTCCAGCACCTCGGTGATCTGCAGCCCGATCGGGATGACCGGGTTCAGCGAGGACAGCGGGTCCTGGAACACCATGCCGAGGTCGCGGCCGCGGCGGTCGCGCATTTCCCGGTCGGACAACGTGAGCAGGTCGGTGCCTTCGAAGCGCACCGAGCCGCTGACCTTGTTGCCGCGCCGGGCCAGCAGCCGCATGATCGCCAGCGACGTCACGGACTTGCCGCAGCCGGACTCGCCGACCAGACCGACCGTCTGGCCGGGTTCGACGTCGAAGCTGACCCCGTTCACCGCGGTGAACGACTTCTCGCCGCGCCGGACGAAATCGACCGTGAGGTCGCGGACTTCAAGGAGTGCCATGGGTTTTCACCGCCTGTTCTTCGGGTCGAGGGCTTCGCGGAGGGACTCGCCGAGCAGCGTGAACCCGAGCGCGACGATGATGATCGCGATGGCCGGGTAGTACGCGAGCTCGGGGCGGATGTCGAGGAACTGGCGCGCGGCCTTGCCGAGCATCAGCCCCCACTCCGCCCGCGACGGGTCCGGGTCGCCCAGACCGAGGAACGACAGCGCCGCGGCCTCGAGGATGGCGGTCGCCAGCGTCAGCGTCGCCTGCACGATGACCGGGCCGAGCGAGTTCGGCAGCATGTGCCGGAACACGATCGTCCCGCGCTTCACACCCAGCGACGTCGCCGCCAGCACGTGGTCGGCGTCGCGCTGGGCCAGCATGGAACCGCGCAGCAGCCGCGCGAAGATCGGCACGCCGACCATCGACACGGCGAGGATGACCGTCCACTGGCTCGGCTTCGAGAACAGCGCCGCGATCGAAATGGCCAGCAGCAGCGACGGGAACGACAGCATGACGTCGACCAGTCGCATGAGGACGGTGTCGACCCAGCCGCCGAACGCGCCCGCGAGGCCGCCGATGATGACGCCGAGCAGCACGCCGATCAGCGTGGCGAGCACGCCGACGATCAGCGTCTGCTGGGCACCGACGATCAACCGGGACAGGAAGTCGCGGCCGAAGTCGTCGACGCCGAGCGGGTACCCGGGCATCGAGCCGGGGATGATGCCCCGGCCGAGCTGCACCTGGTCCTGCATCGACCGGTCGAGCGGGTCCTTGGGTGCCAGCAGCGGCGCGAAGATCGCCAGGAGGAAGAACAGGCCGGTGATGACGCCGCCGGTGATCGCGACCGGGCTGCGCAGCATGCGGCGGAACGCTTCGCCGCCGATGCTGCGCCCGCTCGCCGCGGCGAGCTTGTCGATCGGTTCCTTCTTCTTGTTGAGCAGAGTGTTCATCGCACACGCACCCTCGGGTCGATGATCCCGTACGAGATGTCGACCAGCATGTTCACCAGGACGTAGACCACGGCCCCGAACAGCAGCAGCGCCTGCAGCCGCGGGTAGTCACGCCGCTCGATGCCTTCGGCCAGCAGGAACCCGAGGCCGCGGAAGTTGAACACCCGCTCGGTCAGCACCGCGCCGCCGAGCAGCGCGCCGGTCTGCAGGCCGATGGTGGTGACCACCGGGAGCAGGCCGTTGCGCAGCACGTGCCGGCGGCGGACCACCTGCTGCGTGAGGCCCTTCGAATTGGCCGTGCGGATGAAGTCTTCGTTGAGCACCTCGAGCACGGACGCGCGGGTGATCCGGGTGATCACCGCGAGCGGGATCGTGGCCAGCGCGAACGCGGGGAGGATCAGGTGCCGGATCGCGTCCCAGACGGCGTCCCACTCGCTCGTCATGATGCCGTCGAGGATGGCGAAGTTCGTGATGGCCGTGGCGTCGAGCCCGGTCGTCTGCCTGCCCTGCGACGGCAGGCCCAGCGGCGAGGCCAGCAGGTCCTGCATCATGTAGCCGAGGAAGAACACCGGCACCGCGACGCCGATCAGGCTGAGCAGGATGACACCGTTGTCGACCGGCCCGCCGCGGTAGCGCGCCGACAGGTAACCGGCCGGGATGCCGACGACGCACGCGATGAGCATGGCCGTGAAGCCGAGTTCGATGGTCGCCGGCAGGAACGTGGTGATCTCGCCCATGACGGGCTGGGTCGACACCAGGGAGTTACCGAAGTCGCCGGTGAAGGCGCGGCCGAGGAACCCGAAGTACTGCAGGATGATCGGCTGATCGAGCCCGAGTACGTGGTTGAGGTCGGCGATCTTCTCGGGCGTTGCCTTGTCACCCAGCAGCGCGGCTGCGGGACCGCCGGGCAGGGAACGCAACCACGCGAAGACCAGGATGGACAGGATGAGGAGCGTCGGGATCGCTTGTAGCAGCCGACGCACGAGAAAACGGAGCACGTGCAGTCCTTTGTCGCCAGCCCGGGATCAGGCGCAAGGGGTGGGCGCGGTAGCACCCACCCCTTGCCTTTGGCTGAAATCCGTTTGTCAGCTCACGGTCACGGTGTTGAAGCGCTCATCGGTGAGCGGGCTCGCCACCAGACCCTTGACCTTCGGGCCGACGACGATGGCCGGCGTCGGGTACGCGATCGGGACCGCCGGGAGGAAGTCCATGATCTTCTTGTTCACTTCCTGGTACGCCTTGGCGTGCGCGTCGCCGGCGGGCGAAGCGTCCGCGGCGGCGAGGGCCGAGAACAGCTCGGGGTTGTTGAAGCCGAACTCCTTCTTCTCGCGGCCGAAGAACGTGCCGACGAAGTTGCCGGCGTCGTTGTAGTCACCGGTCCAGCCGAGCAGGTGCAGGTCCTGCTTGCCGAACTTCTGGACGTCGTCCTTGTAGCCACCGTTCCACGGCTCGGCGTGGGCCTCGATGGTGATGCCGATCTTCTTCAGGTCCTCGGAGATCGCCGTGAACGTGTCCGCCGGGTTCGGCATGTACGGGCGGCTGACCTCGGTCGGGTAGTAGAACTTCAGCGTCATGCCCTCGGCGCCCGCCGCCTTCAGCAGGTCCTTGGCCTTCTGCTGGTCGTACGGGTACTTGGTGACGTCGTCGGTGTAGCCCGAGATGACCTTCGGGACGAACTCGCTCGCGACCTCGGAACCCTCGGCCAGCTTGCTCTTCACGAACTGCTCGCGGTTGATGCCGTAGGCCAGCGCCTGGCGGACCCGCGGGTCCTTCAGCTTCGCCGCGTTCGGGCCGGACTGGTTGATGCCCAGGTACAGCACGTTGAACGACGGGCGGATCAGGACCTGCTCGCCGTCGTTGCGCAGCAGGCCGTAGTCCGCCGGGTTCGGGTAGTCGTAGCCGTTGATGTCGCCGGCCTTGAGCGCCTGCTTGCGGGCGTTCTCGTCCGGGATGACCTTGAAGATCAGCTTGTCGAGCTTCGCCGGGGACGGGCTGCTGTCGTTGCGCACCAGGGTGATCTCACCCTTGCCCTGGTCCCAGCTGTCGAACTTGAACGGGCCGGTGCCGACCGGGTGCTTGTTCGCGTACTCGCTGTAGGTGAACGAGTCGCCGCTCTGGGTGACCGTGTCGCCGTTGTACTGCTTGATCGCCGTCGGGCTCTGGATCGCGAACGACGGGAGCGTGAACGCCGCCGGGAACGCGCCCTTGGCCTTGTTCAGGTTGAGGACCGCGGTCGCCGGGTCCTTCGCCTCGCAGCTCTTGTAGACCGGGTCGCCGGCCGCGTCGCCTTCGTTCTTGGCGAAGCCCTCGAAGACGTCGCCGTAGTAGATCATCTGGCTCTGGGCGGCGGCGCCCTTCATGTTGAACCAGCGGTCGAAGTTCGCGCAGACCGCCGTCGCGTCCATCGCGGTGCCGTCGGAGAACTTGACACCCGACTTCAAGGAGAACGTCCAGGTCTTGCCCTCGTTGCTCGACTCCCACTTCTCGGCGAGGGAGGGCTCGAGGTCAGCGGTGCCCGGCTTGTTCTGGATCAGCGTGTCGAAGATCTGCCGCGTGATGCGGAAGGTCTCGCCCTCGTCGTTGAACGCGGGGTCGAACAGCTTCGGGTTGCCGGCCGCACCGAAGATCATCGTGCCCCCGGTACCACCCCCGGCGCCTTCTTCACGCTTGGATTCCGCACAGGCGGACAGCGAAACCGCGAGCGCGCCGGCGAGCCCGATCAGGGCCACGCGGCGTGTTCGGGTCAGCCGCAATTGCTGCATCTGGCACCCCTTGGGAGATGTTTCGGGTTCAAAGTCACCGTCCGGTCGGTCAGGAACTCGACGGACGATCGTGTGTTCGCCGACACTAGCGGGAACTCGGCTCGCACTTAAGCACGTGAGGTTACGATCGCGCTACGTGGACGTCGATTTGACCGCAATGTGTCCGTAAATCACGACAGAATGTGACCGTTTGAGCGTTACGGATGCACCCGGTGCCGGATCACTAACTCAGATGGCGGTACCTATGTTAGTCCGGTCGTGATGCCGGGCTGGATCGATCCGGGTCCTTCGGACACGCTGGGTGACCGTTCCGTTCCCTACGAAAGTCGGGTTCCGGCCGCCGCGGGGGTGCCGTCCACAGCGAACCAGCCGCGCTCGAACCGTTGCCAGCGCCCCAATTCGGCCCGTGCGGCCTCCCCGTCCCGGCCGACGGCTTTGGCCAGCCGCACGGCTTCCGGGCCGCCGGAGAGCCAGCAGAGGTGCGAAAGCAGGGTTCTTGCCGAAGCCCGGCCGCTCGAGACGCCTTCCAGCACCAGCACGTCCGGCACGCTCACCCGGACGAGCTCACCCGGGCGGGGAACGCCGGAAGACCAGTCGGTGCACCGATAAGCGCCCGGAACGCCTTCGGCGAGGGGACGCAGGACGCCGTCGACCAGCCGCGGCCACCACGAAACCGGGTCGTCCCAGGTGGCGAAGGCGTCGGTGCTGACCAGTTCGGTGCGGCACCCGCGGGCGCGCAACGCTTCGACGACCCGGGCGGCCAGTGTGGACTTCCCGGCGCCCGAGGGCCCGTCGATCGCGAGCACGCGGACCCCGCCCAGCCGCGCGGGCGCGGCGAGCAGGGCTTCGATCAGGGCGTCACTTGCTGACGCGCTCGACCTCCGGGAGCCCTTTGACGTCGTCGGGAGCCGACACGCGGGTCTCGAGCCCGGCGATCCGCCGCTCCAGGTCGCGCCGGGTGTCTTCGAGCTCGCAGCGCAGCAGTGCGATCTCCTCGACCGACGTGCGGACCTCTTCTTCGAGGTGCCCGACTTCGGTGGACAGGTGCAGCGACACGAGCGCGAGCACGACGCCGGCCAGGAGGAAGACGAAGTTGGACGGGGTTTCCACCCCGGTCAGCTTGGCCAGGAAATCCGCGGCCGACGGGACCACGGCCAGGACGACGACGCCGGTGGCGACGACCAGCCACACGCCCGCGTACTTCTCGCGCAGCTTGCGCCGCCGCATCATCTCGATGACGACGAAGAGCACCAGGCATGCGATGACGATGCTGAGGATGCGCCAACCGACCATCTTCGGAAGCTCCTTAAGCCGAGTCTGAGGAGTCGACGGCCGGGCGGCGGCGGACCAGCGCCAGCAGCAGCGCGAGGCCGGCCCGGCCCAGGTAGACGGCCGACTTGACGGGCGAGTGGCTGGGCGTGCCGCCCGCGCGCTCGCGCATGACGACCGGGATCTCCTTGATGGTCAGCTTGGCCCGGATGGCCATCACCAGCGATTCCACCGTGTCGCCCAGGTACTCCGCCGGGTAGTAGCCGGCGAACAGCCGGATCGCCCGCGGGCCCATCGCCTTGAAGCCCGACGTGACGTCGGTGAGCTTGGTCTTCCCCAGCCGCGAGAACACCAGCGACAGCACGACCATCGCGTACTTGCGCGGCCCGCTGGCCTTGTAGGCGCCCTTGCCGGCGAACCGGGAGCCGATCACGATGTCCGCGTCGTCCAGGCCGCGCAGCAGCGCGTCGAGCTCGTCCGGGTCGTGCTGGCCGTCCGCGTCCACCTGCACGACGACGTCGTAGCCGCGGGCGGCGGCGTACCGGAAGCCGGTGCGCATCGCGCCGCCGACCCCGAGGTTCACCGCGAGCCGGGCCACGTCGGCCCCGGCCGCGCGGGCGAGCTTGGCGGTGTCGTCCACCGAGCCGTCGTCCACGACCAGCAGGTCGCCGTCCGGCAGGGCGCGCTTGACCTGCGCGATGACCGAAGCGACACTCGCCGATTCGTTCAGCGCGGGCATCACGATGAGCACCCGGCGGCTGGTCACGGAGGTGGTGGACACGCGATCACTCTAGCCTTTCACTGCCCGTTACCGGCTGCGGACCCGGGCGCGGCGCCCGCCGCGACAACGCCCTGCTGACCTTCGATCTCGTAGATCTTCGCGCCCGCGTTGCGGTAGACCAGCTTGAACCCGGGGCTGCTGTCGAGGTGCTGGAGGCCGACGTCGTTCTGCGTCGTCGGGGTCACCTTGCCCGACCCGACGAAGGCGTAGCGGACCTTCAGGTCGGTGAGCAGCTCACGCACCTTCGGGTACTTCTCGACGTCGTTGGCGAAGACGCTCAGGTAGCCCGCGTCGGTGTCGAACTCGGCGCCGTAGAAGTTCCACTGCGTCGGCATCACGCCGGCCAGCGCGTACATCCAGACGGACCCGTCGGCCTTGTCGTTCAGCACGCGCTCGCCCGGCGCGGTGTGCTGCGCGAGCCAGGTGAACGCGGCCTCTTCGTCCTTGCTGACCGTCGGGCCGCCGCTGTAGTTGAGCTGCAGGCGGGCGGCGTTGCGGCCGATGTAGCCGCCGCGGCTCAGGCCGCCGACGACCAGCGCGAGCACCACGACGCCGACCAGCGTGAGCGTGGCGGGCTTGAGGTTCGGCAGGCGCGGGGCGACCTTCTCGGCGAACCAGCCGGACGCCGTGTGCACGAACTCGCCGAACGCGACGCAGCCGGCCAGCGGCACCAGGGCCGCGACCCGCCAGTTGTCGTTGTAGAACGGGCTGCTGAGCGTGTGCACCAGGTCGGTTTCGAGGGACACGGTCGCGGCGAACAGCCCGCCGAGCACGACGTACGCGCCGACCATCCACAGCATCCGGCGGTGCTTCACCAGCAGGAAGACGCCGATGATCGCGGGGACGCCGATCCACCACTGCGGGAACGCGGCCATCGGCGAGAACGTGATCGTCTCGCCGACCGCGCCGCTCACGGTCGCTTCGTTCGCCCAGTACGCGCTGGTCACGCCGCCGGCGTTGTACAGCGACGGGAGCACCACCGGGATGCCGAGCGCGGCGGCCAGCACCACGGTCGCGACCAGCGACGGCAGCGACCGCCGCCAGGTGATCGCCTCGAAGCGGAACACCACCGCGGCGAGGATCAGCAGGAAGTAGACGATGACGACGAACACGACGCTGGTGTGCAGGCCGGCGAGCCCGGCGACGCCGACGCCGATGGCGACCGGGCCGGCGATCCCGCGGGGCTCCAGTAGGTGCCGGGCGACCGCGAGCATGGCCGGGATCAGCGCGACGCCGGCGACGAACGGCCACAGCGGGCCGCGCCACAGCGAGTCGTACGGGAACACCGTGAAGCAGGCCGACACCGCGGCCGCCGCGGCCACCCCGATCGGGGGCATCCGCCAGGCGTGGCACATCGCGGCGACGCCGAGCGGCACGGTCAGCACGACCGCGAGCGCCGCCAGGTTCAGCGTCGGCATGATCGTCAGGCCGCCCTTGCCGAAAACCAGGGCGAGCAGCGCGTGGTAGGTGTCCGGGTAGAAGTAGTGCGTTTCGTTCGGCAGGTTCGCGATGGTGCCGACGGTCGAGGGCCGGGCGTCGCCGTGCTCGGCGATCCAGCGGACCAGGTTCGCGTGGAACGGCGCGTCCCAGCCCTGCTGCACGTTGCCGACGTCGCGGATGCCGCGCAGGAAGGTGACGGTGCCGATGCCGAGGCCGGCGAGGACGCCGAGGCCGATGAGCAGGTGGTCGCGGAGGCGGCGCTCGGGCCGCTCCGGCTCGGTCCAGTCCGGGTGGCGGCGGCGCGTGGAGCGCGTCACGGCGAAGGCCAGCGCGAACCCGACGGCCGAGAGCACCAGCGTCCACAGCGCGACGTTCGGCATCGACCAGCGGATGCCGAACCGGCCGAGCACCGGGATGCCGATGGCGACGAGGCCGAAGGTCAGCATCGGCGCGGCCGCGGCCAGCGTCCAGCCGCGCAGCCGGATCGCGGCACCGAACACCAGACCCGGCAACCAGAACGCGAGCAAAACGAGTAGCACGTTCATCGAATTCGCAGTCCAAACCTTACCGGCGTTTCACGCCGTTTCCCGTCCCCACCGGCGGGTTCGCAACGCACCTTACTGGGCCGCTACGAAGACGTTCCACCGGTGCCCGGGGTTGTCCCCGAAACCGATTCCGGTGCTTTCCGGAGAACGAACGCGAGCACCACGGCCAGGCCCAGCGTCGGCGCGGCGGCCAGCGCGACGACCGCGCGGAACACGGTTTCGCCGGGCAGCAGCACCAGCAGCAGGGACGCCGTGCCGGTGACGATCGCCCAGGTGACCAGCACCAGCCGGGCCTGGGTGCGGGCCACGAGCACGGCCGTGAGCAGCTGCATCGGCACCAGCAGCACCGACGACCAGACGAGCCCGGCGACCGACCAGCCGTCGATGTCGTACTTCGGCCCGCTGACGAACCGGACCGCCCACGGCCCGAGCCACAGCCCGACCAGCGCGCCGAGCGCGGCCAGCACCAGCGACGCGGCGGCGCCGAGGGCGAGCACGCGGCGGAGCTTGTGGCGGCCTTCCTCGGTGACCGAGAGCCGGACGACGAACGGCACGGCCAGCGACTGCACCGGCCCGATCAGGGTCAGCGGCAGCCGGGCGATGACCAGCGCGGCGAACAGGGCGCCGACGCGGTCGCGGTCGCCGCCCGGGGCCAGCAGGCCGACCAGCGCCGGGTAGCCGGTGATGACCGCGGCCGTCAGCGCGGCCCCGACCAGCAGCATGCCCATCCGGCGGCCGGTGACGCCCCAGCCGTCGCCCTCGACGTGCGGGTCGAGCAGCTGCCGGGCCGGGCGCGCGAACAGCAGCCACGCGAACGAGCCGGCGGCGACCGCGATCGCGAGCGAGACGACGTTGTAGGCGACGGAGACGAACAGCACGCCCAGGACGAGCGCGCGGATGGCCGGCTCGGCGACCACGAGCAGCGAGAACGCCTTGACCTTGTGCTGGCCGATCAGCAGCCCGCGGGTGCCGAACTGGCAGGCGAACGCGACGCCGCCGGCCAGCACGATCAGCGGCAGCGCGAGGTCACCGCCGAACAGCCGGTCGTTGACCGGTGGGATCAGCAGCGCGAGGGAGAACACGGCCGCGACGAGCACGCCGACGGCGACCGCGCGCAGGGCCGGGCGCCCCGCCTTGCCGCCGGTGAGGGCGGCCACCGCGGACTGGCGCGAGAGCTCCTGCTCCAGCGGCGAGAGCGCGCTGCCGAGACCCATCACCAGGCCCCAGAAGGTGACGAAGACGGCGTAGTCCTGCGGGGACAGCAGGCGCTGGCAGGCGACCGTGAGGACGTAGCCGAGGCCGATGGACACGATCAGCGAGCCGCCGAGGCTGCCCGCCGTCGTGCGCCCGCTGCGGGCGGCGGCCGGGGTTTCCACGTCCGCGCTGCTCATCGGCGGCGGAGCCGGGTCCGCACGGCCATGGCCAGTCCACGCAGGACACCCGCGCCGAAGCCGCCGGCGAACACCGGCAGCAGCTTGGTGACCGCGCGGGCCTCGGGGCCGGTCGCACCGCACTTCTTGACGACCTCGCCGGCCGCGACCGCGCCGAGCACGCCGGCGGCCAGCGTCGTCTTCGGCTTCTTCGCGGCGAAGGCCAGCCCGATGACGCCGGCCGCGAGCGCGCCGAACAGGGCGTTGCGGGCCGGGCCCGGCGAAGCGATGTAGGAGTCCACGTACGTCGTGCCGCGGAAGTACGCCTGCTGTGTGAACTTCTTGAAGGAGTCGCGCCCGTTGTAGGTCGCGGACAGCTCGGGGGCGAGCCAGATCTGCTCGCGCTCGGCGATCCACCGCAGCATGCGGGTGTCGTCGCTGGCGAAGCGGATGTCGTCGAACAGCGACGCGAACGCCGTCACCGAGCCTTCGAGGAGACCGCGGCGGGCGCAGAAGAAGGTCGTGCCCTTCGGGTAGACGTCGAACTCCTCGATGCCGTACGACATCAGCCGCGGGTTCGCGCAGTACTTGCGCCACGGCACCTTCACCAGCCCGGCCATGAAACCGGCGTACGGGTTGTGCTCGGAAGCGACGTTGATGTGGCCGTTCCAGACCGCGCGCTCGGGGTGGTCCACGAGCTGGTCGCGCAGGAACGTGAGGGTGTGCTCGTCGACGATGACGCGGCTGTCGAGCAGCGCGATCCACTCGCCGGAGGACTTGGCGATGCCCGCGCTCCTGGCCTCGAACCGGCCGCCGTTGGCCTGGCTGAGCACCGTGATGCCGTGGCGTTCACGCAGGTCGTCGAGCCGGGACGGGGTGGCGTCGGTGCTGCCGTCGTCGACCACGACGACCTCGATCGGCCAGCTCGCGGCCGACGCCGAAGCGAGCAGCGCGCCGACACTGCGTTCGATCCAGTCCTGCTCGTTGTAGACCGGGATCACGACGCTGAGCGAGGGGAGGAGCGGGTTCGCACTCACCGTGCCGAGGCTACCCGGCGGCCCCCGCGGGGGGTCGGCCAGTATCCTTACGCCACCGCACCCGACCGGAAATGGGCTCCTCTGGTGATTTCCTTCATTCTCGGCACCACCGCGGAACTGATCAAGATCGCGCCCGTCTACCACGGGATCCGCGAGCGCGGGATGCGGCCGAAGATCTGGTTCACCGCCCAGCACGTCGACGAGGTCGCGGACGTACTGGCCGACCTGGACATGCCGGCGCCCGACGTCTGGCTGGTGCCGGAGGACAAGGCCCACAACCTCGAGTCGCCGGCGCAGGTGCCGGGCTGGGCCGCGCAGGTGCTGCGCACCGCGTGGAGCCGCCGCCACGAGCTGCGCGCCGCGCTGAACGAGGACGGCCGTCCCCCGCTGGTGCTGGTGCACGGCGACACGTTCACCACGCCGTACGGCTCGCTGATCGGGAAGCGCATCCTCAAGTCCCGCGTCGGGCACGTCGAGGCGGGCGCGCGGTCGGGCAGCATCCTGTCGCCGCTGCCGGAGGAGCTGAACCGCAAGATCGCGGCGAAGATCGTCGACATGCACTTCGCGCCGAGCATCCGCGAGGTCAACAACCTGCGGCACGCCCGCGGCGTCGTCGTCGACACCGAAGCGAACACGGCGATCGACGCGATGCGCCTGGCCATCAACCAACCGCTGGACGTGCCGAACCTGCCGGAGAAGTTCGGCCTGGCGACGCTGCACCGCTTCGAACTGGTCTCGCGCCCGGACAAGTACCGCGAGGCGCTGGAGATCCTGCGCGAGCAGAGCCGCAAGATGCCGATCCTGTACATGGCCGGCGCGCCGGAACGCGAGAAGATCCGCGCGCTGGGCATCGGGAACATCTTCGACGACCAGTTCATCGTCCAGCCGAAGATGCGCTACCTGAAGTTCCTGCCGCTGGTCGCGCGCGCGGAATACGTCGTCACCGACTCGGGTGGCCTGTCGGCGGAGTGCTACTACCTCGGCCTCCCCTGCGCGGTGCACCGCGAGCGCACGGAAACCCCGCAGCACCTGGGCGAAACGGTCGTGCTGACCGAGATGCGCGGCGACAAGCTGCAGAACTTCCTCGACACGTACCAGAACCGCCGCGGCGAGTCCTGGATGGACAAGTACCACCCGTCCGAGATCATCGTGGACACGCTGGCGCAGCTCGGCTACTGCTGAACCGGACGGCTTCGGCCGTTCGAGTGTTTTCCCCTCCGCACGTGATCAGGCGTGACTAGGGTCCGAAGCGAGGTCACCTGAACGTGTGATCTCACGGGACTGGGGGGATCTCGATGCGGTTTCAGCTGTTGGGGGCGGTGACCGCGCGGCGAACCGGGGCCGATGTCCCGCTGGGCGGGCCGAAGCCCCGCACGCTGCTCGCGGCGCTGCTGCTGGCGGAAGGCCGGGTGCTGCACGCCGACCGGCTGATCTCGATCATCTGGGACGAGACGCCGCCGGACAGCGCGTCCGCGTTGCTGCACACCTACGTTTCGACGCTGCGGCGGGCGTTCCAGCAGCCCGACGGCGCACCGGGCGCGATCCTCACCGAGCAGAGCGGCTACCGGATCGAGCTGACCGGCTGCACCGTGGACCTGCTGGAGTTCGCCCGCCTGGCCGCCGAAGGCGATGCCGCCGCCGGCGCGGGCGACCACGAAACCGCCGAACAGCGCTACGACCAGGCGCTCGGCCAGTGGCAGGGCCCGGCCCTCGGCGGCCTCAAGTCCCGGTTCGCCGCCGCGGAAGCCGCGCGGCTGGCGGATCAGCGGCTGGACGTGCTGGAGAAGCGCGTCGACTGCGCGTTCGCGCTGGGCCGCGGCGCGGGGCTGGTCAGCGAACTCACGGCGCTGGTCGCGGAGCACCCCCTCCGTGAGCGCCTGCGCGGCCAGCTGATGACCGCGTTGTGGACGACCGGGCGGCAGGCCGACGCCCTGCGGTGCTACCAGACCGGCCGCGAACTGCTCGTCGAGGAGCTCGGCGTCGAACCCGGGCCGGAGCTGCGAGCGCTGCACCAGCGGATCTTGCGCGGCGACGCGGGCGTGCCGGAGGCGGGTGCACCGGCGGTGCCGAAGGCCGACGAGGAACCGGAAGCGCCCGGCGGCCCGTGCCTGCTTCCCCCGGACATCACCGACTTCACCGGCCGGCGCACCGAGACGGCGACGCTCACCAAGCCGTCCGCGCGCCGGGTGGCGATCTCCGGGAAACCCGGTTCCGGCAAGAGTTCGCTGGCCGTGCACGTGAGCCACCTGCTGCGGGCCCGGTTCCCCGACGGCCAGCTCTACGTCGCTCTGCGCGGCGCCCAGCAGTCGCCGGTGGACCCCGGCGAGGTGCTCGGCCGGTTCCTGCGCGCCTTGGGCGTCCCCGACGGGGAACTCCCGGTGGGCCTCGACGAACGCGTCGAGCTGTACCGGGTCCTTTCGGCGTCGAAGCGGCTGCTCGTCGTGCTCGACGACGCCGCGGACGAGCGCCAGGTGCGGCCGCTGCTGCCCAGCGGGGACGGCTGCCTGTGCGTGCTCACCAGCCGGGTGCGGCTGGCCGCGCTGGACTCGACCGAGCACATCGACCTGCGGGTCCTCGACGACGAGACCGGGCTCGCCCTGCTCACCCAGATCGTCGGCGGCACCCGGATCGCCGCCGAACCCGACGCGGCCCGCACGCTCGTGCACCTCTGCGGCAACCTGCCGCTGGCCGTGCGCATCATCGGCGCCCGCCTCGCCGCGCGGCCGGACTGGCGGCCGTCGCGGCTGGTGCCGAGGCTGCGCGAACAGCGGAAGTTCCTGAACGAGCTGGCGATCGGGGACCTCGAAGTCCGCGGCAGCCTCGCCCTCTCCTACCGCGGGCTCGACGACCCGGAACGGTCCGCGCTGCGCCGGCTCGGCTGGCTGGGCGTCCCCGACTTCGGTGCCTGGCTGGTGAGCGTGCTGCTGTCGGTGCCGCCGGACGACGCCGAAGACATCGTCGAAGGTCTCGTCCGCGCGCAGCTGCTGGACGTGGTCAGCAACGACGGCTCGGCCGTCACCCGGTACCGCCTGCACGACCTCATCCGCGTGTTCGGCTGGGAACGCGCGGAAGCGGAGGAGGACGCCGAGCAGCTGCGGCTCGCGGTCCGGCGGGCCGCCGACGAGTGGTACCGGCTGGTCGAGTGGGCGTCGGGCGGCACGCCGGTGCGCGCGCTGCGCCCCGCGACGCCGAGCCCGGCGGCGACCCCCGAGCTGGTCCGCACCGACACCCTCGGCGAACCGCTCGCCTGGTTCGACGCCGAACAGGCGGCACTCGTGCACATCGTCGAGCGCGCCAGCGAACTCGGGCTGGCCGACGCGGCCGTGCGGCTGGCGACCGCGTTGTGTTCGTCGTCCTTCGCCGTGGAGAACCACTTCCACCACTGGTGGCGGACGCACACGGCGGCGCTCGAAGCGGCCCGGCAGGCGGGCGACCTCTCCGGCCAGGGCCTGCTGCTGGCCGGGCTCGGCTGGCTGCGCAGCGAACAGGACCGGCTCGACGAAGCCGCCGACTACTACGCGCAGGCCCTCCAGGCGTACGCCGACGTCGACGACGTCCGCGGCAAGGCGGTCACGCGGCTGATGCTGAGCAGCGTCCGGCGCGAGCAGGCCCGGCTCCCGGAAGCGCTGGAGCTGCTCGGGGAAGCGCTCCCCGTGCTGAACGAGCTCGGCGACCCGCGTGCGGAGGCCAGGGGGCACCACGGCCGCGGCATGGTGCTGACCGAGCTCGGCCGGCTCCCCGAAGCGCTGCTCGAGCTGGAGCTCGCCCTCGAGCGGTACCGGTCGCTGCCGGACGACCACGGCGTCGCGCTCGTCCTGCGCTCCACCGGCATCGTGCACCGCGCGGCCGGCCGGCTCGTCGAGGCCGAACTGGCGTGCGCGCGGGGATTGGCCCTGCTGCGGGACGTCGGCGACCGGCTGATGATCGCCTACGCCACCCAGGCGCTGGTGAAAGTCCACATCAGACAGGGCAGGCGGGACACCGGCGAGCTGCACGCCGAACTCGAGGACGCGCTGGCGACGTGCCGCGAGATGCAGGACGGCTTCGGCCAGGCGCTGATGCTCCGGACCCTCGGCGAGCTCGACCTCGTCCGCGGCGAACCGGACGCCGCCCGGCGGCACCTCGAGCTCGCCCTCACCTGGTGCGACGCGCTTTCCCTCCCGCTGTGGCGGGCGCGCAACCTGCGTGACCTCGCGGCCGCCCAGCGGGCGCTGGGCAGGCGGGCGGAATCCGATGCCACCCACGCCGAGGCGCAGGCCCTGTTCGCCCGCTACGGCGCCCGGGAAGCCGGCGAGCCCCGCGCCGAACCGGTCGTGGGTGTGAAACAGGGTTAGCACCCTGTTTCACACTCACGACCGGCCTGGGCACTAGCAGCCGTTGAAGTCGCCCGGCGGCACCCAGGGGATCCCCGGCCAGAAGATCCGGCCCTCCGGCCGGTACTGCTTGCCCATCACGTTGTCCCACGACCAGGGGCTGATCTGGTAGTCGAACGGCTTGTAGGCGTTCCAGATCTGCTGCTTGCGGTCCCGCCAGTACCCGCCGACGTTGTCCGCGTAGTCGGTGATGACGTACCCCTGGTACTCGTCCCGGCGGATCCAGGTGTTGCCGGCGCCGTCGACGTCCGCGTCGGCCGCGAGGATCGCTCCGGCGACGTGGTCGACGTTGTCGGCCACGCCGTCCCCGCGCCTTTCCCGGTGCCCGATGGTGCTCTGCGTGCGCAGGTAGTCGGGCTGGACGTAGTCGATGATCGACCGCAGCATGCCGACGAACGAGTCCTTCGTGTACGTCGGCCGGTAGTCGATCGGCTGGGCCACGTAGTCGTCGTCGTGCACCATCCGGTACAGGTCGCCGCAGTTGTCCTCGGGCCCGGCGGCCGCGTGGATGTAGGTGAAGACGAGGTGGACGTTCGTGCCGTCGAGGTGGTCGACGGCGACCGGGTGGCCGCCGAACCACATTTCCTCGTACGTCCAGGAGTTGGGCACCCCGGCCGTCTCGGCGTAGGCAGCGTGCTCGCCCTGCACCCGGTTGTCGGCGTAGTCCATGCCGCACGGATCGTGGCTCTCGCACGGGATTTCGCCCGCGGTGAGGTAGGTGACCCACACGTTGTACCCGGCTTCGACGTCGGAAGCGATGTCCGGGTTCATGAACAGGAGGTCGTCGTCCTGGTGCGCGGAAAAGCTGAGCGTCGTGGTGGTGTCGGCGGCGGCGGGGCTGTGCACCGCGGCGACGGTCGCCGCGGCCAGGACCAGCGCGGCGAGCGGCCGCGCGATCTTCGTTCGCATGACGTGCTTCCTTTCGTTCACCGGCCCCAGTTTTCGATGTCCGGGGCGCCCATGTCGGTGTTCCAGTACCAGTGGGTCAGCGTGCCGTTGGTGGAACGGCCGTAGATGTTTTCCTGGCTGTCGGTGGCGAACCCGGTGGGGTTGGCGCCGAGGTTTCCGCCCCAGTTGTCGTGACGCGGCTGGTTGTCCTCAGGGGTCCAGTACCAGTGGCCGAGCTGGTTGTCGGGGGTGCGGGCGAAGACGTGCTGCTGGTCGTTCCACACGTAGGCGACCGGGTTGCCCTGGATCGCCGCGCCCAGCGGTTCGTCGACAACTTCTTCGTCGGGGGTCCAGTAGAAGTGCTTGAGAGTTCCGTCGGTACCACGCGCGAAGACGTGCTGCTGCTCCCCGAACGCGTACCCGGTCGGGTCGCCGGCGATGGTGCTGGTACCCCAGACGCCGTAGTTGGGGTCGGCGTCGGTCGGGGTCCAGTACCAGTGGGCCAGGTGCCCGTCGGTGGTGCGGCCGAAGACGTGCTGCTGGTCGCCCCAGACGTAGGCCACCGGGTCGCCGGCGACGCTCTGCGTCTGGGTTTCCTCGACCACGCCCGTGTCGGGGGTCCAGTAGAGGTGCTTGAGCTTGCCGTCGGTTCCCCGCGCGAAGATGTGCTGCTGGTCCCCGAACGCGTAGCCGGTGGGGTTGCCCGCGATGTCGTCGGCACCCCACTGCTCGAAGTTGGGGTCGGCGTCCGTCGGGTACCAGTACCAGTGCCCGATGGTGTTGTCGGTCAGCCGCGCGAAGACGTGCTGGGTGTCCCCGGCGACGAACGCGACCGGCTCACCGGCCAGAGCACCGGGGTAGGACTCCGATTCGATCGACTCGCCCGCGTTGTACGAGTGCAGCAGCGAGCCATCCGCACCCCGGGAGAACATGTGCTCCTGGGTGCCGTAGCGGTAGGACGCCGACGCCGCGATGCCCTCGTCGCCGAGGGTGGCGCCCGGCGCCGTGCCGGAGTCGAAGCGGTAGAGGTCGTAGGTGTTCATCAGCGAGATGACCTTGTCCGCGTAGCTCGGGTCCGTGGCGTAGTGCCGGCCCACCTCGCGGATGAACGCCGCCGGGTCGTGGCGGTACGGGAGCGCGCTCGAGTAGGTCGAGCTGGTGGTGAGGAGCCGCCCGTAGTCGCGGAACGAGTTCTCCATCGAGTCGTACGAGCGGAAGTACGCGTTGACCGTGTGGCAGGGCGCCGGCACGCACTCGGTGGTCGGGTACGGCGCGCAGCCCTTCGCGAACGGGCCGGGGTTGGTCGGCGACGTGCACTTGAAGCCGAAGTAGTTCCGGTCGTTGACCGAGAGGGTGCTGCGGCCCCAGTTCGACTCCAGGATCGACTGGGCCGCGGTCACCGAGGCCGGGATGTCGAAGTCGTCGCGGACGCGCTGGGCGGCGGGGCCGGCCGCGGCGACGTAGTCGTCTTGGGCGCCGTCCTCGACGGCCGCGGATCTCATCGCGGCCGACCGCTGTTGTTCCTGCGTGGTCGTGCTCGTCCCCGGGTCGCCGGTCGTCGGCTGCCCGGCCGAAGCGGGCGCGACGAGAGCCAGCGTGCTGATCAACGCGCCGAGCCCGCCGACGGTGATCCGGGTGGTGGTGCGGGTCATGGTGTCCTCCAGGTCGTGGCGATGGGCCAAGCCTGGAAGCCCGGTCTCCAAGTCGACTCCAAACCGCCTGCAAGTCCCGTTGAAGCGGATTTGGGGCGGACTTGAAGCCTGCCGCGACACGGTTTCCCGGCGAGTCCGCCGCACCGAGAACGGCGGAGCGTTCACCCGGGAGGAAACCCATGACCGTCCAGCGCACCGGTGCCGTCGTCGCCGCCGTGCTCACCTCGCTCGTGCTCGCCGGCACCGCCCCCGCGATCGCCCAGGCCCACCCGCTCGGCCCGGCGGCCGCGGCCGCCTACTACGACCCCGCCCACCCCGGCGCGCTGCCGCACGAAGGCACCGCCGGCGTGCCGAGCCACCCGAAGACCGCCGCCCGGGCGATGACCTCGGTCGAAAACGGCCAGATCACGCGCTCCGAAGTGCTGACCAGATCGAGGTCGTGGATCGACGAGCACGTGATGTACAGCCAGTCCGCGTACCACACCAACCAGTACGGCACCTACCGCCAGGACTGCTCCGGGTTCGTTTCGATGGCCTGGAACCTCAGCACGAGCCTGACCACCGCGACCCTGCCGTCGCGGATGGACGCCATCGGCTGGGCGGACCTGCGGCCCGGCGACGCGTTGTGGCGCAACGGCCACATCGCGCTCTTCCTCGCCTGGAACGACGCCGCCAAGACGCAGCCGATCGTCCGCGAGGAGTTCGACTACGGCAACCCGGCGGTCGAGCGGGCCTGGACCACGCAGTCCTACATCCGCACCTTCACCCCGATGCGCTACCGCAACATCGTCGACGACATCGGCCAGCCGGCCCCGATGGGCGACGAGGGCATCGCGGCGTCGGCGTCCTACCGGTACGGGACCCAGGAGCACATGTTCTCGAAGGGCGCCGACGGGTCGCTCTTGCACTCCTACAACGCGGGCGAGTCCATCGAATCGGAGTCCTACCCCGGTGCTCTGGCCGGTGAGCCGGTCGCGTTCGTCGCCGGGGACACCCAGCACGTCTTCGCGCGGCTGACCGACAACACCATCGGGCACTGGTACTGGTACCCCACCGACGCCGACCCCAACTTCGAGCAGTGGGGTGCCGACGACATCGCGGGCAACCCCACCGGCTACGCGTTCGGGGACCAGCAGCACATCTTCGCCCGCGGGACCGACGGCAAGCTCAAGCACCTCTACTGGACCCCCGACACGGGCGTGGTCGAGGAAACCCAGACCCAATCGGTCGCGGGTGACCCCGTCGCGTACGTTTGGGGCGACCAGCAGCACGTCTTCGGCCGCACCACCGACGGGCACCTGGCCCACTGGTACTGGACCCCGACCGACGCCGACCCCAACTACGGCGTCTGGGGTTCCAGCACCATCGCCGGCGACCCGACGGGGTACGCGTTCGGGGAGCAGCAGCACGTCTTCGCGCGTGGCACCGACGGAACTCTCAAGCACTTCTACTGGACCCCCGACGAAGAAGTTGTCGACGAACCCCTCGGTGCCGCGATCCAGGGCAACCCGGTCGCCTACGTGTGGAACGACCAGCAGCACGTCTTCGCCCGCACCCCCGACAACCAGCTCGGCCACTGGTACTGGACGCCGGAAGACAACCAGCCCCGTCACGACAACTGGGGCGGCAACCTCGGCGCCAACCCCACCGGGTTCGCCACCGACAGCCAGGAAAACATCTACGGCCGGTCCACCAACGGCACGTTGACCCACTGGTACTGGAACACCGACATGGGCGCCCCCGACATCGAAAACTGGGGCCGGTAACGAGAAAGCGGGCCGTTCACGAGAACGTGAACGGCCCGCTCCGGCTCAGCCGGTCAGAGGAACACGGCCTGGGCCGCGCTGAACGTCCCGTTGCTGTTCCACTTGCCGCCGCGGTCATCGAGGGCGCCGTTCTGGGCGGTGTGCCAGTAGAACAGGCCGGTGTTCGAGTTCCCGTAGTCGTAGCTGGCGATCACGTCGGCCCGGCCGTCACCGTCGATGTCCGGCGCGGTCCACTGCGACTTGGCCCACGACCAGGTCCCCGCACCGCTGTCCCACTTGGTGACCGGGGCGTCGAACCCGTCGCCCGTCGCGTGCCAGGTCGAGAACGTGGTGTCGGCGTTGCCGTTGTCGTAGGCCGCGCCGATGTCGATGCGGCCGTCACCGTCGAAGTCGCCGGTCACGAACCGCGCCTTGGCCGGGGTGAAGGTCAGGCCGTTCCACTTCACGCCCTTGTCGTCGAACTTGCCGGCCGCGTTCGCGGTCCAGAGGAACAGGTTCGCCGTGTTGTTGCGGTAGTCGTAGAACGACGCGAGGTCGGCGCGGCCGTCCCCGGTGAAGTCGCCTGCCACCCACGTCGACTGGGCGAGACCCCAGACCCCGGCGGCGGTGGTCCACTGGGTCACCGGGGCGTCGATCCCGGTCGCCGTGGCGTGCCAGGTGAGGAACGACATGCTGGCGTTGCCGTTGTCGTAGGCGGCGCCGATGTCGGTGCGGCCGTCACCGTCGAAGTCGCCGGCCACGAACCGCGCCTTGCTCGGCGAGAAGTTCGCGCTGTCCCACTTGACACCCTGCGCGTCGAACCCGCCCGCGGCGTTGGCGTACCAGAGCCAGATGGTCGAGCTGTTGTTGAGGTAGTCGTAGACCATCGCGAAGTCGCTGCGGCCGTCGCCGTTGAAGTCACCGGTCAGCCAGCGCGCCTGGGCGGCGTTCACCGCGCCGTTTCCGCTGTCCCACTTGAGCGCGGGAGTGCCGAGGATCGGGGATTCGGCCGAACCCGGGCCGAGCGAAGGCCAGACGTAGAGACCGGTCCGCGCGTTCTTGAAGTCGTACACCGCGCCGACGTCTTCGAGGCCGTCACCGGTGAAGTCGGTGCCCTTGGACAGCGGCGTCGTGGCGGAGACGACCGCCGTCGGCGCGCTGGCCGGGCCGGCCGCCGGGGTGGCGACGACGCGGTAGTACCGCGTCTGCTTGGCCGGCAACTGCGGCTGGGTGAACGACAGCGAAGACGTCGTGGTGAGCCGGTGGGCCGCGTCGACCGGGACGTCCGCGGTCGTCGAACCGTAGACGGCGTAGCTGGCGTTGTCCGCCGCAGGCAACCCGTTCCAGCTCACGACGATCGTGTGCCCGACGCCCTTGGCCACGGGCGCGAGCACGGTCTGCCGGATCCAGGACACGACGTCGTCGGTCCGGGCCGCGGTGCTGCCCTGCCTGGTCTCGGTCTCGCCGAAGCAGCCGTGCTGCCAGGAAGCGCTGCTGACGCCGACCAGTTCGGCGCGGCCGGAGACCTCGCGGAACGCCGGTCCCCCGGCGTCACCGCGGCAGGTGTCCGCGCCGGCGTCCCCGGTGAGGCTCGCCGTGGTGGCGGTGTTCGCCCCGGCGGTGAAGACCGCGCTGTGCAGCTTGTCGGGCACCCACTCGGTGTCGGTGCGGCCGAACCCGGCGACCCGCAGCTTTTCCCCCGCCGCGGGCGCGGTGGCCGACAGCGAAATCGGGACGACGTCGGTGATCGGGGCGGCGAGCCGGGCCAGCGCGAGGTCGCGCCCGGCGGCGAGCACCAGCCCGGTGACCGCGGCGGAGTGGCCGGCGGACCCGGTGAGGTCGGTCCGCCCGACGACGGCCGTGGTCGCTTTCGCCGGCGCCCCGCCCTGCGGGTTCTCCGGGAAGCAGCTGGCGGCCGTGGCAACCCAGTCGGGCGCGACGAGCACGCCGCTGCAGGCCCGGCCGTCCATGGTGAGCTTGGCGGTGAAGCCGTAGGTCCCGTCGGCGGCGACCGAGCTGTGCGACACCGCCGACGCCGGAACGGCGGCGAGCAGCCCGGTCACCAGCAGCACACCGCCGATCGCGGTTCTTCCCGCTGTTCGTGTGCGATCCACCAGAGTTCCCCCTCTTAAGTTTCGCGAAGCAGTTCCCGCCCCTCGGGGCTCATCGCGAAAGATAGACAGTTTTTTACCACACCAGCCGGTGACACATGTCACATTTTGGCTATCAGGTGGTCAAGTAACATCCGTACCTGAATTCAGGGGAGGACATTCGTGAAATCTGTCAATAGTGCATTCGGCGCAGTCGTTCTGACCGCCGCCGCGCTCGTCGCCGGCCCCACCGTGGCCACCGCGGCCGCCGACGACACACCCCCGCCCATCGTCGAGGACTACGACTACCCGGGCGCCGACCAGATCTTCGCCGAGCACGGCATCCGCCTGCTCAAGGGCGACGGCCACATCCTGTTCACCGACTGCGCCACCAGCGGGAACCGCATCGAGGTGTGGAGCCGCACGAACGACGCGACGTTCTGCTTCCACGTCACGGCGAACAAGGGCTACCTGAGCCTCGACCTCGCCAAGGTCTACCTCATCAAGGCCGACGACCACTCCCTCAAAGCGACGATGCTCGTGAAGGGCACTCCGAAGGTGGTCGACATCGAAAGGAACTCGTGGACTTCGGTCGGCGAAGGAGCGGACCCCCAGAACGGGCCTTCGTCGCTCCTGGAACTCAATTCCGGCCCGGCCTGATCGCATTCTCACGGGCGGCTCACCGGTCAGGGACCGGTGAGCCGCCTTATTGCTGCCGAAAAGTTCCGATCGGACAGTTCGGTCATCTTCTCGAAGAATTCGAGCCCCCCGGTGACGATGGCTGAAAGCAACTCCTCTTCACCGGCGACCGAAGTGCGGCGGAAGTCCTTCCCGGCCACCGTGATCCGAAGCAGTTTCCGCGGGACCGGCTCGAGCGAAATGTCGATCGACTGGTCCGGGAACGACGTCACGGCTCGCCCGTCCCGGCGGTAGTCGCCGACGAGCTGAGCCACGAAGATCCACAACAGCTCGATGGTCGAGTACAGGTCTTCGTCGAGCAGGGCGACCCCGTTGACAGTCAACAGGATCGCGCCGCCCGGATCGTCGACCCGCCGTTTCGGCGGCAACTCGGTGCAGTCGAGAACGTCGACGAAGCAGAAATCCCGCTGCCCGACGTCGAGTACGGTCCGTACCCGCTCCACCGTGCCCATCACACCTCTTACTTCGGGTAGAACTGCACGACCTTGCCACCGTCGACCGTACCTCGGTAGGTCACGCCGTTGACGAGGCCTTCGATCTTGGTACTGGCGTTGGTACCGCCGTTCGCGATGATCTTCGCTTGGTTCTGGGTGAGCACCTGGCGGATCGCGTCCTCGATGTCCGGGATGGTCATCCGCGTGTCGAAGAAGCTCTGATCTTTCTTGAAGCTGCCGTCCCAGTACTTCGGGTGGTGTCGTTCGAGGATGTGCTTGAGGTAATCCTGGTTCAGCCTCGCCTCTTGACCGCCGACCTGGAACGCCTTGCTCGTCCAGCCCGACAGCACACCCAATGAGCGCCCGGGAAGCACCCCGATCTTGTCGGCGACCACCCCGGCCGCGCGAAGCTTCAGCATCCGTTGCAGCAGCCGGCCGAACGGCTTCCCGATGCCCGCTTCCTTCTTGACCAGCAAGAAGCCGGTGAGGGACTTGAGCTGGTTCTTCAGCTCCGCGCTGCACGCACCGCCCTTGTTGCAGTACTCCCGCAGCAACAGGTCCGAAAACTCGCCTCCGACGGCATCCGCGCTGTCGTACTCGTCGCCGTGCTCGGTGATCCACGAGTCGAAGTTGCGCCCGATCGCCTCGCACGCCGACAGCCCGTAGTCCGCGAACGGCAGCACCAGCCCGTTGACCAGGCAGGTGCCGTCGGTGAACAGCACCATCACGCCGTTCTCGAACTCGGCGACCCGGAAACGCTGCGGTGGTCCGTTCAGCTGCTCGTTGTTGTGCGTCCGCAGGAACGCCTCGACCGCTTCGGCCGCGGCGTCCGCGGCCTCCGACGCGCTCTTGCCTGCGTCTGCGGCTGCCCTCCGGGCGTCTTCGGCCTCGCTCGCGGCCCACTGGGCCATCGAGCGGGCGACCGCCGCCGAGTGCGCTGCCTTCGCCGCGGAGTCCGCCGCCCGGGCTGCGGCCTGCTGGGCCGTCGCCGCCGCCTGACGCGCCTGCTTCGCGGACAGTGCCGCCTGCTCCGCCGATGCCTGCGCCGAGGCGGCGGACGCCTTGGCCTGGTTCGCGTAGTTGCCTGCATCGGTGGCCGACTGGCGGGCCTGCGCCGCGTACCCGGCGGCCTCGTCGGCCGCGTGGCGGGCGGTCGCCGCCGCTGCCGCCGCCCACGACGCCGACTCCCGCGCCGAGGCCGCGGAGGCCGCCGCTTCGGAGACGTAACGCTGGACGACCGCGACGTGTGCGGCGGTGTCCTGGTCCCGGCGCTGCGCCTGGGCCTTGCCGACCTGCAGGAACTCGCGCAGCTCGTCGTCCGGGCCGGCGAGGGTGATCTGCGCCGCCGCCTTCACCTCGGCTCCGCCGGTCGCAAGCGCCTGCGCGACGGCGATGCGGTCGTCCTTCTTCGCGGCGGAGAACTGGCCGGTGCGCAGGAACGCCCGCCGGTCGGCGGCCGAGCCGTTGAGCGCGGCCTGCGCCGCCTCCTTCGTGGCCGGGCCGCCCGCGGCGAGCAGCTGCGCGATCGCCGTGCGCTCGTCGTGCTCCTTGCCCTCGTACGGCTGGGTCTTCAGGAATTCGTTGACCTGGACGTCGGTCCCGCCCAACGCGGCGAGCGCGGCCTGCGCCAGCGCGGTGTTCTCGCTCTGGGCGAGGTGGCCGACCCGTGCGCGGTCGTCCTGGTAGGCGGCCGCGGTCAGGCCGCCGGTGACGTACTCGACGACGTCGTCGTCGGAGCCGCCGAGCACCGCTTCGGCGCGGGACCGGCTGATCGGCCCGGCCGCCGCGAGCTGTTCGACGGCGATCTTGCGACCGTCGGTGACCACGGTCGCCCGAGGGGCGCCGGGCGCCGAAGCTTCGGCCAGCAAGCGCTTCGCTTCGGCGTTCATCCGGTCGGATTCCGGGGTGTCCCAGAGGGTTTCGGCCGGAATGGTCTCGGTTTCGGTGCGCAGGGCCTGGGCGAGCTCGACCGCTTCCTCGGTTTCCGTCGCCAGGCGCTCGGCCTCCGCCTGGCGGGCCACCTCCTGGGTCCGGCTCGCCTGCGCGGCCGCCGCTGTCGCCGCATCGGCGGCTTCCTTGGCGGCGCGGGCGTGCGCTTCCGATTCCGTCGCCGCCTTGTCGGCTTCCCCGGCGTGCGCGGCCGCCTCGTCCGCGGCTGCCGCGGCCGCTTCGGCGTGCGTGGCCGCGCTGAGGGCGGCCGTTCGCGCTTCCTGCGCGGCCGAAGCGGCTTCGGCGGCCAGCGCACCGGCCGCGTTCGCGGCGCGGGTGGCCCGCGACGCCGCTCGCTTGGCGTCGGCCGCGGCCTTCTTGGCCCGCTCGGCCTGCGCACCGGCCGCGGCGGACTGGTTGGCGGCCGCGCCGGCCGCATCACCCGCCTTCTGGGCGTTCGCGGCGGCCGAAGACGCCGCCTGCACCGCGGCGCCCGCGGCACGGGCCGCGTCGCCGACCGCCACCGCGGCGTCCGCCGCGAGCCGGGCGCTGGCCGCCGCCTGACGAGCCCCGATGGCCGCCTTGCGCGCGTCGTCCGCCTTGCCGGCGTCGGTCCGCGCGTCCGCCGCCGCGCGCTGCGCCGCACCCGCGGCCCGGCCGGCGAGCACCGCCGCCACGGCCGCGCGCTGGGCGGCGGTGGCCGCGACCTTGGCCGCCTGTGTCGCATCGTTGGCCGCGCCGATGGCCTCCCGCGCGGCCGCGGCGGCCCGCGTCGCGGCGTCGGCCGCCCGGCCCGCCGCGTTGGCCGCCTTGACCGAGTCGTCCTTGGCCGCGGCCGTCTCCGCCGCCGCCGTTTCGGCAGCTTGGCGAGCCAGGTCGGCGGCCTGGACCGCCCGCTCCGACGCCTGCTTCGCGAGCGTCGTTTCGGTCGCCGCGCGCTCGCTTTCTTCCTTGGCCGCCGCCGCGAGGCCGGCCACGGTCGCGACTTCGCCGTCCCGTTCCCGGGCCGCGTACTGGCCGGTCTCGAGGAATTCCTGCAGCTCTTCGCGCGTGCCGGACAACGCGATCTGCGCGGCACGCTTCACTTCCGCCCCGCCGACCGCGAGGATCTGCGCGGCCAGCACGCGCTCGTCGTGCGCCAGCGCCGTGTCGTGGCCCGACAGCACGAACCGCGAGAGGTCCGCGACGGTGCCGTTCAACGCCGCCTGGGCCGCTTCCTTCACGCCGGGGCCGCCGACGGCCATCAGCTGCGCGATCCGGACCCGCGTGTCCTGTTCCCACGGCGCGCGGATGCCGGTGGTGAGGAAGGCCTTGATCTCCTCGGGGGTGCCGGACAGCGCGGCCTGCGCGGCCGTCTTCAGCGCCGGTCCCGCGGTGGCCAGCAGCTGCGCCACCTGCACCCGGTCGTCCTGCGCGGTGGTGCTCGCGAGGCCGGTGGACAGGAACTGCCGGACGGCGTCGTCGGTCCCGGCCAGCGCGGCCACGGCCGCTTCCTTGACGCCGGGGCCACCGGTGCGCCACGCCGCGACGGTCCGGGCCCGGTCGGTCAGGACCGCCGGGGGGTCGTCGGGGTCGGCGGCGAGCGCCGGTGGCGAGACGAGCCCCGCCAGCAACGAAAAGAGGAACACGACGATCGCCGTGTTCCTCCAGAGCCCGATTCCCCGTCTCGACGACGATCTCGGCTTCATCGCGGTCCATCCCCCCGGTCGGCGAACGTCGTTCGCCCGGGGAAAACGGTGCCACCGAAGGGGACCGTGCAGCCGCTACGGCATCCCTCCCCGGACGCCGCGATGGACATTAAGCGCGCATCAGCCGCAGGTCAATGATTCTTTACCCGTGGCACCGGGTTCCGGGTGATCTTCCGTCGATCGGCCTAGAGCACCCGGCGGCCCGAAAGCGCGCGGCCCAGCGTCAGCTCGTCGGCGAACTCGAGGTCGCCGCCCATCGGGAGACCCGAGGCGAGTCTCGTCACCGACAGGCCGGGGAAGTCGCGCAGCATCCGGACGAGGTACGTCGCCGTGGCCTCGCCCTCGGTGTTGGGGTCGGTCGCGATGATGATTTCGCTGATGTCGTGCTCGCCGAGCCGCTTGAGCAGCTCGCGCATCCGCAACTGCTCCGGGCCGATGCCCGACAACGGGTCGAGCGCGCCGCCCAGGACGTGGTAGCGGCCCTTGAACTCGCGCGTGCGCTCGACGGCCAGGACGTCCTTCGGCTCCTCGACCACGCAGATGACCGTGAGGTCGCGGCGCTCGTCGCGGCAGATGCGGCAGGTCGGCTGCTCGGAGACGTTGCCGCAGATCTCGCAGAACTGCACGCCTTCCTTGACCTTGCCGAGGACGTCCTGCAGCCGCGAGATGTCCGCCGGGTCCGCGGCCAGCAGGTGGAACGCGATCCGCTGGGCGCTCTTCGGCCCGACCCCGGGCAGCCGCCCGAGCTCGTCGATCAGGTCCTGGACGACACCTTCGTACAAGTTCGTCAGCCGCCGAAGCCGAGGGCGCCGAGGTCCGGCATGCCGCCACCGCCACCGAGGCCGCCGGCCAGCGGGCCGAGCTTCTGCTCGGTGAGCTTCTGCGCGCTCGCCGACGCGTCGCGGACCGCCGCCACGATCAGGTCGGACAGCGTCTCGACGTCGTCCGGGTCGACCACCTTCGGGTCGATCTGCAGGTTCTTCAGCTGGCTGTCACCGGAGACGGTCGCGGTGACCAGCCCGCCACCGGCCGTGCCGGTGACCTCGGTGTTGGCGAGCTCCTCCTGGGCCTCGACGAGCTTCTGCTGCATCTGCTGGGCCTGCTGCATCAGCTGGGAAATGTCGAAACCGCCGCCGGGTTGCACCATGATCGCACTCGGTCCTCTCTGCACGCCTGTGTCCCCACCAGGGTAGTCGCGCCACGCGGGGCGCCGGGCTGTGGCACCGTGGTCGCCGTGCGACGCGCGATTGCCCCACCCCTGCTGGCCGGTGCCCTGCTGCTCACCGGCTGCTCCGACGGCACCCCGGCGGCCCCGGCACCCGCTCCCGTCACCACGCGGACGGTCACGCCGACGCCGACGACGGTGACCCCACCGCCCCCGCCGTCCACCTCGGCGCCGTCTTCGGTGGTGGCCCCCGCGCCGGGGAAGGTCGTCGTGCTCGACCCGGGGCACAACGGCGGCAACGCGTCCCACCCGGCGGAGATCAACCGCCCGGTGCCCGCCGGGCGCGGCCAGACCAAGCCGTGCAACACCACCGGCACCGCGACCAACGCGGGCTACCCGGAGCACGCCTTCACGTTCGACGTCGCCCACCGGGTCGGGGATGCGTTGGCGGCCAAGGGGATCCGGGTCGTCTACACGCGACAGGACGACACGGGCGTCGGCCCCTGCGTCGATCGCCGCGCGGCGATCGGCAACGAGGCGAACGCGGACGCCGTCGTCTCGATCCACGCCGACGGCTCGACGGCGGCCGGCGCGAACGGCTTCCACGTCGCGTATTCGTCCCCGCCGTTGAACGAGTCACAGGGCCCGCCCTCCCTCCGGCTGGCGGAGGTCCTGCGCGACACGATGCGCACGGGCGGCTTCAGCACGGCGAACTACATCGGCGGCAACGGCCTGTCGGCCCGTGGGGACCTGGGCGGCTTGAACCTCTCCACCCGCCCGGCCGCCCTGGTGGAGTGCGGCAACATGCGCAACGCGGCGGAAGCGGCCCGGATGACGAGCGCGGCGGGGCGTCAGCAGTTCGCCGCCTCGATCGCCGCGGCGATCGAGGCTTACCTGGCTTCCTGAGCCGCCACGACGGCTTCGCCGTGGTCGGTGGCCACCGGGTGAGGACACCGATGGGCTCGACGAGCGTCCGGCCGAGGCCGGTCAGCGAGTACTCGACCCGCGGCTCAGCGCGAACACGACCGCCTGCCTGATGGCGATGATCTCGATCGTCAGGCAGGCCGGGGAGGTGGCGAGGAAGACGTTCCGCGCCCTAGCGTCGAGGGCATGGAACTCCCCGAAAGCAGCCACCGCTGGTCTGGGCCAGCCGGGAGGGGCCGAGATCGTGATGGGCATGGAGGGGGCGCCGGCCCAAGGTGCGCAACATCCGCCGCGACCCGCGGGTCACGGTGCTCGTCGAAGACCGCGACGGCGTCGACGCCCGCGGGCTGCCGCAGTACCTGCTGGTCCGCGGGACGGCCCGGATCGAGGGACCGGACATCGCCGACGAGTTCACGGCGCTGATGGACCGCCAGGCGCAGCGCTGCCTCGGGGTCGAGAAGCACCTGCTCGGCAACCAGGGCTCGCCGACGGCGGTGATCGTGCGGATCACCGCCGACCGCGTCACCGGGATCGGTCCCTGGGCGTCCTGACGGCGGTCAGTCCAGCGGGCGGGCGCCGAGGTGGTCGGAGATGAGCTTGCGGGCCAGCTCGTCCGGGTCCTGGTCCGGCGGCGGTGGGGGCGGCGGCGGGGCCGGGCTGGCGTCCTCGTTGTAGAGGTCCTCGTCGTCCTCGTCGGCCGGTTCCGGGGGCAGCGGGATGTCCGGTTCGCTCGTCGCGACCTTGAGGCGCACGGGCGGCGGCGGGGTCGCGGGCCGGGCCGGGGCCGCGGCGGCGGGCGGAGCGGCCGTTGCCGCGGACTGGCGGGTGAACGAGCGCTCCGGAGCCGGTGCCGCCTGCTGGGCGCGGGCGGCGGGGGTCGCCGGGGCGTTGCCGTGGATGCAGCGGACCTGCCAGTCGCCGCCCAGGACGTCGGACAGCGCGCCGGCGATCTTGCGCGCGTTGTCCTGGTCGGAGAGGCGGCGGGACAGGGGCTCGGACTTGTGCGTGAGCGTGAGGGCGTGCCCCTCGACGCTCGCCACCGTGGCCTGCGTCAGCATCGCTTCGAGGCTGCGCCCGCCGGTGAACTTGCGCAACGCGGTCATGAGCTGCGGCCAGATGTTCCGGATCGCGGCGGCGTCCATCGCGCCGTCCGCCGCAGGAGCGGGCGCGGCGGGTGCGGGCGTGCCGCCGCCGGGGGTGCGCGGGGTGCTCCAGCCGCCATCGGAAGGCGGCGCGGCCGGAGTGCCGGACGCGGCGGGGGCGGGGGTGCCGCTCTCCGCGGACTGAGGGCCAGCCGCCGAAGCTGCGGCAGCCGAAGTCACGGCACCAGCGCCCGCCGAAGCAGCGGCACTGCCGGCCGAAGCAGCCGGAGGCGCGGCCGACGGCGCGGGCTCAGCCGCCTCCGCCACCGGCGCCGGCCCGGCCGAAGCCGCGCGCTGCGAAGGACGGGAGAACTTCCCCTCCGCCGTCGCCCGCATCGGCGGCTCGACGCCGCCCTCGACCGGGGCGGCCGGAGCCGTCGCGCGGCGCTCCAGCCGTTCGATGCGGGCCAGCAGCGCCTTCTCCGCGTCCGTCACCGACGGCAGCAGCATCCGGGCGGCCAGCAACTCCAGCACGAGCCGCGGAGAAGTCGCGCCCCGCATCTCCAGGAGTCCATTGTGGACGATGTCCGCATAACGCGACAGCGTCCCCAGGCCGATCCGCTCGGCCTGCGCCACCATCCGCGTGAGTTCCTCCTCCGGCGCGGACACCAGCCCGCCCGCGGAATCCGGGACCGCGCGCAGCAGCACCAGGTCACGAAGCCGGTCGAGCAGGTCCGTGGCGAACCGGCGCGGGTCGTGGCCGGCTTCGGCGAGCTTCTCGACCGTGCCGAACACCGTCGCCGCGTCCTCGGTCGCCAGCGCGTCCACCATGTCGTCGATCAGCGCGACGTCGGTGACGCCCAGCAGTGCCACTGCCCGGCTGTACGAAACGCCTTCGGGCCCGGCGCCGGCGAGCAGCTGGTCGAGCACCGACTGCGTGTCCCGCGCCGACCCGCCGCCCGCGCGGATGACCAGCGGGTACACCGACGGCTCGACCTCGACGCCCTCCGCGGCGATGTTGCGCTCCAGCAGCGCGCGCATCGAGCTCGGCGGGATCAGCCGGAACGGGTAGTGGTGCGTGCGCGAGCGGATGGTGGTGAGCACCTTGTCCGGCTCGGTGGTGGCGAAGATGAAGATGACGTGTTCCGGCGGCTCTTCCACGATCTTCAGCAGAGCGTTGAAGCCCTGCGTGGTGACCATGTGCGCCTCGTCGATGATGAACACGCGGTAGCGCGACTCGGCCGGCGCGTAGAACGCCTTGTCCCGCAGCTCGCGGGCGTCGTCGACACCACCGTGGCTCGCCGCGTCCAGCTCCGTGACGTCGACGCTGCCCGACCCCTCGGGCGCGAGCGCCTTGCAGGAGTTGCACTTCCCGCACGGGTCCTGGGTGGGGCCTTCGACGCAGTTCAGCGAGCGCGCCATGATGCGCGCGCTCGACGTCTTGCCGCAGCCGCGCGGGCCGGAGAAGAGGTAGGCGTGGTTGATCCGCCCGGCGGACAACGCCGTGCGGAGGGGATCGGTCACATGCTCCTGACCGACGACCTCGGCGAAGGTCGCCGGACGGTACTTGCGGTACAGCGCGAGAGCCACGCCGCGAGACTACCGGGCACCACCGACAACCTTCGCCGTGCGGTCAGGGCAGCTGCGCCAGGAGCGCGTTCACCTTGGCGACGTGCTCGGTGGTGAAGGCGTCACGCGCCCGCGCCTTCGCCAGCCCACCGTCCAGGTACGGCTGCAGGAACGAGTCCGGCCCGTCGAGGACGCCCTGCGCGACGGCCTCGACCTCGGGGCCCTCGGACAACGTCCGGGTCGCGTAGACGCGCAGGTCGATCAGGTGCGCGACGTACTGCCCGTGGGCGAGGAACTCGCGGACGTCGGCGACGGTGCCGTCCAGCGCCCGCTGGGCCGCCGACTTCGTCGCGGAACCACCGGCCGCCATGATCCGGTTCACCTCGACGCGGTCGTCGGTGTCGCGGCCCGGGTAGTCGCCGGTGCGCAGCAGCGCGGCGACGCCGGCGTACGGCCCGGCGAGCGCGTCGCGGGCGGCCTGCCGCAGCCCGGGGCGGGCCTTCGGGTCGGCCGCGATCGCCGCCACGGCGGCGCGGTCGTCGGTCTCCTGCGCGGCCGCGAGCCCGCCGCGCACGAAGGTGACGACGTCGTCGTCGGAACCGCTCAGCGCGACGCGGGCCGCGTTCTTGACGGCGGCGGCGCCGTGCCGCAGCAGGTAGGCCGACGCACGACGGCCGTTCGGCACGGTCAGCGCCGGGTCGGCCGCGTCGGTGAGCAGCTTGTCGTTGTCGGCTTCGGCCTGCGCCGCGCGGGCGGCGGCGTCGCGGGCCTGCTGCTCGGCGTCGGCGGCCGCACCGGCCGCGACCTGCGCGTCGTGCTGGCCCTGGGCCCGCTGGCCGGCGAGCCGGTCGGTGTTCGCCTGGCGCGCGTCCGAGGCGATGGTCGTGGCCCTGCTCTTGGCCAGCTGGACGCCGATCGCGCTGTGGTTGGCCGCGGCGGCCTTGCCGTAGTCGACCTGCGCCTGGAGCGCGGCGAGTTCGGCGTCCCCGTTCGCGGCGACCTGGCGCCACAGCGAGAGGAAGTACCGGACGTCGTCCGGGGTGCCGTCGAGCGCGGTCTGCGCGGCGGCCTGGACCTCGGGACCGCCGGCGGCGAGCGCCTGGTTGGCGGTGATCCGCTCGTCGGTGTCGCGCGCCTGCTGCAGGCCGGTCTCGAGGAACGCGCGGACGTCGGCGGGCGTGCCGTCGAGGGCCTTCTGGGCCCGGGCGTTGACGGTCGGGCCGCCGGCGCTCATGGCCTGGCCGACCGCGATCCGGTCGTCCGCGATCCGCGCCTGGGGCAGCCCGGTGGCGAGGAAGGCCCGGATGTCCTCGACGGTGCCGTCCAGCGCCTGCTGCGCGGCGCGCTTGGTGACCGGGCCGCCGCTCGCCATGGCCTGGTTGACCAGGACGCGGTCGTCGTCGTTCTTCGCCCGGAACTGGCCGGTGGCCAGAAAGGTCTGCAGGTCGGCGGGTGAGCCGAGCAAGGCCGCTTCGGCGGCTCGGCTCACGCCGGGTCCGCCGGTCTCCAGCAGCGAGACGGCCTGGGCCCGGTCGGGCAGGACGTCCGCGGCGGCCGGCGTCGCCCAGGCGACGGCGGCGAGTGCCACAGTGGCGATTACTGCGTTCGCACGCAAGAAAAACCCCCTCGATCGATGATCGTTCCGCTCACTTATCGCCGGGCCGGGCGGAATGTTTCCGATAACCTCCGGGTTCGTGAGTCGTTCGCGGAAGACCGGGCCGGTGCCCGGGCGGTACCCGGTGCGGTTCGGGACCGCGGAGCTGGTCCGGGACGCCGACCGGGGCAACGCGTGGCTGCTGTCGGTGGACGGCGTCGCGCAGTCCTACGTCGACCTCGACGATCCGGCCGACCTGGAGTTCGACTACGTCCGCCGGTTCGGGGACGTGGTGGACCTGCTGCCGCCGGGGCCCGTCGACGCGCTGCACATCGGCGGCGCGGCGTGCACGCTGCCGCGCTACGTGGCGGCGACGCGGCCGGGCTCGCGACAGCTGGTGTTCGACGCCGACGGCGAGCTGGTCGACCTGGTCCGCGCCCAGCTGGGCCTGCGGCTCCCGGGCCTGCGCGTCCGGATCACCGACGGCCGCACGGGCCTGGCGACCCGCCGCGAGGACACGGCGGACCTGGTGGTGGTCGACGCGTTCGAGCGCGCGAAGCTGGCGGGCGGCCTGGCCACGCTGGAGGCGACCCGCGCGATCGCCGGCATCCTCCGCCCCCCGGGCACGTACCTGGCGAACATCACGGACGGCTCGGGCCTGCCGTTCGCCCGCCGCTTCCTGGCGACGCTGCTGGCGGTCTTCCCGGAGGTCCTGGTGCTGGCGGACCCGGCGGTCCTGAAGGGCCGCCGCTTCGGCAACCTGGTCTTCGCGGCCTCGGCTTCGGCACTGCCGACAGCGGAGCTCGAGCGCCGAACGGCCTCGGCGGCGTTCCCGGCGAGGTGCGTCCACGGCCCGGAGCTGCACAAACTGGCAGGCCGAGCAGCGGTGATCACGGACGCGGACACCCCACCGCCCCCGAAACCCCCGGACGACGTCCTGGGCCTGTTCTAGGGCAAAAAAAAGGGGACCCCGCGCACCCGTCAGAGCCTGCTTATCCTTGCTGCCTTCCGGCCCTGGGGAGGTTCACAGGGTGGACGCCGCGCGGGGTCCGTGGATCAGTGTAGTCGGGTAGTCCCGGGTACGTCTCGGGAACCCCTCTCTGGAGCTCTCCAGACCTGCCGAGAACCCTTCACGCCCCCGCGCCCGCCTGGGCTCGGGCCTTCTTGAACGTGTTGTGCAGCACCGCGAGCAGCGCGTCCCGCACCGAAAGCTTCTGCCGCGCGTCGAACGTGATCAGGGGGACGTCGTCGCCGACCGCGAGGGCCCAGCGGATGTCCTCCAGGTTGTGGCCGAGCGATCCGTTGAACATGTTCACCCCCACCACGAACGGCAGGCCGGCCTTCTCGAAGTAGTCGACCGCCGGGTAGCAGTCGTCCATGCGGCGGGTGTCCACGATCACCAGTGCGCCCAGCGCGCCGTGGACCAGGTCCTGCCACATGAAGCCGAAGCGGTCCTGGCCGGGGGTGCCGAACAGGTACAGCTTGACCTCGTCGTCGATCGTGATGCAGCCGAAGTCCAGCGCGACCGTCGTGGTGGTCTTGGCCGGGACGTGGCCGGTGCGGTCCACCGAAGCCGCCACCGAGGTGATCGCCGCCTCGGTCGTCAGCGGCTTGATCTCCGAGATGGCGCCGACCGCGGTCGTCTTGCCGACGCCGAAGCCGCCCGCGATGACGATCTTGACCGGGGCCGGCGGGCGGGCCGCCGGTTCAGTGAATGGCTTCGAGTCCACGAATGACCCTTTCGATCATGCCGAGGTCGTGCTTGTTGTGGTTGCCCGGGCGCCGGACGACGACGTACCCCAGCTCGGCGAGGTCGGCCACCAGCACGCGGGCGACGCCGATGTGGAGGCCGAGCATGGCGGCCACCTCGGCGACCGACATCGTGCTCCGGCAGAGGGAAACGATTTCCTGCCGCTCGAACGTGAGCTTCGGGTGCGAGGCCGCGCCCAGGCGGGACGTCATGACCTGCGCCTCGATCTCGAGGGTCTGGTCCACCGGCTGCGCCCGCCCCGAGGTCATCAGGTACGGCCGCAGCAGCGAGATGTCCGGCTCTTCGGCCATCACGCACCCACGGTGTTCTTGAGCTCCTCGATCAGGCCCGGCGTGAGGACTTCGGTGGCGCGGTTGGCGAACATCGCCATCTCGTAGGCGATCGTGCCGAG
This sequence comes from Amycolatopsis sp. cmx-4-83, assembly GCF_046548815.1. NCBI lineage: Bacteria > Bacillati > Actinomycetota > Actinomycetes > Pseudonocardiales > Pseudonocardiaceae > Amycolatopsis > Amycolatopsis sp. cmx-4-83. The sequence continues at coordinate 206,082 of NZ_JAEBEF010000002.1, read as the reverse complement.
GCTGGCCTGCTTGTTGGCGAGGACGCCGAGCGAGCAGCCGATGCTGATGGTGCAGACCAGCAGGTAGCCGTGCTCCAGTTCGATGATCACCTTGTCCGGCGAGCCGAGCGGGTGGCTTTCGGAGACGCCGTGCGCGAGGCCGAGCATGGCGGAGGAGATCGCGGCGAGGCGGTCGGCGTTGGAGCGCTCGAGCTCCGAGGACACCGCGATCAGCAAGCCGTCGGCCGAGACCGCGATGGCGGCGATCGCGCCCGCGGTGTGCTGCGCGAAGCGGCTCACCAGCCAGTTGAAGTTCTGGGCTTCGACACTGACGCCAGGTGCGGGGATGCTCATTTCCTGCTCTCTTCTCCTCGTTCCATCACACGACCGGCGACCACGCCTTGGGGCGGGCTGTCTGCCGTAACCGCGTCCGCCTTGGCGAGGCCGGCGGCGAACGCGTCGAACGCCGCTCGCTCGGCCGCCGGGTCCCGCTTGCTGCGGTTGACGACGGCTCGGGCGATCGGCCGCCCCGCGGGCTGCTGGCGCAGGCCGGGGGCGAGCTGGGCACCGGGGACGCGGCGGACCAGGCCGTCCCGGGACTGCGGGGCCGCGGCGGCCGGCGCCACGGCGGGAACCGCGCCACCGGGCATCGCCGACTCCCCGGGAACGCGCACCGGCAGCGACGCGCCATCGCCCGGCAGCAAAGCTGCACTTTCACGTGAAAGTGCAGCGCCCAGGTCAGCACTTTCACGTGAAAGTGCGGGGGCGACGGGTGCGGTCACCACCGTCGGCGGGGCGGACGGCGGGTCGGTGTCCATCGCGCTGACCTCGGCGGCCCGCGCGAAAGCGCTCTGGAAGCCGTCCATGGCGAGCTTGGTCGCGTCCGGGTCGTGGCGCGGCTTGTCGTCGCCGGCCACCGCCGCCGTCGTGCCCGGGTCGGGCAGCTGAGCTCCGCGGACGCGGCGGCGCAGGCCACCCCGGGTCTCGGGCTCCGGCTCGGCGACGGGCGCCGCGGGCGGGTCGGCGGGTTCGGCGTCCGGCCACACCGGTTCGAGCTGGTTGAACCAGCGGAAGCCGTTGCCGTGGCCGAGCAGCGCCGGGATCGCCGGCGCGGGCAGTTCGGCCGGGCGCGCCACCGGCCGCAGTTCGTCCAAAGTGGACACGGAGGTCACCGCGACGGCTTCCGCCGGACGCGGTTTCGGCGTGGGCGCCACCTGCGCCGGGATCGCCGGCACCGGCTCGGTCTTCGGGAGCAGCCCGGTGCGGTGGCTGAACAGCGACGGCGGGACGGTCAGCCGCGCGGTCACGCCGCCGGTGGTCGGCGTCGCGAGCAGCTCGACGCCCAGGTCGTGGCGCCGGGCCAGGCGGCCGACCACGAACAGGCCGAGCACACTCGTCGGCGCCAGCTCGAGGCGTTCGCGCTCGACGAGCCGCTTGTTCTCTTCGGCCATCTTCTCCGCGGTCATGCCGATGCCGTGGTCGACGACGTTCACCAGGCACGAGCCGTCGTTGAGGATCATCGTGTCCACTTCGACCATCGACCCCGGCGGCGAGAACGACGTCGCGTTCTCCAGCAGCTCGGCGAACACCAGCACCAGGTCGGCACCGAGCGCCGAGGACAGCAGGATGTCGGCGACGACGCCGAGCTTGACCCGCTGGTAGTCCTCGATCTCCGCGAGCGCCGAGCGCAGGGCCGTGGACAGCTCGATCGGGCCGGCGATGCGGGTCTCGTCGCGGGTACCGGACACCACGAGCAGGTTGTCCGCGTTCCGGCGGAGGCGGGTGGAGAGGTGGTCGAGCCGGTAGAGGCTGGCCAGCAGCCGGGTGTCCTGCTCGTTGCGCTCGACCTCGTCGATCAGCGCCAGCTGGCGGCCGACGAGGTTCTGCGTGCGCTTGGCGACGTTCGCGAACATCAGGCCGGTGTTGCGCCGGGTGAGCGCCTGCCGCTCGACCAGCTCGGCCGCGGTGGTCTGGACCCGGTTGAACGCGGCGGCCAGCTTGCCGAGCTCGTCGCTCGAAACGACGTCGATGGTGGCCAGCCGCGGGACCTGCTCCTCGGCCTCCTCGGTGTCGGTCACGCGGACGAGCTCGGTGCCGGCGAGGTCGGCGACCGACGTCGCCGCCGTGGTCAGCCGCCGCAGCGGCTGCGCGATCGAGCGGGCGACCGCGACGGCGAGGAAGGCGACCAGCAGGAACAGCGCGGCCGCGCCGATGCCGACCGTCCAGGCCAGCCGGGTGCCGGCGTCGGCGCGGCCGGTCGCCGCGTCGGCGATTTCGCCGGTGACCTTCTCCTGCACCAGTTTCCGCTGCCCGGCCTGGGATTCCGACGCGCTCAGGACGTCGGCGACGTACTGGGTGGTCCCGGCCTCGCTGCGGGGGTTGTCGATCTGGACGGCGAGGTCGTTGAGCCGGCGGCCCGCTTCGCTCTGCTCGACGTTGACGACCAGCGCGGACTGCGAGCGGTCGGTCTCGTCGTCGGCCTGCTGGACGAACCGGTCGGTGAAGATCGGCGCCTGCTGGGTCGCGTCGTCCAGGATGGACCGGCCGGCTTCGGGCGAAACCGCCGTCACGATCAACGCCATGCCGCGCAACGAGTTCTCCTCGTTCGCGCGCAGCAGCGCCTCCAGCGCGGTCAGCTCCCGCGTGCCTTCGGCGTCACTGGTCAGCTGCGGGACGAGCCGCAGCGAGTCGATCACCGCGCCGATCACCGCGTGGTAGGTGCGGGCGACGCTGTCGAGCGCGACGCCGCGGCGCTGCGCGTTCTGCCGGAGCTCGTTCAGCGAGCCGACCCGGGTCAGCGCGGCGGCCAGCTCGTCCGGCGCGTCGGAGCCCAGTGACGACCGCACGTTCTCGACGGCCGCGTTCACCGCCTTCTGCTGCTGCAGCATCTGGTCGGCGGGCATCGACGGCGTGGCGACGAAAGCGCCGGTCAGCAGCCGCTCGCGCTGCAGCTGCCAGACCAGGCCGCCGAGCTGCTGGGTGTGCCGCGCCACCGTCGCCGACTGCGTCGCGGCCACGGCGCTGCTCGCCTGCGTCAGCACGAACGGCACCGACACCAGCACCACCGCGACCAGCGGTGGCAGGAGCAGCAGGTTCAGCTTGCCGCGAATGCCGAGCCGGGTGAGAAAACCCCCGCTGCCCGTGCGTTCCGCGGTCGCCCCGCCGTGCTTCATCCCGCCACCTTCCCGTCTTGCGTTCTCACTCGACCGCGGCCACCCGGCTCACGTGGCTCCGGTGCTGCTCCCGGACCAGGTCCTCGATCCGGGCGCGCAGCGCGAGGAACCGCGGTTCGCGCTTCACCGCCAGGTCGCGCTCGGCGGGCAGCTCCACCTCGACGTCGGCGGCGATCCGCCCCGGGTCGGAGGCGAGCACGACCACCCGGCCGCCGAGGAACACCGCTTCCTCGACGTCGTGGGTGACCATCAGCACCGTCGTGCCCGTGTCGGCCCACACCTGGCGGATCAGCACCTGCATGTCCTCCTTGGTCTGGACGTCCAAGGCGCCGAAGGGTTCGTCCAGCAGCAGCACATCCGGCTCGCACGCCAGGGCGCGCGCGATCGCGACGCGCTGCTTCTGGCCGCCGGACAGCTGTTTCGGCAGCGACTTGCGCACGGTGGCCAGGCCGGTTTCGGCGAGGTACCAGTCGACCCGCTCGGCGCGCTCGGCCGCGTCGAGCGCGAGCAGCTCCAGTCCGAACGCGACGTTCTTCTCGACGTTGCGCCACGGGTAGAGCGCGCCGGACTGGAAGACGAGCCCGCGGTCCGGTCCGGGGCCGGTCACGGGGACGCCGTCGAGCACGATCTCGCCGTCGGTCGGCCGGTCGAGCCCGGCCACCAGCGACAGCAGGGTCGACTTGCCGGAGCCGCTCGCGCCGACGACGCAGACGAACTCGCCGCGCAGCACCTCGAGGTCCACGCCGTCGAGCGCGCGGGTCACCCGGCCACCGGCGTGGTAGTCCTTGGCGACGTTCCGCAGTTCCAGCGTCATGCCGCCCACTTCCCCACCTGCGTGCGCAGCAGGCGCAGCAGGACGTCGATGACGAGCCCGGCGACCCCGATGACCACCAGGACCGCGAAGATCTTGTCCGTCTGCAGGAACCGCTGCGCGCGGACGATCCGGTAGCCGAGGCCCGCCGAGGAGTTGATCAGCTCGGCGACGACCACGAAGTTCCACGCCGCGGCGGCGTTGACCCGGATCGCGTCGATCATGCCCGGTAGCGAGTGCGGCACGACGACCTTGCGCAGCACCTCGCCCCGGCGCGCGCCGAGCGTGTAGGAGACGTCGAGCAGCGAGGCCGGCACGCCGCGGACGACGTCGGCGGTCATCAGCGTGTTGAAGAAGACCGTCCCGATGAAGAGGATGGCGATCTTCGACGGCTCGCCGAGGCCGAGCCAGATGATCAGCAGCGGGATGAACGCGCTCGCCGGCAGGTAGCGCAGCAGGCCGATCAGCGGTTCGAAGAACGCCTGCCCCGCGGCGAAGGTGCCCATCAGGATGCCGAGCGGCACCGAGACCAGCACGGCGAGGCCGAAGCCTTCGAGGACGCGCTGGGTGGTCGCCCAGAGGTCGTCGAAGAGCTCGCCGCTGCCCGCCATGTCGAGCCCGGCCTTGAGCACCGCGGCCGGGGACGGCAGGAACGTCGAGTCGACGGCGCCGCTGACGCTGAGCACGACCCACGCGAGGAACGGGATCGCGAACGACAGCACCGCCAGCGTCCAGCGGGCGGTCGCGGAAATGGGCTTGCGCAAGGAGAACAGCGCCGAGCCGGGCTTCGGCGCCGTCCGGCGGGGCAGCGGCGCCCAGGCGGGACGGCCCCGCCCGGACTCCTGCTGTTCGGCGAGCCGCTGCTCGGCTTCCAGTGCCTCGGCAGCCCGTTCGTCGGCCGGGCTCGCCGAGGTGGTGCGCTGGGTCGGACCGGTCACTGCGGCGCGGCCTTGACGAACTGGTCGTCGAACAACCCGTCGAGCGACGGCCGCTGCTGGGCGAGCCCGGTGTTCACGATGAAGTCGATGATCTTGTTCGCCTGGAAGTCGAGGTGCTGCGCGGTGACGCCGGGGGTGAACGCGTCGAGGTTCTGCTGGCGCGTGAAGATCGTGGTGCCGGCGTCGTAGGACTTGTAGTCGGCGTCGGAGACGCCACCGCGCTTGGCCATGATCCCGACGGCCGCGTCCTTGTTGTTCTTGATCCAGGTCAACGTCTCGAACCAGGTGTTGACCAGCGCCTGGACGTCCTTCGGGTGCTCCTTGACCAGCTTCTGCGACGTGACGAGGTGGTCCGGGATGGCGCCGGGGAACTCCGCCGACGTCGAGATCGCGCGGCTGCCGGGGCGCTCCAGCGCCTTCGAGGTGAACGGCGCGAACGCACCCACCCCGTCGACCTGGCCGGCGACGAACGCGGCCGCGGCGGCGTCGGTCGGCAGGTTGACGAGCTGGATGTCCTTTTCGGACAGCTTCGCCGCCTGCAGCGCGAGCAGCAGCAGGTAGTGGTCCACCGTGCCCTGCTCGACCGCGACCTTCTTGCCCTTCAGGTCGGCGATCGCGTTGATCCCGTCCCGCGCGATGATCTTGTCGTTGCCGGTGGAGTTGTCGTTCACCAGCACGATCGACAGCTTGGCGCCGCCGGACGCCGAGGACAGCGTGTCGTTGAGGGTCTGGCTGTTGGCGTCGATGGCGCCGCTGGAAAGGGCGTTGATGCTGTCGGTGTAGTTGTCGAAGTACTTGAGGTCGACGTTCACGCCGTTCTTGGCGAACAGGCCCTGTTCCTGCGCCACCTGCCAGGGGAACCACCCCGGCCAGGCGCTGAACCCGAGCGTGATCTTGCCGCCGCTGCCCGAAGCGGAACTGTCGCTGCACCCGGAGAGCGCGGTGACGCCCGCGAGGGTGAGCAAGGTGAGGAGCACCGTCAGCAGACGGGGTCGAGGACGGGAAATCACAACGAACTCCAGAGTGCGGGGGAAGTGGAGTGGTGCCGTACCTATCGGGGGAATTGCGGTGCTCGGGGCTACAGGTCGTGACGAAGCGGGGGCGGACAGGGCAGAGCTGCGCCACCGCGCACGGTCATCGCTGCTCTCTTCCAGCCGCACCTGATCGGGTCATAGCGAGAGAACGCGAGACAAGGATTACCCACCACGATGTGAAACGCGGCACTGAGCGTGCCAAGCCTGCCCACCCCTTGTCCCTCTCCCGGCGGACACCCTAGCGAGTGACACAAGATCACCACAACGCCCCAACAGTGCATCCGAACGAGTGACCATCAACCTTGTCAACCAGCAACATCAGCCCGGTTGAAGATCAACTTCCGGCCGGTTTCTGTCGGCCGCCCGGCCAAGATCGGGTCGTGGACCGGCGTCGGCCGCGTGCAGTTGCACGGGCAGTAGTCCTCCGGCGTTACACCGCAGGACGTTGATCACCGAGCGCTACTTCGCCTCGTTGAACAATCGTCCAGCGTTTTCCGGCCACCGGAACGGGAGTCGAACAGGTGTACGATCACGCCGATACCGCATCGATCTCGGATCCGCGAATGATTCCCCGGTCGTTAACACGATCGAAACACAGTGGCGCATTTCGATCAATTGATAGATTTTGTCAGGTCGTAAACCGTCGTGCTCCCGGCGGTGACCGGTGCGAAGTTCTGCTCGACCCAGGCCTGGATTTCGCCGGCGGTCCCCCGGCCGCCCCCGAAGCCACCGCGCCCGCCCGCGACGTAGTAGTGGACGTCGCCGCTCGCGACGTACCGCTGGAACTGCTCGAGTGTCGGCGCCGGGTCGCTGCCGCTGAAGCCGCCGATCGCGAGCACCGGCCGTCCACTGGCGAGCGCCAGCCCGGCCGACTCCATCGCGCCGCTCTGCGCCGCGGCCCACTTCGTCGTCGTGCCCTTGAGCAGGTCGATCACCGCGGTGTCGGTCTGCCCGCCGCCGAAACCGCGGGCACCGCCACCGAAGCCGCGTCCACTCGCGACGGCCGGCCCGGACGACGGCGTCCCGCCCGAGTGCGCGGTCGCCGCCGTGGCCAGCGTGAAGGCCGACGTCCCGAGCAGCGCGCCGCACAGGCCGAGCACGGCCACGACCGGGCCGAGCCGCCGGAGCCGGTCGGCGCCGAACAGCAGCGCGAGCACGGCGGCCGCGCTCAGCACGAGCAGCGCGTAGCGCACCCACGGCTGCCAGTCCGGCGTCCGCGCGAGGAGCAGGAAACCCCACACCGCGGTCACGGCGAGCAGGACGGCGAGCACCGCGCGGGCGGCGAAGTTCGCCCGGCCGCGCCACAGCTCCCGTGCGGAAATCCCCAGCGTGGCGGCGATCCCGGGCGCCAGCGCGACCGTGTAGTACGGGTGGATGATCCCGCTCATGTAGCTGAACACCAGCGCGGTGACGACCAGCCAGCCACCCCACAGCAGCAGCGCCGCCCGCGTCCGGTCGGTGCGCGGCGCGCGGCGGGTGAACCACAGGCCGGCGACCAGCCCGATGACCGCGGCGGGCAGCAGCCACGACGCTTCGCCGCCGAACTCGCCGCTGAACAGCCGCGTCAGCCCGGTTTCCCCGCCGAAGCCACCGCCGAAGCCGCGCCCGCCCGCGGGCAGTTCCAGCCCGGCGGGCGGCGTGACGGCCCCGCCACCGCCGCCACCGCGGCCTTCGCCGAAGATCCGGCCGAGGCCGTTGTAGCCGAACGCGAGTTCCAGCACGGTGTTGTCGGTCGAGCCGCTGATGTAGGGCCGGTCGGCGGCCGGCCACACCGCGACGACCGCGATCCACCAGCCCGCGGAGACGAGCACGGCACCGGCCGCGGCAGCCAGCTGCCAGATCCGGCGGCCCAGCGACGTCGGCGCCGCGACGGCGTAGGCGAGCACGAACGCGGGCAGCACGAGGAACGCCTGCAGCATCTTGTCGAGGAAGCCGAACCCGATCGCGACCCCGGCGAGCAGCAGCCACACCGTGCTCCCCCGTTCGAGCGCGCGCACGACGCAGTACGCGCCGGCGACGAGCAGCAGCACGAGGAAGGCATCGGGGTTGTCGTAGCGGAACATCAGCGCGGCGACCGGCGTCAGCGCGAGCCCGGCCCCGGCCAGCAACCCGGCACCCGGCCCGGACAGCCGCCGCACGGCGAGGTAGACCAGGCCCACCGAGGCGACGCCGGCGAGCGCGTTCGGCACGAGCAGGCTCCAGCTGGAGAAGCCGAAGAGCCGCCCGGACAACCCCATGACCCACAGCGAGAACGGCGGCTTGTCGACGGTGACGACGTTGCCGGGGTCGAGCGAGCCGAAGAACAGGGCCTTCCAGCTCCACGTCCCGGCCTGCGCGGCCATCGCGTAGAAGTCGTTGGCCCAGCCCGTTTTCGCCAGGTCCCACAGGTAGAGCAGCCCGGTGCCGAGCAGCAGCACGGCCACGGCCGGCTTGACCCACCGGGCTTCACGCGCGGCTTCGGGAACGGGCTGGGCGAGCGCGGGCGCCGACAGCGTGGTCGTCATGGGCTTCACCGTGTCGGCGCCGCATGTGGTGAAGATGTGCCGAAGCTGTGCGTGCGCTGTGCATCCGCCCCGACTGGGTCACCACCCCGGCCCGCCCGCCGTGCACGCCGCTCTGAGTTCAGTCTCCCGAGGGGCTTCGATAGTCGATCGGCCGCTCGATGCCGTAGTAGCTGATGGGATCCACGGGAATCTCGTCGACCGTGCCGGTGGCCCGGCGGATCCAATGGACACCATGCCTGTCCGAACCTGAGATCTCTACACCTGCGCGCCCCTGCATGATACCGGTGTCAACGTTCATGACGATTTCCCACCTACCGGGCGGCAAGGCCGCGATCACCGCACAACGCTGATTACCGTACTCCGGCTCATCGTCCGACAACCACTCTTCGCCCGTACGAGGCGCCGCACCTTGGATAAAAACGGGGAAGACCACAACATTGAAGAATGGCTCGTTCGAGGTATTCAGCAGCTTCATGGGAAACTGAAGCTGGTCGTCCGCGCGGTGCGAAACGGGCCAAGCCGACAAGTGTGAGACATGCTCACGCCGCTCTCGCTCTGCGCGAGCACCAGCCTCGGCTCTCCCACGCCGCCCATCCCTGATGGCGATCCCGAGAGCGACAACGACCGCCGCGATGGTTCCGATCGCCCCGGCCCACTGCCCAGCGGCCCCCCACCACTCCGGCGTCCTCGGCCGGAAAAGCCAATTCCAAAATCCGTTGATCACCGCATTGAATACGATGTATACCTCGCCGCCGATCAGAACGACCAGCGCAAAGGTTCTCACACTTCGTAGCACACGCTCGGACACCGGCACGCCCTTCATTGATTTCTCGGCTCGGATGCACGCGCCCCAGAATCATACTGAGCGAAACGCCCTCGTGCCCGCGGCGAGCGGTATAGAGTTCGAGGCGCAACCCGTCACGAGGGCGTCGGCGCCGCCGGGAACGTGATCTCGAACTCCGTGCGGCCCGGCCGGCTCTGCACCGCCACCCGGCCGTCGTGCGCGCTGACCACCGCGGCCACGATCGCCAGCCCGAGGCCCGTGCTCCCCGCCGCGCGCGATCGCGAATTGTCGCCGCGGGCGAAGCGCTCGAAGACGTCCGGGAGGATGTCCGGGGGGATGCCGGGGCCGTCGTCGGCGACGCGGAGGCGGACCGTTCCGTCCGAAGTGGACAAAGTGGTTGTCACCGTCGTGCCCGCCGGGGTGTGCGTGCGCGCGTTGGCCAGCACGTTGATCACCACCTGGTGCAGCTGGCCCGCGTCGCCGCGCACGCCGATCGGCTCGCCGGGGACGTCCATCAGCCACTTGTGGTCCGGGCCCGCGACGTGCGCGTCCGCGACCGCGTCGGCCACCAGCCGGCACAGGTCCACCCACTCGTGCACCACCTGGCGGCCGGAGTCCAGGCGCGCGAGCAGCAGCAGGTCCTCGACCAGCGTCGTCATCCGGCGCGACTCCGACTCGACGCGGCTCATCGCGAACGCGACGTCCGGCGGCACCTGCTCGCCGCTGCGGCGGGTGAGCTCGGCGTACCCGCGGATCGCCGCCAGCGGCGTGCGGAGCTCGTGGCTCGCGTCCGCGACGAACTGGCGGACGCGGTTCTCGCTCGCGTGCCGCGCGGTGAGCGCGTTCGCGACGTGCTGCAGCATCCGGTTCAGCGCCGAGCCGACCTTGCCGACCTCGGTGTTCGGGTCGGTGTCGGGTTCCGGGACCCGTTCCGACAGTGCTACTTCACCGCGGTCCAGCGGCAGCTCGGACACCCGCGTCGCGGTCGCGGCCAGCCGGTCGAGCGGCTTCATCGTGCGCCGGATCGTCGCCGCGCCGACCGCGCCCGCGACCAGGATCCCGGCGAGCGCGACGCCGCCGAGGATGAACCCGAGCCGCCACAGCGTTTCGTTGACGTCCCTCAGCGGCAGGCCGATGACCGTGCGCTCGCCGCCGGGCGACGCGGTCGACAGGACGCGGTATTCGCCGAGGCTGCCGCCGAGGTCGACGGTGTGCGGCTTGCCGTCGGCCGCCAGCGTGAGCAGCGTCGTCACCTGGTCGCGGCTGATCGGCTTGAGCGGTGGCCGTCGCTTGCCCTGCCCGGTGGCGGTGGGGACCGCGCCGGCGGTGAAGTCCAGGACGCTCGCCCGGACCAGCCCGGCGCTCACCGTGACCGCGAGGGTGCCGTCGCCCTGCCCGAGCACCCGCAGCGGGTCGGGCGGTGGCGTGTCGCCGTACACCCAGGGCGGGGGCTCGCCGTTGTGCTTGCCGCGGTCGTTCGTCGCGGCCAGCCGTTTGTCCTGCTGGCCGACGAGGAACTCGCTCAGCGCGAACTCCGTGACCACGCCGACGACCAGGCACACCAGCGCGAGCAGCGCGGCGAGCTGGACGATCAGCCGCCGCCGCAGCGACCACGGCCGCCGCGTCCGGAACCGCCGCCGCTCAGCCCGCTGGCTTGAGGACATACCCGGCGCCCCGCATGGTGTGGATCATCGGCTCGCGGTCGGCGTCGATCTTCTTGCGCAGGTAGGAGATGTAGAGCTCGACGATGTTGGCCTGCCCGCCGAAGTCGTAGCTCCAGACGCGGTCCAGGATCTGGGCCTTCGACAGCACGCGCTTGGGGTTGCGCATGAGGTAGCGCAGCAGCTCGAACTCGGTCGCGGTCAGCGGCACCAGGTCGCCGCCGCGGTGCACCTCGCGGCTGTCCTCGTCGAGGGTGAGGTCGCCGACGACCAGCTGCGACCCGCTCGCGCCGGTGACGCCACCCGCGCGGCGCAGCAACGCGCGCAGCCGCAACGCGACCTCTTCGAGGCTGAAGGGCTTGGTGACGTAGTCGTCGCCGCCCGCGGTGAGCCCGGCGATGCGGTCCTCGACCGCGTCCTTCGCCGTCAGGAACAGCACCGGCAGGTTCGGCGCCTCGGACCGCATGCGCCGCAGCACTTCCAGCCCGCTGAAGTCGGGGAGCATGACGTCGAGGACGACGGCGTCGGGGCGGAAGTCGCGCGCGATCCGGACGGCCTCCGTGCCGTCGCCCGCGCTGCGCACCTCCCAGCCCTCCATCCGCAGGGCCATCGACACGAGCTCGGCCAGCGTCGATTCGTCGTCGACCACGAGCACCCGCACCGGACTGCCGTCGGCCCGGCGCAGGTCGGCCTTGCCAGGGCCGGGTGACGTGGCGTTCATAGCGGTCATGGTGCCACCTTCCCGGCTCGCCGTCAGTGTTCGCTGTGCGGTCGCTGTGCGTTCCCTGTGAGAGTTCGCCCGGTCGAGGCACAGCACCCGCTGACGCCCCGCACAGCTCAAACACAGCCTCGGCGGCGAACCTGATCTCCGACCAGTGTGGGCACCACCGGAGGACACGATGACGACCGAGCCGACGCCGAACACGCCACCCCAGGGCGAACCGGCCCCCGCCAACTGGGGCGACCCAGCACAGGCAGCGCCGAAGAAGGGCTGGTCCGGCAAGAAGACGGCGATCGCGGCCGGCATCGCGGTGGTCATCGCGGCCGGCGGCGGCGCGGCGATCTGGGCGGGCACCAGCAGCGCCGACAACACCGCGCAGGGCCCCGGCGGCTTCGGCGGTCCGGGCGGCAACGGCCAGTTCCGCGGCCAGGGCATGCCGGGCGGCGGTTTCGGCGGTGGGCTGGCCGCGATGCGCGACGCCCTGCACGGCGACTTCGTCGTGGCCGACCCGAACGGCGGCTACACGACCGAGCGCCTGCAGACCGGCGACGTCACCGAGCTGAGCGCGACTTCGGTGACGCTGACCAGCAAGGACGGCTACAAGCAGACGTACACGATCGGCTCGTCGACGCAGAAGACGGGCGACGTGAAGCAGGGCGCGACGAACGTGACGGTGGTGGCGAAGGTCGAGGGCCAGACGGCGACGGCGACAACGCTGGGCCAGGGCTTCGAAGGCCAGCGCCAGCCAGGCCAGCGCCGCGGCGGCGAGTACTCGGGCCGCCCCACGAACTGACCGACCCAGCTCACCCCGAGCGCCCCGATGTGGCGTTGGGTGCGCTGGACGCACCGAACGCCACATTGGGGCGTTTCGGCGCCGACGGCCCTCCTGCCAGGGTTCGCCCCGATGCCGCGTACCCCTCCCGCCGCATCGGGGCGTTCCCGCCCACTCGCCCGCCGCTTGCGGCAAAGTGGCGGGTGTGCCGGACATCCGGGGGTCGCTGAGGCGCCAGTCGCTGCTGGTCGCGCTCGTCTGCGTGGTCTGCGACGCCGCCCTGTTCACCCTGCGCGGCTCGCTCGGCGAATCGGGCTGGCGGGGCTGGGCGGTGCTGCTCGGCGGCATCGCCGTCAACGCCGCGCTCGCCGGCGCCGCCCGCCACTCAGGCTGGGTCGCGCTCGCGCACGCGCTCCTGTTCGCCGGTGCGCCGCTGCTGCTCTGCACCTGCCAGGGGTACGTCATCGGCAACAACGCCGGGATCCTCATCGCCGGCTACCGCGCCGGGGCCTGGCTCCGGCCGAAACCCGCCGTCCTCGCCCTCCTCGCCCTGCTCCTCGGCGTCACCGCCGGCTGCATCGAAGGCGGCGGCCGGACCGCGGCCGACTGGCGGCTGACCGCCATCAGCGTCAGCGTCAGCGGGCTCCTGCCGTGGCTGGTCGGCCGGTACACGACCGCCCGCCGCGCCTACATCGCCGACCTCGAACGCGAAGCCGACGAACGCCGCCAGCACGAGGAAGAAGCCGTCAAGCGGGCCGTCCTCGAGGAGCGCACGACGATCGCGCGCGACCTCCACGACGTCATCTCCCACCACGTCAGCGCCATCGGCGTGCACGCCGGCGCGGCCCGGCTCGGCCTCCCCGAGGGCGCCGAACCGGTGCGCAAGTCCCTCGGCGCCGTCGAATCCGCCAGCCGTTCGGCGATGGCCGACCTGCGCCGGCTCCTCGACCTCCTGCACGCGGAAACCCACGCCGGACAACCCGGCCTGGACAACCTGGACGAGCTGATCGAGACCGTCCGCGCGGCCGGCCTCCCCACCCGGCTGACCCTGCGCGGCGAGCCCCGTGAACTGCCGGGCTCGCTCGACGTCGCCCTGTACCGGATCGTCCAGGAGGCCCTGACCAACGCGCTGCGCCACGGTGAAGGCCCGGTCGAGGTGGAGCTGAACCACGGCCGCACCGAAGTCGTGCTCACGGTGACGAACGGCCTGCGCCCGGACCGCGGCACGCACGACGAGCACGCGCACCGCGGCCTGGCGGGGATCCGCCAGCGCGTCACCCTGTTCGGCGGCCAGGTCTCCTACGGCGAAGCCGGCGGGCACTGGCAGCTGCGCACGACCTTCCCGGTGGAGAGCACATGATCCGCGTCCTGCTGGCCGACGACCACGCGATGTTCCGCTCGGGGATGCGCGCGCTGCTCGACACCCAGCCCGACTTCACCTGCGTCGGCGAGGCGTCCGACGGCCGCGAAGCCGTCGCCGAGACCGCGCGCCTGCGCCCGGACGTCGCGGTCCTCGACGTCCGGATGCCCCGCCTCGACGGCCTCGCCGCGACCGAAGCGATCCTCGCCGCGCCGGGCAACGACACGCGTGTCCTGGTGCTCACCACGTACGACGCCGACGAGTACGTCTACCGCGCGCTGCGCGCCGGGGCGAGCGGGTTCCTGCTGAAGAGCCTGGCGCCGGAGGAGCTGGTCGCGGCGATGCGGGTGGCCGCGCGCGGGGACGCGCTGATCGACCCGTCGGTGACGCGGCGGCTGGTCGCGAAGTTCACGTCGGTGCTCGAACCCGCGGCCGCCGAACCACCCGAGCTGGCCCGGCTGACGTCCCGCGAACGCGAAGTGCTGCTCCTGCTCGCCAACGCCTGCAGCAACGCCGAGATCGCGCGGCGGCTGCACGTCGGCGAGGAGACGGTGAAGACCCACGTGTCGCGCGTGCTGAGCAAGCTCGGGCTGCCCGACCGCGTGCACGCCGTGGTCTACGCCTACCGCAACAAACTCGTGCCGGACGGGCGACCGGCCTAAGCTGAGCCGATGAGGCGGTGGATCACCTTCGCGATCGGGGTCGTGCTCGTGCTGGTCGGCGCCGTCTGGGTGCTGCAGGGCATCGGCGTGATCACCGGCAGTTTCATGACCGGCCAGAAGCTGTGGTTCCTGATCGGGCTCGCCGCGTTCCTGGTCGGCGTGGTCCTGGTCGCGGCCAACCTGACGCGGCGGCGCAAACCTACTTCGTGAAGATCTCGAAGATCGGGTAGCCCGGCGCGATCTCGCGCAGCTTTTCGTCCGAGGCCTTGGCGTCGACGCCGTCGAAGAACACGCCGACCTCGAACTTCCAGCGCTTGAGGTACGCGCGGAGGATGCCCGGCTTCTCGTCGTCGGCCAGCTCCCGGAACGTGAACGCCTCGACGCGCTTCCCGACGCGCAGCGTGCCTTCGCCGGCGAAGCGCAGGTTCCGCACCCACTGCGTCTCGCCGCGCGGGGCGACGAGGTAGCGGACGCCGTCGACGGTCAGCAGGTTGACCGGCACCGACCGCGGCTCGCCGCTCTTGCGGCCGACGACGGTCAGCACCCGGCTGCCCCAGACGCTCACGCCCATCCTGGTCAGCTTCGCGACCAGCTCGTTGAAGGCGTTGGTGGACTTCTTCGGCTCGATGTAGCGGGCGGCGGTCATGGCGTCCTCCGGAAGTTTGGGAGAGCACTGCTCTCGACTAAGAGCAGTGAACACCTGAGCACTGCTCACTGTCAAGAGCACTGCTCTCGATTTTGTGCGCCGCTCTCGTCGTGGCACACTGATCGCATGACCGCGACCCGGACCGCCCGCGAACGCGCCCGCGCCGAACTGACCCAGGAGATCAAGGACGAAGCCCGCCGCCAGCTCGCCGACGTCGGCGCGCACGGGCTGTCGCTGCGCGCGGTGGCGCGTGAGCTGGGGATGGTGTCGTCCGCGTTGTACCGGTACTTCCCGAGCCGGGACCGGCTGCTGACGGACCTGATCATCGACGCCTACAACGCCATCGGCGAGGCCGCGGAGCAGGCGGACCCCGGCAAGGGCGAGCCCCGGGAGCGCTGGCTGGCGATCTGGCACGCGACCCGCGAGTGGGCCCGCGCGCACCCGCACGAGTACGCGCTGATCTACGGCTCGCCGATCCCCGGTTACCAAGCGCCGCAGGACACCGTCGCCCCGGCGGCCCGCGTCGCGCTCGCGCTGGTCAAGGTGCTCACGCACACGGAACTGCGGGCGGTCGGCGAGGTCCCGCCCGAGCTGCGCGCCCAGGCGGAAGCGCTCACGGAGGTCCTCGGGATCGTCGCCGGCCCGGAGACGGTGGCCCGCCTGCTGATGGCGTGGACCCAGCTGTTCGGCGCGATCAGCTTCGACCTGTTCGGCCAGTACGTCGGCAGCGTCGACCCGGCGGACGCGTTCTTCGCCCACTCGGCGCTGCGCATGGCGGAGTTCGTCGGCCTCTAGCCCGGCGCCGCCACGGCCGGGCGCGTTCCGCACCCACCCCGCGCGGCCGAGGTCACCGGCCCCAGCCCGCCCACCGCGGCCGTCCCCCGCCGGACCCGTCCCGCACCCACCCCCGCGCGGCCTAGCCCGGCGCCGCTCACCCACCACCAGCCGACACGATCCGCGCTCCGCGCAGCCGGGTTCGCCGGCCTCCAGGCGGTACCGTCACGCCAGAGGTCAACGGAAAGGCGGGGCGACGTGACGGGGTGGGCCGGGAAGGTCGGCAGGATCCGGGTGATCGGGACCGGGGTGATGGGCCGCGGGATCGGCCAGCTCGCCGCGACCGCGGGGGTGACCGTCGAGCTCGCCGACGTCCGGCCCGAGGCCGTCGCGCAGGCGATCGAGTTCGTCGGCGGGATGATCGACAAGCTGGCCGCCAAGGGCAAGCTGACCGAAGACCCGCGGGCGGTGAAGGACCGGCTCGTCGCGGTCGACGCGCCCGCCGCGCCGGCCGACGGGGTCGACCTCGTCGTCGAAGCCGTGCGGGAGGACCTCGAGACCAAGCGGGCGCTGTTCGCCGACCTCGAGCGCGTCTGTCCACAGGAGACGGTGTTCGCGACCAACACCAGTTCGCTGTCGGTCACCGAGATCGCCGCCGGGCTGGCCGAGCCCGGCCGGCTCGTCGGGCTGCACTTCTTCAACCCGGTGCCGCTGATGCGCCTGGTCGAGGTGGTGCCCGGCGCGCGCACGTTCGACTGGCTGCCCGGCCAGGCGCTCGAGCTGGTGCGCGGCTGGGGCCACGAGCCGGTGCTGGCGAAGGACGCGCCCGGCTTCCTGGTCAACCACGCCGGCCGCGGCCTGAACACCGAGGCGCTGCAGATCCTGGCCGAGGCGCTGGCCGAACCCGCCGACGTCGACCGCGTCGCCCGTGACGTGCTCGGCCTGAAGCTCGGCCCGTTCGAGCTGCTCGACCTCACCGGCCTCGACGTCTCCCACGCCGTCCTGGAAAGCATCTGGAGCGGCTTCCACGGCGACCCGCGGCTGCGGCCGTCGTGGCTGACCCGGCCGCGCGTCGCCGCCGGGCTGTTCGGGCGGAAGAACGGCGAAGGCTTCTACTCCTACGACGACGGCAAACAGCGGGTCGCCGACGAGCCGGCCGCGCCGCCGAAGCCGACGAGCCCGGTGTTCACCGCGGACGAGCACCTCGCCCGCACGCTTACCACGGCGGGCGTGCACGTGGTGTCCGACGCCTACCCGGACGCCGTCCTGCTCGTGCCGCTCTACGGCGAGTCCACAGTGGACGCCGCCACCCGCGCCGGGCTGCCGCTGGACCGGACCACCGGCGTCGACCCGCTCGGCGGCTACGAACGCCGGCTGACGATGTCGGTCCACCCCGGCCTCGACCCGGCGGCGGGCCGCGCCGCCTGGGGCGCGCTGGCGGCGACCGGCCACCCGGTGACCGTCGTGCGCGACGGGCCCGCCCCGATCGCCCAGCGCCTGCTGGCCTCGATCGTCAACACGGCGTGCTTCATCGCGGGCCAGCACCTCGCGACCCCGGCGGACATCGACACGGCGGTCCGCCTCGGCCTCGGCTACCCCCGCGGCCCCCTGGCCTGGGGCGACCTCGTCGGCGGCGACGTGGTGCTGCGCATCCTGCGCGGCCTGGCCTCGACGACGGGCGACCCGCGCTACCGCCCGAGCCCGTGGCTCACCGAGCGCGTCGCACTCGGCCTTCCCCTCACCTCAACCGGAACCACGCCCGCGGAGCTGCTCGGCTAGCGACACCGAAAAGGCGGGCCGCCCCCGGAGTTCCGGGGACGGCCCGCCTTTCACCGATCAGTTCACCAAGGACGGTCGACCGCTCCGCCCGCCAGCGTGAACGTGATGTAGCCGCCCTGGAAGTCGCTGCGGTACACCCCGTTCGTCACGTACTCGTCCGTCGTCGGGTAGCGCAGGTAGGACCGCTCCCACCCGAGCGCCGCCCACTTCTTCCGGATCTCGCCCTTCACCGCGTGCGCACCGGTCGCCACCGAGTAGTAGATCGAGTGCCCGAGGCTGAAGTGGTTGTACCGCCCGACCCCGTCCGGCGTCGCGCCTTCGTCGGTGATCGGGAACCCGAGCCCGCGCTCGTACCCCAGCTCCGCCCACTTCTTGCGGATCTCGCCGAAGATCGCGTGCGCGCCGTCCGCCGCCGTGTAGTAGATCGAGCCGACGTTGCCGCCCTTGACGAAGTGGTTGTACCGGCCGACGCCGTCCGGCGTACCGGCCTCGTCGGTCGTTGGGTACCCGAGCCCGCGCTCGTAGTCCAGCGCCGCCCACTTCTTGCGGATCTCACCGTAGAGCGCGTGCGCGCCCGTCGCCGCCGTGTAGTAGATCGAACCCACGTTGCCGTTGTTGACGAAGTGGCTGTACTGCGCCACCCCGTCCGGCGTGGTCGCGGTGTCCGACGTCGGCGGGCCGAGGACGCTGTGGCCGCCGAACGCGACGTACTTGTCGAGCACCGGGCCGGTCACGTACTTCGTGCCGCCCACGGCGCTCCAGTACAGCCGCCCGTTCGCGTAGACCCGGTAGTGGACCGGACCGTCGGTGACCTCGGGCGCCGCCGGCGCACCGAGCTTCGCCTGCAGCGCCGGGTCGGCGTTGTAGCGCTGGTCGATCGGCGTGGCGTAGTTCGCCGTCAGCGTCATGTCGCTCGTGCCGACGGTGATGATCCACTTGTTGTCGACCGGGCCGCCCTGCCAGCCGGTGAACGTCGAAACGCCGTCGATGGCCAGCGACTCGGCCACGACGTCGAACGACGCCCCTTCGGTGACGAGCGCCGTGTTGGCGTTGTTCGCGACCGAGATCTTCAGCACCGCGGGCTGCGTGCCGACCAGCGTGACGCGGTGCCGGCGCGGCCACGCCGTGTACGTCTTGGACGTCGTGACGCCCGCGCTGTCGGTCACCGTCGCGGTGAACTCCATCCGCGAATCCGGGTGCTCGGTGAACGGCGCCGCGAAGCTCGTCCCGGTGCCGCCGTCGCCCGGGTGCGAGTGGCAGGTCGCCTCACTGGGGCAGTGTCGCACCGCCGTGGTCCAGGTGATCGGCAGCGTGCCGTCTTCGGCGTCGGTCGCGGTGGCGCCCAGCGAAACCTGCTGGTCGACCGCGAAGGTCGCGGAATCACCCGGCGTGGTCAACGTGATCACCGGGGTGTGGTTGCCCGGCGCGACCGCGATGCTGGTCGTGTCGGCGGCACCCAGCGGGTCCCGGACGGTCAGCTTCGCGGTGAACGACTCGGTGCCCGCCGCGTAGGGGTGCGACACCTTCGGACCTGCGTCGGTGAGGGTGGCGCCGTCGCCGAAGTTCCAGTCGTACTTCAGCGTGTCGTTGTCGTAGTCGACCGAAGCGGAACCGTCGAACGTCACCGTGCGGGTGTCCGGGTCGGTCACCGACGTGGCCTTGGCGACCGGCGCGGTGTTGCTGGCCGAGTAGCTCAGGCGACGCAGGTTGCCGGTCAGGATGTCCGCGTAGACGATGTCGCCGTTCGGCGCCGCGGCGAACTTCACCGGGCCGCCGATGTCGGTGAAGACCGGCGGGTTCTCCGGTGCCTGCGTGAGCTGGCCCTGCTTGTCGTAGCGCATCGTCCAGATCTTGTGCGTCACGTAGTCGCCGAAGAAGTACGAACCGCGGTACGCCGCCGGGTAGCTGGATCCGTTGTAGACGATCCCGCCGCTGACGCTGTTGCCCTGCATGATGCCGTTGCCGTGCTGGTACTCGAAGATCGGCGGCTGGTTCGCCACGCCGGCGCAGCCCGCGAGGCCGCTGAAGCCCGGCGTCGGGTGGTTGCCTTCCCAGCACGGCCAGCCCTGGTTGGCGCCGCGCTGGACGACGTCGACCTCTTCCCACGCGTTCCAGCCGACGTCCCCGGCGACCGGCAGCCCGAGGTTCTGGTCGATGCTGAACCGGAACGGGTTGCGGAACCCGCGCGCGAACACCTTGCTCGCGGTGGAGCCCGGGTTGGCGGCGTCGTAGTACGGGTTGGTCGGCACCCCGCTGCCATCGGCGGCGAGGTGGAGGATCTTCCCGTACGGCTGGTTGATGTCCTGGGCTCGCAGCGAACCCGGGTCGGCCTGCCGGAAGTCGCCGTTGTCGCCGATGGACAGCCAGAGCGTCCCGTCGGTGGCGGCGACGACCTCGTCGAGGCCGTGCACGTTGAAGATGCCCGGCACCTCGAACAGCGTCTGCTCGCCGGTCAGCCCGCTCGGCACGCCCGCCGCGTCCACGGTGACCGTGAACCGCGCCATCCGCATCACGAAGCCGCTGGTCTGGTTGATCGACCGCGTCAGGTAGATGGTGTGCGACGTGGCGTAGTCCGGTGCGACGGCCAGCCCGACGAGGCCCAGGTCCTCGTTGGTCCGGACCGGCAGCTTCGCCAGCAACTGGCCGGCCGAGCCATCGGCCGACAGCCAGCGGACCGTGCCGTTCTTGCCGGTGACCAGCATCGAGTTGTCCGGCAGGTACCCGAAGTCGGTGAGTGGTTCTTGCCCCAGTCCGGAGCTGGTGTCCCGCAGCACGAACCCCTGCGGGAGCGCAGTCGCCGCCGTCGCCACCCCCGTGGCCACGACGGGCAGCATCGCCCCGGTCAATACTGCCGCCACCAAGGCGTGACGGAGTGCGCGAAGTTTTCGCAAGGCCATTTGGCCCCCCTTCCCAAACGATCACTTATCGTCTGAACAGGGGGGCCAGTTGCACTCGGCAGAATGAATTTATCGGACTGTGACCTACTGTCCGTATTGGCTGATAACGCGTTACGGGACCACCTGCACGACGTCACCGACGTGCAGGGTGTTGAAGAACTTCAGGGACGCGGCGGCCGACAGGTGGATGCAGCCGTGCGAGTACACCGAGAGGCTGCCGGTGTGGAAGGCGTCGCCCGGGTAGAAGAACACCGAGTTCGGCATCTCCGCGTTGTCGAATTCCTTCGACAGGTGCATCTTTTCCTTCGACAGCACGTGGAACGTGCCGGTCGGGGTCGGGTTGCCCTTGCGGCCCGGCAGCATCTTCACCGGCCCGTAGACGACCTTGCCGCCCTGCAGCAGCCACGCCTGGTGCGCCGAGATGTCGACGCAGGCCGCGGTGCCCGGCGCCGCGGCCGCCGCCGCGCACGGGACACCCGGGTTCGCCGCGGGCGCCGGCTTCGGCTTGGGCTTCGGCTTGGTCGTGGTGGGAGCAGGCTTCGACGTCGTGGGCGCCGGCGCCGGGGTCGCGCTCGACGTCGCCGGGGTGGGCGTCGGGGTCGGGGTGGCGCTCGACGTCGTCGGCGTCCCGCCGCCGGTCCCCGCGGCCGCGACGGCCCCGCCGCCCGCGTTCGGCCCGCCGGCCGCACCCCCGCCACCGGAACAGGCAGCCAGCACGAAGGCGGTGGCCAGCGCGGCCGCTCCCGCCAGAAGCCTCTTCACGTCCGGTACCCCCAGTGTCTCGATCATCGCGTTTGGACATCGGTAAAGACGGTGCTCACCCGGTCGAGGTTCGTCGGTGAAGGTCACGATTTGGGTCAACCCGGGGGTTGAGGCCGGAATCCACCCGGGACCGGCCCCCACGCCGACGAAACCGGGCCGCCGTTCGCCGAGGCTGGGAGCACCCGACGAACCGAGGAGCCGCCAGCCATGCCCACCGCAGCGAACGTCCTGCTCTACGCCGCCATCGCCGTGCTCGTCTTCTACCGGGTCGTCTACCGGCAGGTCCGCGGCACGCTGCTCGACCGCAAGTCGCTGGTCACGCTGCCGCTCGTCCTCACGGCGGCGGGTGCCTACCTGACGCTGAAAGCGCTGCCGGGCGCGTCCGCCGGCGAGTTCGGCCTGCTCGCCGCCGACCTGGTGGTGCTCGCCGGGCTGGGCGTCCTGCGCAGCACGACCACGACGCTCACCGAGCGCGCCGGCACGACGTTCCAGAAGGGCTCGCTGGTCACGGTCGGGCTGTGGGCGCTGACCGTCGCGGCCCGGGTCGGGCTGGTGGCGCTCGGGACCGCGCTCGGCGTCGCGGGCCCGCTGACCACTGCGTCGATCGCGCTCACCCTCGGCGTCAGCATCGCGGTGCAGAACGCGACGACCTACCTGCGCGTCCAGCGCCGCGGCCTGCCGCTGGCCGACCGGCGCCCGGCGGCCCTCAACCGCTGACGCGCCCCAGCATCCGCGCGTACATCCGGCCCGGGCTGGGCACTGACGCCGGCACCAGGAACCCGGGCAGCGGCGGCAGCCCGCCGACGAACCCGCCGAGCCGCTCGTACAGCTCGGCCGCGCCGGACGGCCGGGCCTCGGGCTCCTTCGCCAGCACTTCGGCGAGCAGGGTGTTGAGCTGCTTCGGCACCCCGCGCACCGGCGGCGGCAGCTCCTTGACCTGCCGTTCGAACACCGCGTACGCCGTGGGCCCGTCGAACAGCCGCCGCCCGGTGAGCATCTCGTGCAGCACGCAGCCGAGCGCGTAGAGGTCGCTGCGCGGTTCGGCGCCACCCCGCTGGATCTGCTCGGGCGCCATGTACGACGGCGTCCCGAGCAGCTGCCCGGCCCGCGTGAACTGCGCCGCGTCGGCTTCCCGCAGCACGGCGAGCCCGAAGTCCATCACCTTCACGCCGCCGTCGGGCCCGAGCATCAGGTTGGACGGCTTGAGGTCGCGGTGGCACACCGCGAGCGCGTGGGCGGCGGTCAGCACCGCGCACGCCTGCGCCGCGATCGCCGCGGCCCAGGGCACCGGCAGCGGCCCGTGCTCGGCGAGCAGGTCGGCCACGGTCACGCCTTCGACGAACTGCATGACCTGGAACAACCGGTCGTCGTGGGTGCCGTAGTCGTAGAGCGTCGGCACGCCGGGGTGGTCGAGCGTCGCCAGGATCCGCGCCTCGCGCGCGAACCGGGCTTCCAGCTCTTCGTCGCGGCCCGGCAGCCGGAGCAGCTTGATCGCCACGCGCCGGCCCAGCCTGCGGTCGAACCCGCCGTGCACCGCGCCCATCCCGCCGCGGCCGAGCGGCAGCTCGTCGAGCTCGTAGCGGTCGGCGATCAGCATCCGTTCCCCTAACGGCCCGGCCTGAGCCGTCCTTCGACAAGTCCCGCGAAGCCTAGCCGGACCAGCTCACGACCCGTTTCGGCCGCCTGCCGCAGAACGGCGTCGAACGAGGCGAGGTCGCGGAAGACCCGGCCGTGTTCGCGCTGGACCGCGATCGGGACCCGCGGGACCCGCACGCGCCTGCTGTCGATCCGGGTCGAGGCGGACGCGGCGGGCAGGTCGGCCGCGCGCAGGCAGCCGGCCAGGAAGTCCGCGTCCAGCCGCCCGGGGTCGACGCGGTACACGGTGAGCCCGGCGCCGACCGGTCCGGCCGGTCCACTGTGGACGTACGCGATCCCGGTCACCGACGCCACGACGTCGCCCGCTTCGGCGAGCGGGTGCTCGGCGTCCGCGCGGGCCGCCGCGTGCCGGACCTCGACGACCCCGGCCTTGACCAGCTCGCCGATCGTCGTGAACGCGGGCTCACCGTCGGCCGCTTCGAGCGGCGGCAGCTCGGGGACGAGCTCGGCGAACCGGCCGCGTACGGCCTCGAAGGCCTGCCCGGGATCCTCGTCGCTGGTGCGGCGGTGGGCCGGCGTCAGGTCGACGTCGTCGTCGAGCAGGTCGATGATCCGGGCGCCGGATTCCGGGTGCGCGCGGAACTCCCGCCACATTTCGTCCACTGTGGACAGCTCGTCGCCCGCCTCGCCGAGCAGCACCGTGGACGGCGGGCGTTCGCCGGGGACCGGCCGCCGCAGCAGCCAGAGGTCGGGCCCGGCCGGCGGCAGCGTGACGACCGCGCGGACCGCGCCCGCGCGCAGGAGGTTGCCGCGGATGCGCTTGCCGCTGCGCCGCCCGGCCGCCGCGCCCGGCATCAGGATCGCCACCGCGCCACCGGGTTCGACGTGGGCGAGGCAGTGCTGGACCCAGGCGAGCTCGGGTTCGCCGCGCGGCGGGAGGCCGTACTCCCAGCGTTCGTCGCCGACGAGTTCGTCGTGGCCCCAGGCGCGTTCGTTGAACGGCGGGTCGCACAGCACGGCTTCCGCGGTCCGGCCGGCGAAGGCGTCTTCGCGCAGCGCGTCGACCGGGTGGACCTCGGCCTCGATGCCGCGCAGCTTCAGCCGCAGCCCCGCGATCGACGCCGTCATCGCGTCACTGTCCTGCCCCAGCACGGCTTTCGCGCCGCTGGCCAGCGCGAGCGCGCCGAAGCCGCAGGCGGGGTCGAGGATCGTCGAGACCGGGCCGACGAGCCGCGCCATCAGTTCGGCGATCGGCTCCGGCGTGGCCGACAGCCGCCGCGAATGCGCCTCGAAGTACCGGCGGCACAGCAGTTCGAACGCTTCGACCGGGCCCGCGCGGTGCGTCATCTCGCTGAGCAGCGTGAGCAGCTCGGGGTCGTCGAGCTCGCGGTCGAAGGTGTCGACGAGGCCGGCCTGGAAGGCGAAGAAGACGCCGGCACGGCTCACGCGTTCGGCGAGGTCGAGGTCGTCGCCGAGGGCGCGCAGGCGCTGCCAGGCGCGTTCGCCCTCGCTCAGCTCGAACGGCTTGCCTCGGGCGGCGAACCAGGCGGCGACGGCGGACAGGCCGAACAGCGGGCTGGACGCCGTGCCGCCGACCGGCTGCGGGAAGTCCGGGTAGCGGCGGCGCCAGTTGCTCACCGCGGCCCGGCCGACCCCGGCGAGCCGCGCGATGTCGGCCGCGCTGACCGTGGCGTCGTCGTCCATGGCGAGGACTCTATCGGAGGATGCTCCATTCAGCCGACATGGTTGTGAACTCAGTCAACCAATGCTTACATGGGGAACATGACACACGATCGGTACGTCCTGCGGTACGCCGCGGGGTCGGACGTCGGGCAGCGTCGCCGGATCAACGAAGACGCGGTGTACGCGAGTTCCCGCCTGCTCGCCGTCGCCGACGGCATCGGCGGCCAGCCGCACGGCGAGGTCGCCAGCGCGACGGCGGTGGACGTGCTGCGCGAGCTCGACGTCGACCTCCGGCGGGTGGACCTCACCGGGGTCGACCTGGCCGCGACGCTGACCGGCGTGGTCAAGTCGATCGACGACCGCCTGCACGAAGTGGCGGCGCAGGAGCCGGAAACCACCGGCATGGGCACGACGTTGACGGCCCTGATGTTCGACGGCATCGAGTTCGCGGCGGCCCACATCGGCGACTCCCGGGGGTATCTGCTGCGCGACGGCGAGCTGCGCCGCCTGACCCGCGACCACACCCTCGTGCAGGCATTGGTCGAAGACGGCCGGGTCGCGGCCGAGGACGCGGACTCCCACCCCCGGCGTTCGTTGCTGATGAAGGCGTTGCAGACAGCGGGTTCCGGCGACCCGGACATCTGGACGTTCCCCGCCGCCGAGGGCGACCGCTACCTGCTCTGTTCGGACGGCCTGAGCGGCCCGGTCAGCGAACCGAAGCTGCGAGAAGTCCTGTCGGCGCCGACCGACCCGGCGGAAGCGATCCCGGAGCTGATCCGCCTGGCCAACGAGGGCGGCGGACCGGACAACATCACGTGCGTGGTGGCCGACGTCACGCGCTGACCCACCTTCGAGACGCGGGAAGGGCATCCGGTATCGTCTCCTGCGGAGGATTGGCCGAGCGGCCTAAGGCGCACGCTTGGAAAGCGTGTTGGGTTCACGCCCTCGCAGGTTCGAATCCTGTATCCTCCGCCGTTTGATCAGGCGAAACGCCGGGCCGCGCGCCCGGCGTTTCGTCGTTTCCGCCCCCGCGCCCCGAAAACCGGTAGCCTGCCCCGGATCCGCACCCTTGACGTCCGGCGAGTTCGACCGCGCCTTCACGGAAGCCCGCCTCGCCGAAGTCCGCCGCCTCCTCGGCGAGCCGTGGCTCGAAGAACCCGCGGGCCACCCCGGCGACGCCCTCGACGCAGCCTGCGGAACCGGGCGCTACTCGACCATCCTCGCCGCGCGCGGGCATCGGGTGATCGGCGTGGACAGTTCGCCCGGCATGCTCGCGCGTGCCCGGGAACGGGTGCCCGGCGCCGACTTCCGGCTCGGCGACCTCACCGATCTTCCCGTCGACGACGCCTCGGTCGATCTCGTCACCTGCGGCCTCGCGCTGACCCACGTCGCCGGCCTCGGTCCCGTGCTCGCGGAGTTCGCCCGCGTCCTGCGGCCGGACGGGCACGCCATCCTGTGCGACGTCCACCCCGAGTCCGTCGCCCGCGGCTCGATCCCGTCGCTGCGCGGCCCCGACGGCCGGCCCGGCCGCCTCGCCTCGCACCGCCACCTCGTCGGCGACTACCTGCGCGCCGCACTCGCGGCCGGGTTCACCCCGCTTCGGTGCGAAGAACCTCGCCTGCCGGCGAAGGACCCGGCCCCCGCGACGACCGAGCCGGGCCCGTGGGAGCTCTGGCCGTGGAGCCTCGCCGCCCTGGTGCCGGACGCGGCCCGCGCGGCGGCGCGGGACGTGCCGGCACTGCTCGTCTGGGATTTCCAGCTGCGCGACAGGTAACTCTCCGATCGGCGTCAAGGCGCAGTGCTCACCGCTAGGACAGCCATAAGGCAGACCCGTGATCGACCCGGCCCCGGACGTCCCACGTCCGGGGCGTTGCTGATTCCCGACCCCGACCACTCGGCAAAGTCGAATGATCACGCTGGGTAGTTGGATCCGTTTCAGCTCAACGGCGCCGACCTCCATCTCGCACAGCTCGACCGACGGGATTACCGAACGAGTGAGAAGGGTGAACCAGTCATGACCACGCAGCCCGCCCCGACCCCCAACCGGGAGCCGGACCGCGCTACGCCGCTTCCGTCCTCTTGGCGGTCGGGCTACTCGGCGTTCACGTCGACTTCGGGCCGTTCCACTTGAGCCCGAACGGCCCGACCACGGCGATCCACGCGCCGTCAACGCTGCTCACCGGAGATTTTCGGCGCCCGAAATGTGAAACCTCTTCGGTGCTGCGCTTTTCCGCTCGGGCACGTGGAGTCACGGGCAGGGCTGGGCGAAACGGGTTACTCCGCTCGCGCTAGTCTCAGCCCCACCTCGCCCGCCCCCTGTCGAGAAAGGCCAGCAGTGGTACGAAAACCGCTCTGACCTGGGGTGGCGCTGGCCAGCGACTTCAGTGCGCGGTACTGGTGCCGGGACGACCCCCGCACAGACCGTGATCGGCCCGGCCCCGGACGTCCCACGTCCGGGGCCTTGCTGATTCCGGACCCGCGATCACTCGGCAAAGTCAGATGATCACGCTGAGTCGTTGGATCTGTTTCAATGGAACCGTCCCGCACTTCACCAGAGATTTTCGAGGAGTAGAGGCCCGATGGCCGGAGTCGAAGAGATCCGCGCTGGCATCGCGCTCGCCAACGAAAAGGCGTCCGCGAGCATCGCCGCTCTGCAACAGGCAGCGCAGTCTCTCGAAGAAGCCCAGCAGTCGCTCGCACAAGCGACGCAGGGCAGCAGCCAGCACGAAGTGAGCCAGGCGCACGGACTGCTGGCGGAAGCCCTGCAAGGCATCAACGGTCTGCAGAGCACCGTCCAAGCAAGCATTTCCTCAGCTGACTCCTACTCGGCGCGTCTCTAGCCGGATGACGCTCGCCGAACTCCACCAGCTGCTGACCTCGGTCGTGGCTGGGCTCGCCGATGCGCGCGCCCACTCCGAGCGGGCCACGAGCCTGCTCGGGGAAGCCCGGCAGGCGCTCGTGGACGCCCAGGCCAAGGCCGATCCCTGGCTCCCTTCGCAGTACGCCCAGGCGGGCGAGGGGCTGGATCAGCTCCTCGTCCGCCTGGCCGCTGCCGAAGACCTGGTGAGCGGATACCGGTCGCGCCTGTAATCCTGCTAGGGACACTTTTTCTTGGGGACGCAGATGGCCAACAAGTCAGCCGAGCAACGCAACCGCGTCGAAACCGCACTCGACCGGGTCCGCCATCAGATCGGGTTGGTGCTGGGCGCGGCGGCCGGGGCGCGTCAAGCCGCCGAAGCCGACCTCGCCAAGCTCGAACTGGAACGGGACATCGTCCACGTCGGCATGAACCACGCCGGCGCCGAGCAGCAGAACGAATGGTCCCGCCACCCCGCCGCGCACGAAGTGTTCGGCGCGCTCGGCAGTGTGCGAAGCGCTTTCTACACCGACTGGAGCCAGGGGCCCGCGACGCTGCGGGACCTGGTCGCCCACAACGCACCCGGTGCGGCCGGCCTGCCGCCGGGCGACTGGCTCGGCACCGTCGGGCACAACCCCGGCCTGACGTCGCCGGGGCTGTGGCGCGTCGGTTCGGCCACGGCCGCCGGCAACGACCCGACTCGCACCTTCGACGTCGCCGTCCCGTTGCTCGACGAGTCGCACCTGGCGATCTCGTCGGCGCCCAAGACGCGGCCGGCGATCGACGGGATCGTGCAGAACCTGCTGGTCCGCGTGCTCTCGACGTTCGAGCCCGGCTCGGTGCGCGTGCACCTGTGGGACATCGGGCAGCTGACCGCGATCCTGCCCGACCTCTACCCGCTCAGCCACACCAGCGCGCTTTCGCTGTACGACCCCGGGCGCCTCGAGGACCTCCTCGACGAGCTGGCCGGCCACATCCGCCGGATCCACGCCAACAGCATGTCCGCCGGGTACACGTCGTTGCGGGAGATGCGGCAGAAGACGGAGCAGCGGGGCGAGCCGTTCCGGATCGTCGTGCTGTACGGCAACGGCGAAACCCTCGAACCCGAACGCGCGCGCGACCTCAAGCGCGTCGCGAGCGGCGCGCTGGCCGCCGGGATCTGCCTGATCATGGTCGACGTGCCGACCGCCGTGAGCGCGCCGGTCGAGACGCTGAGCCTCACCGACGACCGCCATGCGATCAGCAGCATGACCGGCACCGACCTCCTCGTCGACCTCGATCCGCCGATGCCGTCCGGGCAGGTCATCCGCGCCATCGACAAGATCGCGAAGGCGCTGATCGCCAAGCAGGGCGGCCCGCGTTCGTTCGACGACCTGCTGCCGGCGGAGCTGGGCCACGAGACCTCCGCGCGAGAACTCCGTGCCCCGGTCGGGTTCTTCGAAGGCGAGCCGGTCGAGGTCGTGATCGGCGACGCGAGCCCGCACGTCCTGATCGGCGGCCCGTCCGGTTCGGGCAAGACCAACTTCCTGTACGCGCTGCTCGGCGGCATGGCCGCGCGGTACACCCCGGACGAGCTGGCGCTGTACCTGCTGGACTTCAAGGAAGGCGTCTCGTTCGCCGGGCTGGCGCCGGGGCGCAAGGACGCGAGCTGGCTGCCGCACGCGCGGCTCGTCGGCGTCAACGTCAACACCGACCGCGAGTTCGGCCTGGCGCTGCTGCGCTTCCTGGCCGACGAACTGCGCCGCCGGTCCGCGGCCGCGAAGGAGCACGAGGTCACGAACCTCGCCGACCTCCGCGAAGCCGACCCCGGCGGGCACTGGCCGCGGATCGTCGCGGTGATCGACGAGTTCCAGTACCTGTTCGCGGGCCGCGACCAGGTGACGGCGACGGCCACGCAGCTGCTGGAGGACATCGCGCGACGCGGGCGATCGCAGGGCATCCACCTGGTGCTGGCCAGCCAGGACGTCGCGGGCATCGAGGCGTTCTGGGGCAAGCCGGCGGTGTTCGAGCAGTGCACGCTGCGGATCGCGATGCCGAAGGCGCGGCGCGTGCTGGCCGAGACGAACAACGCGGCGGTGTCGGCGCCGAAGTGGCACGCGGTGATCAACCACGACTCCGGCGTCGCACACGGCAACCAGCTGGCCCACGTGCCGGACGCGAGCAGCAAGAACGTGTTCGTGCGGCTCCAGCACCGGTTGTGGGAGCAGTACGCGGGCCACTTCCCGCGCCCCCGCCTGTTCGACGGCGCGCACCAGCCGATCCTGGAACAGTTCCCGGCGTACCTGGACCTCAAGCCGAACTCGAAGCCGCGCGCCCTGCTCGGCCAGTCGATCGACGTGACCGAAACGGCGTGCGGCGTGGACCTGCCGCGCGCGCCGGGCCGCAACGTCGCGGTGCTCGGCTCGGCCACCGCGGAGGCACTGTCCATCATGGACTCTTCCGCGCGTTCGCTGTCCCGGCAGTACGAAAACGGCGAGGTCGAGTTCGTGCTGAGCTGCCCGATCGAGGCGTGCGCCCCGGCCGCGTGGGAGCTGACCGAGCGACTGCGCGAAGACGGCCACGCGGCTTCGCTGGTGGACGACCTGACCGGCGTCCTGGAATCGATGACGGGCTCGATCTCCGGCGGCGCGAAGGTGCTGCTCCTGTACGGGGTGGACGCGGCGCTGCCGGCACTGGAGACGAAGGCGGTCGGCCAGCTGAAGAGCGGGCTGGACCACCTTCGCGTGATCCTGAAGCAGGGCCCCGGCCACGGCATCCACACGATCGGCTGGTGGCGCAGCATCGCCCGGCTCAAGGACACGCTGGGCTTCGGCGGCACCGACGACATCGGCACGTGGGCGGCTCTCGACGTCCAGGGCAACGAGCTGTCCCCGTTCGCGGCGGGCCAGGTGGTGCACTGGTCACCGCGCCCGGGCCGCGCGTTGTTCTTCGACCGCACGACCCACGGCGCCCCCGAAGTGATCATCCCGTTCCAGCGTCCGGAGAACGCCCAATGACCGACGACGGCGCCACCGCGGCCATGCGGTACAAGGAGATCATCGCCCTCTCCCGGGGCTCGGCGGAGAACCTGCGCGAGTGGGAACTCGCCCGCGAAGCGGCCCTGACCGCGGAGATCGAGGAAGCCCGGACGGCCATCGAGGTGGCCACCGAGCGCGAGAACCGCGCGGCCGAACGCGCGACCCGCTGGTGGAAGATGGCCCTGCACAACATCCAGGGCCTGATGTGGCTCGACCCGGGCGACGAACCACGTCCGGTCACGACCGCACGGGCGGCGTACCTGGAGCGGTACCTCGAGGAGGTCAAGCCGAGCTACCAGGAGCTGGTGCAGGCGGTACTGGCGTTGGGCTGGCGCGCCAAGCGGGCGGCGTCGAAGCAGCGGGGAGAGCAGCCCCCGCCGGCCTAGACGTCGAAGACGGTGTCGTAGGGCTCGTCGTCCTCCACGGGTTTCCCGATGGTTGCCCCGCGAATGGCAGCGGTGATGGCCCGGCTGAGCGTGGCGGCGTCCAGCCGCATGGCTTCGGGTGCCAGCCGCACTTCGCTGACTACTCCGTCCGGCCCGACGGCGACGGTGACGCACCGCTCCGGCGCGACGGCGCTCAGGAGGCGCTGGTTGTCGGCCCTGCGGTCTTCGATCTGCCTGAGCTGCCACCGCATTTCCTCGATCAGTTGCGCGTTGTCCATGGCCTCCCCTGGTGCGGCGCGTAGACGAACTCGTAGTACTTCCCGAAGTGGTGCTCGATCAGGCCGTAGCCCTTGCTGTTCGCGACCCCGTACAAGTCCGGCCTGCTCAACCCCAGCTCGACCATCCGGATGGTCACCCGCTCCCGGCCGTCGAGGCGCGCGGCCAGCTCCGCGATCTGTTGTTCGCGAGGCCGCCGGCCCCGCGTGACCCGGACGATCGTGATCGTCAGGACGAGGGCCATGAGGCCACCGCACAAGAACACGATCAGCAGGGCGAGCAGCGGCGCGGCCAGCTCGGTCATCGCCCCACCTCGCCGCTACGGAGGCTCCAAGCGACCTTTGCCGTGGCTTCGGCCACGGCGGGCCAGGCGTCCTCGGACTCCGCGACCACCGAAAGGATCACCACGGACCGGCCGTCCGGCAGCGGGATCTGGTACTCGGCCTTGGTCTGGGTGCGCACGTCCGCTTCGGGAAAGCGGAACTCGCCCCCGCTGAACGCGACGATCGCCGGCCCGATCGGCAGGCGCACCGGCTGCACCACCGCGTACTTGTGGCGGCTCCGGTACTGCTCGGCCATCGCCGCCACCAGCGCATCGGGGCTGCCGGGCGCCGGCTCGGGCCACTGGACGACGCCCAACGTCAGGGTCGCGACGTCACCCTTGCGCCGGCCGACCGCGAACTTGCCGAACACGCGGATGCCATTGGCCTGCATGGCCGGTACGAGAGCCATGAGGTAGCTGCCGAACTCCTCGACCGTGGTTCCGGCGCCGTCCGCCAGGTTTCCGGCGATGGTCCAGGCGTGGCCGCGGTTCATCTTGTCGTCGATGCCCACCGGCATCCCGGCGAACCCGGGCGGCAGGTCGATTTCCAGCGGCATCAGTTCCACACCTCGTCTTCCGCCCGCGCACGGCGACGATCCGGTGCGTTGTCGGCCTCGAGCCCGGCGTGGGCGGCGTTCCAGTACGCCAAGCCCGCCGGTGAAAGCCCGACCACGGCCAGCTGGTTCGCGTCCTTCGGCTTCCAGTAGTTGATGAAGTCGCCGATCGGGCCTTCGAACCCCTTGCCCATGGCATCGGCGGCGAGCTCACCGCCAACCTGTTCGCCGACCAGGCCCCATCCCCCGAACGTGACCACCTTGGCCGCCGAGTCCGGCACCACCAGTCCGGCGATGGACGTGACGGCACCGAGAGCGTCGAACGTGAGGGTTTCGGGAGCCACGTCGGCACCGGCGACCTTCGCCAGCGAATGGCCTTCCAGCGCCGCGACGCCGAAGCCCGCGGCCACCGCGCCCACGATCACGCCCGCGGGATCGGGCACGAAGTCGCTGGCCACACCGAGAATGTTGCCCACATCCCCGGTCACGTCCGAGAGCTTCGACAGCAGCTCAGCGTGGTCCTGGACGAAGTCCCACGCCTGCTCCGCCCCGTCGGCGAGGGTGTTCGACAAGTCGACAAGTGCCCCGCCGACCGCGTCGCTCAGCTTGTCGAGCACGTCCGGCTCGTCCGGCGCGAGCTCCTTCGCCGTCCGCAGCGCCGCCGCGACCCGGGCCGCCGCCTCCGTGTGCTCTTGCTGGAGTCGCTTCGCGGCGTCCTGGACGTTCTGGCAGCCGTCGATCGCCGTCTGGAGCTGCTGACCCGCGTTGTCCAAGAGCCGCTGCGCGATCCGCAGCGACGGCTCGTCCGGGAACGTCCGGTTCGCCAGCGCCAGGTCCGGGTTCGCGCGTGCCTGCTCCGCCGCCCGGGCCGCCGCCTCCGCGCGGGCCTCCAGGTCCGACGCGCGTTTCTGCAGGTCACCGAGGTGCCGCGCCCACTCTTCCAGCGCGTCGGCCGCCTCGCCCATCGAGCGAGCCGCGCCCTCGAGGTACTGCGGCAGCGGGCCCAGACGCCGGACGAACGCCTCGCTCGCCGCACCCTGCCAGACGCCCTGCTTGCGGACGATCCGACGGAGCGAGTCGTCAGCCTCGGTCAGGTCGGTGCTCACCGCCCGGTACTTGGCCGCCAGGTCGGTGACGCCGTCGAGGTCACCCGGCGCCGGGTCGAAGCCCAGGGCCGGGAAGTCGCGGGCGCTCACCGGCCGAGGCCGTTCAGGAGGTCGGTGATGCCGCCGGTCGCGCCGCCACCGGGCGGACCTTCGCCGCCCGGAGGCTCCGAGTCGCCGATCTCCGGCACACCGCCCCCGAGCACCGCCGAGCCGAACCTCCCCAGCTCGCCGCCGAACTCGGCTTCGATCCGCTCGTACCGCTCCTTCGCCCGCTCCAGCCGCTCGGTGACCCCCGAAGCCGCCTCCCCGAGCCGCCCGATGCCGAACCCCCAAGCGTCCTCGAACTCGATCCCCGCCTCGCCCAGTTCGGCCGTCCCCAACGACCCGAACGCCCCACCGCCCCCGAGCTTCCGGTTCGCGTCTGCCATCCGCCCCGCCACCGTGCCGAGATCGTCGATGAGCCTGCCCAGCTCACCCACCTTCACCGCGTACCCGTCCACGCCACCCTCCCCTGTGGTCCCGTCACCAGTAAAGACGGCAGCGCGCGCGATGCGGTTTCCTCGTCACCCGAAGGTGTCAAAACACAAAAGGCCACCTCCGGGCGATGCGCCCGAAGGTGGCCTCCTGCAAGGAGAACTACTTGGCGAAGATCTGATCCAGGTAGTCGAGCAGGTCGTTCAGCGCGTCCAGGACCGCGTTGCCCGCGCCCGGCCGGAACCGGATCACCTGCGGGTCGTGGTCGCTGGCCTGGTCGGCGAACTCCGCGTTGATGTGGACGACGTCGTAGTCCACCCCGCGCGGTGCCTTCGACGCCAGGATGTGGTCCAGCACCTGCGACTGGCCCTCGAACACGTAGCTGTACCGCTCGGCTTCCGGCACCGAAGCGATCAGGTCCTTCAGCGCGCCACCGGCGGTGAGCGTCTGGACCGCCGGCGAGAACGGGTAGTCGTTCAGGTCGCCCGCCACCACGATGTTCGCGCTGCGATCGGCCGCCAGCAACGAATCGACGAACCCGCGCAGCACCGTCGCCTGCTTCGCGCGCTGCACCTCGGAACTGCGCACCGGCGGCTGGAAACGGCCGTGCGTCGGCTGGTCGCCGCCCTTGGAGTTGAAGTGGTTGGCGATGACGAAGACCGTGCGGCCCTTGAAGACGAACTCGCCCGCCAGCGGCTTGCGGCTGGTCGTCCAGGCTTCGTTCGCCGGGTCGACGCGGCCCGGCGACGCCGTGAGGTGCGTTTTCCCGTGCTCGCGGACGACGCCCACCGCGGTCGTCGGCGTCCCACCCGGACGGTCCACAAAGGACACGCGCGCCGGGTTGAACAGGAACGCCACGCGGATGTTGCCGCCCGGCTGGCCGCCGTCCTGGTCGTTCACCGGGTCGATCGAGCGCCACTGGTAGCGTGGGCCGCCCTTGGCGACGATGGCGTCGGTGAACTTCTGGAGCGTCTGGTCCGCCGCGACGGTGCCGTCGTCGGTCGCGCCCGTGTTGTCCTGGATCTCTTCCAGGTTCACGATGTCCGGCGTCGCCAGGTGCGTCACGATCGCCTCGCCGAGCCGGTCGTACTTCGCCTGCGGGTCACCCGGGGCCAGGTTCTCGACGTTGTACGTCGCGACCGCGAGCTCGCCCGTCCGCTGCTTGCGCGTGGTCTCGCCCTGCAGCCCGTTGTCCTTTTCGGTCCCGAGCACACTGGCGAACAGCGTGTAGCCGCCGAAGTTGCTGTACTCGACGGGACCCGACGTCGTGCCGGTCAGCACGTCGCCGACGTTGAGCTTCGGGAACGGCCGCTGGTCGAACGGGATCAGCGACGACACCTTCAGGACGCCGCTGTTGAGCTGGTCGTAGCCCAGGTAGACGCTGCCGCCGCGGACGGACCGGTGCTGGTCCGGCTTGGACGTCACGTACAGCTCGTTGAAGGAGTTCGACGGGCCGACGACGCGGGCGTCGCTGACCGAAACGACCTCGCTCTCGTGCGACTCCCAGAAGTCGAGCGCGTACTTCGCCGGCTCCAGTGGAAGCGGCTCGATGTTCCCGCCGGGCGACGGCGCGTACGCCGTCGGCACGGTGTCCGGGTTCAGCACGGTCGGTGCCGGCAGGGCGTTCCCGTGCGAGTCGACCGTCCACTGTGCACTGCCCAGCTCGGTGAGCGACTGGTAGTTCGACGTCGCCGGCGCGTCCGGGTAGAACTCGCGGACGGTGCCGGTCGCGGTGACCGCGTCGCCGACCGCGACGGCCGGGCTGGTCGAACCGGTGAAGACGAACAGGCCCTCGCTGGTGCGCGGGTCGGTGTCCGGGTTCGGGTCGGTGAGCCAGAAACCGCGCGACGAACCGAACGCCCGGGTCGCGGTGACCACGCCGGTGACGCCGCTGACCTTCTGGTCCTTGAGCGGCGAAAGGCGCGTGGTGCCCTGGATGTCGTGGATCTTGGCGGGGGTGCCCGGTTCGCCCGGGTTGCCGCCACCGGTCGTTTCGCCCTTGGTGTTCGTCGGGGACGGGTCGCCGACGGTGAAGTCGGCGGCGTTGTCGTCGGTGTCCACGAGGGATGCGCCGCGCGCGACGGACGTCGAGTTGGCCGGCGCCGCCGTCGGGTTGCCTTCGCGCACGGTCGCCGCGCCGAAGCCGACGACGTCCTTGACCCGGGCGTCGGCCGCGCAGTCCGCGGCGGTCTTGCAGGTCAGCGCGGTGGTGCCGGAGACGAGGGCGATCGTGCCCGCGGTCGCGGACATCGCGATCGTGCCGGTCGCGTCCGGTGTGGGCAGCGCGACGGTGCCGCCGGTGCCCTTGCCCTCGGCCACGAGGTAGCGCCCGCCCGGGGCGACGCTGCCGGTCAGCGGCGTGACCTGCCACGTGCTCGACGGGCTGGCCGAAGCGGGCAGGTACTGGACGCTGAAGCCGTCGACGCTCGTGGCCGCCGCACCGCGGTTGGCGAGCTCGACGAAGTCGTTGGTCAACGTGGCGCCGGAGTTGCCACCACCGCCGTAGACCTCGGCGATGACCGCGTCCGCGCTGGGTGTGGCGAGCGCGGCCGGCGCGGCCACGCCGCCGAGCACCAGGCCCGACGCGACGGCCACCGTGAAGGCGGCCTTGGATCTGTGGGTCTTGGTCACCCTGAGTCCCCTTTGTGCTTGAACAGTCGTGGCATAGTCCCCCGGGCAAGTGAGGAGGAGGAAGACAAAGATGCAACGATTCGTAACAACTACTTTCGTCGTCACTCGTTCGGCAGAGCAGGTTTCGTGATCACGCTGGTACTCGGCGGAGACGTCAACATCCAGGGCCGGGCCACCCCGGCGACGGCGTTCGAGCGGCTGAGCCCGCTGCTCCAGGGCGCGGACCTCCGGTTCGTGAACCTCGAGGGGCCCGTCGACGCGCAGGCCGTCGAAGCGCTGACGTCGGCCGGTATCGACGTCGTCTCGTGCGCCAACGACCTCACCGCGATGGCGAGCCTCCCGGTCCTCGACCGAGCCGGGATCGCGCACTGCGGCGCCGGCGCGAACATCGACGCCGCGCACGCGCCCGCGGTGCTCGACCGGCCGGGCGAGAAGGTCGCGTTCCTCGCGTACACCTCGCTCCGCTCCCGCGGGCAAAGCGCGCTGCCGGACTTCCCGGGGTGCGCGCAAGCGTTTGCGACCACGGCCTACCAGCCCGATCCACGCGTTGCCGAGATCCCGGGCCGCCCGCCGCTCGTCCGCACGACGCCGGTGCCCGAGCACCTGGAGCGGCTCGTCGCCGACGTCGAACGGGCCAAAGCGGACAGTGCCCACGTCGTCGTCTCGATGCACTGGGGCCTGCCGGGGCCCGAGCTGACCGAGTACCAGGTCGCGTACGGGCGCGCCGCCGTCGACGCCGGCGCCGACCTGGTCGTGGGCCACGGACCGCACACCATCCAGGCCGTCGAGGTCCACCGCGGCCGGCCGATCCTCTACAGCCTCGGCAACCTCGTCTTCGACTGGCCGGCGATGCGCGGGCGGCACGTCAACGGGCTGCTGGCCGGCTGCATGTTCGGCGAAGAAGCGCGGCTCGAGCTCATCCCGGTCCGGCGGAACGCGGACAACGAGTGCGAACCGCTTTCCGGGGACGACGCCGGCAAGGTGCTGCGGTACTTCGCGGACGTCTCGGCGTTGCGTTCGACCAAGGTGTCCGTCCGGGATGGAATCGCCTCGGTGTCCGGATTGGGTGTTGGTGCGTAACGGATCGCGCGCGGTCTGTAATAGCGCGGCGCACAGCTGTCACCCATCCGGCGCATCTGCCTTAAATGAAGCTCAAGGGCCGGAACAACCTGCGTGAAGCGGCGGTACGGTCTGCGTGAGCCGCCGGAAAAGTGGCAAAGACCACTCCCCGACAGCTCGCGATCGGCACGGAAACGTGGGGGAGGGAGAACGATCATGTGGGGGCTGGTTGTTCTCAGCTGCGTGTTCGTGCTGGTGCTGGGGATAGCCGCGGTCGTGGACCTTCGGGACCACGACCGCGGCGAGCACCGGGTCTAGCGCACCGCCTGCCTCGCCTTGTAGCGGCCGAGGAGCGTGCGAGCGCCGGCCAACGCGACCCGTCCGGCTCCTTTCGCGCTCGCGGCCAGCACCGTCGTCCAGTCGAAGTAGTCGCGCCACAGCACGATCCGGCCGCCTTCGACTTCGAACGTGCCGCACACCCAGAACTCCGCTTCCCACGCGCCGCGGCGCAGCACGTCGGTGCGTTCGGTGAGCACGACGTTGCCGTCCGCGGCGATGTGGTGCGTCCGCGCCTCGAACCCGGAGCCGAACCGGGCCAGCAGCCTCAGCTGCTTCTCGACCGCCGCGACGCCGCGAGCGGGCGGCAACGGCACGTTCTGGTACACGATGTCGCTCGCCGCGAACGTCAGCGCGCGGTCGATGTCGAGGTCTTCCAGGGCCTTGAGGAAACCGGTCACCACGGCCTGGGGTTCATCGGTCATGACCTCAGGCTAAGGGTCAGAACGGCCGGTCGCCCGCGATGGCGACGCGCTCCGCGATCCGGACGTGCGGGTGGTAGTCGTTGACCGCGTAGTGCTGCGTGGCGCGGTTGTCCCAGAACGCCACCGAGTTCGGCCGCCAGCTGAACCGCACCTGGAACTCGGGCGTGTGGGCCTGCAGGAACAGGTACCGCAGCAGCCGGTCGCTCTCGTCGCGGTCCATGCCGACGATGTGCGTGGTGAACGCCTGGTTGACGAACAGCGTGCGCCGCCCGGTCTCCGGGTGCGTCCGGACCACCGGGTGCTCGACCGGCGGGAACTCGTCCTGCCAGCGCGCGAGGAGCGCCGGATCGGAGAACCGGTCGAAGCCCGGGAGGTAGTCGTGGACGGCGGTGAGCCCGTCGATGCGGGCGCGGACGTCCGCGGGCAGGTTGTCGTAGGCGGCGGCCATGTCGGCCCACAGCGTGTCCCCGCCGACCGGCGGCACCTCGATCAGCCGCAGCACCGAGCCGAGCGCCGGGCTGGGCCGCCAGGTGACGTCGACGTGCCAGATGTTCTCGTAACCGGGCATGGCCGCGGTGCGCTCGAAGCGCGTGACGGCGTCGTCGTCGCCCTTCGGGATGAACGGGTTGGTCTCCAGCTCGCCCCAGTTCGCGGCGAACGCGCGCTGCTGCGCCGACGTGATGTCCTGGTCGCGGAAGAAGAGCACCTTCCACTCGAGCAGGGCGCGGTTGAGCTCCTCGCGCAGCTCGGGGGTGACCGGCTCGCGCAGGTCGACGCCGTCGATCTCCGCGCCGATCACCCGGCCCAGCGGCCGGATCCGGAAGAGTTCGCACGGTTCGCTTTCGACGCGGTGCAGGACGCGCGGGCCTTCGACGATGCCGCCGTCGGGCGTGACGGCCTCGCGCAGCTGAATCCGGGCAGGGATGTCTACGGACATGGTTGTGCTCCAAGGGTTTTCGGGAGTGTTCGGACGCCGGGCTCGCGTCAGGCCGGAGGCGAGCCCAGGCGGCCGCGGCGCAGCAGGAGCTCCGCGACGCCCTCTCCGATCGACCGCTTCGAGGCGCGGTCGGGCCACCGGACGGTCTTGCGTTCCGAGGTGGCGGGCATGTCCTCATGGTCCGCGCCGTCCCGCCCCGCGGTCAAGACGTCCACTTGTTGGAACGTGCCGAACGGCGCAGGTCACCGCGATGCGGGCCGCGCGGGCGCATGAGGCAAGATCTTCCACGATCGGGTGAGCGCCCTTGACGACGGAGGTCCCCATGCCGGAAGGCAGAGGCTCGCGGATCGGCAGTGAGACCCTGGAGCTCCGCTCCGTGACCGGGGCCTTCACCCCGAAGCGGCCGGACCGGCTGCGCGAGGCGGCCGACCGGCTGGACCAGGCCACGGCCGCCGACGACAAGGCGGCGGGCCGGTTCGCCGAAGCCCGCGTCGACTCGACGCCGTTCGGCATTTCGCCCCAGGCCCGCGAGCTGGCGGCCCGCTGGGCGGCCGCGCTGGCCGCGCGCGAGGCCGACGCCCGCGTCCTCGGCGACGCGACGTCCGACCTGGCCGGCCGCCTGCGCATGGCAGCGGAGAGTACCCGGAGCACCGGCTTCCGGGGGCGGATCGCGGTGGCCCCGTGACCTCCCTCACCGAGGTCTTCGAACACCCGGCCCTGACGGCGGCGGCGTCAGCGCTGTCCTCGCTACGGCTGGCGGCGGGCCGCATCGGCGTCCCGGACCCGGTCGCGGCCCTGCGCCACCTGGACTGCGCCCCGGCCGCGATCCGCACGTCGGCGTCGACGGTCGACGAGGGTTCGCTGGTGGTGACCGCGGCACAGGAGGAGTTCCGCGCCGGCGTCGACCGCGCGGAAACCGGCGGCAGCGCCGAGACGTTCGGCACGTGGGCGGACACAGTGGACGGTCAGTACGGCGCCGCCGCCCGCGCGGCCGCCGAGACGGCCGCACTGGGCGCCCGGATCGCGTCCCGCTTGGACGAACTGGCGGAGTCGGCGGCGTCGGAGGTTTCGTCGATCGCCACGGCCGTCTCGCCCTCAGTGCACGCGGTGCTGACGGGCGACCGCTCGGCCGAGGTGGTGAGCGACGTCAGCACCGCGTGCACGGCGGTGCTGCGGACGGTTTCCGCGAAGGTGGCGTCGCTGTCTTCGCTGGCGGAGGAACTGGAGCCGTTGACGACTCCCGCTGTCCAGCTCAGCTGAAGTGTTCGCGAGCCCATTCTTCGAAGGGCCGCGCGGGATGCCCGGTCACGGTGGCGACGTCGAGCGAGACGGGTTCCGGATCGTCGACGAGTGATGCCCAGTGGGCCAGTGCCGCTGTTGCGAATTCCTCGCCGAGTTGTTGAGCCAGCTGCGTTTTCGCTTGTTCTTCCGGTTGTTCTTCCCATCGGACTGGTGTTTTCAGTGCCTCACCGATGATCTTGGCCTGGTCCGCCTGGCTCAGGGCTTCCGGGCCGGTGACGAGGTAGATCTGCCGGCGGTGGTCTTCGGTGAGGGCTTTGACGGCCATGTCGGCGACGTCGCGTTCGTGGACGAGTGAGCGTTTGGCTTGACCGTACGGGCCTTTTACGACGCCGCTTCGGGCCTGCTGCGCCCAGCCGAGGGTGTTGGTGGCGAGGCCGGTGACGCGGAGGAAGGTCCAGTCGTCGGTGACGGCTCGGATGGCGGCCTCGACGTCTCCCCAGACACCGCCGTCTTCCGCGGACATGGCGGAGAGGTAGACGATTTTCTTGCCCTTGAAGGGTTTTACGGCTTGTTCGATGCCTTCGGCGGAGAAGAAGGGCCAGAGGAGGTAGACGGCGTCAACGTTGTCGGCGGCTTCGCCGGGGTCCCTGACGTCGCCTACGACGACGTCGACGCCTTTCGGCGCCTTGGTGGGGTCGCGGACGAGGACACGAACGTCGGCGCGGGTCAGCCCGGCGACGACGTGCCGCCCGGAGTGACCGGTGGCTCCGGTGACGAGAACCTTCATGAAGTGCTCCTTGGTCAGCTTGTTCCGACCACGGTCACACTTCAAGTTCCCTTCAAGTCAAGCTTCAGCTCCCGTGTTTTCAGCAACGCTGTAACGATCTCGACTTGGCCGGCGACCCAGCACGCACAGCGAGGAGGCACGGGTGCATGAGAACTGCGGAAATCGCGAGCTTCCCCACAGCTCGCTTTGGGTACGCGCAACTGCTTCGTTCACGGCAGTGGTGCTACTGACAGCGGGCTGCGGCAACAATTCCCTGACGAACACCGAGCCAAGCGAAACCGCACCGATCACCTCGAGCCCGCCGACCGCCACCGCTTCCAAGCCGGACTTCAGGGGTATCGTGCTGGCGACCTGCACCGGGGGCTCGTCGGAGACGTTGACCAGTATCAACCCGGTGAACTCAGTCCAGACCACCCGGCATTTCACCTTGACCGCCGGGACTCCGCCGCCATGGACTGCCTCGCCTCGATTCCGACCGGCCAGGTGCTTCGCCAGCAGTTCAACCGGGACTTCACCCGCATGGCCGCGTCCACCATCGGCATGCCCGAAGGCGGCGTGCACATCGGTTATGTGAACAACGACATGACCGGCATCTTCACCAACCTGACGCCGTCGTCGTCCGGCTACACGGATCCGCCGAATCAGAACGTTCCGGTCTTCAACCCGGCCACCGGAAGGATTTGGTTCACAAGCCCAGCGGGCACGGGATCGGTCGATCCCGATCTCGGGTCAGGCAGTTCGAAGATCGAATCTCCCGCGTCGTCCCAAGGCACCGAAAGCGGAAACCAGCACGCGGAAATCTTCTACTTCACCCCGGACGGAAAGCTGCCGATCGGTTTGGGGACAGGCGCGTACAACATCTACTCTCTGGATGGGAAGACAGAAGTCGACTACTCGATCAACTACCGAGTCGGCGACGAGGGTAAAGTCGACAATTCGACACCTCTTGTCGAACTCTCGGCCGGCGCGGAAACCTGCTGGCCGAAGTGGTTCATGACCTCCAGCACGTTCCTCTGCCTGCCCACCGATCGCACCCAGATCTTCAAGATGACGATCAGCGCCGATCGCAGGAGGATCGTCCAGACCGCCCTGCTCCCGCGAACCAGGCAGCCGGTCAGTGATGTGGTCGCGAATCCGGACGGTACCGAGGTGGCATTCGTCTCTTCGGTAACCGGGACGCCGGCCCTCTACACGGTGTCCACGGCCGGGGGCAGCTCGCCCGAGAAAGTCGCGGACCTCGGCACCGAAGCCGGACGTCCCATCGACTGGATCCCCTGATCCCTGCCGATACCGAAACCCCCGGCCAGCTGGGCTGACCGGGGGTCCGGATGAGAGCGGTGGCGGTGGGATTTGAACCCACGGACGGGGATTAGCCGTCACACGATTTCGAGTCGTGCTCCTTCGGCCGCTCGGACACGCCACCGCCGAGAACAATACCGGAGGGTCCGGCCTCGGCTCACGAGGGGTCGCCCGGGTTGCCCGCACGCCACCTGACCTGGGCTTCCCGGAGCGCGCCGCGGGCTCGCGCGCGCAGGTCGTGGGCCGCCTCGCGGGCCTGGGCGCCGCGGCGTTGGGCCATGCCCTGGGCCTGGAGCCTGCGGTTGCCCGTCGCCGAGCCGAACTTCTGACGTGCGCTGCCGACCGCCTGCTGGATCTTGTGCTTCACCGTCATGGAACCTGAGTACCCAGAAACGTCAGCGCCGCATCGCGAAGTACGTCTCCAGCAGACCCGCGCACTCGTCGACCAGCACGCCGCCGTGGACTTCCGGGCGGTGGTTGAGACGTCGGTCACGGACGACGTCCCACAGCGAGCCCACCGCGCCGGTCTTGGGCTCCCACGCGCCGAACACCAGCCGGGAGATGCGCGCCAGCACCAGGGCGCCCGCGCACATCGTGCACGGCTCCAGCGTCACCGCCAGGGTGCAACCCTCCAGGCGCCAGCCGTCGCCCACCACGCCGGCCGCCGCGCGCAGGGCCAGGATCTCCGCGTGGGCCGTCGGGTCGCCGAGCTCCGTGCGCGCGTTGCGGGCCGCCGCCAACGGGAGGCCGTCGGGGCCGAACACGACCGCCCCGATCGGGACGTCCGCGCCGGGGGCGCGCGCGGCCTCCAGCGCCGCCTCCACGGCCTCGGTGTCGGACGGGCGTCTCAGAGCTCGTCCAGGAGCTTGGCGAACTCGCTGCCGAACCCGCAGCGCTGCGCGACCATCTGCAGCTGCTCGTCCGGGTAGAGGTCGACCTCGCCGACGATGACCTCCAGTTCCGGCCCCGGCAGCCCGAGGTCCGCCAACACCCCCAGGTCACCCTCGGGCCAGACGGAGTCGTCCTCCTCGTCCGGTGGATCGACGCGCAGGACGTCGAGGACGTCCGCCGCGATGTCGTAGTCCAATGCCGCCGCCGCGTCCGAAAGCAGCAACGACGGTCCACGCGGGCTCGGCCGGACGATCACGAAGAACTCGTCATCGACCGCCAGCAGCCCGAAGGCCGCACCGGTGGAACGTAGTTTGCCCAGTTCAGTGATCGCCGCGTCCAGTTCGGTCAGGGCCCCCGGGTCGAGCGCGCTGCACCGCCACCGACCGTCTTCCCGGACCACGGCCACCGCGAACCCCGTGACCGGCTCTTCC
Source organism: Amycolatopsis sp. cmx-4-83 (assembly GCF_046548815.1). Taxonomy (NCBI): domain Bacteria; kingdom Bacillati; phylum Actinomycetota; class Actinomycetes; order Pseudonocardiales; family Pseudonocardiaceae; genus Amycolatopsis; species Amycolatopsis sp. cmx-4-83. Next base: position 162,516 of record NZ_JAEBEF010000002.1, on the reverse strand, counting down.
ACCGCCATGCGCACACCGTATTCCGCTGCCCGACCGAACGCACGCACGGTGCGCCCGAAGCGCCGCATGGGGCACTATCGGGACCATGACCGGCCCCACTGACCTGCCCACCCTGCCCGGCGCGCCGTTCGCCGGCCTCCTCGACGACGCGCGCGCGTTGCAAGACCGCACGGTCGCGCTCCGCCGCGCCGTGCACCGCAGGCCGGAACAGGGCCTCCACCTCCCGCACACGCAGGCGGCGATCCGGGACGCGCTGGCCGACCTGCCGCTGGAGATCACCGAGGGCAAGGCCACGACGTCGCTGACGGCCGTCCTGCGGGGCGGGCGGCCCGGTCCGGCGGTGCTGCTGCGCGGCGACATGGACGCGCTGCCGCTGACCGAGGAGACCGGGCTCGACTTCGCCTCGGAGGACGACGAGTCGATGCACGCGTGCGGGCACGACACGCACGTCGCGATGCTCGCGTCCGCGGCGCGGCTGCTCGCCGGGCGGAAGGATCAGCTGGCCGGCTCGGTCGTGTTCATGTTCCAGCCGGGCGAGGAGGGCCACCACGGCGCCCGCTTCATGATCCACGAGGGCGTGCTGGACGCCGCCGGGACGCGGGCCGAGCGCGCGTTCGGCGTGCACATCCTCGCCAACGCGCCCAGCGGGCGGCTGCAGCTGCGGCCCGGCCCGCTGATGGCGTCGGCGGACTCGTTCACCGTGCGCGTCACCGGCAAGGGCGGCCACGGCTCCGCACCGCAGCACACGATCGACCCGGTGCCGGCGGCCGCGGCGATGGTCGGCGCGCTGCACACGATGATCACGCGCCGGGTGAGCGTGTTCGACCCCGCGGTGCTCTCGGTGACCCGGATCCAGGCCGGCACGACGTCGAACATCATCCCGGAGACCGCCGAGCTCGAAGGCACCATCCGCACGCTGTCCGAGCAGACGCGCGCGCTGGTCCGCGCCGAGCTGCCCAAGGTGTGCGAGCAGGTCGGCGCCGCGTACGGCTGCCGCGTGCTCGCCGACGTCGAGCCGGGCTACCCGGTGACCGTCAACGACGACCGGATCGCCGCCGAGGTGCTGCGGCTCGGCGCGACCGTGCTGGGCCCGGAGAACGTCGAGCTGCTCGCCGACCCGCTGATGGGCGCCGAGGACTTTTCCTACGTCCTGCAGCGCGTTCCCGGCGCGTACGCGTTCCTCGGCGCGTGCCCGCCCGGCGTCGACCCGGCCGAAGCGGCGGCGAACCACTCCAACCGCGTCGTCTTCGACGAGGACGCCATGCCGAGCGGCGTCGCGATGCTGGCTGCTTTCGCGCTGGACTCCCTCCGCTAAGGCCCGGTCCGCGACGGGCGGCCGTCTTCCAGGTGGCCGGCGAAGCGGCGACGCCACCCCGGGACCTCGAAAGCGACGTCGTACCAGCCGTTGCGCGTCGGCACGGGGAAGTCGCGCGAGGCACCCGGCGGGACCACGACGTCGTTCAGCGTGACCGGCCCCGGCCCGCTGTTGGTCACCGTCACGCGCAGCGCCGGCGTGCTCACGAAGGTGACGGCGGCATCAAGACCGGGCCCGCCCGAGGCCTCGACGACGAAGCCGTTCGGGCCGTGGATCGCGATGTCGTACGACCCGGCGTGCGGGATCCGGCCGGTGACCTCCCCGTTCGGGGGGACGTCGAAACGCTGTGGCGGCCCGCCCACGTGGTAGGCGTACGCGGCCAGCTGCAGCGCCTGCGTGCCGTGGTTGGCCAGGTGCAGCTTCAGCGCGCTCGGCTCGACGTCGGCCCAGGCGACCGGCTGGTACGGCAGCGGGCGCGCCTTGGCCGTGCCGGGCTCCTGCACGAGCGCGCCCGGCCGGACCCGGGGCTTCGGCAGGCGTGCCTGCGTCCGGTCGGCTTCGGCGCGCAACGCGTCGGCGTCCGGCAGCAGCGGGATCGTCGTGTCGTGCGTGCGGAAGTCGAAACAGCTGGTCAGGTCGCCGCAGATCGCGCGACGCCACGCCGAGATGTTCGGCTCGCGCACCCCCGTCCACGTCTCGAGGAAGCGCAGCACCGACGTGTGGTCGAAGACCTGCGAGTTCACCCAGCCACCGCGGCTCCAGGGTGAGACGACGGTCATCGGCACCCGCGGCCCCAGCCCGATCGGCGCGGGCGCCCCGGACGCGGCGCCCCGCTCCGGCCGGTTCCCCGGCAGGTACTCGCCGGGGGTGCCGGGAGGCGGCGCCGGCGGGACGACGTGGTCGAAGAAGCCGTCGTTTTCGTCGTAGTTGATGAAGACCACGGTGGATTCCCAGAGGTCCGGCTTGTCCCACAACCCTTTCAGCATCCGCTGGATGTAGGCGGCGCCGTCGACCGGCCGGGCGGCGGGGTGCTCGCAGTAGCCGTACGGCGCCACGACCCAGGACACCGCGGGCACCGTGCCGGCCGCGCAGTCGGCGAGGAACTCGGCCAGCACGTGGTCGACGTCCCGGCCCCGGCCCGAGTCGGGCTTGAGCTTCTTGCGCAGGTTCGCGCGCTCGGCCAGCCGCCGCTTCACGGGGTCCATCGAGTACAGCGCGTCGTGGTAGTTCTGGAACAGCCACAGCGGGTTGTCGCCGTAGTCGCCGACGAAGTGCTCGGGGACGCCGCGCTCCTCGTCGTTCGCGTAGATCCGCCACGAGACGCCCGCCGACTCCAGCCGTTCGGGGTAGGTCGTCCAGCGGAACGAGGGCTCGTAGTCCGGCGCGTTGCGCGTCGCGGGGCCGCCGGCGACGCCGTCCGGGTCGATCGTGCCGGTCCAGTGGAACAGCCGGTTCGGGTGCGTCGGGCCCTGGAGCGAGCAGAAGTAGTTGTCGCACAGCGTGAACGCGCTCGCCAAGGCGTGCTGGAACGGGATGTCGTCGCGCGTGAAGTACCCCATCGTCATGGGGCTCTTCGCGGTGATCCAGCCGTCGTACGCGCCGTCGTTCCACGCGCGGTGCGTGCTGTTCCAGTCGTGCGGCAGCTCGCCGAGGTCCTGACCGTCCACAACGGACGTGTCGATCCGGAACGGCAGCACCGGGTCGCCAACACCCCGCTGGCGGAAGACGTCGCGAAGCGCCGCGCGGTCGCCGAAGCCGCGTACGCCCGCCATGGTGCCGTAGTAGTGGTCGAACGATCGGTTCTCCTGCATCAGCACCACGACGTGGCGGACGTCGTCGATCGTGCCCTTCCGCGACGCGGGCGCGCACGCGGCGGACAGCGCGCCGGCCACGGTGACCGCGGCCGCGCCGCCCAGCACCGTGCGCCGCCGGATCCGGCCCATGTCCACCTCCTCATCCCCTGGTCAGCGGCCTGACCGGAGTACCTTTCGCGCCGAGAGAGGTGAAGCCATGCTCAACTCAGCGGAATTGGTCGCCTTCGCACCGTCGAGCGACCTCGAGCGCTCGCGCGCCTTCTACACGGATGTCGCCGGGCTCGAGTTCATCGAGCAAACCCCCTTCGCGTGCGTGTTCCGGAGTGGCCGGACGATGGTGCGCGTCACCGCCGTGGCCGAGTTCGCGCCGCAGCCGTTCACGGTGCTCGGCTGGGCGGTCGCCGACATCCGGGCGACCGTGGCCGAGCTGCGTGGCCGCGGTGTCGAGTTCCTGACGTTCGACACGCTGCCACAGGACACCGACAAAATCTGGACCACGCCGGGCGGCCGGATCGCGTGGTTCCGCGATCCCGACGGCAACGTGCTGTCGCTGACGGAGTTCACTGGCAATTAAACAACAGTGTTGCTTTAATGGCGGCATGACCGACGCCGACGCCCTCGCCCAGCTCGCCGAGCAGGAGGAACGCCTCCAGTTCACGAAGTTCGACAACGAGACGGCGCTCGCCCTCGGCCAGCAGCTGCTGACGGCCGCGCGCGACCGCGGCCTGCCGGTGACGATCTCCGTCCGCCGCAACGGCCAGCGCCTCTTCCACGCGGCGCTCCCGGGCACGTCGGCCGACAACGACGCGTGGATCGACCGCAAGAGCCGGGTGGTCGACCGCTACGGCCACAGCTCCTTCCTGGTCGGCGCCCAGTTCCGCGCGAAGGGCGGCTCGTTCGAGGAGGACAGCCGCCTGGACCCGGACGTGTACGCGGCCCACGGCGGGGTGTTCCCGGTGCTGGTCCGTGGCGTCGGCCCGGTCGGGACGGTGGGTGTGTCGGGGCTTCCGCAGGCCGAGGACCACGCGTTCGTCGTCGAGCAGCTGGAGCTGTTCCTCGGCGATTCCTGAGGCCGGGGCCGCGAGGCCGACGGTGCACCGAAAAGAACAGGCCCGGAACACTCCCGCTTGCTACCGTCGATCCCATGAAGCGCGCCTTGACGACGACGCCGGAGAGTGTCCCGGCGCGCTGATCCACGCATGCCAGCCCGGGGCGGTCGCCCCGGGCTTCGTCTTGTGGTGCTCCGCCTCGCCGTTCACGAGGAGTCCACGATGCACGACCACCGCAAGCTCGGCCGCGAACTCGGCCTGTTCGGTTCCGATCCGCTGATCGGCGCGGGCCTGCCCTACTGGCTGCCCGACGGCGCAGAAATCCGCCACAGCCTGGAGGAATACGTCCGCGACCTCGAACGGCACGCGGATTACCGGCACGTCCATTCGCCGGTGCTCGGCAAACGCGAGCTGTACGAGATTTCCGGGCACTGGGACCACTACCGCGACGACATGTACCCGCCGATGGACGTCGGCGGCGAGCAGCTCGTGCTGCGGCCGAGCCTGTGCCCGCACCACGCGCTGATCTACCGTTCGCGCGGCCGCAGCTACCGCGAACTGCCGCTGCGGATCGCCGAGCTCGGCGGGATGTACCGCAGCGAACTGTCCGGTGTGCTCGGCGGGCTGGGGCGCGTGCGCGCGATCCAGCTCAACGACGCGCACATCTTCTGCGCTCTCGACCAGGTCGAAGCCGAGGCGGGCGCGGCGCTGGCGCTGATCCGGCAGGCCTACGACGCGCTCGGCATCAGCCCGGCGCGTTACCGGCTTTCGCTGCCCGGTGAGGGCGGTAAGTACGTGGCCGGGAACTGGGACCGCGCCTCGGAAATGCTGCGTTCCGTGCTCGAGCGGAGCGGGCTCGCGTACGACGAGGCCGAAGGCGAAGCGGCCTTCTACGGGCCCAAGATCGACGTCCAGATCGCCGACAGCGCGGGCCGCGAATCGACCCTCTCCACCGTTCAAGTCGATTTCCACCAGCCCGCGCGGTTCGGCCTCGAATACGTCGGCGCGGACGCGGCGAAACACCGGCCGGTCATGGTGCACCGGAGCATCATCGGCAGCGTCGAACGCGCGGTGGCGCAGCTGATCGAAGTGCACGGCGGCGCGTTCCCGGCCTGGCTCGCGCCGGTGCAGCTCCGGCTGCTCCCGCTGTCCGAAGCCGAAGTGCCGTACGCGCGGGAAGTCCTCGATCGCTGCGGCGACCTGCGGGCCGAGATCGCAGCCGAAGGCAGCCTCGGCGCGCGCATCCGGGACGGCCGGCTGGTGCCGTTCCAGGCCGTGCTCGGTCCGGACGAGGTGGCCGCCGGACGGCTTTCGCTGCGGCTGCGCGACGGAAGCCGGCTCGACGCGCAGCCGGCCGGGGACGCACTGGCCTGGCTCAGGGCCGAGAGCTCGCCGCCGTCAGCCAGTCGAGGGCCGGGGTCAGGCTTTCCGGTGCCGCCCAGCCGTTGATCACGGCGAGCAGTTCCAGGTAGCGCTCACGGCGTGGGTCGTTGACGGTTTCGAGCCACTCCCGCAGCTCACGCGGGTCGCGGCCGAGGCCGTCGACGATCGACGTCGCTTCCGGCGTGTCCGGGGCGATCCCCGCTTCCAGTGCCGGCGTGACGGCGGCGCGCACCTCGGCGGCCAGGTCGCGGCGCAGGCCGACTTCGTGCCGGTCCGCGAGCCGGCGCAGGGCCGCGCGGAACTCCGCGTCCCGCGTCAGCTCGGCCAGCGCGATCCACGCGTCGAGCTGTTCGGGGCTCGGGTCTTCCGGCAGTTCCGGGGTCAGCGTCCTGGCGATCCCGGCCAGCTCGGGACGGTCGCCCAGCGCCTCGGCGAGGAAGTCGCCGACCAGGTGCCGGCGCTCCACTTCGGACAGTCGGGGCAGTTCGTGCAAGAGTCTCGTCTCCTCCGTGGTCGATCCGCGGCCGGCGATCGCCGTCAGCACCGCTTGGCGCAGCCGCAGCACGCGGATCTCCGCGTCCAGCGCCGCCGCGTGCCGGGCCGCGATGTCGGCGACCGCGACTTCCCCGTCGGCGATCCGGCGGATCGTGGCGAGGTCGAGGCCCAGCTCGCGCAGGGTGCGCACGAGGCCGAGCCGGGCGAGGGCGGCCTCGTCGTACCGGCGCTGACCTGCGGCGTTGCGCCCGGACGGCGGCACGAGGCCGCGATCCGAATAGAACCGGACGGCCTTGATCGTCAACCCCGTCCGCCGGGCCAGCTCGCCGATCGAATACCGCATGCCACCCAGCCTGGCAGCTCCCCTCGGGGGAGCCGCAAGCCTGTTTCACCCCATCGTGTCGATCACGTGTTCGACTATCCGCGGTAACGTGGATCACATGAGCGAACGAGCACCGCCGGCCCTCAGGTCTCTTCCCGGATCCGGGTGACCAGCTGGGTCGGGTTCACGAACCGCAACGCGACGAGGAGGAGCAGGAGCATGGAAGCCGTGTAGATGGTCGCCATCGCGTCCACGGACTGGTTGGCGCGGATGCCCGCGGCGAACACGGAGTTGTACAGCGCGACCACGAGGGTCGTCGAGTCCGGGCCGGCGGTGAGGAACGTCAGCTCGAACATCCCGACGGTGCGCACCAGCACCAGGATCGACGCGGCCAGGATGCCCGGCAGCAGCAGCGGGCCCAGGATGCGGGTGAACACCGACGTCGTCCGCGCGCCGGACATACGCGCCGCGGCTTCGATCTTCGGGTCGATCTGTTCGATGAACGGCGTCATGGTCAGCACGACGAACGGCACGGACGGCACCAGGTTCGCCAGGATGACGCCGGTGGTCGTGCCGGCGAGGTGGACCTTGTACAGCACCGTGGCCAGCGGGATGCCGTAGGTGATCGGCGGGATGAGGATCGGCAGCACGAACAGCAGCATCACCAGGCGCTTGCCGGGGAACGACCGGCGGGCCAGCGCGTAGGCGGCCGGGACGCCGACCGCCACCGACACGGCGATCACCACGAGCGCGACGACCGCCGTCGTCAGGAGGACGTCCGAGAGGCCGAACTCGCGCCACGCGTCGGCGTACCAATGAGTGGTGAAGCCGTCCGGGAGCCAGCTGCCGAACCACTGCGTGCCGAACGAGTCGACGACCACCGAGAGCACCAGGCCGGCGAGGTTGACGAAGAAGAACGCGACGACGGCCCAGACGACCCAACGTCCGGGACGCGCGACCCAACCGGTCATCCCTTGCCTCCGGTCGCTCCGCGGTAGAGCGTGGCGCGCCACGCCATGACCAGGCCGATCACGATCAGCATGACCACCGCCATGAGCATCGCGACGGCCGAGCCCATCGAGTAGTCGTACTCCTCGAACGCGGCGTGGTAGGCGGCGATCGAGATGACGCGGGTCTCGTTCGCCGGGTCGCCGACCAGCTGCGCCGAGGGGAACACCGAGAACGCCATGACGAACGACAAGCAGAAGGTGATCGCCAGGCCGGGAGCCAGCAGGGGCAGCGTGATGCGCCGGAAGCGCTGGATGCCGTTCGCGCCCAGCGTCGCGGCCGCCTTCTCCAGGGAAGGGTCGATGCCGGAGAGGTAGGACAACGTCAGCAGGAAGGAGAACGGGAAGCCGGTGATCACGAGCGACAGCAGCACGCCGGTGTAGTTGTGGATCAGCGGCAGCGGCTGGTCGGTGATGCCCAGGACGGTGAGCACCTTGTTCAGCCAGCCCGCCGGGCCGCCGTACATGATCAGGCCCTGCGCGGTGAGCACCGTGCCGAGCGTGATCGGCACGACCAGGATCGTCGTCAGGAGGCGCTTGCCGCGGACGCGGCCGCGCAGCACGTACGCGATCGGGATGCTGGCGAGGACGTTGATGAACGTCGCGGGCAGCGCGATGCCGAGCGTCGTCCAGATGGTGTCGCGCAGGTAGGGGTCGCCGAAGAAGCGGGCGTAGTTCGCGAAGACGCCGCCCCGGCGTGGGGCGAAGGACAACTGGAGGCCGTAGAGGAAGGGGTACAGGAACAGGCAGGCGATGACGAGCAGGCCGGGCACCAGCAGGAGCAGGGTGCGGTCGATGCCGCGTTCGGCCAGGCGGTGGCGCAGGGCCGGGCGGGCCGCCGTCGCGGCGGTCACGGTGCGAACACCAGGACCCGCTCGGCCGGGACGCCGATCTTCGCGGTGTCGCCGGGGGCGAGGCGCTTGTCCGTCCGGAAGTAGACCGGCGTCCCGGTCGGCAGCCGGGCGGAGACCGACAGCTCGCGGCCGTGGTACTCGACGATCTCGATCGTGACGTCGAGGGCGTTCTCCGCGCCGTCGCCGACGACGAAGTCCTCGGGGCGGATCGCGACCTTCGCGGGGCCTTCCGCGAGCGAATCGCGGTTCGCGCCGGTCAGGCGGACGCCGTCGCCTTCGACGGTGACCGAGGGGCCGGCGGCGGCGGTGACCGTTACGTCCAGGAGGTTGCGGTAGCCCATGAAGGAGGCGACGTAGCTGTTCACCGGCTGCGCGTAGACCTCCTCGGGGGTGCCGATCTGCTGGACCGTGCCCTCGCGCAGCACCACCAGTCGGTCGGCCAGCGACAGGGCCTCCTCCTGGTCGTGGGTGACGTAGACGGTGGTCAGCCCGAGCGTCTGGTGGAGGCGGCGGATCTCCATCCGCATCTCGAGGCGGAGCTTGGCGTCCAGGTTGGACAGCGGTTCGTCCATCAGGACCACCGGGGGCTCCAGCACGACGGCGCGGGCGATGGCGACGCGCTGTTGCTGGCCGCCGGAGAGCTGCGCCGGGAACTTCGCCGCGTGCTCGGTGAGCTGGACGAGGCGGAGGGCGTCGTCGACCCGGCGGCGGGCTTCGGCGCGGGCGACCTTGCGCATCTTGAGGCCGAAGCCGACGTTGGCGCGGACGGACAGGTGCGGGAACAGCGCGTAGTTCTGGAACACCATCCCGAACCCGCGCTGCTCGGGCGGGCGGCCGTCGATGCGGGCGTCGTCGAGCCAGATGCTGCCGCCGGTGAGCGGGAGCAGGCCGGCCAGGCAGTTGAGGGCCGTCGACTTGCCGCAGCCGGACGGGCCGAGCAGGGCCACGAACTCGCCGCGGGTGATCGCGAGGTCGAGGTCGCACAGGGCGTTCGCCGTGCCGAAGCTGCGGGAGACCCCGTCGAGGCGCAGCTGCTCGAACGTCACTTCTTGCCGACCTTCGAGCCGCCGATCAGCTGGTTCCACTTGTCGAACGCCTTGACCTGCTGGTCGGCGGGCAGCGACGTCTCCTTGGGGTACTGCGCGATCCACTGCTCGTACTCCGGGCGCCCGAACTGCTTGATCGTGTCCTGGCTCTTCTGCGGCGCCATCCGGAGGGTGACGTCCTTGACGGCCGGGCCGGGGTAGAAGTAGCCGTCGTCGTAGGCGATCGCCTGCTGGTCCGGCTTGAGCATCCACGCGATCAGCTGCAGGATCGCCGATTCCTGGTCGGGCGAAAGGCCCTTCGGCATCAGGGCGTACTGGGCGTCGGTGACCCAGTGCATCGGCTGCATGATCGCGGTCTTGACCGTGTTGGGCACCGTGCCGAGCTTGCGCGGGTTGATGTCCCAGCCGGTGGTGGACGTGATCATGTCGACCGAGCCCGAGGCGAGGTTCTTCATCGTCTCGGTCGTGCCCGAGGGGTAGTACTTCACGTACTTGCCCAGCTCCTGCAGGAACGCCCAGGTCTTGTCCCAGCCCTTGTCCGGGTCCTTCGGGTCCTTGTCGCCGAGCAGGTAGGGCAGGCCCATCAGGAACGTCCGGCCGGGGCCGGAGTTGGCCGGCTGCGCGTACTGGAACTTCTCGGGGTGCGCCTTGGCCCAGTCGAGCAGCTGCTGCGGGGACGCCGGAGCGGCGGGCACCGCGCCGGGGTTGAACTCCAGGAGCGGGCCCGAGGGGTAGTAGACGACCTCGACGCCGTAGCCGTTGGCCAGCTCCTGCATCTTGGCCGCGGGCTCGAGGTAGTTCTGCATCAGGTTCGGGAAGCGGCCGGAGAAGTCCGGGAGGACCTTGGCCAGGGTGCCGTTCGCGATGCCGGCGGAGAGGCCGTCGGTACCGCTGAGAACGAGGTGGGTCTGGGCGACGCCGCCGTCCTGTTCGGCCTTCAGCTTGCCCGCCATGCTCGGGGCGGGCGCGGTCGAGTACGTGACCTTCGCGAGCACTTCGGGGTGGGCGGCCTTGAAGTTCTCGATCATCTGCTTGGTGAGCTGCAGGTTCCCCGCGACGTCGAGGATGTTCAGCTCGACCGGCTTGCTCGGCTTGTCCGGCACGGCCTGGGGGTCCGCGGCCTGGCCGCCGCCGTCGGCGCCGGGGGCGCCGCAGGCCGCCAGCGCGGCCGTAACGCCCGCCGCCAGCACCACTCGTCGGAATCGGAAGCCGGTGCGACGGTGCATGGCTGCTCCCTGGGTCCGTGTTAATGTTGTACGCCGCATCGTATATCAGATAGGACATGTCAGTGGCGAGTGCGTTCGAGGAGCAGAAGCGACGACTCTCGGGCGTGGTGGCCATCCCGGTCACGCCGTTCGACACCGAAGGCGCCGTCGACGACGGGACGTACGCGAAGCTGGTGGACCGGCTGATCACCGGCGGCATCGAGGTCGTGACGCCGAACGGGAACACCGGCGAGTTCTACGCGCTCGACGCCGCCGAAGCCCGGCGGTGCCTGGAAGTGACCGTCGAGGCCACGGCCGGGCGGGCGAGCGTGCTCGCCGGGATCGGCCACGACGTCGCTTCGGCGACGCGGGCCGCCGCGCACGTGCGGGACGCCGGGGCCGACATGATCATGATCCACCAGCCGGTGCACCCGTACATCTCCGGTGACGGCTGGGTCGACTACCACGCGGCGATCGCCGGCGCGGTGCCGGAACTCGGCGTCGTGCTCTACGTCCGCAACCCCGCGATCGCCGGCGAGCAGCTGCGCGCGCTGGGCGAGGCGGCGCCGAACGTCATCGGCGTCAAGTACGCGGTGCCGGACCCGGTCCGGTTCGGCTCGGTGGCGCGCGACGCGGGGTTCGACCGGTTCGTTTGGATCGCCGGGCTGGCGGAGCTGTCCGCGCCCGGTTACTTCGCCGTCGGGGCGACCGGCTTCACGTCCGGGCTGGTGAACGTCGACCCGGCGACGTCGCTGGCGATGTTCCGCGCACTGTCCACAGGGGACTACCCGGCGGCGATGACCGTCTGGGAACGGATCCGGCCCTTCGAAGAGCTCCGCGCCGCGAACGGGAACGCCAACAACGTCAGCGTGGTCAAGGACGCGCTCGCCCAGCTGGGCCTGTGCCGCCCCGACGTCCGGCCGCCGAGCCGGTTGCTGACCGCGGGCGAACGCGAGCAGCTCTTCGGCATGCTCTCGTCGTGGGGGCTTTCGTGAAGGGTGGCGGCCCATCGGCGCGCCGGAGCACGATGACACCGAACCCGGCTCGCCGACGAGCCACCTGATGACCGGAACCGCGACGGAAGAAAACAAGCTGTAGCAACCCAACTGGGCGCCTCGAGTGTCGCTTTTGGCGGCTACGGGCGGCTGCTCGCCGGCTGATCAGCCGGCACGGTTGCGTACGAGCGGGTTTCCGACCCGGACTCGGCTCCTGTCCCCGGCCGGAGCGATCCGGGCGGGAAGTTCTCGGGTGTGTGGTGGGTCACCTTCATCCCGATGTGGCTGACTGTACACCGATCCGGCAGGTTTCGGGGAATTGCCACCAGGGCGGCGGAGTGGGAGGCTGGGGGCAGGACGCGGTATCCACCGCGTCGAGGCCCCAGTGCCCTTTTCCCGGACCGGACCCGGACCCCGTCGGGGCCGGAAACCGTTGCTGGACAAGCCTTTACGACTTACCCAGAGCGGTGATCCCGATGACTTCCACCCGAAATCCGGAGCTTCCGGCCACAACCGGAAGCGACTTCGCCGAGCTGTCCCGGCTCATCAAGGACGCCGGGCTGCTCCGACGGCGGCGGCGGTACTACGCGGTGCGGATCGGGCTCAACCTCGCCGCGTTCGGCGGCGGCTGGGTCGCCTTCGCCTTCCTCGGCGACTCGTGGTGGCAGCTCTTCCTCGCCGCGTTCTTCGCGATGATGTTCGCGCAGCTGTCGTTCATCGGCCACGACGCCGGGCACAAGCAGATTTTCCGCAGCCGCAAGGCGAACGACGCCACCGGGCTCGTCCACGGCGGACTGACCGGGCTGAGCTACGGCTGGTGGATCGGGACGCACTCGCGCCACCACGCCAACCCCAACAACGAAGACGAAGACCCGGACGTCGACATCGCCGCGCTCGCGTTCAGCAAGGCGCAGAGCTCCCGCAAGCGCGGCTTCCTGCGCTGGATGGCGAAGTACCAGGCGTTCCTGTTCTTCCCGCTGCTGCTGCTCGAAGGCCTCAACCTGCACGTGTCGAGCGTGAAAGCCGTGTGGCGCAAGGACGTCCGCCAGCACAAGCTCGAATCCGCGCTGCTGATCGCGCACCTGGTGGCCTACCTCGCCGCGGTGTTCATCGTGCTCTCTCCGCTGACCGGGATCATCTTCATCCTGGTGCACCAGTTCCTGTGGGGGCTGTACATGGGCTGCTCGTTCGCGCCCAACCACAAGGGCATGGAGATGGTTTCGGCCGGGCACAAGCTGGACTTCCTGCGCAAGCAGGTGCTGACCTCGCGCAACGTCCGCGGCGGCCCGGTGGTGGACTTCGCCCTCGGCGGGCTGAACTACCAGATCGAGCACCACCTGTTCCCGAGCATGGCCCGGCCGAACCTCAAGCACGCGCAGGTGATCGTCCGGGACTTCTGCGCCCGGCAAGGGATTTCCTACGCCCAGTGCGGCTGGGCGCGCTCCTACTGGTACGTGTTGCAGCACCTGCACGAGGCGGGTGAGCCGCTGCGGCGGCCGGCGAAGGTGGCGGCGTGACCGCCCCGGAGACGGCACCCGAGGTGCCCCGCGCCGGTGTCCGGTGCCCGAACTGCCCGCACCCGCTCGGCACGCACGACGCGATCGCCCGCCGCTACTGCGCCGCGACCACGGCCGGTCAGGGAACCGACCGCGGCTGCGTGTGCGGCTCGGCGCAGGACCACGTCGAAGAGGCGACCCGCTAGAGCGCGTCCGGCAGCCCGAACGCCGGGAACACCGACGGCACGAACGTCGTCACCTCGGTGACCCGGTCGCCGCCGATCGACAGCGCGTTGAGGCCGAACGCGCGGAACCGGCCGTCGTGACGCAGGTACGTCGCGACGGCCGGGCCGCCGTTCGCGCGGGTGGGCAGCATGCGCAGCTCCATCGTCGCGGCGCCGTGCAGCACCGGGGCCCAGCCCTCGAGGACCGCCGCCAGCCCGCCGTACCAGGTCGGGTCCGGACCGGGGTGGCCGCCGGCGCCCGGCTGGTGGCTGCACCGGACGTCGTCGCTCAGCACGGCCGCGATGGCCGTGTCGTCCGCCGCCGTGATCGCCGCGATGTAGCGGGAAACGACCGCCCGCTCTTCGCCACTCGACTCGACGCGCCACTCCGTGCGCCGCGAAGGCAGCTGCTCCTTCAGCTCGGCCCGCGCCCGCTGAAGCGAGCTGTTCACCGAAGCGGGGGTCGTCTCCAACGCGGCCGCGGTTTCCTTCGCCGACCAGCCGACGACGTCGCGGAGGATCAGCACCGCGCGCTGCCGTGGCGAGAGGTACTGGACGGCGGCGAGGAACGCCAGCTCGACCGTCTCCCGCGCGATCGTCACGTCCAGGAGGTCGTCCGGCGCCGGCTGCAGCCACGGGACGGCCGCCGCCGGCCGGGGCGCCAGGTGCGAGCCGGAAGCCACCGGCAGGTCCACCGAAGGAACCACGCGCGGTGTGCGGTCGAGGAAGTCGAGGCACGCGTTCGTGGCGATCTTGTACAGCCAGGCGCGCACGCTCGCGCGGCCCGCGTACTGCTCACGGCCGCGCCACGCGCGCAGGAACGTCTCCTGCACCAGGTCCTCGGCCTCGTCCAGGGAGCCCAGGAACCGGTAGCAGTGCGCCCGCAGCTCGCGCCGGTGCTGCTCGGTCAATGCGGCGAACTCGGTCTCGTCCATCGTGTCGGTAACCATGCCCGGTGTGACGGCGCCCGGCACGGAAAATCACCTCTTCGCAGGTCACGCGCACTGTGGCCGAAGTTACCCGCGCGTTAAAGACGAGTAAGCGAGCGACCGGAACCCGTCAGGACCGCATTCAGGGGGGACGCCCGGGGGCGCGGCCGGCGGTGTCCTGACGGGGTCCGATCCGCCGCGATGCCCGGAGGCACCCGTGACGCTCAGCGAGCTCCTTCCCAGCCTCGGCTGCGAAGCCGCCGATCACCTCGAGCCAGGAGTCTGGCCGCGAAGCACCCGACTCGGCGAAGACGGCGAGCTCCTCTTCGCCGGCGCGCGAGTCAGCCACCTCGCCGCCCGCTTCGGGACGCCCGCCTACCTCCTCGACGAGCAGCAGGTCCGCGACACCGCCCGCGAGTACCGCGAAGCGCTCCCGGACGTCGAAGTCGCGTACGCGAGCAAGGCGCTCTGCACGCGTGCCGTGCTGCGCTGGGTCGCCGAAGCGGGGCTGTCGCTCGACACCTGCTCCGCCGGGGAGATCGCCGTCGCCCGGTCCGTCGGCTTCCCCGCCGAGCGGATGCTGCTGCACGGCAACGCGAAGACGCCTGAAGACCTGAAGGCCGCGCTCGGCTACGGCGTGCGGCGGATCGTGGTCGACTCGCTCGACGAGATCGAGCAGCTCGGCGCGCTCGCCCACGGCGGGCAGCAGGTGATGATCCGGGTGACGCCGGGCGTCGCGGCCGGGGCGCACGCGGCCATCAGCACCGGCGCCGAAGGGCAGAAGTTCGGGTTTTCGCTGCTCGACGGCGTTCCCGACAACGTCGACGCCGCCGCGGCAGCACTGCGGGCGCAGCCCGGGTTGCGGCTGGCCGGGCTGCACTGCCACATCGGTTCGCAGGTCTCGCGGGTCGACCGCTACGAAGCCGCCGCGCGGCGGATGGCCGAGGTGCTCGTCCGGTTCCGCGACACCCACGGCGTCACGCTGCGGGAGCTCGACCTCGGCGGCGGGCACGCGGTCCCGTACGTCGGCGGCGAGCCGGCGTTCGACCTCGGCGGCTACTCGCGGCGCCTGCGCGTGGCGCTCGCCTACGAGTGCGCGGCGCACGACTTCCCCTTGCCCCGCTTGACGATCGAGCCGGGCCGGGCGATCGTCGGGCCGGCCGGGATCACGGTGTACCGCGTGTGCGCGGTCAAGCGCGGCAGCCGCACGTTCGTCGCGGTCGACGGCGGCATGAGCGACAACGCGCGCCCGTCGCTCTACGGCGCCCGGTACACGACGCGCCTGGTCGGCCGGCGCTCCACCGCGAAGCGCGTCCCGATGACCGTCGTCGGACGGCACTGCGAAGCCGGCGACGTCCTGGCCGACGGCATCGCGCTGCCCGCCGACCTGCGCGCGGGCGATCTGCTGGCCGTGCCGTGCACCGGCGCCTACCACCACTCGCTGGCGTCGAACTACAACCAGGTCGGCCGCCCGCCGCTGGTCGGGGTGAAGAACGGCGTCGCGACGCTGCTGGTGCGCCGCGAGACCGAGGAGGACCTCAGCCGCCGCGACCTCGGTTAGCCGCTTCGAGCCCGGCGAGCAGCACGCCGAGCGCGTACCGGAAGTCGTCCTCGACCGTCGAGCCGGCCCGTTCGCGCAGGCCGCGGGCCATCAGCGGGAACGGGAACGCCGCGGACGCGATCACCGCGGCCTCCTCCGCCGGCGGCAACCGCGTCTGGTCCTCGACGGCCCGGCCGAGCACGAAGTGCACCAGCACCCCGGACGCGCGGGTCGCCTCGCCGAGCGGGAAGCCCGCGTCGTGCAGGACGCCGGTCGCGCGCTCGGCGAGTTCACCGAGCGCGCGGGCCGCCCGGAGGTCCGCGCCGAGCGCGACGCGGGCGCCGTCGCGGTGCGCGAGCAACGCCGTGTGCAGCGCGAAGCCCGCTTCTTCGAGCCACGCGAGCCACGGCCTGGACGCCGGCAGCCCGGCGACGACCGGCGCGACGATCGCGTCCGCCATGTGGTCGAGCAGCGCGCGTTTGCCGCTGAAGTGCCAGTACAACGCGGGTGCCTTGACGCCGAGCTCGGTGGCCAGCCGCCGCACGGTCAGCTTGTCCAGGCCCTCGTCTTCCAGCAGCTTCAGCGCGACGCGGACGGCGTCGGTGACTTCCAGCGACATGCTCCTCCTTGACGCCTTAACTAGTTAAGGACATTCTAGCCCTTAACTAGTTAAGGAGAAAGCATGGATGCCGACGTGATCGTCGTGGGCGCGGGTCCGGTGGGCCTGTTCCTCGCGGCGGAGCTCAAGCTGGCGGGCGTCGAGCCCCTGGTCCTCGAGCGCCTGAAGACCCCGTCCGAAGAACCGAAGGCCCGCGGCCTCGGCGCGTTGGCGACCGAAGCGCTGTGGCGCCGCGGGCTCGGCGAACAGCTCGCGAAGGCCGACGTCGAAGGCACCAAGGACCTCGCCCGTGATCACGGAAGCACCCGCGGCCACTTCGCGAACATCTTCAAGATCGTCCCGCGCGAAGACCGCCCGCGGACCAACATCTGGCAGCCGGAGCTGGAACGCGTCCTCGCCGGCCACGCCGCGGGTGTCCGGGTGCTGCGCGGGCACGGGGTCACCGCGGTCGAGTCCGATGTGGACGGCGTCACGGTCACCGCGGAAAAGGCCTGGCGCGCCAAGTACGTCGTCGGGTGCGACGGCGGCCGCAGCACCGTCCGCAAGCTGGCCGGCTTCGAGTTCCCCGGCACGCCCGCGCTGCTGCGCACGATCGCCGGGCAGGTGCGCTTCGCCGGCGAAGTCCCGCCGGCCGGGCGCTACCCCGGCGGGGCGTTCCTGCACGGCGGCAGCATGGTCGGGATCACCGAGCCCGCGGCGAACCCGGAGCCCGTCACCACGGCCGACTTCGCCGCGAGCGTCCGGCGGATCACCGGCGCGGACGTCGTCGTCGAGGAGTTCCGCGAGGAACGGCGGTTCGGCGACCAGGCCCGCCAGGTGCCCGGCTACCGCCGCGGCCGCGTCTTCCTCGCCGGCGACGCCGCCCACGTGCACTCGCCGAGCGGCGGCCAGGGCCTCAACCTCGGCCTGCTCGACGCGGCCAACCTCGGCTGGAAGCTCGGCGCCGTCCTGCGCGGCGAAAAGCCCGAGACGTTCCTCGACACGTACACGCGCGAACGGCACCCGGCCGGCGAAGCGGTGCTACGCAACACGCGCGCGCAGTCGGCGTTGCTGGCGCCCGGTCCGCACGTCGACGCGCTGCGGGAGATCGTCGCGGAGATCATGGACCTGCCCGAGGCGAACAGGTACTTCGCGGACCTGCTGTCCGGCGTCCGCGACCGGTACGACTTCCCTTACCCCGCCCCGAAGCCGGCCGGCGAGCACTGCCCGGACGTCGAAATCGTCGATACCGACGGCCGCGAATCGCGACTGCACGAGCACACCCGCACCGGCCGCGGCCTCCTGCTGACCAGCGACCACGTCACCGAACCACGCGTCGACGTCGTGTCCGCCACGAACACCGGGCCGCTGCTGCTCCGGCCGGACGGCGTCATCGCGTGGGCCGGCGAAGGTTCACCGGCCACCGCCCTCGACACCTGGTTCTAGCCCGGTTCGATGACGTCGCCCCCGCGCCGCACCACCCCGCGTGGCAGGCGGCGCCCGGCGAAGAAGTCGCGGCAGGCGCGGTGCACCGCGAACATCAGCGGCACCCCCAGCACGATCGAGACCACCCCGATCACCGCCACGCCGCCGATGCCGAACACCGTCGTCTCGCCCGCGTCCGGCCGCGCGTACTCGACCAGCGCGAACCCCAGCACGGCCAGGAAGAACACCCCGCCGAGGAACGGCAGCAGCCCGCGCAGCAAGAAGTTGCGGGCACTCGCGAAGAGCGTCCGGCGGAACACCCAGACGCAGGCGAGCGCCGTCATCGTGTACTCGATCGCGATGGTCAGCCCGACCGCGTCGACCGAGTCCGCCAGCACGTTGTCGCTGACCAGCGCGAGCAGCACGTACACCGCGAGCGAGACCAGCCCGAACGTCCAGGTCGCCACCGACGGCGTCCGGAACCGCGGGTGCACGCGCCCGAAGACGCGGGGCAGCGCGCCGTGGCTGGCCATCGACAACGTCGTGCGCGCCGCCGGCATGATCGTCGCCTGGCTGGTGGCGGCGCCGCTGGTCAGCACCGAGACGATCAGGAGCACGCCCAGCACCTTGCCCGCGGTGCCGTCGCCGAACACCGCGCCGCCGAGCCCCGCGAGGACGTCTTCGGAATTGGCCGCGTTGCCCAGCCCGACGCCCTCGGTCCCGACGCCGGCGAAGGCCAGCGCGGCGACCGTGACGAGCAGGTAGTTCAGCACCAGCAGCACCGTCGAGAGCACCGCCGCGCGGCCCGGCGCGTGCCGCGGGTCCGCCGACTCTTCGTTGACCGACAGCGAGCTTTCCCAGCCCCAGTAGATGAACACGGCGAGCAGCACCGCCGAAACCGCCGTGCCGGCGCCGACCCCGCCCGGCCACAGCCAGTCGAGGCGCGGCACCGACGCCTGCGGCCCGGCCGTGCCCGCGAAGACGCGGACCAGCGCCACGACCGAGAAGAGCACGAGGACGACGAGCTCCACGCCCAGCAGGATCCACTGCGCCCGCGCGGAGACCTCGATCCCGCGGTAGCAGAGCCAGCACAGCGCCAGCAGCCACCCGGCGCCGATCGCCGTCGTGAGCCACCGGTTGTCCGCCGCGCCGGACGCGCCGAACAGCAGCAGCGTGTACCGGCCGGTGAGCGCGGACTGGCTGCTCATCACCAGCAGCTGCGCGACCGTGACGACCCAGCCGGTGAACCACCCCGCGTGCGGGCCGAACGCGCGCGCCGCCCACGTGAAGTTGGTCCCGCAGTCGGGTTCCGCGGTGTTCAGCTCGCGGAACGCGAGCGCCACGAAGAGCACCGGCACGAAGGACAGCAGGACGAACGCGGCCGCCTTGAACCCGGTACCGGCCAAGACGATCAGTCCGAGCGTCGCCGCGATCGAGTACGCCGGAGCGGTCGACGACATCCCGATGACCATCGACGACACCATGCCCAGGGCGCCGCCGCGCAGCCCCTTTCCGGGGACGGCGGGAGCGACGCCGAGCGCCACGGCCTCCGACATGCGTTGGTCCTCCTGGGGCAATGCGAGACGACAGAGCCGCCAGACGGTACCCGGCGGGGCGCACCGAGCGCGTGCGGCTGTGCGCGGGCGCACAAAACCGCCTCGGAAAGCCTCGTGATTTTCGTCCCCCGCCACCGATTCCTCGGCAGACGGCGACGTGCACGCCGGATCACGCGAAGCTGGCGCGGGGGTCTCGCTTTCTGGTCAGGTCTCGATACGCTGCGCACTTGACAAATCACATGCCGAAACACAGGGAGGGACGGCATGGGTGAAGATTCACGTGCGCGCGGACTGGACAACACGGACAGATCATTGATCGCCCTGCTCCAGCAGGACGGCCGCGCGTCGTTCACCGCGCTCGCGAAGGCGGTCGGGCTTTCGGAGGGGGCCGTCCGCCAGCGCGTGCAGCGGCTGTTGCGCGACGACCTCATGCAGATCGTGGCGGTGACCGATCCGGTCAACGTCGACCTGACGAGGCAGGCGATGGTCGGGATCAGCGTCGACGGCGCCGATCCGCGCGAGGTGGCGAACAAACTCGCCGAACTGCCGAACGTGCACTACGTCGTGTTGTGCGCCGGGCGGTACGACCTGCTGGCCGAGCTCGTCTGCCGCGACGACGACCACATGCTCGAGGTGCTCGGCGAGGAGATCCGGCAGATCCCGGGCGTTTCCGGGACCGAACTGTTCGTGTACCTCAAGCTGGCCAAGCAGAACTACTCGTGGGGCCGGCTCACGGCGTAGCGGTCGTGAGTGAGAAACAGGGTCAGAACACTGTTTCTCACTCACGAGGCACTAGACGAACCGCCGGTGCCCGGCCCGGGCGGGAGCCCCGGCTTCGGCGAGCCCGCTCAGCACCGCCGGCAGCGGTTCCCGGTGCAGCACGCCGAGGCGCTGCGTGGCGCGCGTGAGCGCGACGTACAACTCGGCCGCGCCGCGCGGGCCTTCGGCCAGGATCCGCTCCGGTTCGACGACGAGGACGGCGTCGAATTCCAGGCCCTTGGTGGCCGACGGCGTCACCGCGCCGGGCACGCCCGGCGGCCCGATCACCACGGCCGTGCCCGCACGGCCGTCCTCGTCGCGGGCGAATTCGCCGATGGCGGCCGGCAGTTCGCCGTCCGCAACTTGTCTGGACCAGGGCCGGACCCCGCTCGCCCGCACCGATTCCGGCGGCCGCGCGTCCGGGGCGAACCGCGCGAGCAGGGCACCGGCGACGGTCATGATCTCCGCCGGCGTGCGGTAGTTCACGGTCAGTTCGCGGTACTGCCAGCGGTCGCCGACGTAGGGCGCGAGCACCGGGCCCCACGCCGTCGCGCCGGCCGCCGACCGGCGCTGGGCGAGGTCGCCGACGATCGTGAACGAGCGGCTCGGGCAGCGCCGCATCAGCACCCGCCAGTCCATTTCGGACAGTTCCTGCGCCTCGTCGACGACGACGTGCCCGTACGTCCAGTCCCGGTCCGCCGCCGCGCGTTCGGCGAGGTCGCGGGGGTCGCGCTCGACGAACCGCTCGGCCAGGTCCTCGCCGAAGAGCAGGTTCTCGGCGCTCAGCAGGACGTCTTCGTCCATCTCCTCGCGGTCCAGCTTGAGGACGTCCAGGACGCCGGCGGAGTACTCGGCCTCTTCCGCCGCCTGCCGCCGCCGGGCCGCGCGGTCGGCGGCCTCGTCGCGGCCGAGCAGGTCGACGAGCTCGTCGAGCAGCGGCACGTCCGAGACCGTCCAGGCGCCGCCGTCCGCGCGGAACAACGCGGGGTCGGCACCGGCGGCCGCGAGCCGGCGCGGGGACATGTACAGCGGCGCCAGCAGCGTCTCCGGCGTCAGCTCCGGCCACAGCGCGCCGAGCGTGGCGCCGAGCTCTTCGTGCTCGGCCAGCTCTTCGCGGACGTCGGCGCGGAGATCGGCCCACGCACCGCGGTCCTCCCGGGTCAGCCAGCCTTCACCGATCTTCGCCACCGCGCGCTCGGTGAGGATCGTGACGACGTGCTCGCGGAACACCGCGCGGGCTTCGTTGTGCGGCAGGCCCGACCGGCGCGCTTCGAGCCGGGCCTCCGCCGCGACGTCCGCGTCGAGGTCGACGGTGACGTCGGCCAGCTCGACCGCCACCGGTTCGTCCGGCACCCGCTGCCGGTCGGCGACCGCCGCCGCGAGGACGCCGGTCATCTTCGAAGATCCCTTGAGCCGCGCCACCTCCGGCGCGTCTTCGGCGGTGACGCGCAGGCCGGGGACGAGGTCGCCGGTGGTCATGAAGACGACGTCCGATTCGCCGAGCGACGGCAGTACGCGGCCGATGTGGTCGAGGAACAGCGGGCTGGGCCCGACCACCAGCACGCCGGTGCGCGACATCCGCTCGCGCCGGGTGTAGAGCAGGTAGGCGACGCGGTGCAGCGCGACGGCGGTCTTCCCGGTGCCCGGGCCGCCTTCGACCACCAGGACGCCGGCGTGGCCGAGCCGGATGATCTCGTCCTGCTCGGCCTGGATCGTCGCGACGATGTCCCGCATGCCCTCGCCGCGGGGCGCGGTGACGGCGGCCAAGAGCGCCGCGTCGCCGCGTTCGCCGGCACCGGGACGGCCGAACACCTCGTCGGTGAACCCGGTCACCCGGCGGCCGAGGGAATGGAACTGGCGACGGCGGTGCATCTTTTCCGGCGTCGCCGCGGTGGCGACGTAGAACGGGCGCGCGGCCGGCGCCCGCCAATCCAGGAGAAGGGGTTCGTAGTCGTTTTCGCCGTCGAAGAGACCGATCCGGCCGATGTACCCGCGTTCGCCCGAAAGGGCGTCCAACCGGCCGAAGCAAAGGCCGTTGTCGACGACGTCCAGCCGGGCCGCTTCCCGGGCCCGCACGCGCACGTCGGCGTCCCGTTCCACCAGTGCGATCCCGGTTTCCCCCAGCGCGGTCCGGTAACGGGCCCGCGCCTGCTCGCGTTCGCGGTCGAGCCGCGCGTACAGCCCGGCGATGTACGCGCGCTCGTCCCGCAATTCCTCGTCGTACCCCTGATTTGACAATTTCCCCTCACAGCGGTTAGACTGGCTCCAGGTTCGGCGGGTTCTCCTTGTTGTTTCGGAGAGCACGCCGATTTTTTATTGTCCACCCGCTGTCAAGGGGTTCAGCCCAGCATGAATTCGCGCGGGTTCAGCGGCCGGTCGACCACCCGCACGTCACCCAGCAGCCCGGCGAAACTCCGGTCGACCTTCCCGTCGTAGGACGAGGCGCCGACCAGCCACGAGCCGCCCGGGTCGGCGAGCCCGATCGCCGGCGTCGAGGGGTTCCGCACCACCGGGCAGCCGTCGACGTACACGACCGTGCGGCGGCCGTCGTTGACCACGGCGACGTGCCACCACTTCTCCACCGCCAGCTCGTGACCCCAGTTCGTCGCGGTGCGGTCCTGGTTGAGCGGGTACACCGCCCACTGCAGCTCCCCACCGTCCGAAAGGGACAGTGTGGCGGCCGATTCCTTCGGGTCGTCGCCGGTCTTGCCCGCCGCCGCGCCGCTGCCCTGGCGGGCGAACAGGCCGCACCAGCCGTGGTGGCCGTCCTTGAAGTCCGCCGGCAGCCGGAAGAACGCCTCGACGGTGTAGCCGCGCTCGAACTTGAGCTTGTTCATCGGCGCCCGGTCGACGGTGCGCAGGTACGCGCCCCGGCTCGGGTCGCGGCCGCCGTCGAAGCTCAGGCTCGCCCGCGACGGCTGCCGCGGCGAGAACTCGCTCGAGTACTTCAGCTGGTCCGGCCCGCTGCCGGGCGCGGTGACGCGCGTGAGGTCGTTGCCGTGCCCGGTCTGGTCGCGCACGACGACGTCGGCCGGCACCGGCTTGCCGTCCTGCCCGCCCTCGAAGCGCCAGTAGGCGACGGTTCCCGGCACCAGGAGCTGCTTCGCCGGGCGCCCGGGCGGGACCGGCACCGGCGCGAAGCCCTTGAAACGCTCGGCGAAGTCGATCTCGAGGCTGAAGTAGTCGGCCGGCCCGCTGCGCTCGGCCTCGATCCGCTGCAGCTCGCTCAGGTGGTCCTGCGCGGCGAGCCACGGCGAGAACGTCCGGACGTCGACCACGCCGCGGGCGAGGTCGAACTGGTAGAGCCGGACCATCGCGCTGCCGCCGTAGTAGCGGTCCTGGTAGTTGGCGATGTGCACGTGGACGTCGTGGCCGGCGGCGTTCTTGCGGACCGTGCGGCCGGTCGGCCAGTAGTGGCCGTTGAGCGTCAGGAAGATCTGGTCGTTGCCGTCGACGAGCTCCTTCCAGACGAGCTCGCCGAACGTCGAGAACTGGGCCTGGTGGTCGTCGTCGGCCCAGACGAGTTCGTGGATGGTGAGGATCGCGGGCAGCGTCGGGTGCTGCGCGAGGACCTGCTTCGCCCAGTTCAGGCCGCCCGCGGAGGGCCGCCAGTCGAGGGCGAGCAGCAGCCATTCGCGGCCGCCGCCGCGGAAGACGTGGTAGCTGTTGTAGCCGTCCTCGGTGGCGCCGCGGAACGTCGGCGAGTTGCGCTGGCGCTGCGGGCCGAAGGCGTCGAGGTACGGCGACGGGCCGCGCTGGTCGTCCTTCGAGCCGTCGATGTCATGGTTGCCCGCGAGGGTGCTGTACGGGAACCGGCGGCGGTCGAGCGCCTGGAACGACCTGCTGATCCTGGCGAACTCGTCGGCGCGGCCGTTCTGGGTGAGATCGCCGAGGTGGGCGAGGAAGACAACGTTGTCAGCCGACTCGTCGAGGACGTACCGCAGCGAGGCGTCCAGCGGGGCCGCGTCGCCGCGGTCCTCGTCGAACAGGTACTGCGTGTCCGGCATGACCACGAGCGTGAAGCGCGGATCTTCGGCGTCGGGGCGGTGCCGGCCCTGGGCTTGGGCGGCCGGTGCGCCGAGAACGCCCGGCAGGGTCGCCGCGGCGGCGACGGCCGGTGCGCCGAGGAGGAAGGTCCGGCGAGAAGTGTCAGTCACGGGCCGGAAGCTACGGGCGCCGGCCGACCGCCCCGGCAACTGCTGCCGAACGCGGGATGAACAGCGGTACTGTTCGCCCATGAGCGGCCCGCGGGTGTTCCGGATGATCCAGCCCGTCGATGACGTCGAGGTCGCCGTCGCGTTCTACGCCTCCGTCCTCGGCCAGCCGGGTGAGCGGATCGCGCTCAACCGCCACTACTTCCGCTGCGGCGACGTCGTGCTCGCCTGCGTCGAGGCGCCGCCCGAGCACCGCGAGCCGCGCCCGGGCAAGGACCCGCGCATCGTCTACCTCGCGGTCGACGACGTCGACGAGACGTACGAGCGCGTGCAAGCCGCCCGGCCGCGCTGGATCGACGACGCCGTCGAGACGCAGTTCTGGGGCGAGCGGTCGTTCTACGCCGACGACCCGTTCGGCAACCCGCTCTGCTTCGTCCAGGAGGACACGCGCTACTCGGGCGGGCCCGTCGGCTGATCGTCGCCGCGCTGGTGCAGCCGGAACGGCATGACGAACCAGAGGATCCCGAAGATCAGCAGGCACAGCACGGCCATCACGCCCATCGCGATCCCGCCGTAGACGACCTTCGCGATCAGCGCGACCGTCGACGTGATCGCCAGGGCCAGGCAGACCAGCCCGACCAGGACGAGCCGGTTGCCGACGGTCAGGATCCGCTCCCGGCTCCCCGTGCGGAACAGCAGCCGGTGCCAGGCCGCGGGCGCGGTCAGCAGCGCCGTCGCCGCCACGGCGAGCGCCACCGCGGACAGGTGCAGCGACTTCTCGAACCCGCTGGCGTCGTGGAAGCGGTCGGTGAACACGACCGAAAGCAGGAACCCGAACAGGATCTGCACGCCCGCCTGCGCGACCCGCAGCTCCTGCAGCAGCTCGCCGACGTTGCGCGTCAGCTGCTCGTTGCGGCTCTCGCCGGTGTGTTCGGGCACTCGAAAACCTTAACCGCGCCCGCGATCTCCCACCGGATGGGAAGAACGTGACTTTCCCCCACAATCCGGTCACTCGTTCGTGTGAAGATCATGGTAACCACCGGCCGCGCTGGTTAGAGAGGGATCATGCGTCTTCTCCCGGCCCTCGCCGCCGCGGCCGCCCTCACCGCGTTCTTCCCCGCCGTCGCGTCCGCCTCCGCGTCGCCCGTGCACGTCGCGACCGCGCACGGCACGTTCACCGCGTATGCCCCCAGCGCACACGCGGTGACGTACCGGCCCGATCTCGTGCCCGTCGGCGCCCGGGCGCACGTGTTCAGCCTCTCGGCGGCGCACGCCGGCACGTCGACCACGCTCGTCGTCACCGGCCTGCGTCCGGGCCGCGCTTACGGCGCCCACGCGCACGCTCAGCCGTGCGGCGCCACCGGTGACGCCGCCGGCCCGCACTTCCAGCACGTGCCGGACCCGGTGAAGCCGTCGACCGACCCCGCGTACGCCAACCCACGCAACGAAATCTGGCTCGACTTCACCGCCGACCGGCTCGGCACCGGCTTCGCCCGGTCCACTGTGGACTGGACGTTCGACGCGCGGCGGCCCCGCTCGGTGGTCGTGCACGAGACGCACACGCACACCGATCCCGGCCACGCGGGCACGGCTGGTGCCCGGCTCGCCTGCCTGGACGTGGACTTCTAGTCACCACCCCCAGGAGCGCTCGGGCACCACGCGGATGCGCACGGAGTACTCGGCGTCGAAGGCTTCCGGTGTCTCGAAACCGATCGCCGCGTAGTGGGAGCGGTACTTGTCGAGGTACCCCGGCGCCTCGGAGGCCTTCGCCTCGTCGACGGTCGCTTTCCCGTTGACCACGAGGATCGCGCCGCCGTGCTCGTCGCCGTTGAGGTGGAAGCTCACCTCGGGGTTCGCCGCGATGTGCCGGATCTTCGCGGTGTCCGGCTTGCTGAACACGACGACGTCGTCGCCGTCGAGCACGAACCACACCGGTCGTGGTGCGGGCCGCCCCTTCGGCGTGACGGTGGTCAGCCACGCGATGTTCTCGCCCGCCCGGTCGGCGAGCTTCGGTTCTGCCATTGTCGGTGCCCCTTGGCTCCTCGGTCCTGTGACCCAGGTAACCACGAGGCACCGACAATTCTTCCCGCTAGCGCGAGGCGACCCGGCGCGCGTACCGCGTCCCGGCCGCCAGCAGCACCAGCCCGGCGCCGAGGAAGGCGCCGACCCGGGCGAGGCCGTCGAGCGCCGAAAGGTCGAACAGCACCAGCTTGAGCACCGCGGCGCCGACCAGGACCAACCCCGTCACGCGCAGCCCGACGACGTCGATCCCGCGCAGCAGCAGGAGGAGCGCGGCGACCGTCCAGGACACCGTGATCAGCGCGTGGCCGAGCAGGAAGCCCGAGCGGCCGGGGACCGCGAGCAGCGACCCGCACAGCACCACCCCGGCGGCGCCGTACAGCGCCGCGACACCGGCGAGGAGCCACACCGGCAGGTCGTCGGCCGGGCCGCGGAACACCGCCAGGCGCGCCGCCGCCCACGGCAGCGCGACCGACACGGCGAGGATGAGCGCGGCAACCGCGAGCGCCCCGGCCAGTTCGGCGGCCGAGCGGCCGCGCGGGACGATCAGCAGCGCGGGCGTGACGTCGAAGAACACGCCGATCAGCCCGCCGATCGCGGCGAACCCGAGCGCGGCGCCGAGCGCGAACCGGTTGCGCCCGGCGACCGCGGCCACGACCAGCAGCAGCGCCTCGCCGAGCAGGACTCCGGCGCGGGCCGCGCCGTCGAACTGCGTGACGGTCGCCTGCAGGATCGCGAGCAGGCCGGCCAGCCCGGCCAGGTGCCCGGCGACGCCCGGCCAGAAGCGGCGCGCGGCCCAGACGGCGACCAGGAGGACGCCGGCGCCCGCCGTGATCGGCACGGCCTGCGCCTTCGGCAGCAGCACGGCGGCGATCAGCGTGGGGAGCACGGCCGTCGCCAGCACCGAAAGCGCGGCGGGGTCGTTCTCGCGGCGGCGCAGCACGATCAGCGCGAGCACGATCCCGGCGACACCGGCGCCCCCGGCCGCGGCGGTGTTGGCCCAGCCGCCGCCCTGGCCGAGCACCGCCGTGCTGATCACGGAGGCGAACAGCGGCGGAACGCCGGCGGCGAGCGTCAGCGACGACCAGTCGCGGCGCAGCTGCACCGGCGTCGTCGCGAGCTGGACCATGAGCAGGAAGGTGACCAGTTCGGCGGTGAAGCCGCGGGTGATCATCGGCGCGCAGACGACGCAGCCGACGACGACAGCGGAAGCCAGCAGCGGCGATTCCCAGCGCACGGCCACGAGCAGCCCGCCGACGGTGATCGCCAGCCCGGCCGCGAGCCCGGCGAGCACCGGCAGGAACTCGTAGAGCGACGTCGCGGCGACGGCGTCCAGGTAGAGCGTCGCGATCCCGGTGGCGGCGAGGGCGAAGGCCCCGGTCCGGCCGGCGGGCTTGCGGTGCAGCCACACGCCGGTGCCGGTCAGCGCCAGCCCGAAGGCGGCACCGACGAGCACCCGCGGCAGCGGTCCGAGCCAGCCCCGCTGGACGGCCAGCACCAGCAGCAGGACGACGCCGAGCAGCGTGACGGCCCCGCCGACCCAGGCGAGCACCCGGCTCCCGGCGCCTTCCTTGCCGAGCTTCTCGCCGAGCGTCTGCCGGGGAACGGGCTGGTAGGGCGGCTGCGGCGGGGGCGGGAAGTACTGCTGCGGCGGCGGCTGCCACTGGTACTGCGGCCACGGCGGCATCGGCTGGGGCTGCGGTTGCGGCTGGGGCGGGGGTTGCGGCGCGGCTTGCGGTTGGGGCTGCGGAGCCGCTTCGGGCTTCGGCTGCTCGGTGCGCGCGGTCCGCAGTTCGGCGCCCACCAGGGCGAGGCGACGCCCCAGGTCGTCGATCTCGCCGGCGAGCCGGAGGAGCACATCCGCTTCGGTGGTCATACCGGACAGGGTCACGCACCGGCGCCCACCTGCGGATCCGTAGCACTACTCAAACCCGGGTCACGTCCTGGTCGCGGCCCGCACCTCGTCCATGGTGGTCATGATCGAAACGGTCTCGGCCAGCGGCATGTGGGGGCTCTCGACCTCACCGTTCGCCAGCCGGAGCGCGACCTCGTCGGCCTGGTACCGCAGGCCACGCCCCTCGTCGACGTACTCGAAGCGGCTCCGGTCGCCTTCGCGCGGGATGAGCGTGAAGGAGGCGGGCGCGTAGAAGGCGCCCTCGATCTCGATGCGCGCCTCGGTCCCGACGATCGACGCGGTGGTCGGCGACACCGCGCCGAGCGTGCAGCTGAGCACGGCCTGCGCACCGCCCGCGTAGCCGAACAGCATGGACATCTGGGCGTCGACGCCGGTGAAGGCGGGTGTCGCCATGGCCGCGACGCGCTCGGGCGCACCGAGCACCATCGAGGCGAAGGAGACCGGGTAGATCCCGAGGTCGAGCAGGGCGCCACCGCCGAGTTCGGGGGCGAACAGCCGGAACCCGGGGTCCTCGGCGAACCACTGCCCGTGGTCGGCGAAGACGGTGACGACGTCCCCGAGCCGCGGCAGCAGCTCACGGATGTGCCGGACGTGCGGGAGGAACCGCGTCCACATGGCCTCCATGAGGAAGAGGTTCTTGTCCCGCGCCAGCTCGACGAGGTCCCGCGCTTCGGCGGCGTCCATGGTGAAGGGCTTCTCGACGAGAACGGGCTTGCCGGCTTCGAGCGCGAGCCGCGCGTTGCCGTGGTGCAGGGGGTGCGGCGTGGCGACGTAGACGACATCGATGTCAGGATCGCCGGCGAGAGCTTCGTAGCTGCTGTGCCGGGTGGGGATGTTCCTCGGTTCGGCGAAGCGCTCGGCGCTCTCGGCCGTCCGGGACCCGACCGCGGCGACGACGCCGGAGGTGGTCAGCCGCAGGTCGTCGGCGAAGGCCTTGGCAATGCCACCGGTACCCATGATTCCCCAGCGCAGGGGCTTGTCGTTCATGACCGCGAGCCTAGGCGTCCTGGTCGGACATCGTCGTGTCGAAGACCTCGCCCCAGCGTCCTTCGTGGTCGGGGATCTCGGTGTCCGTCGACGTCACGAGCCGCCAGGTCGGCGGCCACGCGCGCTTCGCCGCCGTCTCGGTGATGTCGAGGCGGGCGTAAGGGAAGACGTCGGTCCCCTGGTGGAAAACGCATCCGCCGAACAACGCGTCGTCGCGGAAATCGGTGCGGCGGAACGTCGACGGACCCAGGAATTCGACGTCGGTGAACACGGCGCTGTCGAGGAATACGATGCCGGCCAGGCTCGCGAGGTCGTGGAACTTCGCGTCGTCGAAGACGGTGGCGTCGGCGAACCGGTTTCCCTGGAACAACGCCATGGATTCGATCCGGGCACAGCGAAAGCTCGCCCGGCCCCGGAACGTCGCCCGGTCGAAGGTCGCCTGCCGACCGGACGTGCTGCTCCTGCTCGTCGGGCACACCGGGGTTGCGCAGGTAGGCGCAGAACACGTGCACCACGGTCTGGCGCTGCCCGGGGTTGCTCTGCCCGAGCCGTTCGAGCGCGTAGACCCCGGCCAGCCGCACCGGAGCCGTGTCCGCGCCGAGCAGTTCTGCCGATTTGGTGTACAGCTCGGTGATCCGCCGCTCGACGGCGTCCCGGTTGTTGTCGGCGGCGACTTCCCGCTGCTGCTCCAGCGTCCGTTCCAAGGTCCGTTCGCGCTGCAGGTGATCGGCTTCGGTGGACCGCTGCCGCCGCCAGGCCAGGAACAGCGCGACCAGGAGAACGGTCCGCCCCGGCAACGGTCGCACCGGCTCGGGCGCGGCGGGTTCGGCCATGGTGGGCATGGTGCCGCACCGCCCTGGTCCGCGGGACGGGAAAACTGCGCAGCCACCTCGGTCGGTGCCCCTGGTCGACGTGATCGACACCACAAGCGACAATGGAGGACGTGACCGCCACCCTGAGCAAGCCCGCCCTGAAGATCGGCCCCTACCAGGTCGATCCCCCAGTCGTGCTCGCTCCCATGGCCGGCATCACCAACGTCGCCTTCCGGCAGTTGTGCGCCGAGTACGGCGCCGGCATCTACGTCTGCGAAATGATCACCGCCCGCGCCGTCGTCGAACGGCACCCCGGCACCATGCACATGATGACCTTCGGGGCGGACGAAAAGCCCAGGTCCATGCAGCTCTACGGCGTCGACCCGAAGACCATGGCCGAAGCCGTCCGGATCATCGTCGGCGAAGGGCTCGCCGACCACGTCGACTCCAACTTCGGCTGCCCGGTCGCGAAGGTGACGCGCAAGGGCGGCGGGGCCGCGCTGCCGTTCAAGCGGAAGCTGTTCGAAGCCATCGTGCGCGAGTCCGTGCGCGCGGCGGGGGACGTGCCGTTCACGGTCAAGTTCCGCATCGGCATCGACGACGACCACCGCACCTTCCTCGACGCCGGCCGCATCGCCGAAGCCGAAGGCGCCGCCGCCGTCAGCCTCCACGCGCGCACCGCCGCCCAGCGCTACTCCGGCCAGGCCGACTGGACGAAGATCGCCGAGCTGAAGGAAGCCGTCACCAGCATCCCGGTGCTGGGCAACGGCGACATCTTCAGCGCCGCCGACGCCCTGCGCATGGTCGACGAAACCGGGTGCGACGGCGTCGTCGTCGGCCGGGGCTGCCTCGGCCGCCCGTGGCTGTTCGGCGAGCTCGAAGCCGCCTTCGCCGACCGCCCGCTGCCGACCCCGCCGAACCTGGGCGAGGTGGCGCGCGTCCTGCGCCGGCACGCCGAGCTCCTCATCTCCCACGACGGCGAGACCAAGGCCCTGCGCGACCTGCGCAAGCACATGGCCTGGTACTTCATGAACTTCCCGGTCGGCGCCGAACTCCGCCGCGGCTTCGCGATGGTGTCCGGCCTGTCCGAGCTGGACGACCTCATCGGCCGCCTCGACCACGACGCCCCGTTCCCCGCCAACGCCGACGGCCCCCGCGGCCGCCAGGGCAGCCCGGGCAAGGTCACGCTCCCGCACGGCTGGCTCGACGACCCGGACGACGACTGCGTCCCGGAAGCGGAAGACATGCACTCAGGCGGCTGAGGCTCACCCCGAACAGCAGCACCCCCAGCGGCACGTGCACGACCTTGACGTGCGCGATCCCCAACGCCACCTGAGCGAGCACGAGCCCGAGAAAGACCACGGCGAACAGGATCGGCCGCTGCGAGCCACCTCCCGGCTTCCACGCCAGAACCGCCGCCACCACCTGCACCACCGCGACGCCGAACACGGTGTACGCGGCGGCGCTGTGCAGCGGGTGCCCGCTCCGGGTGGTCAGCAAGAGGCCGGCGGTGACGGCCGAGAGGAAGACCGCGAAGGTCTCCGAAGCACGCAAGAACGTTCCCATGCGAACCCGACGACGCAGCCCCGTGGAACGTGAGGCCGGATCAGCGTTCCGTCTGCTTGGCGACCGCGCCGATCGCCACCGCGGCGGCACCGCCCATGATCGCGTAGACCAGCGACCTGCGGTACTCGGCCAAGTCCGGCTCCGGTTTCAGCCGCCCGAGGTTGCCGAGGACGCCGAGCGCCGAAAAACCCACGACCACGAGGGCGACCGAGGTGTCCAGGCTCGGCGCGCCGTTGCTCCGCAGGTGCACCTGGAGCCAGGCCGCCATCGCGTCCGGGTACCAGTCGCAGGCGTCGAGGACGTTCCCGATGAGCATGAGCATCGCGAGGGCCGACCCCACGGCGATCGCCCCCATCACCACGCCCTTGCGGCCGCTGCCCGCGATCGCCGTGCTCCGCAGCTGGTCGACGAACAGCTGCCCGACCGTGGCGACGGCGAGCAACGCGAGCACCACCTGGACCACCACGACCACCACCGCGCCCAGTGCGTCCCAGAAACCCTGCGGCACCAGCCCCAAGAGCAGCCCGAGCCCGCCGAACACCGCGATCGCGCCGACCACCCACGCCAGCGCCACCGCGAGCGGCTTCACCCAAGTCGCGGACGGCACCGTGGCCACGAAGGCATCGACCTTGAAGACGACGAAACCGACGCAGCCGAGCAGGTGCGGCAGGACGGCGGTGAGGGCGGCGACCACGACGCCGATCGCGAACAGAGCGGGCCGCCAGTGCCGGAGCGAGACGAGCAGCAACGCACCGAGGTAGCCGAGGAGCGCGTAGCCGAGCCAGGTCAGCAGGCCGGGCACGCCGGACAACGCCGCGTCGAGCCACCGGCTCGGTCAGCCATCCCCAATCTTCGCGCTGGGAAAGCGCCGTCGCCCCCTTCGGCAAGCTGGCGAGGAGGAAGGCCGCGCCGACGATCAGCGCCAGCACCAGGCGTGCGAGCTGCGTTCCCACCGGTCGCCCCGGGGACACGACCTCTTACCGCACCTTCCGCGAAAGTCGTCCACGGCCGGGCCCGTGACATCTGTCAGGCCGAAGTCGTGGCGGACGACATCCGTCCCCGGACCCTCGCCGCGACAAGCTTTTCGCATGACGAAGAACGGTTCCCCGCTCCAGACCCTCGCCGTCGAGATCGCCGTCCCGATCGGCGTCTACTACGGGCTCCACGCGCTCGGCGCGAGCGTCTTCCTCTCGCTCGCCCTCAGCGGTGTCGTCCCGCTCGCCCGGACGCTCCACCAGTTCGCCAAGGACCGCACCCTGAACGGCCTCGCGCTCGTCGTCCTGGTCACGAACGTCGTCGGCATGCTGCTGACCTTCGTCTCCGGCGACGCCCGCATGATGATCGCGAAGGACTCGCTCGGCAGCGGCATCACCGGGCTCGTCATCCTCGTCTCCGCGTGCACCGCGGCGCCGATCATGACCAAGACGATCCAGCCGTTCCTCACCCGCGGCAAGGCGGAGAACGAAGCCGCGTGGGAACGCCTCAGCGGCACGCCGAAGTTCTCGCGGATCATGCGTCTCACCAGCGTCATCTGGGGTATCGGGTTCGTCCTCGAGTCCGCCGCCCGCGTCATCGGCGCCTTCACGCTGCCGATCGAAACCATGGTGTGGCTGAGCACCGTCATCTTCGTGGGCGCGTTCGCGGTGATGATGGTCGCCGGCGGCAAGGTCGCCGAGCAGGCGGGCAAGCTGATCGCCGCCGAGGCGAAGGCGGACGCCCGGCCGCTCGTCGCCGCTTGACCTGCGACGATGCCAGGGTGTACAGGTGTGTACATGTACAGCAAGCGGCAGCAGCTGGTCGGCGACCTCACCGGCCTGATCCGCTCCGGGCGCCTCGCCAACGGCGAACGCCTCCCCGGTGAGCACCAGCTCGCCCTGCAGTACCAGGTCAGCCGCGGCACGGTCCGCAGCGCGCTGTCCGAGCTGCAGCAGCTCGACCTCATCTCCACCCAGGCCGGCGTCGGGTCGTTCGTCACCTTCGACGGCGTCCAGCTCGACCAGCGGATCGGCTGGGCCCGCGCCCTCGCCGACGCCGGCGCGCCCGTCACCACCGAACTCCTCGGCATCGAAACCGTCCGGGACCAGGCGCTCCACGAGGAGTTCGGGCCGGAGACCTACGTCGCCGTCCGGCGGCTGCGGCGGGAGCACGACCGCGGGGTTTCCCTGGAAACCGCCACCGTGCCCGCCGTCGGGCCGCTCGCCGAACTCCCCGAAACCGGCCTGCGCGACGGCTCCCTCACCAAGACCCTCGAAGCCGCCGGCCTGGTCTCCGTCGGCGGCGACCAGTGGATCAGCACCGAACGCCTGGACGCCTGCGCCGCCGAACTCCTCGGCCGCAGCATCGGCGAACTCTTCCTCCGCGCCGAGCGCACCTCGGTCGACGCCGAGGGCAGGCTGGTCGAGCGGGTGGTCAGCCTGCTGGACCCGGACCGCTTCCAGTTCCACCTCACCTTCGGACACCGGTGAGCGCGCGGGACCGGGCGCTCGGCGCGTTCACCGGCCTGGCGGTCGGCGACGCGCTCGGCATGCCGACGCAGTCGATGTCCCGCGCCGCGATCGCCGCCACCTACGGGCCGGTCACCGGCCTGCTGACCGCCGTCGCCGAGCAGCCGATCGCGCCCTCGATGCCCGCCGGGTCGATCACCGACGACACCGAGCAGGCCGTCCTGCTGGCCCGGCTGCTCATCGACGGCCGCGGCACCGTCGAGCCGCACGTCTTCGCCGACGCCCTGCTCATCTGGGAAGCGGACATGGTCCGCCGCGGCTCCGCCGACCTGCTCGGCCCGTCGACGAAACGCGCGCTTTCCCGGCTGCAGAACGGCGTTCCGGCCGAGGAAGCCGGCCGCACCGGCACCACCAACGGCGCCGCCATGCGGGTCACGCCGGTCGGCATCGCCACGCCTTCGGAGGACCTGCACCGCCTGGTCGACGCCGTCGTCGCGACCGCGCGGGTCACGCACAACACCAGCCTCGGCATCGCGGCCGCCGCCGCGGTCGCCGCCGCCGTTTCCGCCGGGATCGACGGCGCGAGCCTGCCCGAAGCGCTCGACGCGGGTGAGCGCGCCGCCGTCGTCGGCGGGGAGCGCGGGCACTGGGCGCCCGGCGGGGAGATCGCCGCCCGGATCGGCTGGGCCCGCGGCTGGGTGCGGGGCATGGCGCCGGCCGCCGTCGCCGACGCGGTCGCCAGGGTGATCGGCACGTCGGTCGCGTCGCAGGAGTCCGTCGTGGCCGCGTTCGCGCTGGCCGAGGCCATGGGCGACGACCCGCCGGCGGCGCTGCGGCTGGCCGCCGGGCTGGGCGGCGACACCGACACCGTGGCCGCGATCTGCGGGGCGATGCTCGGGGCCGCGCACGGGGTCGACGCCTTCCGGCCCGACGTCGTCGAGACCGTGCTCAGCGTGAACCGGCTGGAATTCGGCCCGCTGGTCGACGAGCTCCTCAAGCTGCGCCGTCGATGACCGGGCGGCTGGTGCACACCGGGCAGGTCGTCCTCGACCTGGTCATGGCGGTGCCGGCCCTGCCCCCGCCGGGCGGCGACGTCCTGGCGACGTCGACGAACCTCTTGCCCGGCGGCGGGTTCAACGTGATGGCCGCGGCCGCGCGGTCCGGCGCGCGGGTGCTCTACGCGGGCACCCACGGCACCGGTGCGCTGGGCGACCTCGCACGCGCCGCGCTGGCCGCCGAGGGTGTCGAACTGGCCCACGAACCGACGCCGGAGCTGGACACCGGCGTCGTCGTCGCGCTGGTCGACGCGAGCGGCGAGCGCACCTTCGCGACCGGCACCGGCGCCGAAGGACGGCTGCGACCCGATCTGCTCGACCAAGTCCTCCCAAATGATGACGACGTGGTGTACGTGACTGGCTACAGTCTGTTGCACGAGATCAATCGCAGGGCTCTCGTCGAGTGGCTGCCCCGGCTGCCCGGCTCGAGGGTCCTGTTCGACCCCGGCCCGCTGGTGGCCGAAATCAACCCTGGAGAACTCCATGACGTACTGTCCATTGTAGACATTCTGAGCTGCAACGCCCGCGAAGCCGGCGTGCTGGGCGAGCTGCCACCGGTCGCCGTCGTCCGCGAGGGCGCGAAGGGCTGCCGCGTGCACGAACACGGCCGGACCACCGAGGTCCCCGGCTTCGCGGTCGACGCGATGGACACCAACGGCGCCGGCGACACGCATTGCGGCGTACTGGCCGCGGAGCTGCTGCGCGGCAGTACCCTCCTCGACGCCGCCGTGCGCGCCAACGCGGCGGCCGCGCTTTCGGTGACCCGGCCCGGCCCGGCGACGGCGCCGAGCCGGACGGAGATCGACCACTGGGTGGAGGCCACGACATGAGCGGTTCCCGCAGGCTCGAGGTGGAGACCAACGGCCTCGACGTGATCGACGACGCCGAGCGGCGCGGCAGGCCACGGCAGCTGTTCTGGCCGTGGTTCGGCGCGAACGTGTCGGTGCTGGGGCTGAGCTACGGCTCGTTCACCCTCGGCTTCGGCATCTCGTTCTGGCAGGCGCTGGTCGCCGGCGTCGTCGGCATCCTGTTCTCGTTCCTGCTGTGCGGGTTCATCGCGATCGCCGGCAAACGCGGGTCGGCCCCGACGATGCTGCTCTCGCGCGCGGCCTTCGGCGTCCGCGGCAACCGGCTGCCGTCGGCGATCTCGTGGCTGCTGACGGTCGGCTGGGAAACCGTGCTGACGGCGCTGGCGACACTGGCCACGGCGACGGTGTTCGACCGCCTCGGCTGGGGCGGCGGCACGGTGACGAAGGTGGTCGCGCTGGTGGTCGTCGCGGCGCTGACCGTCGCCGCCGGCGTGCTGGGCTTCGACGCGATCATGAAGCTGCAGACGTGGATCACGTGGATCACCGGCGTACTCACGGTCGTCTACGTGGTGCTCGTGGCCGGCGACGTGCACTGGCCGGCGGTCAGCGCGCTGCCGTCCGGCTCGGCGCAGCAGTGGGTGGGCGCACTGGTGTTCCTGATGACCGGCTTCGGCCTCGGCTGGGTCAACGCGGCCGCGGACTACTCGCGCTACCTCCCGCGCTCGGCGTCGGGCCGCGGGGTGGTCGGCTGGACGACGTTCGGCGCGTCGGTGGCGCCGCTGGTGCTGCTGGTGTTCGGGCTGCTGCTGGCCGGCTCGTCACCGGACCTGAACAAGGCGATCGCGGCGGACCCGATCGGCGCGCTGACGACGTTGCTGCCGCTGTGGTTCCTGGTGCCGTTCGCGATCGTCGCGGTGCTCGGGCTGGTCGGCGGCGCGGTGCTGGACATCTACTCGTCGGGCCTGGCGCTGCTTTCGGCCGGGCTGCGCGTGCCCCGCCCGGTGGCGGCGCTCGTCGACGGCGTGCTGATGGTGCTGGGCACTGTCTACATCGTGTTCTTCGGCGGCGAGTTCCTCGGCCAGTTCCAGGGTTTCCTGGTCACGCTGGGCGTCCCGGTGGCGGCCTGGTGCGGCGTGATGCTCGCGGACGTCCTGCTGCGCCGCCGCGACTACGCCGAGCGGGAGCTGTTCGACCCGGCGGGCCGCTACGGCGACGTCCGCGTCGGGCCGATCGCAGTGATCCTGGTGGCGACGGCGCTCGGCTGGGGCCTGGTGACGAACTCGTCCGCGGACTGGCTGAAGTGGCAGGGCTACCTCCTGGAGCCCCTCGGCCTCGGCGGCCGCGACGGCGCATGGGCGTTCGCGAACCTCGGCGTCCTGGTGGCGCTGGCGCTGGGCTTCCTGGCCACATTGCTGACGCGGCAGCGGGTCCGCACCCAGGAGGCGGCATGAGAGCGGTCCTGGCGGTCATCGACCTGCAGAACGTCTTCGCCGACCCGGCGAGCCCGTGGTTCACCCCACGCTTCGCCGAGGTCGTCCCCCCGATCCGCAGGCTGGTGACAGCGTTCGGCAACGACGTTGTGTTCACGCGGTTCGTCGCACCTTCGAGCCCGGAAGGAGCCTGGAAGCAGTACTACGCGCAGTGGCCCTTCGCCCTGCAGCCCCCGGACGCCCAGCTGTACCAGATCGTCGACGCGTTCCAGCCACCGTCCACAGTAGACGCGACCACCTTCGGCAAGTGGACCCCTCGCCTGGCAACCCGCGTCGGCGGCGCCCGGTTGGTTCTGGCAGGCGTCTCGACGGACTGCTGCGTCCTGTCGACAGCCCTGGCCGCAGCGGACGCAGGCGTCGCGGTCACCGTGGTGTCCGACGCGTGCGCGGGCGTGGACGACGAAAGCCACACCAAAACCCTCGACATCCTGCGGCTCTACAGTCCGCTGATCACAGTTGCTCAGGTCAGCGACGTCATCGACCAGAAGTAGCGCTCGAATGGAGCACTTGACCCTCGCTTAAGTGTAATATTACTCTTAACAACATGGCCGAGCAGCTTCAAGATCAAGGGCATCCTCTCCTCACAGAGGAGGAGATGCAGCACCTTGATGAGGTGGGTCAGGTCTTGAAGCGCGATGAGGGGCACACCTTCTTCCGCGAAGGCGAGGAGACCGACTTCGCGCTGCTCATTAAGAAGGGCCACATCAAGGTCGTCCTCGGCACGCGGCCACGCATCGTGGCGATCCGCGGGCCGCGGGAAACCGTCGGCGAGATGGCGGCCGTCCGCCCTCAGCCGCGCACGGCCAGCGCGATCGCCATGGACACCGTGGAAGTGCTGCTGCTGCCCGCTACGGCATGGCTGAAATTCCTCTACGACAACCCCCGCGCGATGCACGCCCAGCTCGTCGCCGCGGACGAGCGCGTATCGCAGGCGACGAACAAGGTCGTCGAGTCCGACCTCGCGGTCGAGCAGAAGGTCGCGAAAGCCATCCTCGAACTGGCGGGGAAAGGCATCGGCCGCTCCACCGACAGCGGGCTCGCCGTGCCGTTGAGCCAACAGGACGTCGCAGCGTTGACCGGCGCGTCTCTCGACTCAGTGAAGAAGATCATCCGCGCGTTGAAGGAGCAGGAGATGATCGGCACCGGTCGCCAGGTCCTCTACATCCTGAGGAACGAAGCTCTCGCGGAGATCGCCGAGGGCAACCGCACGGCGACGTTGTGAGCCCGCGATGCTGGCCAACCTGCTCGGTCACCTCGAATGGGTCACAGTCGCCGTCGTCGTCACCCTGTCGACGGTGACGAGGGCTTGGCTCAGGTTGCGGCGGACCGAAGTCCGGCAGCGGTTCGAGACCGATCGGCTCCACAAGGCATTGGAGGGCAGCAGCCCAACGGAACGACCGGAAATCATCCGCGCGCTGGCTGCCGTACCGGCGCCGGCCGAAGACTCCGACGAACCCGAACCGCAAGAACACACTCTGCTCGACTGGCTGCGCCGCCATCGACCGCTCGCACCACCGAAGGAATGATCGTGGTCATCAGCCTGTGCCACCACCCGCTCTTCCGGCAGCTGGCCGCGCTCGGGCTCGACACCCGCGACTACGTCGTATTCGGCAGTGCCCCCATGTTCGCGCACAACCTCACCGAGAGGCTCCACGACCTGGATGTTGTCGCGCGCGGCGAAGCCTTGCGCTACGCCGAAACGCACGGTGTGCCCGGAACAGGGTCTGTCACCGGAGACCGGCTCTGGAAGCTGTGCGATGGCCGCATCGAAGTCTCGGAGCGGTGGGTCTCACCCGAGTGGGACACCGACGACCTGATCTCGCGCGCGGAACTCATCGACGGCATCCCTTTCGCCCCGCTCTCCGACGTCCTCAAGTACAAGCTGATGCTGCGCCGGGCCAAGGATGGCGAGGACATCCGCGCCCTGTACCGCAGAACCGGAGCACCAACCCCGCCGGCCGAGTAGCCCGGGAACCACGTCGAGCTCCAAGTGACCGTGCCGCTCGGGGGGCACGCCCTGGACCGAAGCAAGTAGATTCGGCCCTGTGATCGACCACATCAGCATCCCCACCGAGGCCGGAACCTTCGACGCCATCGCCGCCGGGCCCGAAGACGGGCGGCCCGTGTTGCTGCTGCACGGCTTTCCCGAAGCCGCGGTCGAGTGGGAGCACCAGGTCGCCACCCTCGGGGTGCTCGGGTTCCGGGCCGTCGCGCCGGACCAGCGGGGCTACTCGCCCGGCGTGCGGCCGGAGCAGGCGACCGAGTACTCGATCGACCACCTCGTCGAGGACGTCGTCACGATCACGAAGGCGCTCGGCTGGGAGCGGTTCGACCTCGTCGGGCACGACTGGGGTGCCGCCGTCGCGTGGTGGACCGCCGACGCGCACCCCGATCGGTTGCGGAGCCTCGCCGTCATCTCCACGCCGCACCCCGCCGCGCTCGCCGAGGCCATGAAGACCGATGAGGACAAGCACCTGCGGACGCGGTACATGACCGAGTGGCGGCAGACGCGGGTCACCGAGAGGCGGATGCTCGAGAACGACGGCCGGGCACTGCGGGACATGTTCGAGCGGCGGGTGGCGCCGTCCAAGGTCGACGACTACGTCCAGCGGCTGTCCGAGCCGGGCGCGCTCACCGCGGCGCTCAACTGGTACCGGGCGGGGCGGCCGGGCGGGAAGATCGGGAAGATCGCCGTGCCCACGCTGTACGTCTGGAGCACCGAGGACGTCTCCTTCGGGTCGACCGCCGCGCTCGACACCGCGAACTGGGTCACCGGGCCGTACCGGTTCGAGATGCTCGAAGACGTCACGCACTGGGTTCCGGAGGAGGCGCCGGAGGCCGTCACCACGCTGCTCGTCGAGCACCTCCACGCGCGGTAACCGCCCGTCACCCCGCCGGGCGGATCACGGGTAACCCACCCACCTCGCGGTACGGCCGGTTCGGCGCGTTCGTGTTCACTGGGGCGCGTGGATACCGCGACCGAACCCGAGACCGAGCAGGTCGTCTTCGTCACCGAAGACGGCGTGCCCACCGGCGAAACCGGCCCGAAGCTGGCCAGTCACCACGAGCACACCCGGTTGCACCTGGCCTTCTCGTGCTACGTCCTGCGGCGAAGCGACAACGCCCTGCTGATCACCCAGCGCGCGCTCGACAAGAAGGTCTGGCCGGGGGTCTGGACCAACAGCGTCTGCGGCCACCCCGCACCCGGTGAGTCCCTCGAAGACGCCGTCCGCCGACGCGCGGGCTACGAGATCGGGCTGCCCTCGCTGTCCGGGCTGCGCTGCGTGCTGCCGAACTACCGCTACCGGACGCCGCCGTTCCAGGGGATCGTCGAGAACGAGTTCTGCCCGGTGTTCGCCGCGTGGACCGACGACGAGCCGGCGCCGAACCCGGCCGAGGTCGGCGACTGGCGCTGGATTGCCTGGAGCGACTACACGGAGCTACTGAACGACGTCACGGCTGATGTGAGTTACTGGGCCAAAGATCAGTTCGCCCAGCTCAAAGGCATCGAGCCGTTCTCGGGCCTCTGACCGGAACACTCCGCAGAGTCACCGGTACTGTCCCGTTTGAGCGAAATTCACCTTCGTCCGCACCGACGCCTCAAGGGTGGCCTCCGCCGCGACGACAACCAAGGGGTGGTGGAGGTGGGCATGGTCGCCGAGGGCGAAGGCGCGCTGAGCCGGACCGGCCGCCCACGGCCGCCGGACCTGCTCCGCCTGCACGAAGCCGTCGCGAGCCTCTTCGCGACCCAAGGCGATTGGCGCCGCGCCTACCAGCACCTGCGGTCCGCGCTGGACATCGCCCGCGACGGCAGCCTGCGCGACGCCCTGACGTCGAGCTACAACCGCCGTTACCTCGACGAGCGGCTCTACGGACCGTTCACCGACCGTCGCCCACTCGGTATTGCGCTCGTCGATCTCGACCGCTTCAAGCGCGTGAACGACACGTACGGTCACCTCGTCGGCGACCGCGTCCTCCGTCGGGTGGCCGATCTGCTGCAGGAGGAACTGCCGCCGGACGGCTTCTGCGCCCGCTACGGCGGCGAGGAGTTCGTGCTCTGGCTGCCCGGCGTCGACGCGGGGCACGCGATCGGCATCGTCGACGCGGCCCGCGTGCGCGTCGCCCGTCACCCCTGGTCAGAACTCCAGCCCGGGCTGCACGTGACGATCAGCGCCGGACTGGCGCACGAGGCCGGCGCGCCGTCGTCACCCGAACGCCAGCTGCGCAGCGCCGACCGCCTGCTTTATGCGGCGAAACGCGCGGGCCGCAACAAAGTGGCCTATCACGACGCGCAAAGCACGCAGTTAATAACCCACTCTGAGTAACGTAAACACCGCATTACTCCGGATTGCCGATCAGTGGCTTCACCCGTTTGTCGACGCCCACCGCCCGTTCGTCGACTCAAGGTGAAGAAATTTCCGGGAGGGTGTCGTCACGAACGGGGGGTATCCGTACGATAACGAAAACCTCCGGAGGAACGATCACCTCCTGCGGGGGAGGACGTCCTAGTCGAGATCGTGCGGAAGGAGACCGAGTGCCGGACGAGCACGACAGCCCGGGAACCGGTCGCCGCACCGATGGTCCGGCGCGGCCGCGGACGGGTAGACGCAGGTCGATGGAAGACCAGGGCGGCATCAGCGTCTCGGACGTCGTGGCCAAGACCACCGGGGTGCGGCCGACGCCGCCCCGCGAGCCGGACCAGCCGGGCCGCCGCGCGGCCGAGCCGCCGTCCCGGGCGCGGGCATCGCAGCCGCCCGCCGAAGACCCAGTACCCACGGACGCGAACCGTCAACCCCGCCCCCCGCGCCCCCGCCAGCCCCGCCGCACGGCAGCGGCGGCCCCGGCCCCCGAGGCGCCGCTCCAGCGCCGCCCCCCGGCGGCCAACCCGGGCCCCCAGCAGACCTCGGCGGCTCAGCAGCCCCCTCGCCGCCCGCGACGCCCGGGCGCGGACGCGACCCCGCCGGCCGAAGGCGGAGCCCCCCGACGAGCCCTCGACGGCCGCCGCGCGGTGACCCCCGACGACACGGCTCGGCGCAGCCCGGCCGCGGATCGGCGTGGCCCTGAGGACGCACCCACGCGCCACACGCCCGCAGCTGACGGACCAGCCGGTCGGCGCGCGGCCGCACCCGACGACACAGGTCCCCGCCACACGCCCGCAGCTGACGGACCCGGTCGGCGCGCGGCCGCCCCCGACGACACAGGTCCCCGTCACGCTCCCGCAGCCGACGGCCCCATCGGCCGACGCGCGGCCGCCCCCGACGACACGGGTCCGCGGCACGCTCCCGCAACCGACGGCCCCACCGGTCGACGCGCGGCCGGCCCCGAGGACGCCGGGCCTCGACGCAGCCCCGCTGACAGCCCCGCGCCGCGACGCTCGGCTGCCCCCGAAGACGCACCTACGCGCCACACGCCCGCAGCCGACGGCCGACGCTCGGTTGCCCCCGACGACTCAGGTCCGCGGCACGCTCCCGCAGCTGACGGACCCGGTTGGCGCGCGGGCGCCCCCGACGACGCAGGTCCCCGCCACGCTCCCGCAGCCGACGGCCGACGCGCGGCCGGCCCCGACGACGCGGCTCTGCGCCACGACGGACCCGCGGCCCGGCGTGCGGCTGCGCCCGAAGACTCAGGCCCCCGTCGCCCGATGGCGGCCGATGGCCCCGCCGGTCGGCGTGCGGCCGAGGGACCCGCGCCTCGCCGTGGTGCCGCGCCCGACGGGCCCGCGCCGCACCGTGCTCCCGACAGCGCTGCGATGCGGCGTCCGGCGACCGCGCGGCCGGTCGGCCCGCCCGGAACCCCGGACAGCCCGGCACCTCGCCGGGCACCGGCCCTCGACGAGAACACCGGCCGCGCGGCCACGCCCGACGGGCCCGCGGTTCGCCGTCCCGCCGCCGCACGGCCCGCCGCCACCCCGGACAGCCCCGCCGCTGCCCGCGAAACCGCTGCGCCCGAAGCCGGCGGCCGTCCGGCGGCCAACGGGGCCAACGGGATCTCCGCCGTGCCTCCGCGGTCCGCTCTCGATCCCCTCACCATGACCGACGAGATGGAAGCGATCGACGAGGCGACCCAGTACCGCCGCAAGATCGACCACACCCTCGCCCGGTTCTCCGCCGCGCACGACGAGATGAACGCCGAAGAAGAGAAGCGGCGGGTGCGGCGTGAGCGGCTCTCGCCCGCTTCGATCCTCGAGAGCACCCGCACCGCCCTTCAGCGGGTGGTCACCACCACGCCGCAGGGTGAAGACGAAGCCGTCTCCGAGGAACAGGCCGCGCAGACCCGGCTCCAGGAGAAGAAGGCCCGGAAGATCGAGCGCTCGGTGCGGTTCGGGCGGATCGCCGCCGCGGTCGTCGCCGGGCTCGTCTTCCTCG
Source organism: Amycolatopsis sp. cmx-4-83 (assembly GCF_046548815.1). NCBI lineage: Bacteria > Bacillati > Actinomycetota > Actinomycetes > Pseudonocardiales > Pseudonocardiaceae > Amycolatopsis > Amycolatopsis sp. cmx-4-83. The sequence continues at coordinate 118,888 of NZ_JAEBEF010000002.1, read as the reverse complement.
GGATCGGGGGTGCGTGGGGCGCCCAGACGTACTTCGACGCGAAGTTCACCCAGGTCTCCGCGCTCGACGAGAACTCCGCCGACATCCAGGACGCCGACGCGCAGGCCAACGACGAGAACTTCCTGATGGTCGGCTCCGACACCCGGGACGGCGCCTCCGCCGAGGAGGGCGTCGGCACCGCCGACAGCAATCCGGGCGCGCGCTCCGACACCGTGATGGTGGCGCACATCCCCGCGGACCGGAAGCGGGTCGTCGTCACGTCCTTCCCGCGTGACCTCGAGATCGACCGGCCCGAGTGCCAGCGCTGGGATCCCGCGCAGAGCAAGACGACCGACGAGAAGGTCCCCGAGCAGAAGATCGCGAAGCTCAACACCGCCTACGCGGTCGGCGGCCCGCCTTGCACCACCAAGGTGATCCAGCAGCTCACCGGTCTGCGGATCAACCACTTCGTCGGCATCGACTTCAACGGCTTCAAGGAAATGGTCGACGCCGTGCACGGCGTCACCGTGCACAACGAGACCCCGATCGACGACACGACCCTCGGCAAGGTGCTGATGGAGACCGGCGACGTGACGATCTCGGGCGACCAGGCGCTGAACTTCGTGCGCGCCCGGCACGTCAAGGGCGACCCGACGTCGGACTACGGCCGGATCAAGCGGCAGCAGGAGTTCATCGGCGCGCTGCTGCGGAAGGTCATGTCGTCGGACGTCGTGCTCGACCCCGGCAAGCTCAGCGACTTCATCACCGCCTTCGCGAAGGCCACCTTCGGCGACAACCTCGGCGTCAAGCAGATGATGACGCTGGCGCAGTCGATGAAGGGCCTCGACTCCTCGAAGATCACCTTCCTGACCGTGCCGACGGTCGGCCTGCCCAACAGCCGCGGCAACGAGGTCCTCGTCCGCAGCAAGACGAAGTCGCTCTTCGACGCGCTGCGCAACAACACCCCGCTGCCGGACGCGAACGCGCCGGTCCCGCCGAGCGAGCAGGCTCCGCCGACCAGCACGTCGAAGTCGAAGACGGGCAGCTCCAAGAGCACCACGACGAGCAAGAAGAACAGCACCACGGGCTGATCCGCGAGGATCGTTAGACCGGGTTCACGTGCGGTTCACCCGGCGATGCGGTGTTTGGTCACGGTTGGCCGTAGGGTTGGGCCATGCGTGAGGCTTACCATGTCGAACTCGAACAGCTCGCCGTCAACCTGGCCGCCATGTCGGTCCAGGTCGCCGACGCCATGGAGCGGGCCACGAGGGCACTGCTGGAGGTCGATCTCAGTCTCGCCGAGCAGGTGATCAGCGACGACGCCAAGGTCGACGACGCACGCGCCCAGTGCGAAGAGCAGGCGTACGCCCTGCTGGCCCTGCAGGCGCCTGTGGCGACCGATCTGCGCACCGTCCTCGCGGCGATCCACGCCGCGGAAAGCCTGGAGCGGATGGGCGATCTGGCGCTGCACGTGGCGAAGGCCGCGCGGCGCCGCCACCCCGACCCGGTGCTGCCCGACGCCGTGCGCCCGTACTTCGCCGAGATGGGCGAGGTCGCGGTCAAGCTGGCCCGCTCGACCGAGCAGGTCATCAAGACGAAGGACGTCGAAGCGGCGAAGACGCTCGAGTCCGACGACGACCAGGTCGACGACATCCACCGCCACCTCTTCACGGTCCTGATGGACCGCGAGTGGCCGCACGGCGTCGCCGCGGCGGTCGACGTGACGCTGCTGGGCCGCTTCTACGAACGCTACGCCGACCACGCGGTGTCGGTCGCGAAGCGGATGATCTTCGTGGTCACCGGCAAGATGCCGGGCTACGGCTCGGACGACGACATCTGAGCCGCACCAACGAGAAAGGCCCCCGGCCGGCGCCGGGGGCCTTTTTTGCGAAGACACCGCATTGCTCCACTTTGGACAAAAGAAAGGCCTTTCTCGCCGACCCCGAGCACCGGCGAGAAAGGCCTTCCCCGACAACGACTACTCAGCCGAAGCGGCCGGAAATGTAATCCTCCGTGGCCTTTTCGTCCGGGTTGGAGAAGATCTTCTCCGTGTCGTTGAGCTCCACCAGCCGGCCCGGCTGCCCGACGCCGGCGAGGTTGAAGAACGCCGTCTGGTCGGAAACCCGCGCTGCCTGCTGCATGTTGTGCGTGACGATGACGATCGTGTAGTCCTTCTTCAGCTCCCCGATCAGGTCCTCGATCGCGAGCGTCGAGATCGGGTCCAGCGCCGAGCACGGTTCGTCCATCAGCAGGACGTCCGGCTGGACCGCGATCGCGCGGGCGATGCAGAGCCGCTGCTGCTGACCGCCCGAGAGGCCGCCGCCCGGTTTGTTGAGGCGGTCCTTGACCTCGTTCCAGAGGTTCGCGCCGCGCAGGGCGCGCTCGGCGATGTCGTCGAGGGTCTTCTTGCCCTTGGTGCCACCGAGTTTCAGGCCCGCGACGACGTTGTCCTTGATGGACATCGTCGGGAACGGGTTGGGGCGCTGGAAAACCATGCCGATCGTGCGGCGGACCTGGACCGGGTCGACCGCCGACGCGTAGATGTCCTCGCCGTCGAGCAGCACCTGGCCGTCGACGCGGGCGCCGGGGATCACTTCGTGCATGCGGTTGAGCGTGCGCAGCACCGTCGACTTGCCGCAGCCCGACGGGCCGATGAACGCGGTGACGTTGCGCGGTGGCACGGAGAGGGTGACACCGTCCACGGCGTGGAACTTGCCGTAGTAGATGTCGACGTCCTTGACATCGAGTCGTTTGGCCATCAGGAACAGCTCACTTCTTCTTCGGGGCGACGAGGCGCGCGAACACGGTGGCGAGGAGGTTGATCAGCGCGATGATGATCACCAGGGTCAGTGCGGCGCCCCAGATCCGGTCGAAGCCGACCGAGCCGGGATCCATCGAGTTGGTGACGCGCTCGTTGTTCATCAGCAGCGGGAGCGCCGCCTGCTCGCCGCTGAAGATGTCCCAGTTCGTGTAGGCGGAGTAGCCGACCAGGACCAGCAGCGGCGCCGTCTCGCCCATCACGCGGGCCAGCGCCATCATGACGCCGCCGACGATGCCGGACATGGCCGTCGGGAGCACGATCTTCATGATCGTCTTCCACTTCGGCACGCCCAGCGCGTAGGAGGCCTCACGCAGGTCGTCCGGGACGATCCGCAGCATCTCTTCCGACGAGCGGACGACCACCGGGATCATCAGCAGCACCAGGGCCAGCGACACGGCGAAACCGCTGCGCGGCAGGCCGAACGTGGTGATCCAGAGCGCGTAGATGAACAGCGCCGCGACGATCGAGGGGACACCGGAGAGGATGTCCACCATGAACGTGGTGGCCTTGGCGAGCTTGCCGCGGCCGTACTCGACGAGGTAGATCGCGACGAGCATGCCGATCGGCACCGCGATGACCGCACAGACCAGACCCTGCAGCAGGCTGCCGATGATGGCGTGCAGCACACCGCCGCCGACCTCGTCGGACAGGAAGTTGCCCAGGTCCTGCGACCACCAGTTGGAGTACGGGATGCGCTTGATGCCGTTCGCGATGACCGTGTACAGCACCCAGACCAGCGGGACGACGGCGATCAGGAACGACAGCCAGACCAGCGTGGTCGCGACGCCGTTCTTGACCTTGCGGGCCAGGCTGACCTGCTGGAACGCGGGGGTCGTGGCCGGGGCTTCGAGCGTGCTGGTCATGCTCGGTCTCCCTTCTTGCCGATGACGGACCGGGCCGCGAAGTTCACCAGGAAGGTGAGCACGAACAGCACCAGGCCGGCCGCGATGTACGCGCCCGCCGAGACCTCGTTGTTGAACTCGCTGTAGTTGGCGGCGATCTTCGAGGCGAAGGTGGCGCCGCCGTCGAAGAGGCTCCAGTCGAAGTTCTTGCCCTGCGGGATCAGCAGGATCACGGCCAGCGCGATCGTCTCACCCAGTGCCCGGCCGAGGCCGAGCATGGACGCGCCCACGTACCCGGCCTTGCCGAACGGGAGCACCGTGGTGCGGATGACCTCCCAGCGGGTGGCACCGAGCGCGAGCGCGCCCTCCATGTGCGGGGTCGGCGTGCGCTCGAAGACCTCACGGGAGAGCGAGGTGATGATCGGCAGGATCATCACGGCCAGCACGATGCCGGCGGTGAAGATCGTGCCGCGCACGCTCGGCGCGACGTTGCCGGGGGCCAGCAGCGGGAACCACGAGAACGTGTCGTTGATCCACTGGGAGAACGGCTCGATCGCCGGGGCGAAGACGAGGATGCCCCAGAGACCGAAGATGATCGACGGCACGGCGGCGAGCAGGTCGATGACGTACGCGAACGGCCGCGCGAGCCGCTTCGGCGCGTACTGGGTCAGGAACAGGGCGATGCCCAGGGAGACCGGCATCGCGATGATCAGGGCCACGACCGAGGTCGCCACGGTGACCTCGAGCAGGTCGAGGATGCCGAACGACATGTTCGCCGGGTCGCTGGTCGACCAGCCGTGGTTGGTGAGGAAGTTGGCCTTGTCGGCCTGCAGCGCCGGGATCGCCTGGATGAGCAGGAAGAGCCCGATCAGGCCGATCAGGGCGACGACGAAGATCCCGGCCCCGGTGGTCAGGTTCTGGAAGATGCGGTCACCGGGCCGCACCTTCTTCGCTTTCTCGCCCGCGGGCGGCTGCGGCGCCGCCGGCGGGGCTGGTTGCTCCGAAATCGGGACCTCCGGGGGCGTCGTGGCGGACGACGAACGCCCACCGGGGTCGCCGGTGGGCGTTCGCGTCGAGGATGACTCGCTCATCAGCTACTTCTGACCAGCCTCTATCACTCGGATGTCAGTCGCAATGCCGGTTCAGGAGATCGCCTTGACGGCGGCCAGGACCTTGGTCTGCAGCGACTGCGGGATCGGCACGTAGCCCTTGGCGGACAGCGGCTGCTGACCGTCGGTGGCGGCCACCGTCAGGAACGCCTTGACGGCCTTCGCGACATCCGGGTTCGCGTACTTCGAGCAGACGATCTCGTAGGTCGTCAGCAGCAGCGGGTAGGCACCCGCGGTGTTGCTGGCGTAGATGCCGTTGAGGTCGAGCGCGAGGTCGTTCGAGCCGTCCTTGAGGAACTTCGCCGCGTCCAGTGACTTCGCCACGTTCGCCGCGTTGAGCTCGACACCGCCGGAGCCGCTGTCGATGAGGGCCGGGGTCAGGCCGTCCTTGGCGAACGCGCCCTCGACGTAGGTGATGCCGCCGTCGGAGGCCTTCACCGCGGTCGCGACACCGTTGGAGCCCTGCGCACCGTTGCCGACGCCACCGTTGAACTTCTTGCCGGCGCCCTTGGTCCAGTCCGCCTTCGCGGCCGCGCCGAGGTACTTCTGGAAGTTGTCGGTGGTGCCCGACTCGTCGGCGCGCGAGACGACCTGGATGGCCTTGTCCGGCAGGTTCAGGCTCTCGTTGCCCTTGACCGCCTTGATGGCCGGGTCGTTCCACTTGGTGATGCCACCGCTGAAGATCTTGGCGGTCACCGACGGGGTCAGCGTCAGCTTGTCCACACCGGACAGCTTGTAGGCGACCGCGATCGGGCCGACGACCAGCGGGATGTTCCAGGCGTCGCTGGCGCAGCGGGCCTTGGCGGCCGCGGCGTCGGCGTCCTTGATCGGCGAGTCCGAGCCGCCGAAGTCGATCTGGTTGGCGTTGAACTGCTTGACGCCGGCGCCCGAGCCACTCGGGTTGTAGTTGACCTGCTGGCCCGCGCACTTCTTGCTGTACTGCTGCGTGAAGATGTCGATGGCGTTCTTCTGGGCCGACGAACCTTCCGCGGAGAGCGGGCTCTTGCCACCGCATTCCACGGCGGCGGTGCCGGTCGCAGCGGGCGCCGAAGCCGAGTTCGAGCTGCCGCTGTTGGTCGCCGCGGGGTCGGAACCACAGGCGGCGAGCACGAGGGCGGCGCTCGCGACGATGCCCACCGCGCTCAGGGGCCGCATGATCTTCACTGCTGTTTCCTCCATCAGGAGCTTGACCGGGTCGTCGCGGCGTGCTGCCGCGCCGGATCCGGACATTAGGCAGCGCCGGTGGACGGTCACCCCTGTCCAGGTGAACGAAAAGTGAACAAGGCTCCGGATGTGAGCAGTGCTACTACCCCGATAGGGTGCCGTGTCCGCGCCGTGACCTGCGCGTTCGCACACCGTGACGGGGTGCTCGCACCCCGTCCACCGTGGTCACCGACCGTACTGGACGTCGGTTTCGTGACGGGAAAACCCGAGCTTCGTGTAGACCGCGAGCGCCGGGGCGTTGTCGCCCTCGACGTACAGGATGATCTGGCCCAGCCCCCGGCTCGCGAGGTACCGCAGCCCGGCGAGGGTCAGCGCCCGGCCGAGCCCGCCGCCCTGCGCCGCCGGGTCGACGCCGACGACGTAGACCTCGCCGACGCGCTCGCCGCCGAACCGGCCCGGGGTGGCCTCGTGCACCTTTGTCCAGTGGAAGCCGATGACTTCGCCGCGCTCTTCCGCGAGGAAGAACCCCTCGGGGTCGAACCACGGCCGGCGCTCGTCGGCGCGGATGTCGTCGGCGGTCAGCGCGCCCTGCTCGGGGTGCCAGTCGAAGGCCCGCGCGTTCACCCGGACCACGGCGTCCTCGTCCTGCCCCGGCACGAAAGTCCGCAGCGAGACGCCGTCGCGCAGCACCGGCTCGGGCCAGTCCGCGCCCTCGACGTCGGTGTGCAGGATCAGCAGCTCGCGCTTGCGCTCCAGGCCGGTCTTCAGCGCCAGCTTCCGCGCGGCGGGGTGGTCGCCGTGCGCCCAGATCCGGAAGCCGACCGCGGCACGCTCGTCGAGCGCCTGAAGCAGCTTCGCGCCGTAGCCGCGGTTGCGATGGGCCGGGTGCACGAAGAGCTCCGCGACCTGGTGCCCGAAGGAGTCACCGGTGGTGTCGACGTGGGCGTAGCCGACGACGTCGTCGTCGATGCAGGCGACGAGGTGTTCACCGCCGTCGAACTCGCCGGGTAGCGGCCCGCCGGGCGCCACTTCGGGCCGCCCGTCGGCCTCGCGGACGGCCAGCAGCAGCCCGCGGACGTCCTCGAGCTGCTTTTCGTCCAGTTCCTGCCGCCACTCGCCTTCACCACTCACCCTGCGACCGTACCCGCGGGAGAGGCAACGCGACGGTTCTCGCCGCGTCCTGAGAAGTGTGGTGGTGTCAGTGCGCGAGTTCGGGGGTCTCCGCCGGCGCCTCGGCCGGGACCGGCTGGCGGGGCACGCCGGCCTTGGCCGGCCGCTCGAACTTGTAGCCGACGTTGCGCACGGTGCCGATCATCTGCTCGTGCTCCGGACCGAGCTTGGCGCGCAGCCGCCGGACGTGGACGTCGACCGTGCGCGTGCCGCCGAAGAAGTCGTAGCCCCAGACCTCCTGCAGCAGCTGGGCGCGGGTGAACACCCGGCCGGCGTGCTGGGCGAGGTACTTGAGCAGCTCGAACTCCTTGTAGGTGAGCTCGAGGGTGCGCTTGCGCAGGCGCGCGGTGTAGGTCGCCTCGTCGATGACCAGCTCGCCGACCCGCAGCTCGGCGTCGACCTGCGCGGAACCGCCGTCGCGCGTGGTGACCAACCGCAGCCGGGCGTCGACCTCGGCCGGGCCCGCGGTCGGCAGGAGGATGTCGTCGGTGCGCCACTCGGCGCTGACCGCCACCAGGCCGCCCTCGCCGACGACGGCGATGATCGGCGTGGCCGCCTCGTCTTCACCCGCGCCCTTGAGCAGCCGGCAGAGGCTCTTCGCCGAGGCCAGGTCACTGCGGGCGTCGAGGACGATGACGTCCCGGTGGCCCGCGTCGAGCAGGGCCGTCACCTCGGGCGGGCGGACGCGTACGGTGTGCGGCAGCAGGTCCAGCGCGGGAAGCACCGCAGTGGCGTCGGCTTCCGCAGTCAGCACCAGAAGGTCCAGGCTCATGAGCCGCACCGCCTCCACAAATCGTCGCCGCTCGGTGGCGTTGTTCGGTGCTAAGTGAGAATAGCGGCTCGAACGCCCGGCACCTAACCCTTGCTGGATCGATCACACCTGGAGAAACCCCGGTGGACCCGACGAACAGGAGTACGGACGCGATGGTGAGCAGGCCCGTGACCCGGGACGACCGACCCGGACCGACGCCGGACGCGCGGCGCCGCGGACGCCGGGCCCGGCGCTGGGTGATCGCACTGGTCGTCCTGGTGCTGTTGCTGGTCGGCGCCGATTTCGGGGCCGCCGCGTACGCCGAGCACATGATCTCGCAGAAGGCCCGCACGCAGCTGCAGCTGACCGACGACCCGTCGGTGACGATCCACGGCTTCCCGTTCCTCACGCAGGCGCTCGGCGGTGACTACAGTCACATCAGCGTGTCCGCCGCCGGCATCCCGGTCGCGGACAAGCTCCAGGACGTCGCGGTGAACGCCGAGCTGGAGAACGTCTCGGCGCCGCTGTCCGACCTCACCTCGGGCAACACGAAGGCGATCACCATCGGCGAGCTGACCGGCGCGGTCACCATCAAGGCCGCCGACCTGGCCCGTCTCTCGCCGCTGGACAAGATCAAGGACCTGCGGATCGAGCCGTCGAGCACCGACTACGTCGAGAACGGCGACGCCGGCCAGAGCGAGCCGGCGCCGACCACCACGACCGGGGCCGACGGCCAGCCCGTCGACGAGTCGAGCACCGGTGTCCGCATTTCGGGACACCTTCAGTTCGCGGGCAAGGATCTGGAAATCTTCTGCTTCGCGATGATCGAAGCCGACGCGAAGGGCGGGACGATCAACTTCATCCCCAAGCGGCTGCAGTTCGGGAACGACCAGGAGACCACGGTCGTCCCCGCGGCGGTGCAGAAGGCGCTGCTGCCGAACTTCAAGGCGTCGATCAGCACGAAGGACCTGCCGCTGTCGGTCACCCCGACCGGCGTGCGGGTGCAGAGCGGATCGGTCACGATCAAGGGCGAAGCGACCAATGTGTCCTTCGCGGACCTGAGCAAGTAGAGGAGCGGTGCGGTGACGGGACTGTGGGTGCTCGCGGCGACGCTGGTGGCCGCCGCGGCCGTCGGTGTCCTGCTGAAGGCCCGCAACGGGCGCGTGCGCGAGGCGAAGCCCGCCGTGCGTGAGCTGCCCGGTCCCGTCGCCGCCGCCCTCGACCCGGCGTCCGCCGTGACGCTGGTCCAGATCTCCACCACCTTCTGCGCGCCCTGCCGGCACGCGAAGGCCGTGCTCGCCCCGCTCGCCGAGCGGACCGACGGCCTGCACCACGTCGAACTCGACGTCACGAACCAGCCGGAGGTCGCGCAGTCGCTGTCCGTGCTGCGGACGCCGACCACGATCGCGCTGACCCCGGACGGCCGGGAGCTGCTGCGCGTCGGCGGCGTCCCGAAAGGACCCGAGCTGCTGGCCGCGTTGCAGCCGCATCTCACGACTCGGACGCCCTGACCAGGGACCTTCCCATGAATTGGGATTTCTCCCAGAGTGTGAACGTGGTTCCCACCCTGAGGGAGAGCTGGGTACGCTCGCACCCGTGACCAGGCTGAGCACGTTCCTCACGCAGCGACGCGCAGTAGACCTCTGCCGCGTCCGCAGCAGCCTGTGTCGCGCGTCGTCCGACCGGCGCTGAACCACGCCCGTCCCCGCCAGCCCTGATGCCGCTGACGCGTGCCGTTCGCACGTAATCTCCCTGCTCCAGCTGGAGGATCCATGTCCGCCGGACCGGCCGTCGACCCGCGAGGCCCGCGGTTCGCCGCCATCCTGACCACGATCGTGCTCGCGGTCGTCCTGGTCACCGAGTGGTGGCCGCTGCTGGCGGTGCAGACCGTCGTGTTCGCCATCGGCGCCTTCGTCGGGCTCAAGCCGGCGCCCTACTCGATCGTGTACCGCACGCTCGTGGCCCCGCGCCTCGGCCCGACCGACGAGCGCGAGGACGCGGCGCCGCTGCGGTTCGCGCAGGCCGTCGGGTTCGTGTTCGCACTGGTCGGCACGATCGGCTTCGCCACCGGGCTCACCCCGCTCGGCATCGTCGCGACGGCGTTCGCGCTGTTCGCCGCCTTCCTCAACGCCGCCTTCGACTTCTGCCTCGGCTGCGAAATGTTCTTGCTCATCAAGCGCTTCACCCCCGCCCGCGCGTCCTGAAAGTTCAACCCCAGAAAGAGAGTCCGTTCCATGAGCCGTGAAGACGTCCTGGTCACCACTCAGTGGGCCGAGGAGAACCTGGACACCCCCGGCGTCGTGTTCGCCGAGGTCGACGAGGACACCACCGCCTACGACGCCGGCCACATCCGGGGCGCGGTGAAGTTCGACTGGCGGAACGACCTGCAGGACGGGGTGCGCCGCGACTTCGTCTCCAAGGAGGGCTTCGAGAAGCTCCTGTCGGAGAAGGGGATCGGGAACGACGACCTCGTCGTCCTCTACGGCGGCAACAACAACTGGTTCGCCGCGTACGCGTACTGGTACTTCAAGCTGTACGGCCACGAAAAGGTCGCGCTGCTCGACGGCGGCCGCAAGAAGTGGGAGCTCGACGGCCGCGAGCTGAACTCCGACGAGGTCAAGCGCGCCGCGACCGAGTACAAGGCGCAGGACCAGGACCTGACCCTGCGCGCCTTCCGCGACGAGGTCGTCCAGTCGATCGGCGCGAAGAACTTCGTCGACGTGCGGTCCCCGGACGAGTTCTCCGGCAAGCTGCTCGCCCCGGCGCACCTGCCGCAGGAGCAGTCCCAGGTTCCCGGTCACATCCCCGGCGCGCTGAACGTGCCGTGGGCGAAGGTCGCCAACGAGGACGGCACCTTCAAGACCGAGGAAGAGATCAAGGAGCTGTACAAGGACGAGGGCATCGACGAGGGCAAGGGCACCATCGCCTACTGCCGCATCGGCGAGCGCTCCTCGATCGCGTGGTTCGCGCTCCACGAGCTGCTGGGCTACGAGGACGTCAAGAACTACGACGGTTCATGGACGGAATACGGCTCGCTCGTCGGCGTGCCGGTCGAGTTGGGAGCTAAGTGATGGCGGTTGACGACAGCTGCGGCGCACCGGCCCAGGTGGCCACGCCGGCGGACTACGACACGCGCGGCCAGGTCGTGCTGGCCGGCAAGGTGACGGGCGAGAACGGGCCGGTCGGCGGCGCCTTCGTCCGCCTCCTCGACGGCGGCGGCGACTTCACCGGCGAGGTGGTCTCCTCGGCCGACGGCGACTTCCGCTTCTACGCGGCGCCGGGCGACTGGACGGTCCGCGCCCTGCACCGCACCGGCAACGGCGAAGCGTCGGTCTCGGCCGACGGCCCCGGCGTGCACCAGCTGGCGATCTCGGTCGCCTGAGTTCGTTCGTCGTGAGGGGCACCCTCATGGGCTTCGAGTCCATGAGGGTGCCCCTCACGGCTTTTCGGCCGTGGCGGTGGCCGGGCTGGTCCTGCTGTCGGTGACCGTGCTCACCGCGGCGACCCTGCGCCGGGCCGCGTGGGGCCGGTCGGACTATCCTCCGAGGCGTGGAAATCCTGTTTACGACCCTGCTGGTGCTGGCGGGCATCGCGATCACCTGGTTCGCCGTGTACGTCGTCTACCGGCTCTACGCGGACCAGCGCTGACCCATGACGGCCAGCGGCGACGAAGCCATCGCGGCAGCGGAGGTGCGCGCGGAGAGCACCCGGGCGCGCAACCTCCCGCTGTGGGACGACCTGCCCATCCCCAACGACACCGCGAACCTGCGCGAAGGGGCCAACCTCAACGACGCCTGCCTCGCGTTGCTGCCGCTCGTCGGCGTGTGGCGCGGTGAAGGCGAGGTCGACTACCCGACCATCGACGGCCCGCGCAAGTTCGCGCAGCAGCTCACGATCTCGCACGACGGCCGTCCGTTCCTGATCCACGAGGCCCGGGCCTGGCTGCTCGACGACGACGGCAACGTCGTCCGCCCCGCCGCCCGCGAGTCCGGGTTCTGGCGGCCGCAGGAGGACGACACCATCGAGCTGCTGCTCACGCACAACACCGGCATCGTCGAGCTGTACTACGGCAAGCCGCGCAACCAGACGTCCTGGGAGCTCGGCACCGACGCGGTGGTCCGCACGGCCACGGCGAAGGACGTCACGGCCGCCCAGCGGCTGTACGGCCTGATCGACGGCTCCCTCGGCTACGTCGAGGAGCGCGCGATGGTCGGCCAGGAGATGCAGCCCCACAGCTCCGCCCTGCTGCACCGCGTCGTCGGCTGACGCCGGTGCGCTGGCGGCGGTGCGGCGAGGACGCCGCCCTGCTCGACTGCGACTCCCTCGAGCAGCTGCGGGCCGCGCACGCGACCGTCCTGGCCGCCCGCCCCGCGGGGGTCGTCGACCTCGTCCCGGGCGCGCGCAGCCTGCTGGTCGTCGGGGACGTCGCCGCGGTGCGGGCACTGCTCGACGGCGCCGACCTGACCCACCCGCCCGCCGGCGAGCCGCGCGAAGTCACCCTCGACGTCCGCTACGACGGCGAGGACCTCGAGCTGATCGCGTCGGACGCCGGGATCTCCGCGGACGCCGTCGTCGAGCTGCACACCGGGGCCGTCTACACGGTCGCGTTCACCGGGTTCGCGCCCGGCTTCGGCTACCTGACCGGCCTGCCGGAACCCCTGCGCCAGCCGCGGCTGGAGTCGCCGCGGACCCGCGTCCCGGCCGGCTCGGTCGGGCTGGCCGGCGAGTTCACCGGCGTCTACCCGCGTGAATCGCCGGGTGGCTGGCGGCTGCTCGGGCACACGCCGGCGACGCTGTTCGACCCGCACGCGGACCCCCCGGCGTTGTTCGCGCCGGGCGACCGCGTCCGCTTCCGGAGCGTCCGATGAGGAGCCTGGAAGTCCTGGACCCGGGCCGGTACGCGCTGGTCGAGGACCTCGGCCGGCCCGGCTACGCCCACCTCGGCGTCGCCCCTTCGGGAGCCCTCGACACGGCGTCGCTGCGGCTCGCGAACCGCCTGGTGGGCAACGCCGAAGCCGCCGCGGGGATCGAAGCCCTGCTCGGCGGCCTCTCGGTGCGGTTCACGGCCCCGGCGACCGTCGCCGTCACCGGCCCGGCGGTCCCGGTTTCCGTCGACGGCCGGGCTTTCGGCTCCCACACGCCCGTTCCGGTCCGCGCCGGGCAGACGTTGGCGATCGGCACCCCGACGACCGGGCTGCGCTGCTACCTCGCGGTGTCCGGCGGCATCGCCGTCGAACCGGTGCTGGGCAGCCGATCCCGGGACGTCCTGTCCGGTATCGGGCCCGAACCGCTGCACGCCGGCGACGTGCTCCCGCTCGGCTCGCCCACGGGAATCCCGGCGGGCGCGGACGTCGTCGTCCCCGTGCCCGCGCCGGGCGAGCTGGTCGTGCCCGTGACGCTGGGCCCGCGCGACGACTGGCTCGACGACGCCGCCGGCGGGCTCTCGGCGTGGTGGACGGTCACGGCCGAGTCGAACCGCGTCGGCCTGCGCCTCGACGGGACCCCGCTGCGCCGCGCGATCGACGGCGAGCTGCCCAGCGAAGGCGTCCTCACGGGCGCGATCCAGGTGCCGCCGAACGGACGGCCGGTGGTGTTTCTCGCCGACCACCCGACCACCGGCGGCTACCCCGTCGCGGCCGTCGTCCGCGCGACGGCGCTGAGCGCGCTCGCGCAGACCCGGCCGGGCACCCGCGTCCGCTTCCGGATGTCCTGAAAGTCCGGTACCGCCAGGCAGGTGAGACCGGAGTCACCCGGTGCACCCGTCCGGGTAGGGGCTGGAACCATGTCGCGCCGTCACCCGTCCTGATAGCTGTGGAACAGGTGACGATCAGCGGTGGCACGGGTTTCCTCGACGTGAACACGCAGGCGCGCGCGGAGCTCCCGCAATCGCTGCGGATCGCACTCGCGACCGGGCAGCTGCGCCGCCCGCTGGCCACCACGCTCGGGCCCGTCCTCGACCTGCTCGTCGACGGCGACTACCGCGTGAGCGGCCCGGAACGGCTCGCCGCCGACCAGGAGCTGACGCCGACCGACGTCTGGCCGCCGTCCGACGAGGCCCGCGTCGGGTACTACCGGACCGCCATCCGCACCGGGCACCGGCCGGTCGCGGTGGTGCTGGCCGTCGGCGAACGCGAGCTGATCGTCGACGGCCACCACAAGATCGCCGCGTACCGGGCCGAAGCCGTCGCGCCGGCGGTCGTGCGGATCACTCAGGCGTACTCGCCCTCGTAAGCCGCCACGAGCTCGGTGTACACGGCCGAGGAGTCGGGCAGGCGCTCGCCGTCCAGCGTGTGCACGCGGGTCAGCTTCCGCACGCTGGAAGCCATGAAGACGCCGTCGCCCTCGACGAGGTCGCGGACCGCCAGCGGCTCCACCTTGGTCGTCCAGCCCGCCTTTTCGGCGCCGCGGAACAGCGCAGCCTGGGTGGTGCCCGGCAGGATGCCGATGCTCGACGGCGGCGTGTAGAGCGTCCGGCCCTTCGCCAGCACGACGGTCGACGTCGGCCCTTCGAAGATCGAGCCGTCGGCGGCGGTGAAAATCACATCTTCGGCACCGCGGCGGCCCGCTTCGCGCACCGCGGCCATGTTCATCGCGTACGACAACGGCTTCGCGCCGAGCAGCAGCCAGGGCGCGCGCTCGGCGAGGTCCGGCGGGAAACCGCGGTCGAGGGTGACCGCGGAGACGCCGTCCGCGCGGGCCTTCAAGATCGACGGCGGCACCTCGGCACCGAGCGCGAACCCGGTCGGCCGCGCGGCGGGGTCGCCGTCGGCTCCCCTGGTGTACACCAGTTTCAGCGTCATTTCGGGCCCGCCGGTCCACCTTTCGAGCACGGCCGAAACAACCCGCTCCCAGGCGTCGAGGTCGGGCTCCGGCAGGTCGAGCATGGCCGCCGACCGGGCCAGCCGCTCGAGGTGCGGGCGCAGTTCGCGGGGCCGGCCGCCGACGACGAGGATGGTCTCGAAGACGCCGTCGCCGCGCAGCAGACCGAGGTCGTCGACCTTGATCTGGGCGGCTTCGGGGTCGGCCGGGGTTCCGTCGAGGAAGACGAGCACGCGCATGCGGCCACGGTACTCACCTAGGCTGGGCGGTATGCCGTACCGCTCGCCGCTGCTGGACGTGCCCGGATCCATTCCTCCGCCTGACGATCACCCCGAAGCCGGCGTCCCCTGGCACTGGGGAGACCCCTTCGCGGAGCAGCGCACGGCCTCGCGCGGCGTGGTCGTGATCGACCGCTCGCACCGCGAGTTCCTCACCGTCACCGGTGAAGAACGGCTCTCGTGGCTGCACCTGGTCATCTCGCAGCACGTGACCGGGCTCGCCGAGGGCTCCGGCACCGAGGCGCTGGTGCTGGACAGCCAGGGCCGCGTCGAGACGCACATGGTGGTCGCGCACGTCGACGGCACCGTGTACCTCGACACCGACCCGGGCCCGCGCGTCACCAGCGCGCTCCCCAAGGGCGGCCCCCAGACGCTGCTCGAGTACCTCGAAGCGATGAAGTTCTGGTCCAAGGTGGACATCCGCGACGCGACCGGCGAGTTCGCGCTGCTCACCGTGCTCGGCCCGGACGCCGAGCGCGTGCTGAGCGCGGTCGGCGCCGAGGTCGGGCCGGAGCCGTACGCGGTCGCGGCGCTGCCGGGGGGCGGTTTCGTCCGGCGGATGCCGTGGCCGGGCCGCTCCAGCGTGGACCTGGCGGTGCCGCGCGCGGCGCTGCCCGACTGGTGGAAGCGGCTGACGGACGCGGGCGCGCGGGCGGCGGGCAGCTGGGTGTTCGACGCCCTGCGCGTCGAGTCGCTGCGGCCCCGGCTGGGCGTGGACACTGACGACCGCACGATCCCGCACGAGGTGGGCTGGGTCGGCTCGGCCGCGCACGTCGCGAAGGGCTGCTACCGCGGCCAGGAGACGGTGTCGAAGGTCCACAACGTGGGACGCCCGCCGCGGAACCTGCTGCTGCTCCACCTGGACGGCTCGCCCGAGGTCACACCGGAGCCCGGCGACCCGCTGCTGCTCGACGGCCGGACGGTCGGCCGGATCGGCACGGTCATCCAGCACCACGAGCTCGGCCCGATCGCGTTGGCACTGGTCAAGCGCTCGACGCCGGTCGGCGCGGAGCTGCTGGCGGGTGCGGAGGACAACCTCGTCCAGGCGGCGATCGACCCGGACTCGGTGCCGTCGGAACTCCCGGCCCCGGGACGGGCGGCGGCGGCGCAACTCCGTGGCTGAACGAAAGCCCCTGACAGCGAGATCACGCTCAACCGGGATAAACTGCGCTGTGATCGAAGTGCGGCCCGGCGGCAGGCGGCGGATCGACCGCGTGCTCGGCCCGGGGTACCTCAGCGGCTTGGGCGAACTGCCGTTGAAGGTGCTGCGCGAGCGGCGTGACGAAGCCGCGCAGGAAGAGACGGACCTGTCCTACCTGCGCCGGCTCCTGCACGCGCGGATCGACATCGTGCGCGCGGAGCAGACGCGGCGCAGTTCCGGCGGCGAGGCCAGCATCGTCGACCAGCTGGCGACGATCCTGGCCGACAACGCGCTGGGCCCGGCCGCTGGTTCGGGCCGCCACCAGCAGCTGGAGCCGTCCCGCGCGGGCGAGCACCGCCGGCACGCGGAAGCCCTGATCGGCGACACGGACCTGACCGACGTCGGGTCCCTCTCGGACGACAAGCTCGCCTCCGCTTTGGACACCTACGCGAGCGAAGAGCTGTCGGTGTCGTCCTTCCGGCGCGAGGTCCAGGGCGTGATGGACACGCTGAACGCGGAAATCGCGAAGCGCTACCAACAGGGATCGGCCACTGTGGACGAGCTGCTGGAGAGCGAGCGCGGACGCGGCGAGGCCCCGTGACCAACCCCGTCCTCGCCGAAGTCGTCCGATCCGGATTCGTCGAGAGCGTCCACCGCGGCGCGCTCGTGGTTACCGGCCCCGAGGGCGAAGCCCGCCTGGCACTGGGCGACGTGACCTCGCCGGTGTTCCCGCGCTCGTCGAACAAGCCGCTGCAGGCGGTCGGCATGCTGCGCGCGGGCCTGGACTTCGACGGCGAAGACCTGGCACTGGCGTGCGCCTCGCACTCCGGCGAGCCGGGCCACGTGAAGCGGGTCCTCGAGCTGCTGGAAGCGGCCGGCCTGCACGAAGACGACCTGGCGTGCCCACCGGACTTCCCGCTGCACGTCCCGAGCATGCGCGACGCGGCCGAGCCCCGCCGCGTGATGATGAACTGCTCCGGCAAGCACACGGCGATGCTGACGACGTGCCTCCGCGCGGGCTGGCCGACGTCGGGTTACGAAGCCCCGGACCACCCGCTTCAGCAGGAGATCGCGGCGGCGGTGGCGGAGCTGACGGCCGAGCCGATCGCCCACACGGGTGTCGACGGCTGCGGAGCCCCGCTGTTCGCGTTCTCGCTGACGGGTCTGGCCCGCGCGTTCGGCCGGGTGGCCTCGGCCCCGGACGGTCCTGCGCGTCAGGTTGCGACGGCGATGCGCGCGCACCCGTGGCTGGTCGGCGGCACCGGCCGCGAGGACACCGACCTGATGTCCGCGGTGGACGGTCTGGTGTCCAAGGCCGGGGCGGAGGGCGTCCAGGCCTTCGCGTTGCCGGACGGGTTCGCGGTGGCGATCAAGATCGACGACGGCACCAAGCGAGCGTGCGCCCCGCTGGCGGTGGCGGCCCTGCGCTACCTGGGGGTCGACGTTTCCGGGCTGCCGGAGCCGGCCACCGGGACGATCCTGGGCGGCGGCCGCCCGGTGGGCGAGATCCGGGTCCCGGAACTGCGCGGCTGACGCCCGCCGGTAGCGGCAGCGACCGAGGGCGGCGCGGCTGCGGTGGGCAGCGCGGCTGCGGTGGGCAGCGTCGCTGCGGTGGGCAGCGTCGCCGCGGCCGGTCCCGCGGCGCGCGCCCGGGTCAGTTCGAGTGTTCGCGGGCGGCCAGGTCGCCCCAGAACTCGCGCAGGTCCGAGAACAGCTCGGCCAGCTCCTCCACGTTGCCCGAGCGCAGCGCGTCCAGGATGTCGTGGACCTCGTCCGCCGTGTTGTCGGCTTCCAGGACCGCGTCCGCGAAGAGCTGGACCAGGCCGCCGTAGTCGAGCTCGATCACCGAATCGGGGTGGAAGTTGTCCAGCCAGCGGCGGGTTTCGAAGAGGACCCGGCCCGGTCCGGAGTCGCCGAAGGTCTGTTCCAGCAGCTCACCGGCCTCGCGGGCGCGGTGCTGGGCGTCGGCGAGCGTCGCGCGCCAGGAGAGTTCGCGCTTCGGGTCGTCGCGGCCGGTACCCAGGATCAGGCGGCGGTCGTCCGGGTCGATCAGCACGAACCAGGGCAGCGGGACCGTCCACGTCGTCGACAGCGTGTGGGCCGCCGACGTGCTCAGGTCCACCATCGCCGACTTGGTGCGGGCGCGGATCGTCTCCTGGGTGAAGCCGCCTTCGTCGAGGACGACGTTCTTCAGCGCCGGGTGCGCGTCGCCCAGGAAGGTGACCAGCGCGGCCGCCGAACGGGCGCGCAGCTCCAGCGGGCAGACGAGCGGGCCGGCTTCGGCCTTGCCGCCCGGGACGTCCGCCGGGTCGAGGACCAGGACGTCGGTCAGCAGGCTCGGCGCGGGACGGCCGTCGGCGAGCTCGGCGGGCAGCAGCCGCCGCGGGGCGGCGACCTGTGACTTGAGCCACATGGCCTGCTCGCGGACCCCCGCGTCCGTCCGCCGCAGCTTGGCCGCCGCGACGGCCGCGCGCAGCCGATCGTCCGGCGGGTCGCCCAGCGCGGGCAGGGGTTCGTACACCCGGAGGTAGGCCACGAAGGGACGGAGCACGGGTAGATCGTGGCACGTCTACCTGCACCGATCGTCAGCGACCGGCCGGTAACCGGTGTCCGGCCGACACTGTCACCACCGGCACACCGTGCCACGTCGCATCGAACCCCCCGGACACGGTACGGTGTGAGCAGGAAAGAATTGTCGAGACGATGCGGGGCCGCCGATTCCCCCGGCCGCCCCGCCCCTGTGCGAGGGGGTCGAGCCATGGGGCGCGGCCGGGCTAAGGCCAAGCAGACGAAGGTGGCGCGCGAGCTCAAGTACAGCTCGCACGAGACCGACTTCGATGCTTTGCAGCGCGAGCTGTCGAGTAACTCCTCCAGCGGTCATTACGAGGAGTCCGACAGCGATGATCAAGACCCGTACGACGACGGGTACGACGAGTACCGCCGTTGAGCACGCGTAACCGCGCGAGGGCGAAGCCGGACACAATCCGGCACCGCCCTCGCGCGCTGTGTGCTGCCCAAGAACGGGCCTGCGAAGCGATGAAGGAGTGAGCCGGTGGTAAGTCGGATTGGTGTCGTCGGAGCGGGACTCATGGGTTCCGGCATCGCCGAGGTGCACGCCAGGGCCGGGTTGGACGTGGTGGTCACCGAGGTGAACCAGCCGGCGCTCGACGCGGGCAAGGCCCGCATCGAGAAGTCGCTCCAGCGCGGCGTCAAGAGCGGCAAGCTGTCCGCCGAGGACGCCGACGCGGCTTTGGGCCGGGTCCGGTTCACGACCGACATCGCCGAGTTCGCCGACCGCGAGCTGGTCGTCGAGGCGATCCTCGAGCAGGAGCAGGCGAAGGTCGACGTCTTCCGCCAGCTCGACAAGATCGTCGAGGCCGAGGACGCGGTGTTCGCGTCCAACACGTCGTCGATCCCGATCATGAAGCTGGGCATGGCGACGAGCCGGCCGCAGCAGGTGGTCGGCATCCACTTCTTCAACCCGGTGCCGGTGCTGCCGCTGGTGGAGCTGGTCCCCTCGCTGCTGACGAGCGACGAGACCGCCCGTCGCGCGGAGGAACACGCGACGACGGCGCTGGGCAAGACCGTGATCCGCTCGCAGGACCGCGCCGGCTTCATCGTGAACTCGCTGCTGGTGCCGTACCTGCTCTCGGCGATCCGCATGATCGAGTCGGGCTTCGCCTCGGCCGAGGACATCGACCGCGGCATGGAGCTGGGCACCGCCCACCCGATGGGCCCGCTGCGGCTGTCCGACCTGATCGGGCTGGACACGATCAAGGCCATCGCGGACTCGATGTACGCGGAGTTCAAGGAGCCGCTGTACTCGTCGCCGCCGCTGCTGCTGCGCATGGTGGACGCGGGCCTGCTCGGCAAGAAGACCGGCCGCGGCTTCTACTCCTACGGCTGATCGAAGGTCACGGGCGCGTCGAAAGCCGCGCGCCGGGCCGCCCGCCGCAGGACGGCGAGGATGGCCGGCCCGAGCAGCACGATCGCGACGGCGTTGGTGATCGCGCGCCCGGTGTCCCAGCCGAGCGTCGAGGTCAGCACGGTGTAGACGGCGAACCGGTGCAGGTTCTCCGGTAGCGGCGCCCCCGGCACGAAGCCGAGCTGCGTGCTGTCCCCGGCGAGGAACGGCCACGACCACAGGCTCATCAGCAGCCCGAAGAAGTAGGCCGCGAACACGCCGTACGCGACGAGCATCGCGATTTCGGCTTTACCACGCGCCCGCGGCAGCAACCCGGCCCCGAGCCCGATGAGCGACGACGCGAGCATCTGGAACGGCAACCACGGCCCGACCCCGGCGGTGAGCAACGCGCTGGTGAACAGCGACGTCGAGCCCAGAACGAACCCGAACCCTGGCCCGAACACGCGGCCGGCGAGCACGAGCAGGAAGAACACCAGCTCGATGCCCCCGGTACCGGCACCGAGCGGCCGCAGGCCGGCGTTGACAGCGGAGAGCACGCCGAGGAGCGCGAGCGCTTTGGCGTCGATGCCGCCGCGGGACAGCTCGGCGAGGACGACGAGGATCAGCACCGGCAGGGTAGCCATGAAGACGAACGGCGCATCCGCGGTGTGGGCGGCGGCGGTGGGCCGGGGGTTGGCGAAGAGGGGCCAGCAGAACATGGCCAGCCCGAGGAGGCTCGCGGTGGTGAGGACCAGCGCGGGCCTGGGGGTGAGCCGGATGGTGCGGGGCTTCGGCGGGAGGAAGCCGGTCATGGCGCCGCCTTCGCTGCCGCTTCGGGGGCTCGGGCAGTTCGGGGCGGCTCTGCGTTGGTGGCCGCCCCGGCTCGGCCGCGGGTTGGTGCTGCGCCGGGCGCGCTTGGGTGGCCCGCCGCGCTGAATTGTGCGGGGGCCTGGCGCAGGCCACCTCTCGGCGCAGCGGATGGCGCGGTCGGCTCCGCAGCCCGCGCGACGGCACCGGGCCATGTTGCCGCGCCGGGCCCGCTCGGACGACCCGCGCTCGGTGCACCGGGTGGTGCGGGCCGCTCTGCGGCAGCCCGCGCCACAGCACCCGGCCATGTTGCCGCGCCGGGCCCGCTCGGACGACCCGCGCTCGGTGCACCGGGTGGTGCGGGCCGCTCTGCTACAGCCCGCGCCACAGCACCCGGCCGCGTTGCCGCACCAGGCCCACTCGGACGACCCGCCGCGCTCGATTCGCCGGATGGCGCGGGCAACTCCGCGGCAACCCGCGCCACAGCACCGGCCCGCGTTGCCGCACCAGGCACACGTGGTCGACCCGCCGCACTCGGTGCACCGGATGGCGCGGCCAACTCCGCGGCAACCCGCACCACAGCACCGGACCGCGTTGCCGCGCCGGGCACACGTGGTCGACCCGCCGCGCTCGATCCGCCGGATGGCGCGGCCAACTCCGCGGCAACCCGCACCACAGCACCGGCCCGCGTTGCCGCACCAGGCCCACTCGGACGACCCGCCGCGCTCGATCCGCCGGATGGCGCGGACAACTCCGCGGCAACCCGCACCACAGCACCGGCCCGCGTTGCCGCGCCGAGCCCGCCGGGGTGGCCAGCCGCGCTGAATCGCGCGGGGGTCGGCCGCAGGCCGCCGCTCGGTGCACCGGATGGCGCGGGCCACTCCGCAGGAGTCCGCGCGACGGCACCGGGCCGCGTTGCCGCGCCGAGCACACCTGGATGGGCCGCCGCGCTCCGTCCGCCGGGCGGCGCGGGCCGCGCTGCGGCCCGTGCGGCAGCAGCGAGCCACGTTGTCGCGCCGGATGGCAGGGACCGCTTCGAAGCGACCCTCGGGACCCACCCGAGCCGGGCGGCGGCACCGGGTGGTGCGGGCGGGCGCGAGGCGACCCGCGCGGCTCCGTCAGCCGGCCTCGAAGGTTCGTGTCTCCTCATGCCAGCGCTTCCGCGACCTCGTCCACCGTCAGCCATTGCTCCGGGGCCAGGATCTTCGCCACCTGGGGCGCGAACGCCGGGGAGGCGACGATCACCTCCTTCGTCGGGCCGTCCGCGACTATCTCGCCCTCGGCCATGACCACCACCCGGCTCGCCACCGTTGCCACGAACTCGACGTCGTGCGTGGCCAGCAGCACCGCTCGACCCTGCGAGGCCAGCTCTCGCAGGATCGCCGCGAAGCGTCGTTTTGCGTGGTAGTCCAGGCCGCGGGTGGGCTCGTCGAGGAGGACGACCGGGGGTGCCGCCGCCAGCTGGATCGCCAGGACCAGGGCCAGGCGCTGGCCCTCCGAGAGGTCGCCTGGGTGCGCTTCGCCGGCTATTCCCGGGGCCAGGCGGTCCAGCAGGGCACGTGCCGTCCCCGCCGGTACCTGCGATTCGGTGTCCGCCTGTGCGCACTCGGCTTCCACCGAATCGAGGTACAGCAGGTCCGCCGGTGTCTGCGGGACCAGCCCCACGCGCTGACGGGCCGCTCGTGGCTTGAGCGATGCCGGGTCCGCGCCGCCGACGTCGACCTTCCCCGCCGACCTCGGGCCGCTGCCCTGCACCGCCCAGAGAAGCGACGACTTGCCGGAGCCGTTGCGTCCCATCAGCGCGATCACTTCCCCCGGCCCGGCCCGCAGGTCCACCCCGCGCACCGCCGAGACATCTCCGTAGCGGACCACCACCCCTCTCACGTCCAGTGCTCGACCGGTCACCGAGAGACTAGAACCCACCACCGACAATTTCGGGATCGACGACAGGCGGGACCGCAGCGGACCCGCGACCCGCCGCGCGTCCCGGACCGACAACGGCAGCGGTGACCAGCCCGCGAGCCGGCCCAGCTCGGCGATCGGGGGTGCGATCGGCGACGTCGCCAGGATCTCCGCGGGCGTCCCCGACCGCACCGAGCCGTCGCCCGGCAGGTACAGCAGCCGGTCCGCGTACTGCGCGACGCGCTCCATCCGGTGCTCCGCCACGACCACCGTCGTCCCCAGGTCGTGCACCAGGCGGGTGATCGCCGCGAGAACGTCCTCGGCCGCGGTCGGGTCGAGGGCCGACGTCGGCTCGTCGAGCACCACCACGGACGGGTGGGCCGTCAGCACCGAGCCGATCGCCACCCGCTGCTGCTGGCCGCCGGAAAGTGTCCGGAGTGGACGGTTGCGCAGTTCCGCGATGCCCAGCAGGTCCAGCGTTTCCTCGACCCGCTTGCGCATGACGTCCGGCGGCACCGCCAGCTGCTCCATCGCGTACGCGAGCTCCTCCTCGACGGTGTCCGTCACGAACCCCGCCAGCGGGTCCTGCCCGACGACGCCGACGACCGAAGCCAGTTCACGCGGGGGGTGCGCGGACGTGTCCAGGCCGGCGACGACCACGCGCCCCGCCAGGCGGCCGCCGGTGAAGTGCGGGACGAGCCCGTTCAGCGCACCGAGCAACGTCGACTTCCCCGCCCCGGTCGGCCCCGCGACCAGGCACAACTCGCCTTCCTCGACCTCCAGCGAGACGTCCGAAAGCACCGGCCGCGAGGCGTCCGGGTAGGTCACCGTGACCCTCGAGAACTCGATCACCGGACGACCTCCGACAACGACGGCGGTGGCGGCGCGACGAACGCCGGCAGCACCGCGACCAGCACGGACAACGCGTGCACCCAGGAAACCTCCGGCCAGCGCAACGGGCTCAGCGACGGGAACAGCCGGCCCGGGTCGATCCGCGCGGTCGCGAACAGCAGCGCGCACGACCCGGCCCCG
Organism: Amycolatopsis sp. cmx-4-83; assembly: GCF_046548815.1. Taxonomy (NCBI): domain Bacteria; kingdom Bacillati; phylum Actinomycetota; class Actinomycetes; order Pseudonocardiales; family Pseudonocardiaceae; genus Amycolatopsis; species Amycolatopsis sp. cmx-4-83. Next base: position 95,169 of record NZ_JAEBEF010000002.1, on the reverse strand, counting down.
GCCACGACGACCAACGTCTCCGGCCAGCCCCACGGGTCCGGCCGGTACGCCGTCCGCCGCACGCGCCGGCCGCCGAGGACGAACCCCGCGACCGCCACCACCAGCCCCGCGGCCAGCAGCGGCACGCCGAGCCACGACGACGTCCCGTCGAGCACGCCGTAGACGCCGACGCACACGCCGGTCAGCCCGGCCAGGACGCAGGCCGCGATCAGCACCCGCATCCCGCCGCTCAGGTACGCCCGGCGCCCGTAGCCCCGGGAATCCATCGCGGCCGCCAGCCGCAGCGAGCGGTCCATCGCGTCCTCCAGCACCGGCACCACGATGCCCTTGACCGCCCGCAGCCCGCGAGTCCGGCCCGCTCGCAGCCGCCGCGCGCGCCGGACGCGTTGCACGCTCTCGACGAGCTGGGGCGCGACCGTCAGCGCCACCGTCACCGCCGTGCCGACCTCGTACAGCGCGCCCGGCACCGCCTTGAGCAGGCGTTTCGGGTTCGCCAGGGCGTTCGCCGCGCCGACGCAGACCACCATCGTCGCCAGCCGCAGGCCGTCGTAGAAGCCGCCGAGCAGTTCCTCGGCCGACGTCGGCCCGAGCAGGGACAACCCGGCGGCGAGCGGGATCCGCGGCAGCGAGAACAGCACGTGCCCGCCGTCTTCGCCGCCGACCAGGATCCGGAAGAGCACCCGCGAGGCGACGATCAACGCGCCGACGTACGCGTACAGCCGGAACGCCAGCGCCCAGGGCGCGTCACTCCGCCGGTTCGCGACCACGAACCCGGCGACGGCGATGATCAGGCCGAGCAGCAGCGGGTTCGTCGTGCGGCTGGCCGCGACGGCCAGTGCGAGCGCCCACGCCCACCAGGCGCCGGGGTGCAGCGCCCTACTGCGCACGCCGACGGCGGGCGACGACGATCCCGGCGCCGCCGACCACCACGATCACGACCGCGCCGATCACCAGGCCCCACGGGAACGAGCTGCCCTGCTCGGCGGGCGCGGGGGCGTTGGTGGCGGCCTGCCGCACCGGCGCCACCTTCGGCGGCGTCGGCAGGTCGTTCGCCGTCTTCGGCCGCGCGAACGCCCAGCCCTCGAACCCGCCGGCGACCGGCTTCGCGGTCTGCGCGCCCTCCTGGCTCGACGTCCAGCTGCCCCCGGCGGAAGCGTGCCAGTAGCTCCAGTACGCCGTCGCCGACGGCATCCCCGCGCACGACTCGACGTCGGGCCCGGGCTGCCCCGCGATCCGGCAGGCCACGGCCAGGCCGTACTTCTGCGAACCGGCGACCTCGACGCCGGCGTCCTGCAGGGCCGCGATGCCGTTCGCCGGCGTTCCGGGGGCGCAGCGGATCAGCGGCTGCGGGCCCAGGTCGCCGAAGTCGACGACCACCGTGACGCCGCCGCCTTCCGGGCAGGTCCCGGCCGTGCCCGCCGCCGACGCGGGCGCGGCGCCCACGAAGGCGGCGCCGAACAGGAGAGCGCAGACGACGGCGAAACGGGAGGCGATCATGCAGGCACTTTAGCCAGGACGGCACCCGCCGAAGGTGCGGTTCCGGCGCGACGAGCACCACACCTAGACTGCGGGCCGTGGGACAGCTCATCGCGGACGGACAGCTGCGCGTCGGCCTGATCGGTGCCGGCCCGTGGGCGAAAACGGTGCACGCGCCGGGCCTCGCGGATCACCCCGGCACGGCGCTGACCGCGGTCTGGGCCCGGCGGCCGGAGGCGGCGCAAGCGCTTGCGGAGACACACTGCGCGAACACCGCGGGCAGCGTCGAGGAGCTGTTCGAGCAGGTGGACGCGGTCGCGCTGGCCGTCCCGCCGTCGATCCAGGCCGAACTGGGCGTGCGCGCGGCCGAAGCCGGGAAGCACCTGATCCTCGAGAAGCCGATCGCCGCCGACCTCGAAGGCGCGCGACGGCTGGCCGACGCGGTCGCCGCCGCCGACGTGGCCGCGCTCGTCGTCCTGACGCTGCGGTACTCGGCGCAGACGCAGGAGTGGCTCGCCGGCCTCGCCCAGGCCGGCGGCTGGACGGGCGGTGGCGCGCGCTGGCTCTCCGGTGCCCTGCTCGGCGGCCAGTACGCGGCTTCGGAGTGGCGCCAGGACGACGGCGGCGCGCTGTTCGACATCGGCCCGCACGCGCTCGACCTCCTCGACGCCGCGCTCGGCCCGATCACCGGCGTCGTCGCCGCGCGGCGCAGCCCCGGCGACCTCTGGCACCTGATGCTGGCCCACGACGGCGGCGTTTTCAGCACCGCCACGCTCTCGTTGCGGCTCCCGGTGCAGCCGACCGTCGTCGAACTCGCCGTCTGGGGTCAGCACGGCTACCGGACGCTCGGGCGCAAACCGGGCTCGGCGCAGGAGTCCTACACCGCACTCCTGGACGACTTCGCGGCGATGATCGCCAGCGGTACGACGACCCACCCGTGCGACGTCCGGCGCGGCCTGCACCTGCAGACGCTGCTCGAACAGGCCCGGCAGCTCGCCGAGTAGTACACAGGCCCCTCTCGCGCGTTTCCGTTGTCCGACAACGGTTTCCGTCGGTGTCCCCCAGTTCTTCCACAGGGTTGTCCACAATCTCCACTGTGGACAGTGCGCCTCCTGACCGAACCACGGCGGGACAAACTCCGCCACCGGAAAGATCACCGAATAGTGCGGCTCGCTCGGACTGCCGAGTCGATCTTGCGATGCGAAGGTGATTTCGAGTGGAGGGGTTCCGAGAGAGGAGGCGCATGGAAGCCCTGCTTCGCGCCTTCTGGGGGATGATTCCGATTTCGGCGATCGCGCTGCCGTACGCGCTGCTCGGCTGGCCGCTGCTCGCGGCCCGGCGCCGCCGAAGACTCCCAGCCCGCTTCGCGACCGCGACAGCCGGCGTCGACTGCGCCGCGCTGCTCGTTGCCTTTCTGGTGTTCTGCCTGGTCATCATGCCGGTCGGCGGCTCTTCCGAGAGCACGCTCGACCTCGTACCCGGCTCCGACATCACCGCGGCTTTCGCCGACGGCGGGTCACTCTGGCAGGTGATCGGCAACGTCCTGCTGCTCTGCCCGCTCGGTGCCCTGCTACCGCTTCGGCTGCGCCGGCTGCGCACGCTCTTCCGCATCGCACTGGCCGCGCTGCTCGCGTCCCTACTGGTGGAAGGTACGCAATATCTGATCCACTCCGGTCGGGTCACCTCGGCCGACGACGTCTTGCTGAACACCGTCGGCGCGACGCTCGGCGCGGCCTTGAGCCGCCGCGGGTGGGGTGCGCTCGACCCGCCACCACCGGCGCCGGTGGCCATCCCGGCGCAACGGCGCCGGATCTGCGAGTCGCCCACGCTCCGGATGCGCGTGCCGCGTTCGGTGTGGGACACGCGCTACGCCGCGATCGCCCACCCGGAGCGCCGGTAAACCGGTTGCGGCCGGTGCGAAACTGGGGGCGAAGAGCCCTTCGAGTCGAGGAATGACCGCCTATGCCTGGCGCCGCGTTCGGCGTCGGCCCCCGCTAGGCCCGACGCCCGGCGATCTGCCCGCGTGCCCCGTTCGGCGGCCGCGGTTCCTCGGCGTGCTCTTCGAAAGGCTCGAATGTCTGCCATCCAGACCTATGTCCGCAAGACGGCACCGCACGGCCGTGAGACCGAGCGGGTCGGCCCGTTCCTGGCGACCTACTCGCCCGGTACGGCGCACCCGATGCTCAACTACGCGATCCCGGACGACGGCGCGAAGCCGGCCGCGGCCGAGATCGACGCGCTCACCAGCGCGTACCGGCGGCGGGACCTGCTCCCGCGGCTGGAGTACTTCACCGACGTCGCCCCCGACCTGGAGAAACTGCTGGTCGGGGCGGGGTACGCGCTCGAACGACGGGTGCCGCTGATGACCTGCGGCCCGGACGGGCGGGTCGACCGGCCCGTCCCGGCGGGGATCCGGCTGCGCGCGCCGGAGTCGGACGACGACTTCCGGCGGATGCGATCGGCGCAGAACACGGCGTTCGGCGACCCCGCGGAGATCGGCGACGACGAGGTCGAGCGGCTCAAGGCCGGCACCGGCGTGCGGCACCTCCTGGCGGAGGACGTCGCCACCGGAGCGGTCGTCGGCGGCGGCCTTGCGCTCGCGGTCGTCGACGGCACCACCGAGGTGGCCGGGATCGCCGTGCTCGAGCCGTACCGCGGGCGCGGGATCGCCGCGGCGCTCACCGCGCGGCTGACCGGGGAAGTCCACGAGGCCGGTGCCCACACGGCGTTCCTCACCCCCGGTGACCTGAAGATCGGGAACGTCTACGCCCGGGTCGGCTACCGGCCGGCCGGGGAGTGCGTGCACCTCTCCTTGGGTTAATCGTCGAAGCGGCCGGAGCGGCCTCGTTTCACGTCGCTCCGGCGCTTCTTCGACGCCAGGCGGCGCTCCTTGGAACCGCGGGACGGTTTCGTGGCGCGCCGCTTGGCCGGCGGCGGCGCCGACGCGTCGAGCAGCAGGTTCGCCAGCCGCCCGCGCGCCGCTTCGCGGTTCTGCAGCTGCGAGCGGTGCTCACTCGCCGCGATGGTCAGGACGCCGTCGACCAGCCGGGGGCCGAGCGCGGCCAGCACGCGGTCGCGCAGGTGCTCCGGGATCGACGGCGACGCGGCGACGTCGAACGACAGCTCGACGCGCGAGTCCGTCGTGTTGACGCCTTGCCCGCCGGGGCCCGACGAGCGCGAAAAGCGTTCGCTGAGCTCGGCTTCCGGGACGACGAACCGGGAGCCGACCACGACGTCCCCGGTCACCACCGTCAGAACCGCGGGTGGTCGCCCGAGAGCACCGCGCGCGGGCCGTCGACGTCGCCGGCCGGCTGCACGTCGCCCAGGATCCACGCCGGGACGTGCCGCGCGGTCAGCATGGCCAGCGCCCGGTCGACGTCCTCGGCACCGACGATCGCGACCATGCCGACGCCCATGTTGAACGTCTTCTCCAGCTCGGCCCGCTCGACCTTGCCGCGCTGCCCGATCAGGGCGAACACCGGCGCCGGCGTCCAGGTGCCGCGCTCGAGGCGGGCGACCAGGCCGCGCGGCATGACGCGGGCGAGGTTCGCCTCCAGGCCGCCGCCGGTGATGTGCGCGAACGTCCGGACCTCGGTCTCGGCGGCGAGCGCCAGGCAGTCCTTCGCGTAGATCCGCGTCGGCTCCAGCATCTCCTCGCCGAGGGTGCGGCCGAACTCCTCGACGTGCCCGTCGAGCGGCATCCGGGCGATGTCCAGCAGCACGTGGCGGGCCAAGGAGTACCCGTTCGAGTGCAATCCGGACGAGCCGAGGGCCAGAACGACGTCACCCGGACGGACCTTTTCCGGCGAAAGCAGTTGCGAAGCCTCGACGACGCCGACGCCGGTGGCCGACATGTCGTAGTCGTGCTCGCCCATCAGGCCCGGGTGCTCCGCGGTTTCGCCGCCGAGCAGGGCGCAGCCGGCCTGCACGCAGCCTTCGGCGATGCCGCCGACCAGCGCGGCGATCTTCTCCGGGTGCACCTTGCCGACGGCGATGTAGTCCTGCAGGAACAGCGGCTCGGCACCGGTCACGACCAGGTCGTCGACCACCATGGCGACCAGGTCGATGCCGACCGTGTCGTGCTTGTCGAGCGCCTGCGCGACCGCGATCTTGGTGCCGACGCCGTCGGTCGAGGACGCGAGCACCGGCTCCTTCCACTTGTCGAGCTTCAGGGAGAAGAGCCCGGCGAAGCCGCCGACACCGCCCATGACCTCGGGCCGCGTGGCCCGTTCGGCGTGCGGCTTGAGCAGCTCGACGGCTTGGTCACCGGCATCGATGCTGACACCGGCGGCGGCGTACGTGGCGCTCGTGGACTCGCTCACGGTGGAAGGACTCCCTACTGGAAGGAACTGCTAGGGACGCCGGACGGCGTCTTCGGCACCGTACCCGGCGGGGCTGACCGGGGTCGCCGCGCCATTGACCGAGTCGAGGCTTTCGAGCAGGTGCTTCCCGATCAGCGCGTCCTCCGGGAGCGCGATCGGGTACTCGCCGGAGAAGCACGCCGTGCACAGCCGCGACTTCGGCTGTTCCGTCGCCGCGACCAGGCCGTCCAGGGAAATGTAGCCCAGGGAGTCGGCGCCGATCGAGCGCCGGATGCCGTCGGTGTCGACGCCGTTCGCGACCAGTTCGGCCCGCGACGCGAAGTCGATGCCGTAGAAGCACGGCCAGCGCACGGGCGGTGACGCGATCCGGACGTGCACCTCGAGCGCGCCGGCCTCCCGCAGCATCCGGACGAGCGCGCGCTGGGTGTTGCCGCGGACGATCGAGTCGTCCACGACGACCAGGCGCTTGCCGCGGATGACGTCGCGCAGCGGGTTCAGCTTGAGGCGGATGCCCAGCTGGCGGATGGTCTGCGACGGCTGGATGAACGTGCGCCCGACGTAGGCGTTCTTCACCAGGCCGGTGCCGTAGGGGATGCCGGAACCCTGCGCGTAACCGATCGCGGCCGGCGTACCCGACTCCGGCACCGGCATCACGAGGTCGGCCTCGACCGGCTGCTCACCGGCGAGCCGCCGCCCGATCTCGACGCGGGTGGCGTGCACGCCGCGGCCGGCGATCGTGGTGTCGGGGCGCGCGAGGTAGACGTACTCGAAGACGCAGCCCTTGGGGTCGGGGTTCGCGAACCGGGAGGACCGCAGGCCCGCGGCGTCGATCGCGATGAGCTCGCCGGGCTCGACCTCGCGGACGAAGGACGCGCCGACGATGTCGAGGCCCGCCGTCTCGCTGGAGACGACCCAGCCGCGTTCGAGCCGGCCGAGCACCAGCGGGTGCACGCCGTGCGGGTCGCGGGCCGCGTAAAGGGTGTTCTCATCGGCGAACACCAGGCAGAACGCGCCCTTGAGCGTGGGCAGCAGTTCCATCGCCGCGGCCTCGATGCCCTTGTCGGCGGCGTTCGCCGCGAGCAGGCCGCAGACGAGGTCGGAGTCGCTCGACGAGCCGGTCAGCCCCGCGTGCGGCTTGAGCCCGGCGGCGATGGTGCGTTCGCGCAGTTCGGCGGTGTTGACGAGGTTGCCGTTGTGCGCGAAGGAGAGGCCGCTGCCGGTGTCGGTGGTGCGGAAGATCGGCTGCGCGTTCTCCCAGATGGTCGCGCCGGTGGTCGAGTACCGGCAGTGCCCGACGGCGATGTGGCCCTGCAGCGACTGCAGGATCTGCTCGTCGAACACCTGGCTGACCAGGCCGAGGTCCTTGAAGACCACGATCTGCGAGCCGTCGGACACGGAAATACCGGCGGCCTCCTGGCCCCGGTGCTGCAGGGCGTAGAGGCCGTAGTAGGTCAGCTTCGCGACTTCTTCCCCAGGAGCCCAGACGCCGAAGACGCCACACTCCTCACGGGGTTCCGGTTCGGGCTGGTCGGGCACGAGCTGCGGGTCGGAAACCACCGAGTAGCTCCAGGGAAGACGTGGTCAGGCCGGTTTCAGTGTAGACGGTGCGAACATGAGTCAGGCCCCGCCCGGAGTGGTTCTGACCACTTCGGACGGGGCCCGCAAGCTTGGGGTTCTTCAGCACGCATCCGGCAACGCGAGGATCTCGGAGAGCACCTGTGCGCCTTCGCCGCGGCGGCGCCAAAGCCACCGCTCCGGCTCGAAGATGTTGTCTTCGGTGCCGGGCATCCGGGTTGCCACCACGTCGTCCTCGGCGTTGAGCCGGACCACGTCCACCACGTCGTCGTGCACCCGCACGCCGACGACGGCGAGGACCTCGCCACGCTCGTCGGCGGGGTGGACGAACTGGTAACCGCGAGCCACCAGCTCCTGCAGTCCGGTCTCGATGTCGAAGACGGAGGCGACGGCCTCAGCCGAGGACATCGTCGAACTCACCGTCCTTGGCGCCGGCCAGGAAGGCCGCCATCTCCGCGCGCGTGTAGACGAGCGCCGGGCCGGTCGGGAAGCGCGAGTTGCGCATGGCGATCTCGCCGCTGGACAGCGGCGCCACCTCGACACAGTTGCCGTAAGCGCCGCTGTAACTGGCCTTGCGCCACTGCGCACCGGTCAGCAAGGTCGCCGGGATACCGTTTTCGAATCGCTCAGCCACGTTCCCACCTCTCGAAGCGGAATATGCCCCGGGCGCCGCGTCTGCATGTGCATTTGCCCGCGTGTCGAAGGCTAGCACGTGTGCCTGCAATGGTAAATGCACGTGCAGAAGTTCTTGCAAAGTTTTCGGACGGTAAAGAAGCGCTGGGGATGGGTTCACCTATCGGGTGATCGGTAGGTACTCTTTCGGGTTAACCACTACGAGTGGTTACCGGTGAGAGGGACGGGAATCGGCGGGCGGCTTCGAAGAGTGACGGTGGCGGGCGGCGGATGGGACGTGCGCCGTCGAGGTGGCGCACTCACCTGGCCGCCCGCGCGCGAGATGTCATGAACGGGTCGTTCATGACGTCTGGCGAGGTGAACGGGTCTTTCACTTGCACGGCCCCGGCAGCGGTTTGCAGCTCCGGCCGGGCGCGCCGCGGCGACTTCGCCGGGCCCCGGGCGGCGGAGACGGCGGGGCCGGACGTCATGAACGAGTCGTTCACCGCGCTGGACGTCATAAACGAGTCGTTCATGACGTGGGCAGGCACAGGTGAGGCGCGCCTTCCCGGGCGTCGCGAATGAGTCATTCGGGACAACAGAGGTCGCGAATGACTCATTCGCGACTGAGGGTGCGCAGCAGCGTCAGATCTCCGCGCGGCGCTTGGCCAGCAGGGCCCGGCTTCGCTCCGGGGTCTCCGAATCGACCGCGAGCATGTCGAGCGCGCGGCTGTACTTTTCGATCTCTTCGCGCTTCTCGATGTAGTGCGCGCCGGTCATGTACTCGACGTACGCGATGTTCGGCAGTTCCGGCTCGCCGAACCGCAGCAGGGAAAACGCGTGTTCCGCGGACAGGCCGCTGCGCGTGTACGGCAGGACCTGGACCGATACGTGCGGCAGTGCGCTCATCTCGAGCAGGAATTCGATCTGCTGCTTGAGGACCTTCACGCCGCCGATCGGCCGGTGCAGGACCGACTCGTCGAGGACCATCCATACGCGGGGCGCGTCCGGCCTGCTGAACATCTTCTGGCGCCGCATCCGCAGCGCGACCAGCTGGTCGACGCGCTCGCCGGCCATCTCCGACCGGCCGTGGCTGAAGATCGCTCGCGCGTACGGCTCGATCTGGAGCAGGCCCGACACGTAGATCGGCTCCCAGATCTGGATTCGCGCGGCGGCTTCTTCGAGGCCGACGAGGTCGGTGAACCAGTTCGGCATCGTGTCGCCGAAGCGGCGCCACCAGCCCGGCTCGTTCGACTGCTTGACCATGTCGAGGAACGTCTGGCGTTCCGTCGAGTCCTCGACGCCGTACATCGTCAGCAGGTCGGTGACGTCGCGTTCCTTGAAACCGACCCGGCCGAGTTCCAGCCGGCTGATCTTCGATTCGGACCCGCGGATGTTGTACCCGGCCTGCTGCCGGGTGATGCCGGCCTCTTCACGGAGCCGCCGCAGCTGGGAGCCCAGGATCATGCGGCGCGCCGTGGGGCCGATGTTCTGTTCTCCTGCGGACGCGTTCACCGCGTTCATTCCCGGACCTTCCGCGCTCACGTCACCAGGGGGTTCTAGCCCGACTACCGAAAGTACACGTTAACCCGTCCTGCGCAAAGAGGTGACCCGGTTTACCCCATGCGCGCGTCGGCCTACTCTACGTAGAGTACGAGACTTTCGACACAGAACTTGCGAGGTTCAAGATGCCCGACGCCGCGACCCGGACCGAACGAGTTCCCGTGGGGGTCGACCCGACCCGAGCGAGCATCGCGCGCGTGTACGACGCCTTCCTGCTCGGGAAGGACAACTACGAGATCGACCGGGAGGTCCTCGGCCAGGTGCAGAAGGCCGCCCCGGAAGCTCAGGACCTGGCGTTCGAGAACCGCGGCTTCCTCATCCGCGCCTGCCGCTTCCTCGCGAGCCAGACCGGCATCACCCAGTTCCTGGACCTCGGATCCGGCCTGCCGACCGCGGAGAACACCCACCAGGTCGTCCAGCGGATCAACCCGGAGACCAAGGTCGTCTACGTCGACAACGACCCCGTGGTCCTCGCCCACGGCCGCGCGTTGCTCGAAGAGAACGAGCACACCCACTTCGTCGCCGAAGACATCTTCGAGCCGGAGCGGATCCTCGAGAACGAGGTCGTCCGCGAGCACATCGACTTCAGCCAGCCGCTCGTGCTGCTGCAGATGGGCACCCTGCACCACTTCAAGGGCGACAAGGACCGGCCGAAGGCGATCATGAAGGAGTACGTCGACGCGCTGCCGTCCGGCTCCTTCGTGGGACTCAGCCACTTCTTCGACCCGCAGAACGAAGACTCCGAGACCGCGCGCCGCATGGAAGACTTCTTCGTGCACAGCCCGATGGGTTCCGGCACCTTCCGGACGCAGCAGGAGATCGAAGAGCTGTTCCCGGGGCTCGAAATGGTCAAGCCCGGCGTGACGCTGTGCGCCGACTGGTGGCCGGACGGCCCGCGGCTCAAGGAGCTCAACGTCGCGCAGCGGACGATCGCCGGCGGCGTCGGCCGCAAGCTCTGAACGCCCCGTCCGTCAGAGGCGGACGAGGGGGAGCCAGTGGGAAAGGTCGGCCCGGGTGCCCGATGCGGACACCCGGCCGTCCGCCACCGCAGTGGTCCAGTCCAGTACCCCGGTGGCCAGTTCGAGCCACGTGCGCGGGTCCGTCTCGATCACGTTCGGCGGCGTGCCGCGGGTGTGCCGCGGCCCTTCCACGCACTGCACCGCCGCGAACGGCGGCACGCGGACTTCGACCGTGCGGCCCGGCGCGTCGGCCGCCAGCGCGCGCAGGCTGAGCCGCACCGCCGCCGCGAGCTCGGGCCGCGCCGGGTCCGGCGCATCGCCCTGCAGCCAAGGGAAAACCGCCACCACCGCCGCACGTAACTGTCCGGGGTCGACCGAACGCGAAGAGGCCATGGGCAAACAGTAGAGTGGCGCACCAAGAGTTTTCAGAGACACCCGAGAACGTGGGGATGAGATGGCGCAGCGGGACGAGGCGGATCGGATGGTTTCGCAGCAGCCCACCGGAAGCGGGCCCGATCGCCCCGGCAAGCACAGCCGCGCGGCGCGGCGCAGCGGCCAGCAGGCCCGGCGTTCCGGGAAGCACGGCACGCCCGAGATCACCGCGGAGATGCGGGCGAACGCCCGCGCCAACCCCGACAGCTGGCTCTACGTCATCGACGAAGCCTTCGACCCCAACGGGCCGGTCCCGTCGTGGGCGGTCGTCGGGGCCTACCCGGTGAACGGCGTCGGCGACGTGGTCGCGGACTTCCACCCCAACGACCGCTACCGGCCTTCGCCGAAGGCGCTGGGTTTCCCGGAGCCGTCGAACGACCTCGAGCAGCTGCTGCAGCTCGTCCGCACCGAGCACCGGCCGCCGTCGGACCTGCCGAAGGTCGTCCTCGACTCGACGCTGTTCGTCTACGCGATGTCGCCGGTGCAGCGCACGGTCATCGGGTTCCACAACACCGACGGCCGCGTGATGGTGCCGGCGTACACCCGCAAGGCGCTGGTGCCGGGCGAGTGGCCGCACGCCCGCGCCGTGCTCGGCCGCGACATCGTCAGCCTGCTCGGCGGTCACCCGGTCGCGATCAACCCGCACGACCTGATCACCGCCGTCGTGCCGGCCGAACACCTCCTGAAGGCGATCGCCGACGAACAGCGCTGACCTGCGGGTTTAACCCCATCGAGTGACCACCCGAGTCGCCAGATCGGCGACTCGGGTGCATCGTGAGGCTGGATGAGACTCACGAGATCGGTGGGGAGCATGAGGGTGCTGCGTCGTTCACCGGAAGTTCGCTCCCTGCTACCCCTCGCCGTCGCGATCCTGCTCCTCGCGGGCCAGACGCCGGCGACGGCCCAGGACGGCTACGCCGGAGCCGAGGAGCACTACGCGGGTTCGCAGATCGCCAAGGTCGAAGGCGTCGGTGCGGTACCCGGCGTGCTCTACGGATCCGACGACCAGCAGCTCGGCCATGACGTCAGCGGGCACCAGGGCCCGGTCGACTGGCGGGGCGCGGCGAGCTCCGGCGCCAAGTTCGTCTACGTCAAGGCGACCGAGGGCACCGGCTTCGTCAACCCGCAGTTCGCCCAGCAGTACACCGGCTCGTACGACGCCGGCCTGATCCGCGGCGCCTACCACTTCGCGCGGCCGGACATCTCCGACGGCGCGTCGCAAGCGCGGTACTTCCTCGCCCACGGCGGCGGCTGGTCGGCCGACGGCCGGACCCTGCCCGGTGCGCTCGACGCGGAGTACAACCCGTACGGCGAAACCTGCTACGGCAAGGACGCCGCCGGGATGGTCCGCTGGATCAGCGACTTCTCCGAGACCTACCGCGCGGCGACCGGCCGCTACCCGACGATCTACACGTCGACGAGCTGGTGGAAGCGCTGCACCGCGAACAACGGCGGGTTCGGCGACAACCCGCTCTGGATCGCCCGCTACAACACCTACATCGGCGAGCTGCCCGCCGGCTGGGGCGTCCACACGATCTGGCAGTTCGCCGACCGCGGCACGCTACCCGGCGACCAGAACTGGTTCAACGGCTCGGCCGACCGGCTGCGCGCGCTCGCACTGGGCTGAACGGCGCAACACCCACGGTAATAGGTGTTAACCAGTCACCAATTGAAGATCGACTCCCCGAGAAAATCACCCACGCGTATACCCAATTTCACGGAACTGAGTGACAAACCGCCATCTCGTCCTCAACAATCGTGCCCGGGCGGCTACCTGCACATAGCCGCCCTCAGCGAGGGTTCTGTGAAGGGATTCGATCATGTCCACTTCCCGAAGAAGGCGGCTTTTCGCTGCCCTGGTCGTCCCGGCCACGCTGCTCCTGCTCGGCAGCACGGCGCAGGCGGCGACGTTCTCCCCCGAGGCCGACCCGGTCGCCGCGATCAACGCGGACATCGCCCAGCACAACCACGAACTGGGGTCGCAGATCCGGCGCGTCGAAGGCGACAAGTCGACACCGGACACGCAGAAGGCGGCGCAGCAACCGCAGCCCGCCCAGGCGATCCCCAACCAGGTGCTGGCCACCGTCGCCGGCATCGACGTCGCCAGCTACCAGGGCAACGTCGACTGGGCGAGCTGGTGGAACCAGGGCAAGCGGTTCGTCTGGACCAAGGCCACCGAGAGCACCAGCTACACCAACCCGTACTTCGCGCAGCAGTACAACGGGTCGTTCAACCAGGGCTTCATCCGCGGCGCCTACCACTTCGCCACCCCGAACACGGCGAGCGGCGCGGCGCAGGCCCGGTACTTCGTCGCCCACGGCGGCGGCTGGTCGAAGGACGGCAAGACCCTGCCCGGGGCGCTCGACATGGAGTACAACCCGTACGGCGCGACCTGCTACGGGCTGAGCAAGGCCGGGATGACGTCGTGGATCCTCGACTTCCACGACACCTACCACGCCCTGACCGGCCGGTACCCGGTGATCTACACGTCCACGAGCTGGTGGAGCAGCTGCGTGAGCGGTGACTTCTCCAGCACGGCCCCGCTGTGGGTCGCGCGGTACGCGTCGTCGGTGGGCACCCTGCCCTACAACTGGAGCTACTACACCGTCTGGCAGTACACCTCGAGCCCGCTCGACCAGGACACCTTCAACGGTGCCTACGACCGGCTCCAGGCGCTCGCCACCGGCTGACCCGCACCACCCGGCTCCCGGATCGTGACGACTTCGCGTCGGCCCGGCCGGGAGCCGGTTTCATGCCGTACCGTCCGAGCTTGCAGAATGCTGCTCACCACGTCCTGGGGGAACCGCACGGGCCTTGCGGACGTCGGAAGCGCACGAACACCCAGCGCCCGGAAGGCATGAAAGATGACGTACCCGCCTCAGCCGGGCCAGCCCGGTCAGCCCGACCCGTACGGCCAGCAGCCCCAGTCCGGTGGCTTCCAGCAGCCGTACCCGCAGCAGGGTGGGTGGGACCCCAACCAGCAGCACCAGCCGTACCCGACGCAGCAGTACCCACAGGGCTGGGACCCGAGCCAGCAGCAACAGCAGCAGGGCTGGGACCCGAACCAGCAGCAGGGGTACCCGGCGAGCCCGCAGCCGCAGTGGGGCGACCCGAACGCCCAGCAGCAGCAGTCCGCGTGGGCCGACCCGAACGCGCAGCAGTACGGCCAGCAGGCCTGGGACCCGAACCAGGGTGGCCAGATGTCCGGCTGGGACCCGGCGACCGGCGGGTACGCGCAGGGCTTCGGCGGGCCGCCGGCGCCGCCGAAGAAGAGCAAGACCGGGATGTGGATCGCCGTCGGCGCCACCGTGGTCGTCGTGCTGGCGGCGCTGGGCGTCACCGGCTTCGTCGCGCCCGGGTTCTTCCTTTCCAAGGACGACAACACGAACGTCGCGGCCCCGCCGTCGTCGAGCACGTCCGCGAAGCCGACTTCGCCGAAGACGACCACGCCCAAGAAGTCGACGACGCCGACCTCCAAGGCCCCGACGGGTTCCGGTGCGTCGGACGCCAAGGCGGTCCTGCAGGGCTTCATCGACAAGCTGAACTCCGGCGACAAGACCGGCGCGATCGCGCTGGGCTGCGCCGACTCGAAGGACCTGCTCGGCTCGTGGCTCGACACGTTCCTCAAGCCGCCGCTGAAGCTGGAGCTCGGCGAGGTGCCGGACGACGAGTACCTGGTCGAGGGCCAGGTCACCGGGACGTCCGCCGGCAAGAACGTCAAGGGCACGCTGAGCGCGACGAACTTCGACGACAAGGGTTTCTGCGTCAGCACCATGCTGGTTTCCTGAGCGGGTGAAGCTGTGGCGATCACCGCTGGCGTGGACGTTCTTCGCGTCGCTGGTGCTGCTGGTGGGGGTCGGCGGCTGGCTGCTGACCGACCCCGCCACCAGCCGCAGTGACGCGCTGAAGACGGGCGGCCTCGCCGGCGGCGCGATCGTGGCGCTGTACGCGCTGTGGCTCAACGACCGGCGCCGCCGGGTCGAGGAACGCCGCCAGGACATCGAGCGACGGCGGCACGAACTCGAGGCGCAGCGCGCCGAACAGGACCGCGAGCGGGTGGCGGACGAGCGGTTCGCGAAGGCGGTCGAGCTGCTCGGCCACGCGGCGGACCAGGTGCGGGTGGGCGCGCTGCACGCGTTGGCGGGGCTGGCGCGAAGCCGCCCGGAGTACACGCAGACGGTGCTGGACGTCCTGTGCTCGTACCTGCGGCGGCCGTTTTCCCGCACCCGGCCCACGGGCGCCGATCCCGACCCGGAGCAGGAACGCGAACTCACGGTCCGGCTCACCGCGCAACGGCTGGTCACCGACCTGCTCCCGGCGCGCGACGACGAAGCCCCGGCCTACGACCTGGACCTGACCGGCGCCCGGCTGGAGTACCTCGACCTCTCGGGCAAGCTGATCGGCGGCCTGCTGCTCCGGTACGCGTCGCTGCACAGCAGCACGAACCTGAGCGGCTGCCGCTTCAAAGGCCGGGTGTACTTGACCGCCGCCGGTACCGAAACCGGCCGCCTGGTGGGGTACTTCCGGTGCCGCGGCGCCGTTTTCGAAAGTCACGCGTGGTTCAGCGGAACGGCTTTCGCCGAGGACGCGGACTTCACGGACACGACGTTCGCCGGACCGACCACGTTCAAGGAGGCGGAGTTCGCCAAGGACGCGGTGTTCGCCGGGGCCGTCAGTTCAGGCTCGCTCGACCTTCGGCGGGCTACTTTCGCCGGGCAGACCGACCTGCGGTTCGCGTCGCTGCCGGAGTCGGTTTCGCTGTACAACACGCGGGTCCAGGCGGAGAAGGACGTGCAGCTGCCGGACGTTTGGGACGTCGAGCAGCTCCGCGACGGGGACCTGCGGATCGTCGCGAAGCACGGCTGAGCGGAGGGCACCGGCCGGAGCCGGCGCCCTCCGGTGCTCAGTCGAACAGCGCCGGCAGGGCGCCTTCCCAGGCTCCGCGCAGCTCGTCCAGCGAGAACTCCGTGATGCCCTGCAGTTCGAGCGTGCCCGATTCCGGGTCCACCACGCCGGTCTTGCGCCACGGGAGGCCGCGCGCGGTCAGCATCTCCGTGAAGCGCAGCTCTTCCGTGCGCGGGACCGCCACCAGGACGCGGCCGGCCGACTCGGAGAAGAGCTGGACGAACGGATCCTGGTCGCTGTCCAGGAAGACCCGGGCGCCGCACTGTCCGATGAGGACGGTCTCGACCAGGGTCTGGATCAGGCCGCCGTCCGAAAGGTCGTGCGCCGCCGAGATCATGCCGTCGCGGGAGCCCGCCACCAGGATCTCGCCCAGCAGCTTCTCGCGGGCCAGGTCGACCTTCGGGGGCACGCCGCCGAGGTGGCCGTGGAGCTCGCGGGCCCAGGCCGAACCGTCCAGTTCGTCGTGCGTTTCGCCCAGCAGCAGCAGGGTTTCGCCCGCTTCCGCGCCGATGCCGGTCGGGATGCGGCGGGTGACGTCGTCGATCACGCCGAGGACGCCGATCACCGGGGTCGGCAGGATCGCCGTCGAACCGGTCTGGTTGAAGAAGCTCACGTTGCCGCCCGTCACCGGGATGCCGAGCTCGACGCAGCCGTCCGCGAGGCCGTGGACCGCCTGCTCGAACTGCCACATCACGCCCGGGTCGGTGGGAGCGCCGAAGTTCAGGCAGTCCGACACCGCGACCGGGGTCGCGCCGCCCGTGGCCACGTTGCGGTACGCCTCCGCCAGCGCCAGCTGCGCGCCGCGGTACGGGTCGAGGTAGACGAACTTGCTGTTGCAGTCCGTCGCGACCGAGACGCCACGGCCACTCGACTCGTCGATGCGGATCATGCCCGAGTCCGACGGCTGCGAGAGCACGGAGTTGCCGCGCACGTACCGGTCGTACTGCGAGGTCACCCATTCCTTCGACGCCTGGTTCGGCGACGAGATCAGCCGCAGCACGTCCGCGCGCAGTTCGTCCGGAGTGGACGGACGCGGCAGCTTCGCCGACGTGTCCGCGATCAGCGCGTCCTGATCCGACGGTCGCTCGATCGGCCGGTCGTACACCGGGCCCTGGTGGGCGACCGTGTGCGCCGGGACGTCGACGACGACCTCGTCGTTCCAGGTGATCACCAGGTGCTCGCCGTCGGTGACCTCGCCGATGTCGGTGGCGATGACGTCCCACTTGCGGCAGACCGCCATGAACGCCTCGACGTTCTCCGGCGAGACGACCGCGCACATGCGCTCCTGCGACTCGCTCGAGAGCACCTCGGCGGGGGTCATCCCGGTGGCGCGCAACGGAACGCGGTCGAGGTAGATGTGCATGCCGCCGTCGCCGGCCGCGGCCAGCTCGGACGTCGCGCAGGACAGGCCGGCGCCGCCGAGGTCCTGGATGCCGACGACGAGCTTCTGCGCGAACAGCTCGAGGCAGCACTCGATGAGCACCTTCTCGGTGAACGGGTCGCCGACCTGGACGCTCGGCAGCTTCTTGCGCCCGCCCGAGGACTCGTCACCCGAAAAGGTGTCACTCGCCAGGACGGAAACGCCGCCGATGCCGTCGAGGCCGGTGCGGGCGCCGAACAGGATGATCTTGTTGCCGGTGCCGGACGCGAACGCCAGGTGCAGGTCTTCGACGCGCATCGCGCCGACGCACAGGGCGTTCACCAGCGGGTTGCCGGCGTAGGACGGGTCGAAGACGAGCTCGCCGCCGATGTTGGGCAGGCCGAGGCAGTTGCCGTAGCCGCCGACGCCGGCGACGACCCCGGGCAGCACGCGCTTGGTGTCGGGGGCGTCGGCCGGGCCGAAGCGCAGCGCGTCGGCGACCGCGAGCGGCCGCGCGCCCATCGCCATGATGTCGCGGACGATGCCGCCGACGCCGGTCGCGGCGCCCTGGTACGGCTCCACATAGGACGGGTGGTTGTGGCTCTCCACCTTGAAGGTGACCGCCCAGCCCTCGCCGATGTCGACGACGCCCGCGTTTTCGCCGATGCCGGCCAGCATCTTGGCCTTCATCTCGTCGGTGGCGGTGTCCCCGAAGTACCGCAGGTGCTTCTTCGACGACTTGTAGGAGCAGTGCTCGCTCCACATCACCGAGTACATCGCCAGCTCGGCATCGGTGGGCCGGCGGCCGAGGATCTCCCGGATGCGGGCGTACTCGTCGTCGGCGAGGCCCAATTCGCGATACGGCTGGGTGTGCTCCGGGGTCGCCCCGGCGCGCTCGGTGGTGTCAACGGTGCTGGTCACGGTGTCCGTGTCAGGGTTCGCCACGGCCGCCAGGATACGGGCAGGCCGGTGGCGCCCCGGACGGTGGGCCACCGAAATCGGACGGCCCCCGGCGGGTGTGAGCGGCGCGACACCGCGGCCCGGCATGGGGACAACCCGGGGCGCCCCCGAGTGCGCGGGCCCGGAATTGTCAGACCCCGCGGGTAACGTTGAAACCGGGGGTCCCCCGAGCCGCGCGGCGCGAAAATCGGTCGCCTTCGCCCGGGTGTCGGCTTACCGTCGACAATCGTGCTTTCCGCCACATACCCCCTTCCGCCGCTGCGGCTGCCCGCACGGCCGAGCGCGAGCCGCTTCCTGCTCGCCGTCTTCCGGGCCCGGCTCGGGACGGTGCTGGGCGCCGCCGCGATCGGTGTCGTCTGGGCGCTTCCCGGCGCGCTGCTGCCGCTGGTCGTCGGCCAGGGCATCGGCGCGATCACCGCGCACGACGGTGCCGCGGTCGGGCGCTGGGCGCTCGTCGCGGCCGTGCTCGGCCTGGTGCAGACGGTCTTCGGGACCTGGCTGCACTTCCTCAACTACGGCCTGTGGCTGCACGGCGCGGGCACCACCCAGCGGACCGTGTCGGCGCACACCACCCGCGTCGGCGCCGGCCTGCGCGAGCAGACGACGACCGGCAACCTGGTCGCCGTCAGCACCACCGACATCAACCACATCGGGAACACGGTCGAGATGACCGGGCGGGCGTTCGGCTCGCTGCTGGCGTTCGTCGTGGTCGCGGTCTGGCTGGTCTCGACGTCGCCGCTGCTGGGCGTGGTCGCGCTGGTCGGCGTGCCGGTCGCGGTGCTCGGCATCGGCCCGCTGCTCGCCCCGCTGCAGAAGCGCAAGGCGAAGCAGCGTGAGCAGCGCGGGGACGTCAACGCGCTGGGCGCGGACATCGTGTCCGGCCTGCGAATCCTGCGGGGCATCGGCGGCGAGCGACGGTTCTTCGCCCGCTTCCGGGAGACGAGCCAGCGGGTGCGGCGGGCCGGCATCGAGGTCGGCAAGGCCGAGGCGTGGCTGGCCGCGGCCGAGATCGCGCTGCCCGGCCTGGTCACCGTGGTGATCACCTGGCTCGGCGCGCGGCTGGCCGTGGCCGGCTCGATCGGCGTCGGGCAGCTGGTGGCGTTCTACGGCGTTTCGGCGTTCCTGATCTGGCCGGTCACCGCCGCGACGGAGGCGGTCGGCTCGATCACGTCCGGGCTGGTCGCGTCGCGGAAGGTCGTGGCGCTGCTGGCGATCCACCCGAAGCTGGCGGACCCGGAGACGCCGGAGCCGCTGCCCGACGGGCCGCTGGAGCTGGTGGACACCGAGTCCGGGGTGCGGGTCGCGCCCGGCAGGCTGACGGTCGTCGACTTCGGCGCCGACGGCGAAGCGGTGGCCGACCGGCTGGCCCGGTTCGCCGACCCGGCCGAGGGCGAAGCGGTGCTGGTCGGCGGCGTCCGGGCGGAGCGGGTCGCGCTCGCGGAGCTGCGGCGGCGGATCGTCTACGCGCACAACCAGGACATCTGGTTCTCCGGCGTGCTGCGCGAGCAGCTGGCGCCGGCGCGGACGTCCGGCGTCGACATCACCGAAGCGCTGTACGCGGCCGACGCCGACGACATCGTGGAGGCGCTGCCGGAAGGCGTCGACGAGGTGATCGGCGAGCGCGGCCGCGAGGTGTCCGGCGGCCAGCGGCAACGGCTCAACCTGGCCCGCGCGCTGGCGACCGACGCCGACGTCCTGGTGCTGGACGAGCCGACGTCGGCGGTCGACGCGCACACGGAGGCCCGCATCACCGAGCGCGTCGCGGCACTGCGCCGCGGCCGGACGACGGTGGTGTTCAGCCAGAGTCCTTTGTGGACACATGTGGCAGACGAAGTCTTCACGGTGAAAGTAGTGACGGTATGAAACGGCTTCCCACGGCGTCCCGGCGGGACGTCCGCCGCTGGGCGCGGCGCACGGTGGTGGTCAACAAACGCGAGTTCGGCCTGCTGCTGGGCGCGCTGGCGGTGGCCACGGTGATCGGGCTGGCCGGGCCGCAGCTGCTCGGCTCGCTCGTCGACGACGTCGCGGCCGGCACCACCACCGGCCACGTCGACCTGCTCGCGGTGGCGTTCGTCGCGATCATGGCGCTGCAGGCGCTGGCCAGGAAGATCGCGCGGATGCGCGGCGCGGTGTTCGGCGAGCAGGTGCTGGCCAACACCCGCGAGGAGTTCGTCGGGACGGCGCTGCGGCTGCCGCTCGGCACCGTCGAGGCGGCGGGCACCGGCGACCTGCTCAGCCGCGCCACCACCGACCTCGGCCGGATCGACCACGCGGCGCGGTTCGCGGCGCCGGAGATCCTGGTCGCGGCGGTGACCGTGGTGTTCACGGTGATCGCGATGGTGCTCACGTCGCCGCTGCTCTCGCTCGGCCTGCTGGTCGCGGTGCCGCTGCTGGTGCCGGTCAACGTCTGGTACCAGCGGCGGATCCCGGCGGTCATGCAGTGGATGCTGGACCGCTGGGCGGACCTGACCACCAGCGTCCACGAGACGGCGGAGGGCGCGCGCACGGTCGAGGCGCTCGGGCTGACCGAGCGGCGGGTCGGCGCGGCGTACGACGCGCTGGACCGCAGCATCCACGGCGAGCGCCGGATGCGCGCGCTGCAGCTGCGCTGGCTGCCGTCGCTGGAGATCAGCTACGTCGTCCCGCTGGCGGTCATGCTGCCGCTCGGGCTGCTCGCGTACACGCGGGGCTGGGCCGGGCTCGGCGAGATCACCACGATGCTGCTGTACATGCAGGCGATGGCGGCGCCGCTGAACGAGGCGCTGTTCTGGCTGGAGGACCTGCAGGTCGCGGCGGCCGCGGCGCGCCGGATCCTCGGCGTCCACGCGGTGGCCTCCGAGGAGGCGCCGAAGGTGCAGGAGGTGCCACGCGGGCGCGACATCGACGTGCACGACGTCCGGTTCGCCTACACCGCGGACCGCGAGGTGCTGCACGGCATCGACCTGCGCGTCCCGCGGGGCGAGCGGCTGGCGATCGTCGGCCCGTCCGGCGCGGGCAAGTCGACGCTCGGCCGGCTGCTGGCGGGCATCGCGGCGCCGTCGTCGGGCTCGGTCCGCATCGGCGGGCAGGACGTCTCGGCACTGGCCGACGACGTCCTGCGCGGCGAGGTGCTGCTGCTGACCCAGGAGCACCACGTCTTCTCGGGAACGCTGCGGCAGAACCTGGCGCTGCCGGCCCGTCGCGCGGGTGGCGACTGGACCGACGAGGAGCTGCTGGCGGCGCTGACGTCGGCGGGCGCGTCGGACTGGGTCGCCACGCTGCCGGCCGGGCTGGACACGAAGCTGGGTTCCGGCGAGCACCCGGTGCCGGCGGCGATCGCGCAACAGCTGGCGCTGGCCCGGGTGGTGCTGGCCGACCCGCACACGCTGGTGCTCGACGAGGCGACGTCGCTGCTGGACACGGGCTCGGCGCGGGACCTGGAGCGGTCGTTGAACAGCGTGCTGTCCGGGCGCACGGTGATCGCGATCGCCCACCGCCTGCACACGGCCGCGGCGGCTGACCGGGTCGCGGTGGTGGAGGACGGCCGCATCACGGAGCTCGGCCCGCACTCGGCCCTGCTGGCGGCAGGCGGCTCGTACGCCCGGCTGGTGGCGGCGGCTTCGTAGCCCGGAAGCCGCCTCAACCGCGAGGCCGGGTCGGGCGTGTCCACGGTGCCGGGCCCCCCGGCCCGACCCTGAGGAGATGCCCGATGACGTCGACAAGCCGAGCCCCACGAGCCGGGGCGGCCGCCGCCGGGATCGCGATCACCGCCGCTGCGATGGCGGCCACGCCGGCCGCGGCGGCGACCTGGCCGAACGACAGCTTCGACCTGTGTCCCACCACTTGCGCCGTCGGCGGCACCCTGGGCGGTGTCGCGTGGGGCAACCGGACCGCGACCGTGCAGGGCACCATGACCGACATCGAGGGTTCCGGCACGACCGTCTACTTCGAGGCCTACGCGGGCTCGGTGAAGATCGACAGCACGACCCGGAGCACGCCCGCCGACAAGACCGAGCCGTTCCACTTCACCATCGGGGACCCGGACCGCGTCGGCGGCTTCGACCGCCTCAAGATCCAGGTGTGCCAAGGCGGGCCCGACTGGTGCAGCAGGCCGGTCAACGCGGACCGCGACGGGGTGGCCGAGGCGCTGTTCAGCCTCTGAACGCGACCAGCCGGGACACCTCAGGAGGTGTCCCGGCTGCTTCGCGTCAGGCCTTGACCAGCGCGTCCACCGCGCTGAAGAACATCCCGAGCCCGTCGTCCGACGGGCCGGTCAGCGCGTCGATCGCGTGCTCCGGGTGCGGCATCAGGCCGACCACGCGGCCGTTTTCGCTGCGGATGCCCGCGATGTCGTTGCGGGAGCCGTTCGGGTTGCCGCCGACGTAGCGGAACACGACGCGGCCCTCGCCCTCCAGCTCGTCCAAAGTGGACTGCTCGGCCATGTAGCAGCCGTCGATGTTCTTCATCGGGATGAGGATCTCGGCGCCCTCTTCGTAGCGCGTGGTCCACGCCGTCGAGGTGTTCTCCACCCGGAGCCACTGGTCGCGGCAGATGAAGTGGAGGCCCTGGTTGCGGATCATCGCGCCCGGCAGGAGTCCCGCCTCGCACAGGATCTGGAAGCCGTTGCAGATGCCGAGGACCGGCATGCCGGCGCGGGCCGCCTCGATCACCGGGGTCATCACCGGGGCGAAGCGGGCGATCACGCCCGCGCGCAGGTAGTCACCGTACGAAAACCCGCCCGGGACGACGACCGCGTCGACGTCGTGAAGGTTCTCGTCCGCGTGCCACAGCGGGACCGCCTCGCCGCCGGCGTAGCGGACCGCGCGGGCCGCGTCGCCGTCGTCCAGGGTGCCTGGGAAGGTGATGACGCCGATGCGGGCGCTCACGCCTCCACCCGCTTGATGGTCCACTGCTCGATCACCGGGTTCGCGAGGAAGCCCTCGGCGATCTTCTCGAGCGTCGCGTCGTCGACCGTGTCGTCGACCTCGATCTCGAAGTGCTTGCCCTGGCGGATCTCCTTGATCCCGGTGAAGCCGAGGCGGCCGGCGGCGCCGAGCGCGGCCTGCCCCTGCGGGTCGAGGATTTCGGGCTTCGGCATGACGTCGACGACGACTCGGGCCACGGCAGGCTGCTCCTTATTCACGCAGGTCGTGGGTACCGGGCCAGCATAGTTGACCCCGTTCGCCGCCCTCGCGCCCAGGTGGCGAGGGCCACCGGAAAACCTAGACTGGCCGAGGGCGCGGCGCTGCGCCATGATGAGTCGTTGACATCTCGCCAACAGGAGGCACCGTGGCCGTCCAGGAGTCCTTCGACTACGTCATCGTCGGCGCCGGCAGCGCGGGCTGCGTGCTCGCCAACCGCCTGACCGAAGACCCGTCGGCCCAGGTCCTGCTGCTCGAAGCGGGCGGCGAGGACACCGCGGACGAGATCCACATCCCCGCCGCGTTCCCCTCGCTGTTCAAGACCAAGTGGGACTGGAACTACGAGACCGTCGAGCAGAAGCACACCGGCAAGACGTCCTACTGGCCGCGCGGGAAGGTGCTCGGCGGCTGCTCGTCGATCAACGCGATGATCTACATCCGCGGCAACCGCGCCGACTACGACGGCTGGCGCGATTCCCACGGCGCCGAAGGCTGGGGCTGGGACGACGTCCTGCCCTACTTCAAGCGCGCCGAGGGCAACCAGCGGCTCGGTGACCCGCTGCACGGCACCGACGGCCCGCTGCACGTCGAGGACCGGCGGTTCACCCACGAGCTGTCGCACGCCTGGGTCGACTCCGCCGTCTCGTGGGGCCTCAAGCGCACCGACGACTTCAACGGCGAGAGCCAGGAAGGCGCCGGCGTCTACCAGGTGACCTGCAAGAAGGGCCGCCGCTGGTCCACCGCGGACGCCTACCTGCGCCCGGCGCTCGAGCGGCCGAACCTCACCGTGAAGACGTCCTCGCCCGCGACCCGGATCGTCTTCGAAGGCACCCGCGCGGCCGGGGTGTCCTATTTGGACAACGGCGTCGAGCGCACCGCGCACGCGTCCACCGAGGTGATCCTGAGCGGCGGCGCGGTCAATTCGCCGCAGCTGCTGATGGTCTCCGGCGTCGGCCCGGCCGAGCACCTGCGCGAGCACGGCATCGACGTCGTCGCCGCGCTGCCCGGCGTCGGCGAGAACCTGCACGACCACCCGGCCTGCGGGATCATCTGGTCCACCCGCGGCACGACCGACCTGGTCGACGCGGCGACCCCGCGCGGTCTCGTCCGCTACCAGCTGACCAAGCGCGGCCCGCTGGCGTCGAACATCGGCGAGGCGGGCGCGTTCTTCCCGACCACGGACGGCCTGCCCGCGCCGGACATGCAGATCCACGTGGCGCCGACGTTGTTCTACGACAACGGCATGCGCGAACCGACGGTCCCCGGCTTCACGTCGGCGGCGACGCTGGTGGACGTCGCGAGCCGCGGCCGGCTGCGGCTGAAGTCGGCGAATCCCCTGTGGAAGCCGGAAATCGACCCGGCGTACTACTCGGAGTCGCGGGACATGGAGACGATGATCGCCGGGCTGCGCGCGCTGATCGACATCGGGAAGTCGGGGCCGCTCAAGCGGTTCCTCGACCAGCCCTTCCTGCCCGCGCGGCACGACCTGAGCGACTCCGAGCTGGCCGAGCACGTCCGCGAGAACACGCAGACGCTCTACCACCCGGTCGGGACTTGCTCGATCGGGTCGGTCGTCGACCCGAAGCTGCGCGTGAATGGCGTCGAAGGCCTGCGCGTGGTCGACGCGTCCGTGATGCCCGTGGTGCCGCGGGGCAACACGAACGCGCCGACCATCATGGTCGCGGAAAAGGCGGCGGACCTGATCCGGGGCCGCTAGCGCTTGCCGTGCAGGATGGTCACCAGCTTGGCGACCAGCGCGTCCGTCGAGTCCTTGCGGGTGAACGACGTCAGCGTCAGCGGGGCCGTGAAGCGCTGACGCGCGATCGCCTTCGTGCGGGCGAACTCGCGCAGCCCCTCCGGGCCGTGGATGCGGCCGAAGCCCGAGTCGCCGACGCCGCCGAACGGCAGGGACGCGATGCCCGCGAACGACAGCGGCGCGTTGATCGCCGTCATGCCCGTGCGGAGCTTCTCGGCCAGCTCGACACCGCGGGACTTCGAGAAGACCGTCGAGCCCAGGCCGTACTTCGTGCTGTTGGCCAGCTCGACCGCTTCGTCCATGTCGCGGACCCTCGCGATCGTCACGGTCGGGCCGAAGGTCTCCTCGGTGACCGCTTCGGAGTCCTCCGGGACGTCGATCAGCACCGTCGGCTGCGCGTAGCGGTCGCCGACCGCGTCCTCGCCGCCGAGGACCGCCTTTCCGCCGCGGGCCAGCGCGTCCTGGATGTGGCGCTTGATCACGCCGAGCTGCGAGGGCATCGTCACCGGGCCGTACTGCGCGGCCTCGTCCGAGCCCGCGCGGACGTCCTTCGACTTCTCGACGACCTTCGCGACGAACGCGTCGTGCACCTTCTCGTGGACGTACACGCGCTCGACGCCGATGCAGGTCTGGCCGGAGTTGGAGAACGCGCCCCACACCGTGGCGTCGGCCGCGGCGTCGAGGTCGGCGTCCGCGTCGACGAGCACCGGGTCCTTGCCGCCGGCCTCGATGACCACCGGGGTGAGCGTCTCGGCGGCCGCGGCCATGATGCGCTTGCCCGTCGCGGTCGAGCCGGTGAACGCGATCTTGTCGACGCCGGCGCCGACCAGCGCCGCGCCGGTCTCGCCGAAGCCGGTGATCAGCTGCAGCACCGGCTGCTCCGGGACGATCTCGGCGAACGCGTCGACCAGCCACTTCCCGACGCCGGGGGTGTACTCGCTGGGCTTGAAGACGACGGCGTTGCCCGCGGCGAGCGCGTACGCGATCGAGCCGAGCGGCGTGAAGACCGGGTAGTTCCACGGGCCGATCACGCCGACCACGCCCAGCGGCTGGTACTCGACGGTGGCGGCCTGGTTCGACATCAGCAGCCCGGCCGAGCGCTTCTGCTTGCCGAGGATCTTCTTCGCGTTCTTGCCCGCCCAGGCGATGTGCTCGATGGCCAGGACGCTCTCGAGTTGCGCGTCGGCGATCGGCTTGCCCGTCTCGTCGCGGACCACCTGGCACAGCTGCGGCAGCCGCCGCGTCAGCACGCCCTTCCAGCTCTTCAGCCGCTCCGCGCGCCCGGCGAAGCCGAGTCCTTCCCACCACAGCGCCGCGACGCGCGCCCGCTCGACGGCCGCCTGCACGTCGTCCGCCGTGTGGATCGGGTAGGTTCCGACCACCTCGTCGGTCGCCGGGCTGAGCGAGTCGAAGGTTTCGCCGACCGACGTCGGCTTCGGCTGGACGGCAGTCATCGGCGTCTCCCGTGGGTCGAGGTTCAGCCCAGGTTACGACGTTACTGACACTGTGCCAATAGCTCGCGCGGGCTTCACCACCAGCATTCCACCGGCGATCGCCGCGGCAAAGACACCGAACAGCGGGGCGAGCCACAACGGCAGCACGCCGACCGCCAGCGAGCCCAGCCCGAAGCCGCACGCCTGCACGGTGAAGCTCAGCGAGAACCCCGCTGACCTGCGGTTCTTCGGTAAGAGGCGCTGGAGGTTGACCGACGTCGCGGCGACCAGCGGGCCGGTGCACCCGCCGATGAGCGCGATCGACGCGATCAGCCCCGGCCAGCCGAGGTCGGCGGCGAGCGCGAGCCCGCCGGCGACGAACCCGCCGAGGAACAGCCGCGGGTCGCCGGTCTTGCCGCGCCACGCGTAGAGCGCGCTGCCCAGGATGCTCGCCCCGCTCAGCACGGCGATGACCACCGGCGCGGCCGTTTCCGGCGCGCCGAGGCGCTGCACGAGCGGCAGCGGCGCGACCTCGATCGTCGAGAGCAGCAGCCCGACGGTGAACGCGCAGCACAGCCACGGCAGGTAGGTGAAGAGCGTCGCGGGCGGGACGTCGTCAGCGGATTCCACCCGATCGAGCTCACCCGCGCGGCGCGGGACGAGCGCGGCGGCCGCCACGCAGGCCACGGCCATCGCGGCGATCGGGACGAACGTGCCGGCCAGGTCGAGCAGCGCGACCAGCGCCGGACCGCCGATCAGCACGCCTTCGAGGATCATCGCGTCGACGGAGATGGCGCGCGGCAGCAGTTCGTCGTCGACCGCGTCGGCCAGGAGCGTCCGGAAGCCGCCGGACAGCGCGCCGGCCGAGATCCCGGGCAGCAGGACCAGGGCGAGCAGCACGGCGTTCGGCGCCCCGCTCGCCGCGGCCGTCGCGAGGGCCGCGAACCCGGCGGCGGTCAGGAGCAGCAGCGCGGGGAGCCCCCTGGCCGGCCCGACGCGGTCGAGCAGCCGCCCGACCGGCACGGCCCCGGCCATCTCGGCCACGACGAAGACCGACATGAGCACGCCACCCAGCCGGTACGACCCGGTCGTGGCCGTCGTGAGCAGGGTGAACGCGAGCGGCGCCATGGTCGCGGGGAGCCGAGCGAACTGGACGCCCGCCGACCAGCGCCAGTAGGCGCGATGGGTGAACAACGACATGCCCACACGCTCTCCTGGCCGGTTCTTGCAGCACACTCATTCGGGTGAGAGCGAATCACCGATGATCGAGCTGGTCCTGACCGCGGCCGGGAGCCAGCGCGTCCGGTTCGCGATTTCGCCGTTGGAGGAGGTGCTCGGCGCCGTCCGGACGCTGCTCGGCGTCCGCACGCACCCGGCGCACCTGCCGTGGCTGTCCGGCGCGCCCGCCGTCGACGTGCCGGAGCTGGCCGCGGTGCTGAGCGCGCGGCACTACATCACCGAGTTCCTGAGCCCGCCGCCCGACGGCCCGGAGACGACGGCGGCGGCCCAGCTGCGGGCCGTGCGCGCGACGCCACCGTCGCAGGTGGCGCTGGAGCTGGGGATGGTCGACGCGGACCTGTCGCTGCTGCCGGCCGATCCGGCGACCGCCCGCGACCTGCTGGCCGACCAGCTGGAGACGGTCTGGCACACGCTGCTCGCCCCGGAGTGGCCCCGCCTGCGCGAACTGCTGGCGGCGGACATCGCGTTCCGGACGCGGCAGCTGGGTTCGGGCGGCATCGCGGCGATGTTCGCGGAGCTGCACCCGCGGGTCCGGCTCGCGGGGACGTCGGTGCTGATCGACATCCACGCCCGCGAGCGGCTGGAGATCGATTCCCGCGGCCTGCTGCTGATCCCGGCGGTGTTCGCGTGGCCCGGGGTCGGCGTGGTGACGGTGCCGCCGTGGCAGATTTCGGTGCTGTACCCGGCGCGTGGGGTGGCTTCGCTGTGGACGTCCGAGGTGGCGCTGCCGGAGGCGCTGGCGGAGGTGCTCGGCCGGACGCGGGCGTTGTTGCTGGCTGCGTTGGACCGGCCGGCTGCGACTACTGAGCTGGCCCGGCGGTGTGGCTTGGCGCCGGCGACGGTGTCGGCGCACTTGACGGCGCTGCGCGGGGCGGGGTTGCTGGCTTCGGAGCGGCGCGGGCACCGGGTGCTGTACCGGCGGACGGAACTCGGGGACGCCTTGCTCGCCGGGAAGCTTTGAGCAACAAGCGACAAGTTACCTGCAAGTCCTAACTTAAAATAATCATCTCATCGTGCGATAGGCGCTCATGATCGGCTTCGACGCGCTAGAGTCGCGAGTCTTCGGCAGGCTCGTCCGGCCGAAGACTTCCGTGATGCCCAACAGAGGATGAGAATGAATCACCAAGGTGGCGAAGGTGGAGACACGTAGTTCCGCCTGCAACAGCAGCAAGGTGCCCCCATCCTTCGGACGGGCTACCTCGTTTTCTTGAGGTCGAGGCGCATCCCGACGCGCACGCGTGGCGGGATGTTCCTCACCACCAGGCACACCTCGGTCGGCCCGACACCGTTGCGCCTGACCGACAGCGAGTAGTCGTGCTGGCCCTTCACCAGCCCGATCGCGTCGCACGCGACGTCGCTGCCCTCCGGTAGCTGAACCGCGTATTCCAGGTAGTCGGCAACGCACGCGAACGTCAACGCGAATTCATCCGGCTGCCGCTCCCGCATTAATGGCGCACACTTTCCCGGCCATTCCTTTTCAATCACCATGACGATTTCATCGCCACGCCTCGCCGGACTACCGAAATGCGCGATGATTTCCAGTCTGTCGTCATTCAGCCACGTGGAAGTCGCATCTCGTCGCGTGCCGCCGATGCCGTCCACTTCGACCGACTTGACGTCCACCTTGACCTTGCGGCGCGCCTTCTCGGACTGGTGCCAACCCGCCCCCGTGCGGACCGCGAAGAAGTCGAGCAAGTCGCATTCGACGATCGCCTTGACGGTGATCACTTCGCTCGCGTCGCCGTTGGCCCGCACCGCCGCGGACTCCACCCAGCTGGCGATCCGCCACGAGTGACCGTGCCGCTCCTTGAGGACGCTGCAGTAGTACTGGAGCAGGCGGCGGTCGAGTTCCGTTCGTGACCGCCATTCGACCCGGTTCGCGATCAGGAGGATGTACAAGCCGATCACCCCGAGGAGAACGGCGACGATGGCGCCCGCCTTTATCGCCGTATTCCCGAGCAATGCGCTGAGCAGCCCGCCGAAGGCCAGGATACCCAGCACCCCTTCCACCAAGCCCACAATGCCGGTGTAGACGACGTAGTCCCGGAGCCAGCCGAGGAAACTCTTGAGCATCTGGACGCCCGCTCCTCACCACGACGAGTGCCGGACGCACCAGAATAAGCCACCGAAGGACAATTCGACGAAGTTGCTCCGTTCGGGGTGGACAGATCAAGGACATTTACCGAGAACAGAAACCGAGCGTCACCGGTGGCGGGGATTCCGGCACGGCCGCCGAAGCGGGAGCGACGTCCGGCCACCGAGCGTGTTGGCGAGGTTACGGCCACTCGGGCTAGGCTGGAATCGTCCACCCGCAAAGGAGAACCATCGATGCGTATCGTCCATTTCGGACACGCCTGCCTGCTGCTGGAGACCGGCTCCGAGCGGATCCTGATCGATCCCGGCGCGTTCTCCACCGGCTTCGAAGGGGAGCGGGAGCTGTCCGCCGTGCTGGTCACGCACCAGCACTTCGACCACCTCGACGTCGAGCGGCTGCCGAAGATCCTCGAGGCCAACCCGGAGGCGAAGCTGATCGTCGATCCCGGGTCCGCCGAAGCCGTCCAGAAGCTGGGGGTGCAGTTCGACGTCGCCAACGTCGGGGACGCCTACGCCGTCGGGGACACCTCCGTCAAGGCGGTCGGTGGGGAGCACGCGGTCATCCACTCCGACATCCCGGTCATCCCGAACATCGGGTACGTCTTCGACGACGGCGCGTTCTTCCACCCCGGCGACTCGTTCTTCGTGCCGGAGCAGAAGATCGAGGTGCTGGGGCTGCCGACCGGGGCGCCGTGGCTGAAGGCCGGCGAAGCCGTCGACTACCTGCGGGCCGTCGCGCCGCGGGTGGCCGTGCCGATCCACGAAGCCGTGCTCGCCAACCCCGCCATGCACTACGGGCTGTTCGGGAACCTCGCGCCCGAAGGGACCGAGGTCAAGGTGCTCGAACGGGCCGAACCCGCGAAGTTCTAGGACATCTTCCCTCCGCCAGGCCCGCGGAAACTCAGGCGGCCACCGTGCGCAGCGAGCCGTAAGTCGCGCCGAACGCGCGGTTCTCCAACGACACGTCGACCGCGTCCAGGAGGGCCTGGCGGAGGCCGGGGCGGGTGAGGTCCGCGGCCTCCACCCCCAGCCGGACCAGGCCGCCTCGGCGGGCCGCGCGGGCCGCCGCCAGCACCAGGGCGAAGCAGCGCACCGTTTCCGTGCGGTGTGACTGGCTCGTGAACTCCTGGACGCGGGCGCGGCGCACCTCACCCGTGACGAGGTCCCGCACCGCGCCGAGGTCCGCGCACAGGCGGAAGCCGTGCTCGGCCAGTGCCTGCAGCGTGCCCTGGGACGCGACCCAGCGCGGCGGGGCGAAGCCGTCGACGGCGAGGCCCGCGGTGTCCAGCAACGCCTTCGCCGCGATCAGCCGGAGCCGGGCCTCGTGCGCCGGCAGGGTCGCGAACTCGGCCTTCTTGCCCAGGTACACCGTGCGGTGGGTGGGCGTGACGGAGTGGTCGTAGCCGTGCAGCAGCACCGAATCACCGGTGCGGGCGCGGGTGCGCACCCACTCCGTCACCGGGCCTTCGCCGGTGCGGGCCGCGTACAGCAGCGACAACGGCACCTTGCGGCGGTCGAGCTCGGCCGCGAGGTCGGCGCACCGGTGCAGCGTGCGCGGGGTGATTCCCGACAGCGAAACCAGCAAGCGAGCGTCCACGCCACCATTGGGACGCACGCGTCTGACGTCGCCGTGAACTGCGCAGAACGGGCGGACGACCGTTGCCGGAAGGGGCTGTGGCCTCCGGGGCCGAGCTTCGGACCCCCAAGGCGTCAGATGCCCTCACGCAGGAGCTGCAGGGCCATCGCGATCCGCCCGCGCAGGTCGGGGTCGGCGACCTGGCCGTCGGCGACGTCCGCGCGCGAGACCGGGATGCGGGCGCACGCCTCGTCGACGATCTTCGCGCCCGCGTACGTCAGCACCTTGCGCAGCGAGTCGTGCGCGTCGCGGCCGCCGGTCGGCGCGGCGATCGAGGACGCGTTGATCCACGCCACCGGCTTACCGTAGATCTCGCCGCCGCCGACCGTCCAGTCCAGGAGGTTCTTGAACGAGCCCGGCAGGCCGCCCGCGTACTCCGGGGTGCAGATCAGGATCGCGTCGGCCGCCTTGATCGCTTCCCGGAGCGACGCGACCGCGGGGTGCAGCGGGTCGCGGTCGTCATCGGGGTTGAAGTGCGGCAGTTCGCCGAGACCGGTGTACGTCGTGCTCGTGGTGAGCGTCGCGACGGTCCCCAGCACCGCCGCATTGCCCGAGCCTGCTCGCAGGCTGCCGCAGATCAGCAGGATCACGCGGCCAGTCTGCCAGGGAAAGCCCGGTCACGCGGTGGTACGCCTCGATGTACCGGTCGCGCGTCGCGGTCACCACCGCCGGGGGTAGTGCCGGCAGCGGGGCCACGCAGTTCCAGCCGGACGACGGGCCGACCAGCCAGTCGCGCACGTGCTGCTTGTCGAACGACGGCCGCGGGCGGCCGGGCCGGTGGTCGCCGTCGAGCCAGTAGCGCGCCGAGTCCGGGGTCAGCAGCTCGTCCGCGAGGACCAGCCCGCCGTTCGCCCCGATGCCGAACTCGAACTTCGTGTCCGCGAGCAGCAGGCCCTGCTCCGCGGCCCGCGCGGCACCCCGCCGGTACAGCTCCAGCGACGCCTCGCGGACCTCCTCGGCGAGCGCGCGCCCGAGGACCGCCGCGAAGGTGTCGAAGTCGATGTTCTCGTCCGGCTCGCCGGGCCGCGCCTTGGTGGACGGCGTGAAGATCGGCTCGGGCAGCCGGGCCGACTCGGGCAGCCCGGCCGGCAGCGCGAGCCCGCAGACCGCGCCGGAGCGGCGGTAGTCGGCGTACCCGCGCCCGGACAGGTACCCGCGGACGACCGCCTCCACCGGCAGCATGTCGAGCCGCTCGACCAGCAGCCCGCGGCCGCGGAAGGACGCGGGGATCAGCGGCCCTTCGCAGGCCACCAGGTGGTTCGGGAGGACGTCGGCGAGCTCGCGGAACCAGAACGCGCTCATCGCGGTGAGCACCCGGCCCTTGTCCGGGACGGGGGTGGGGAACACGCGCTCGAAGGCGGAAATGCGGTCGGACGCGACGATCAGCAAGTGGTCGTCGCCCACGGCGTAGAGGTCGCGGACCTTGCCGGAGGCGAGCCGCTCGGGGGTGGGGAGGGGTGTCACGCACTGAACCCTAACCGGCACCCTCCGCCACCATGGATGATGCTGGCATGGCGTACGACTGGATCTCGGTGACCACCGACTACGGCCTGCGCGACGGCTTCGTGGCGGCCTGCCACGGCGTGATCGCGCGGCTCGCGCCCGCGGTGCGCGTGCTCGACGTGACGCACGAGGTGCCGCCCCAGGACATCCGGCACGGGGCCATGGCACTGGCCCAGACGGCACCGTTCCTGCCGGAGTCGGTGCACGTCGCCGTCGTCGACCCCGGCGTGGGCACGACCCGGCTCGGCGTGGTCGTCGTCGCCGGGGACGGGCTGCTGGTCGGGCCGGACAACGGCCTCCTGCTGCCGGCCGCGCAGGCGCTGGGCGGGGTCCGGGCGGCGTACGAGCTGGCCGAGCCGTCGCTGCGGCTGCCGGTCACGTCGGCGACGTTCCACGGCCGGGACGTCTTCGCGCCCGCGGCCGCGCACCTGGCGCTGGGGGTCGCGCCCTCGGCGTTCGGCGACCCGGTCACCGACCTGGTGTCGATGCCGGAGCCGTTCGTCGCGGCCTTCCCCGGGAAGCTGGTGTCGGAGGTGCTGACGGTCGACCACTTCGGCAACGTCCAGCTCGCCGCGACCCCGGCCGACCTCGAGCTGTCCGGGCTGACCGGCGCGGTTTCCGTGCACAGCGAGCGGGTCGCGGTGACGACGGTGGTCGGCCGGACGTTCGCGGACGTCCCGGCCGGGGCCAGCGTCCTCTACACGGACTCGGCCGGGCGGCTCGCGGTCGCCGTCAACGGCGGTTCGGCGTCGGCGGTGCTGGGGCTCGGGCCCGCCCAGGAATGCACGATCACCTCGTCGCCGACCGCCACCTGACCCGGGCGCAGCACGGCGGCCTTCATCCCGAAGACCACACCGCCGTCGGGGTGCCGCCGGTAGGACGCCAGCGTGCGGATCGGCTCGGGGCCGGCCTTTTCGCCGGTCTCCTGGTCGACCATCGGCACGGTGCAGCGCACGCACTGCTTGGCGTAGCCGAATTCCGCGGTGCCTGCCCGCATCTCGCGGACCTCGTCTTCGGTGTGCGCTTCCGGCCAGCCGGAGATGACGACGTTGGGGCGGAAGCGATCCATCGGCACGGGCTCGCCGCCGCGTTCGAGGATGCGCGCGTTCAGGGCGTCCAAAGAGGACTCCGAGGCGACGAGCAGCGCGTGCCCGTCGGCGAAGGCGGCCGTGCCCGGGTGCTCGCCGCCGGTGACGCGTTCGTGGTCCGGCGCGACCCGGATCAGCACCGACGGCAGGCCGAGCAGGTCCGAGAACCACTCGGCGGCGGCTTCTCCTTGGTGGACGCCTTCGCCGTGCCAGGAGAACGTCGAGCCGGGGTGGCGGGGGCCGTCGCGGCGGACGTCGATCGTGAGGTCGTCCCGGCCGGGCGCGGACAGCGTGAGCGTTCCGTCCAGCACCCGCGGCCGGACGGCGGCCAGCGCCGGGTAACGGCGCTGGCTGCGGAAGTCACCGTCCGGCGCGACGACCTGGAAGACCCGGTCGTGCGCCAGCCCGGCGGGCCCGACCTCGGCGGCCGGTACCGAAGTGCCGGCACACCCCTTGACCGGGTAGTACGTCAGCCGCGCGATCCTCGCCATGCCCGCAGGTTACCCGCGGGCACGGCGAGCACGCGTGCCGTTTTCAGAGCACCTGTGACAGGAATCGCTGCAGGCGTGGGCTCTGCGGCTCGTCGAAGACCCGGGCCGGTGGGCCCTGCTCCACGATCTTCCCCGCGTCCATGAACGCGACCTCGTCGGCGACGCTGCGGGCGAACCCCATCTCGTGCGTCACCACGATCAGCGTGAGTCCTCGCGAAGCCAGCCCGGCCATCAGGTCCAGCACGCCCTTGACCAGCTCGGGGTCGAGCGCGCTGGTGGCCTCGTCGAAGAGCATCACCTCGGGGTCCATGGCCAGCGCCCGTGCGATCGCGACGCGCTGCTGCTGTCCGCCCGAAAGCGCGCTCGGCCGGTACGGCGCCTTGTCCGCCAGGCCGACCTCGGCGAGCCGGGCGCGGGCGATCTCCGCCGCTTCCTCCTTGCCGATCTTCTTCACGCTGCGCAAGGGCAGCACGATGTTGTCCAGCACGCTCCGGTGACCGAAGAGGTTGAAGTGCTGGAACACCATGCCGACCCGCTGGCGCAGCGCGTCCGGGTCGGACCTGATCACCGACTCGCCGTCGAGCAGGAGGTCGCCGGAATCGGGCTCCTGCAAGCGGTTCACGCAGCGCAGGAGCGTCGACTTGCCTGAACCGGACGGCCCGATCACGCACGTCGTCCTGCCGCTTTCGACCTTGAGGTCGACGCCGCGGAGGACTTCGAGCGTGCCGAAGCTGACGTGGATGTCGCGCAGCTCCACACTGGACGAACGCACCCGGGTCGCGGTCACGACGTCACCTTCCCGCTGGCGACCAGGTCCAGCTCGTCGTCACCCGGCTCGTCCGCGCGCACCTTGCGCCCGGTCCGGAGCTTCTTGTCGATGTAGTTGACCAGGTGCGTCAGCGGCACGGTGATCACCAGGAAGAACACGCCCGCGGCGACCAGCGGCGAGAGGTTCCCGGTGTTGGCCGCGAGGTCCTGGCCGATCCGGAACAGCTCGCGCTGGCCGGACAGCAGCCCGAGGACGTAGACGAGGCTGGAGTCCTTGACCAGCGCGATGAACTGGTTCACCAGCGCGGGCAGCACCCGCCGGACGCCCTGCGGGATGATCACCAGCAGCATCGACCTGGTGTAGCTCATCCCGAGCGCCCGGCTGGCTTCCATCTGCCCCTTGTCGACGCTCTGGATGCCGGACCGGAAGATCTCGCCGATGTACGCGGCCGCGATCAGCGACAGCGCCAGGATCCCCATCGGGTACGGGTTCGTCCCGACGACGTCCCGCGCGAGCGTGCCGAGCCCCTGGCCGATCAGCAGGATCGTCAGGATGGCCGGCAGCCCGCGGAAGACGTCGGTGTAGATCCGGGCCGGCCAGCGCAGCCACCACTTGGTGGACAGGCCCATGACGGCGAGCAGCATGCCGAGCACGGTGCCGATCAGCGCCGAGGACACCGACAGGACGAGCGTGTTCAGCAGACCGGTCTTCAGCAGGTCGGGCAGGACCTGGGTGATGTAGTCCCAGTTCAGGAACGTGTTGACGAAGTCGTCCATTGTGGACTACTGCCCCGCCTTGAACTCTGCCGGCACCGGCGCGGTCGGCTCGAACTGGTCGTGCACCTTGACCCAGGTGCCGTCCGCGATGACCTTCTTCAGGCCGTCGTTGATCTTGCCGATCAGGTCGGTGTTGCCCTTCTTGAAGGCGAACCCGTGCGGGATGGTCGTGGTGATCGCCTTGGTCACCTTGAGCTTCGCGTCGGCGTTGTTCTTCGCGTAGTCCTCGGCCGTGGCCTGGTCGAACACCGCGCCGTCGATCGCGCCGGTCTTGAGGGCGTTGAGGGTGGCCGCGTCGTTCGGGAAGCGGACGGCCTGCGCGGTCGGTGCGTTCGAGCCGAGCCAGGTGTCGGAGACCGTGCCCTGGACGACGCCGATCCGCTTGCCCGCCAACGAGTTCTCGTCGGTGATGCCGGCGGTCTCCTTGGCCTCGATGCCGAGGGACTGGTAGTTGTACGGCGCGGAGAAGTCGACGGTCTTCTTGCGGGCGTCGGTCTGGGAGATCGCCGAGCTGCCGATGTCGAAGGTGCCGTTCGCGACCTGGCCGAGCAGCGCCGAGAACTCCGTCGCGGCGAACTCCAGCTTCAGGCCCTCCTTGGCCGCGATGGCCTTGAGCAGCTCGTTGTCGAAGCCGGTGTAGTTGCCGTTCTCCTGGTAGGCGTTCGGCTTCGAGTCGCTCAGTGTGCCGACCCGGAGGGTCTTGCCGTCGCCGCCATCCGAGCCGCCGCACGCGGTGAGCGCCGCCAGCAAGGTCGCGGTGAGCGCCGTGACCAGTGACTTCTTCATGCTTCTCCTAACCCTGGAACCCGGCCGGCACCGGAGCGGTCGGCAGGAACTGCTGGTGCAGCTTAAGCCAGGTCCCGTCGGAGATCACCTGCTTGAGCCCGTCGTCGACCTTCTTGAGCAGATCGGCGTTGCCCTTCTTGACGGCGAAGCCGTGCGGCACGTCGGTGTCGAAGCTCTTCACGACGACGAGCTTGGCGTCGGCGTTGTCGGTGACGTTCTTCTCCGCGATGCTCTGGTCGAGGATGTACGCGTCGACCGAGCCGGTCTTCAACGCGGTCAGCGCGGCGGCGTAGTCGGGGAAGCGCACGGCCTGCGCGGTCGGAACGGTGCTGGTCAGCCAGTGGTCGCCAACGGTCGCCTGGATGACGGCGACCCGCTTGCCCGCCAAGCCCTTCTCGTCGGTCACCGGGGTGCCCTGCTTGGCCTGGATGCTCATCGTTTCGAAGTCGTAGGCCGCGGAGAAGTCGACCGTCTTCTTGCGCTCGTCGGTCTGCGCGATCGCCGAGCTGGCGATGTCGAAGCGGCCGGACGCGACCTGCCCGAGCAGCGCCGAGAAGTCGGTCGCGGCGAACTCCAGCTTCAGGTTCTGCTTGACCGCGATGGCCTTGAGCAGCTCGTTGTCGAAGCCGGTGTAGTTGCCGTCCTTCAAGTAGATGTTGGGCGGCGCGTCGCTCAGCGTCCCGACGCGCAACGTCGAGGAAGCGCTCTCGGAACCCCCGCCGCACGCGGTGAGCGTGAGGGCCGCGGCCAGCACGGTGACGATCAGCTTCTTCATGTCACGCACCCACGTTCTTGACCGGCAGCCCGGGGCCGCCCTGCTGGAGTTCCTTCGACAGCGGCGTGTTCTTGTAGAACTGCCCGTAGATCCGGGCGACCGTACCGTCGGCGACGGCTTTCCGCAGCCCGTCGTTGAGCTTGTTCAGCAGATCGGTGTTCGTCTTGGCGACGGCGAACGCCGACGGGGTGTCCTTGTCCTCGACCGTGTAGCCGAGCTCCAGCGGCACGCCCGGGTTCTGGTCCAGGTACTTCTGCCCGATGTCCTGCGGCACGACCCAGCCGTCGAGGGTGCCGTTCTTCAGCTGCGCGAAGCCCGCGTTGTAGTCGGGGAAGCGGACGACCTGCGCACCGGCGGTCTTGCCGGCGAGCTCGTCCTGCACCGAACCCTGGACCACGCCGAGGCGCTTGCCCGACAGCGCGGCGACGTCCTTGAGGTTGGCGCCCTTAGCCGTGACGACGGTGGTGAAGCCGGTGTTGTAGCCGTTGGAGAAGGCGACCGTCTTCTTGCGCGCCTCGGTGCTCGAGATCGTCGAGCTGCCGATGTCGAACTTCCCGGTCGCGACGCCGGCCAGCAGGCTGGAGAACTCGGTGCCGACGAACTCGACCTCGAAGCCCTCACGCTTGGCGATGTCGCGCAGCAGTTCGTTGTCGTAGCCGGTGAACCGGCCGTTCTCCAGGTAGATGGACGGCGGGGCGTCGCTGAGCGTCCCGACGCGCAGGGTGGTCGTCCCCGCGTCGGAACCACCGCAGGCGGCGAGGGTCAACGTCAGCGCGCCCGCGGTCAGGGCGGCGGCGATCTTGGACAGCGTGGATCTCATCGCTTCTTCCATGGTGAGGACCGGCGCTTCGCAGCGCCGGCGTGGGTCAGCGATCGAGATTAGGGATTTCGCCCGTTCGAGTGGATTCGTTCCATTCTGTGGACGGGTGCGTCAGCTCACAAGATCGGCTGCGGCGCGTAGCCCGCCGCTTCGGGGAACCGCTCGAGCAGCTGCGTGACGCGCTCGGCCACCTGTGCCACCTGGCGCCCGGCCGTCCCGGTGAACGAGATCCGGTCGGCGAGGAGTTTGTCCAGCTCACCGCGGTCGAGCGGGATGCGCTCGTCCGCGGCGAAGCGGTCGAGGAGGTCGTTGTCGGCGCGGCCTTCGCGCATCTCGAGCGCGACGGCGACCGCGTGCTCCTTGATCGCTTCGTGGGCCGTCTCACGTCCGACGCCGCCGCGGACCGCCGCCATCAGCACCTTCGTCGTGGTCAGGAACGGCAGGTAGCGATCCAGCTCACGCTCGATCACCGCCGGGAAGGCGCCGAACTCGGTGAGCACCGTGAGGAACGTCTCGAGCAGGCCGTCGAGCGCGAAGAACGCGTCCGGCAGCGCCACGCGGCGGACGACCGAGTCGGAGACGTCGCCCTCGTTCCACTGGTCGCCGGCCAGCTCGCCGATCATCGACAGGTAGCCGCGCAGCACGACGGCGAGGCCGTTCACGCGCTCGCACGAGCGGGTGTTCATCTTGTGCGGCATGGCCGACGAGCCGACCTGGCCGGGCTTGAAGCCCTCGGTGACCAGCTCGTGGCCCGCCATCAGCCGGATCGTCTTGGCCAGGCTGGACGGCGCCGCGGCGAGCTGGACCACGGTGGACAGCACGTCGAAGTCGAGCGAGCGCGGGTAGACCTGGCCGACGCTGGTGAACCGGCGGTTGAAGCCGAGGTGCTGCATCACGCGGTCTTCGAGCTGGTCCAAAGTGGACTCGTCGCCGAGCAGGTCGAGCATGTCCTGCGCGGTGCCGACCGGGCCCTTGATGCCGCGCAGCGGGTACCGCTCGATGAGGTTGTCGAGCCGCTCGAAGGCGACCAGCAGCTCGTCGGCCGTGGTCGCGAACCGCTTGCCCAGCGTGGTGGCCTGCGCGGCGACGTTGTGCGAGCGCCCGGCCATGACGGTGTCCGCGTGCTCGACGGCCAGCGCGGCCAGCCGCGCCAGCACCGCGGCGACGCGCGCGCGGACCAGCTCGAGCGAACGGAGCAGCTGCAGCTGCTCGACGTTCTCGGTGAGGTCGCGCGAGGTCATGCCCTTGTGGACGTGTTCCTGGCCGGCGAGATCGCTGAACTCCTCGATCCGCGCCTTGACGTCGTGGCGGGTGACGCGCTCCCGCTCGGCGATCGAGTCCAGGTCAACGGTGTCGACGACCCGCTCGTACGCCTCGACCACGCCGTCCGGCACCTCGACGCCGAGGTCCTTCTGCGCCTTGAGCACGGCGAGCCAGAGCTGCCGCTCCAGCACGACTTTCTGCTCCGGCGACCAGAGCGAGACCAGCTCCGCCGAGGCGTAGCGGGCGGCGAGCACGTTCGGAATGCGGGGCTTGTCCGTCACGCCCTCACGATACCTGTGCAGGTCAGGGACATCGACGCGCCCGGGTCCAGCGTGGTCAGCGGGCCGAGCACCTCCAGCTCGACGATCCGCGCGGGCGGGTCCAGGTCGCCCAGCTCCGCGAGCGGCGAGGGCAGCGGGTGCTCCAGCCAGATCTCCAGCGGCGAGCCTCGGTCCGGGTACTCGCCCGCCGGATCCACCGCGAAGGAGAGCGTCAGCGCGCCGTACGTCACCCAGCCCGCCGAGCCCGGCACGCCCAGCTTGCCGACGACGTCCTGGGGCGGGACGACCAGCCGGTCACCGTCCACTGTGTACTCCGGGAGGCCCGTGCCCGCCACCAGCGCGACGACCTCGGGCGTCCGGAGCCCGGCGGTGACCGCGCCGCCGCCCGGGAGCTGGGTCACGTTCCACAGCGCCCAGCGCACCGGCCGCCCGGACACGTTCTCCGCGCGCAGGTCCAGCCGGTAGCCGTCGTCGAGGATCGTGATCGCGCGCGTGAACCGAAGGCCGGTGCGCGGGTCCGGCGCGCTGGTCATGGTGGCCGTGTCGCCGTCGAGGACCAGGGCGTACGGGCCGGAGTCGAGGACCGGGTCGGGCGGCCCGGGCCACTGGTCCGGACCAGCCCAGCCCTGCGGTGCGGGCCACGTCTTGTCGCCGCCGTAGTTGACCCAGTCGCCCATCCGGCCGGCGTTCGGGGCGTACTCGCCGCGCAGGTCGTCGTCGAGCAGCGCCGGGTTGCGCCAGAGCAGTTCGGCGCCGCGGTGGCGCACCGACAGGAGCCGGCCGCCCAGCTCCGGGACCAGGCCGAGCCGCAGATCGCCGCGCTCGAGCCAGGTCACCATTCGGCGAGGCTCCCGTCGTCGTGGCGCCACACCGGCGAGCGCCACGCGTGCCCGGTTTCGTCGGCGCGGCGGACGGCTTCTTCGTCGACCTCGATGCCGAGACCGGGCTTCGGCGGCCGGCTCGCGTAGCCGTCCTGGAAAGCGAAGAGCGACGCGTCCACGAGGTACTGGTGTTCGCGGCCTTCGTGGTAGTGCATGCCCACGCTTTGTTCCTGGATCAGGAAGTTCGGCGTCGCGAACGCCACCTGCAGCGACGCCGCCAGCGAGATCGGGCCGAGCGGGCAGTGCGGCGCGAGCGAAGCGCCGTACACCTCCGCGAGCGCGCCGATCCGCCGCAGCTCGGAGATGCCGCCCGCGTGCGAGGGGTCCGGCTGGACCACGGCGACGCCGGCGTCGAGCACCGGCTTGAACTCCCAGCGCGAGTAGAGCCGTTCGCCGACCGCGATGGGCACGGTGGACGCCTCGACGACCGAGCGCAGCGCGCCGCCCTGGGTCTCCGGCAGGATCGGCTCCTCGACGAACATCGGCTGGACGTCTTCGAGCAGCTTGACCAGCCGCCGGGCCATCGCGGGCGAGACGCGGCCGTGGAAGTCGATCGCGAGGTCGCGGTGCGGGCCGAGCACCTCCCGCGCCTCCCACGCGCGCGCCACGGCGGCGTCGGCTTCGGCGGGGGACGCGATCGCCGCCAGCGGGCCGGCGACGTTCATCTTCACC
The DNA here is from genome assembly GCF_046548815.1 of Amycolatopsis sp. cmx-4-83. NCBI lineage: Bacteria > Bacillati > Actinomycetota > Actinomycetes > Pseudonocardiales > Pseudonocardiaceae > Amycolatopsis > Amycolatopsis sp. cmx-4-83. The sequence goes on along the minus strand of NZ_JAEBEF010000002.1, from coordinate 53,622 downwards.
GCGGTGAACCCGGCTTCGACCTGCGCGGACACGGCTTCGCGGATGCCGGACGGCCGGTCGCCGCCGACCCAGCTGTAGACGCGGACGCGGTCGCGGACCGGGCCGCCGAGCAGCTCGTGCACCGGCGCGTCGCGGACCTTGCCCGCGATGTCCCACAGCGCGTGGTCGTAGCCGGCCAGCGCGCTGGAGAGCACCGGCCCGCCGCGGTAGAAGCCGCCGCGGCGCAGCACCTGCCAGTGGTCCTCGATGCGCAGCGGGTCCTGGCCGATCAGCAGCTCGGACAGCTCGTGCACGGCCGCGCGTACGGTCTCCGCGCGGCCCTCGACCACGGGCTCGCCCCAGCCGCAGACGCCCTCGTCCGTGCTGAGCTTGAGGAACAGCCAGCGCGGCGCGACCAGAAACGTTTCAACCCCGGTGATCTTCACCCGTGTCCCCCATCTACGCGGAATCCTTGGCGGCGGACCAGCCGCCGTCGACGGTCAGCTCGGCGCCGGTGACGAACGACGCGGCGGCCGAGAGCAGGAAGGCGATCACGTTCGCCACTTCGGCCGGGTCGCCGAGGCGGCCCGCCGGCGTCGCCAGTGCGCTGCGTTCGCGGTCTTCCGGCGAGATGCGGTCCCAGGCTTCGGTGCGGACCGGTCCGGGCAGCACGGAGTTGACGCGCACGTCGGGGGCGTATTCCACGGCCAGCTGGCGGGCCAGCGCGACGAGCGCGCCCTTGCTCGCGGCGTACGCGGGGTGACCCGGCAGCCCGAAGTGCGCGTGCACCGAGGAGACCAGCACGACCGCGCCACGCCGTTCCCGCAGCGACGGCAAGCAGGCCTTCAGGCCGAGGTAGGTCCCGGTCAGGTTGACGTCGAGCTGCCGCTGCCACTCGGCGCGGTCGATCTCGTGCAGCGGCCCGGTGCTGGGGACGTAGGCGTTGCTGACCAGGGCGTCCACCTCACCGATGGCGGCCCAGGTCGTTTCGTCGGTGACGCTGCCCCGGATCGGGACGACGCCGTCGGGGAGTTCGGCGATGTCCACGCCCAGCACGCGGTAGCCGTCTTCCAGGAGCTTCCGGGCGGTCGCTTTCCCGATCCCGGACGCCGCTCCCGTCACCACCGCCGTGCGCGTGGACATCGCCTACCCCTTCGTCAGAACTTCGCTACGTGGACATGGTCGTCCGGACCGCGCGCCGCGAACCACAGCGACGCGCCGTCGGATGCCGCGCCCAGGGTGCCCACGATGCTCCCGCTCGGGTACTCCGGCCGGTTGAACCAGCCGGCCCAGGAGCCGGACCACGTGTCGGCCCACAGCGAGTAGTCGCTCGCGGACGCGGTGAGCGCGACCTTCGCACCGACCGCGACCAGCGTCGGGCTGCTGCTGACCGTGCCGCCGAGGGACGTCCAGTCCGACCAGGTGTCGCCGGTCCTGGTGCGGGCCCAGACGCTGTCGTCGGCGGTCCGGACGGCGACGACCGTGCCGCTGGTGGCCGTCGCGGCGCCGGGCCGGCCGTAGATCGGCTTGCCACCGGGTGCGCCGAGACCGGACCACTGACCGGCACCGGTCCGCTGCCAGACCTGGCCGTCGGCACCGCGCACGAAGACCGTTCCGTCGCCGGTGACGGACGGCGAATCGGTGAGCGTCCCGCCGAGCCGCTTCCAGTCGCCCCACTTCGTCGTGAAGCTGCGCTGGTAGAGGGCGTTGTCGAGACCACGGGCGTAGACGTCGATGCCCTTGGTGGTCGCGACCGCGGCCGGCTGGCCGAGGAACTTCCCGCCGACCCGGCGCGGCCCGTCGAGGCCGGTCTGCTGGAGGTTCCCGGCGCGGTCGCGGAAGAACGTGACGGTCTTCCCGCCGGCGCGGACCACCGCGGGACTGGCCGACGCGGGCCCGGCGACGTCGTCGCCCGGGACGAGGTCGGTGCCGTGCAGGCGGAGGAACGCCGTCCCGTGCGCGGGCACGGTGACCGAGTACGCCCCGGTGGCGCTGCCGCGGTCGGCGCGGGCGCGGAGATCGCGAACGGACACCCGCCCCTTCAGGCCTGCGTCGGCGAAGTCCAGCGTCATCTGCGTCGGAGTCTCACCGCGGTTGAGCAGCACGACCGCGCGGTCGCCGGTGCGGGAGAGGACCTTGCTGTAGGTGTCGGTGGTGCCGGTCGTCGCGACGCGGACGCCCTGGGTGCCGAGGCGGTCCTGGTTGACCCCGACGATCTCCGGGTTCTTCAACGTCTTCAGCATCGACGCGGGCAGCGTGCGCGGGTCGGAGCCGAGGATCAGCGGGGAGGCCATCTCCGCCCACATGACGAACTGGGTGGTCGACTCCTCCTCGTTCAGCTCGTAGGTGCCCTGCTCGGTCTTGCGCATCGGGATGAGGTAGTCGGGGTCGTTGTAGTGGCCCGGCCCGTTCGCCTCGGGGTGCGCGGCGTTGGCGTCCATGTTGCGCAGGACGTCTTTCCAGATGCCCTCGTACGGCGTGCCGAACGCGATGTCGGTGCTGGTGCGCCAGGAGTCGGCGACGAGCGGGCCGTAGCTGTAGGCGATGCCGGCGACCTGGTCCGGGCCGTGCGGCACGCCCCACTCGTCGGTGACCGGGTTGCAGATGTTCAGCACCATCGGGCGGCCCGCCTTGGCGAGGGCCTTGCTGAACTGCGTGAACGCGTCGGCGGGCTTGAGGTTCTGGGCGATGCCGCAGAGGAAGTCGACCTTGACGGCGTCGAACTTCCAGCTCGCGAAGCGCTTGGTGTCCTGCTCGTAGTACCCGCCGGAGCCGGCCGCGCAGTTCTTGCCGTCGGAGGCGCCCGCGTCGGTGTAGATGCCGGCCTCGAGACCCTTGCCGTGCAGGTAGCCGACCAAAGTGGACAGTCCACTGGGGAACTTGGCGGGGTCCTCGTGGAGGTTGCCGGCCTGGTCACGGGGATCGGGCGCGGTCCAGCCGCCGTCGATCCAGACGTAGCGGTAGCCGGCGTCGCGCAGGCCGCTGGAGACGAGGAAGTCCGCGACGGACTTGACCGACGCCTCGCTGGGCGCGCCGAGGCCGTAGTAGGTGTTCCAGCCCATGTACGGGGTCTTCGCGACGCCGCTGTCGTAGTAGTCGGGAGCGCCTTGATCTGCCGCCGGGGTCGCGTAAGCGGGTACCGCCGTGAGGGTGGCGGCGACCGCGGCGGCCACCGCGAGGGTTCTCTTCAGGAGCATGTGCCGGACGCCTTTCTCCGGTGAACTGCGAGCCGGGAGCAGCATGCCGGGACGCGTCGGGACACGTCAAGAATAAATCCTAAATTAAGATTTCACGGGGTAGGCTCGGGTGATGAGCTATCGATGGGAGATCACCGCGAACGCACTGCGCCAGGGCGTCGTCGGGATCGTGCGCACGCGTGACGCGGAGTCGGCGGTCGCCGCGGCCCGCGCAGTGCTGGAGGCCGGGCTGCGGTCGGTCGAACTGCCGCTCACCAACCCGGGCGCGCTGGACGCGATCTCGGGTCTCTCGGCGGCCTACCCGGACGCGACGATCGGCGCCGGCACCGTCCTCGACGAGGCTTCGGCGGTGCTCGCGATCCGCGCGGGGGCGCGGTTCCTGGTGTCGCCGTCGGTGGACGCGGCGGTGATCCGCACCGCTCACCGGTACGGCGCGGCGGCCTTCCCCGGCGCCGGTTCGGTGACCGAAATCGTGCGCGCGCTGGAGGAAGGCGCCGACGCGGTGAAGGTGTTCCCGGCTTCCGCGCTGACGCCGTCGTGGATCTCCGACGTGCGGGCCGCGCTGCCGCAGGCGCCGCTGGTACCCACCGGCGGCATCGCGCCGGAAGACGTGCCAGGCTGGCTCTCGGCGGGTGCGGTGGCGTGCGGGGTCGGTTCGGCGCTGACCCGCGGCACCGCGGCGGAGATCGCCGTCCGGGTCGAGACGCTGTTGAGGAGCGCGCATGGCTGAACTGGTCTTCGTCGGGTGCTACACCGGGGAAGCGGGGAACGGCACGGGGATCACGACGTTCTCCCGGTCCGCCTCCGGTTCGCTGACGGAAGTGGCTTCGCTGCCACTGGAGTGTCCTTCGTGGCTGGTCCGGCACCCGTCGCTGCCGGTGCTGTACGCGGTGAACGAGACCGCGACCGGGTCCGTGACGGCGTTGTCCTTCGACGCTTCCGGCTCGTTGTCCGTGCTGGGCACCCTGGAGACGGGCGGCGCGCACCCGTGCCACCTGGCGGTGACCCCGGACGGCCGGTTCCTGCTGTGCGCCAACTACACCGGCGGCAGCCTCGCGGTGTTCTCGCTGTCGTCGTCCGGTGCGCTGGAATCCCGGACCGCGCTGGCGCAGCATTCCGGCAGCGGACCGCACACCGACCGCCAGGAGGCGGCACACGTCCACATGGCGGTCCCCGGCCCGGGCATCGTGAGCGCGGTCGACCTGGGAACGGACGAAATCCGCAGCTACACTTTGGGACCGTCCGGCGAGTTGGCGCCGCTGGCGGTGTCCTCGCTGCCGCCGGGTACGGGCCCGCGCCAGCTGGTCCGCCGGCCGGGGACGGACCTCGCGTACGTCGTCGGGGAGCTGGCCGGAACGCTCGTGACGGTCCGGGAGACGTCCCCGGGCGCGTTTTCGGTGGTCGCTTCGACGGCGTCCACGGTGACCCCGCCGTCGGTGCCGAACCTGGTGGCGCACGTGGAGCTGACGGGAACGCGCTTGTACCTGTCGAACCGCGGCCCGGACTGCGTGACGGAGTTCGCCCTTGACGAGGCAGCCGCGGTGGCGGACCAGCCGTGCGGCGCGAACCCGCGGCACTTCGCTTTGGTGGACGGGACCTGTTACGTGGCGGCGCAGTCGGAGGACGCGATCACGGCGTTCACGCTGACCGCGTCCGGGGAGTCGGAACTGCGGTACTACCCGACGGGGTCGCCGACGTTCGTGCTGCCGGTTTCCCTGCCCTGACGGTGCAGGACCACGACGTCGGCGTCGTGGTCCGCCGTCCAGTCGAACGGGAGGCCCGCGTACTTCAGGTGCGCACCCGAGTACCGGGCCCCTTCCCCGTCCACGTAGGACGAATCCGGGTGCACGTCGAGGCGCACTCGCGACGAGCGGCCCGGTACCAGCGGTGCGCCCGTCAGCTCGCCGGTGTTCCACGCCAGCACCACCACGGTGTCGCCGTCTTCGGCGGTGTATTGGATCGCGCCCTCCCGGACCCGGGCGACGCCTTGGTGGATGACGTCGCGGACCGACTTGTACAGCGCCACCAGTGAGGCCGCTTCCGCGTGCCGGGCAGGCGTCCACCGCGAAAGGTCCGCGCCGATTCCCAGCACGCCCGCCATCGCCGTCACGAAGCGGAAGCGCAACGAACGCGGGCGCGGGTCGAACACGCCCGGGGAATCCGTCACCCAGGAACTCATCAGGTGCGGTGCGTGCATCAGCAGGAAGCCGTCCTGGATCGCGAGGCGGTCCAACGGCCCGGTGTTGTCGCTCGGCCAGACCACGTCCGCGCGGGCCACCGTCGCCAGGTCGGTCCGGCCGCCGCCGCCCGCGCACGCCTCCACCGTCACGTGCGGGTGGAACACGCGCAGGTGGTCCAGCACCGACAGGTACCCGGCCACGTGCTCGGCGTCCAGGTCCGCTGCCGGGGCACCCGGGCGGCCGCGTTCGGTCGGGGGGCGGTTCATGTCCCACTTCAGGTACGAGATCGGGTACGTCGTCAGCAAGGAGTCCAGAGTTAACTTGATGAACTCCACCACCGGCGGCAGGCCCAGGTCCAGCAGCAGCTGGTTCCGGATCAACGTCAGCGGGCGGCCGTCGATGCGGTACACCCAATCCGGGTGCGACGCGTACAGCTGCGACTTCGGGCTGACCGCCTCCGGCTCGACCCACAGCCCGAACTCCAGGCCCAGCTCCCGCACCGAGTCGACGAACTCGCCGAACGTCGGCTCCGCCGGCGTCCAGTCGCCCAGACCGCCCGTGTCGTCGTCGCGGCCCACGAACCAGCCGTCGTCCACCACGAACAGCTCGACACCCAGGTCCGCCGCCCGCTTCGCCAGCTCCAGCTGGTGCGCGCCACGGACGTCGAAGCCGGTCGCCTCCCACGAGTTGTACAACACCGGACGCGGCCGCTGCCACCGCGGACCCGCCAGGACGCGGTCGTGTTCGTGCCACACCGACGCCAGTCCCGCCAGTCCGTCCACACTGGACGCCAGAGCGACGCGCGGGGTTACCAGGGTGGCACCCGGCGCCAAGAGAACAGGGCCCGGCGAAGGCAGCCGCCCGGCCCGGACGCGGGTCAGGCCCGACGGCTCGACGTCCGCCTCGATCGACCACGAACCCGGCCACTCCAGCGAGACGCCGAAAGCGGGCCCACCGGACATGTCCTGCACCGCCAGCCACGGCACGTGCGTGTGACCCGGGACGCCGAAGCGGCTTTCCATCCGGAAGCCGCCCGCGGGCAGGTCCAGCGAGCGGCGGGTGAACTCCTGCGACCACTGCCCGGTCAAGTACGTCAGCCGGGCGCCGGACACCGTCGGCACGCAGACGCCCGCCGAGCCGAGCCGGTCGAACTCCAAAGTGGACGATCCCGTGTTCTCGAATTCGACCCAGCGCGTCAGGACGTCGGTCTCGGGCACCGGGTGGTAGCACAGCGCCGCACGCAACCCGACTACTTCGTCCACAAAGGTCAGTCGCAGGTCGGCGCCCGAAGACGCCGAATCGAACCGCCACCAGGAACCGCCGCGCACCGAGACGTCCGCGCCGGAAAACGGGCGCAGGCCCAGCGGGGCGTATTCCACCGGCGCCGCGTCGGCTTCGGTGATGAAGTGCACCTCGCCGCGGTTGGCGAACACCGACGGCCCGTCCTCGACACCCGAAGGTCCCCACGCGACGAGTTCCGCCCAGCGCCGGGACGGATCCAGCGCCACGGTGTACGAGGTGGTCGCGAGCCGAACCGTCCACGTCACTTGATCGCCCCGATCGCCAGCCCCGAAATGAAGTGCTTCTGGAACCGCAGGAACACGGCCACGGTCGGGACGGCCGCGATGACCGAACCCGCCGCGATCACGTTCCAGTCGGACACGTACTGCCCCTGCAGGCCGAGCAGCGCCGGCGTCACCGGCATCACGGTCCCGGTGCGCAGCACGGTGATCGACCACAGCAGGTCGTTGAACGTCCAGGTGAACGCCAGCGCGCCGAGCGCGGCCAGCGCCGGGCGGGTCATCGGCAGGATGATCCGCCAGAAGATCTGGACGACGCCGGCGCCGTCGATCAGCGCGGCCTGCTGGACCTCGTCCGGGATGGACCGCATGAAACCCTGCAGCACGAACGTGTAGAAGCCCAGCCCGAAGCCGACCTGCACGACGATCAGCGCGGTCAGCGTGTCGTAGATGCCGAGCAGCTCGGCCAGCTTCGCCACCGGCACCAGCAGGATCTGCGGCGGCAGCAGGTTGCCGGACAGCATCACCAGGATCAACGTGCGGCGGAACGGGATCGCGTACCGGCTCAGCGCGAACGCCGCCGCCGAGCTCAGCAGCAGCGCGAGCAGCACCGTCGGGACGGTCACCAGCAGGCTGTTCAGCATCGCGTGCCCGCCGCCGCCCTCACCCCACGCCTGGCCGAAGCCGTCGAGCGAGAACGACGACGGGAGCGCGCCGAGGCCGTTCGCCGCGATGTCCGAAAAGGACCGGACGCTCGTGGTCAGCACGAGCAGGATCGGCAGCAGCCACAGCACCGAGAGGCCGCCGGCGAGCAGGTGGAAGCCGAAGGTCCGCGTCTTCACGAGTCCTCCCGGAAGGCCCGCACGAGGTAGGTCACGATCACGCCGAACGCCAGCACGAAGATCACCACGGCCAGCGCGGACGCGTAGCCGAGCCGCAGCGACTGGAACGCCGTCGCGTACATGTACGTGCTGAGCAGCTCGGACGAGTGGTACGGGCCGCCCTTCGTCATCGACCAGACGACGTCGAAGGAGCGCAGCGAGTCGATGATGATCACCGACAGGACCACGGAGTTGACGCTGCGCAGCTGCGGCCACGTCACGCTGCGGAACTGCTGCCACGCGGTGGCACCGTCCAGTTTGGCCGCTTCGTAAAGCACCGGGTCGATGCCCTTGAGCCCGGCCAGGTACAGGACCATCACGTACCCGAGCTGCCGCCACAGCGCCGGGACGAGCACCGCGTACAGCGCGGTCTTCGGGTCGGCCAGCCACGAGTGCTGCCAGCTCTCCAGCCCGATGGCGCCGAGCACGTTGTTGAAGACGCCGTCCGGCTGGTAGACCACCTGCCAGATCAGCGACGTCGCGACCAGCGAGAACACCACCGGCGTGAACAGCGCGGCCCGGTAGAACCCGACGCCGCGCCGCTCGCGCTGGAGCAACGTCGCCAGCGCGAGACCGCCGGCCGCCGAGAGGCCACCGAAGAGCACCAGCCAGATCACCGTGTCCAGCGCGGCGGTCTTGAAGATGTCGTCGGAGAACATCTCGGCGAAGTTCCGCAAACCCACGAACGACGGCGCCGAGACGCCGTCCCAGTCCGTCAGGGCCAGGTAAAACCCCTGCAGCGCGGGCCAGAACACCCAGAACCCCTCGACCAGGAGGGGTACCAGGACGAACGCCAGCAGCGCGGGCGAGACGCGGCGACGGCGTTTCGGCTCCCGCGCCGCGGTCTTCGGCCGCTCGGCGGTCAGCACCGCCATGTCAGGACCGCCAGACCTTCTGCGCGGCGGTCTGCCAGTCGGCCAGGATCGAGTCGAGCTCGTTCGGCTTTTGGATGAACCGGATCAGCGCGGCGTCGGCGGTCGGCTGCAGCGCGTCGGAGGAGTCGCGGTTGAAGAACTGCGTGATCTCCTTGGCGTCGGCGAGCATCTTCCGTCCCTTTTGGACCAACGGTGTCCCGGTGTCCTTGGCCGACGGGTTGGTCGGCAGCACCGTGCCGGAGGAGTTCTTGATGTAGAGCTCCTGCGCCTCGGCCGTGGCGACGTAGGAGAACCACTCCTTGACCTCGGCGACGTGCGGCGTGCGCGCGCTGGCGAAGAAGCCGTCGGTCGGGCCTTCTTCGGCGACCGGCACGGCGGGGTCGAGGATCGGGAACTGGAAGAAGTCGAGGTCGTCGAGCGCGTCCTTCGGGGCGGCGTCGGCGAAGAACGTGCCGGTCAGCACCATGCCGGTGCGGCCCTGCAGCAGCACGGTGGTGGCGTCCTGGAACGCGATCGCGGTGCCGTTCGGGTCGAAGTACGGCAGGGCCTGGCGCCACGGGTCGAAGATCTTCTTGACGCGCGGGTCGTCGAAGCGCTGCTTGCCGGCCAGCAGCTCGCGGTGGAAGGGTGCGCCGTTGATCCGGATGTTCAGGTAGTCGAACCACGCCGACGCGGTCCACGGCGTGGTGCCACCGGCGCCGAGGCCGATCGGCGCGATTCCCTTGCCCTTCAAGGTTTCGCACAGCGCGAGGAACTCGGTCCAGGTCGTCGGCGGCCGCACACCCCACTTCGCGAAGTTGGACTTCCGGTAGAAGAAGCCCCACCAGTAGTAGGACGTCGGGATGAAGACCTGGTGGCCGGCGCCGTCGCCGGAGAGCGCGCGGAAGGCCGCGGTGTAGTCGCCCATGGTCTGCCAGACGTCGCCGACGTCGAGGAGCAGGCCCTTGCGCGCGTAGCCGGACAGCAGCGAGCCCGGGTACCACGTGAACGTGTCGGGCGGGGTGGCCGCGGTGAGGTAGCTGGGCAGCTGGGTGCGGAAGGTTTCCGACGCCACCGTGTTCACGGTCGCCGTCGCGCCGCCCTTGTCGCCGAACGCCTTGGCCAGCGCCTCGATCGCCTTCTTCGCCTCGGGCGAGGACAGGTTCGACTGGACGGTGACCGCGCCGGCGGCCTGCTTGACCGGGCCGCTGGAGGCGGAAGTGGCGCAGGCGGCGAGGAAGCTGCCCGAGCCGACGGCCCCCAGCCCGGCGAGGCTCGCGTTGCGCAGGAAACGACGGCGGGACAGGCCGGCACTCGTCATGTCGTGACCCCTTTGTCTTGGCGCGTGACTGCTGCCAAAGAGTGCAACCGGGCGCCGTCGCTGTCAAGATGTATTCATAATTTATGACGACTTCGGAGGCAGCGTAGGATGACCTTCCGCCAGTCCGCCAGCTGAGAGGGCCCTCCATTGACCGAACACCGGCCACGCGGGTTGCACGGCCAGACCGTGGAGGCACTGGCCAGCCGGATCCTCGCCGACGAGTGGGGCGAGGGCACCGTCCTCGACCTGCCCGGCCTTCGCGAAGAGCTCGACATCAGCCTGACCGCGCTGCGCGAAGCGCTCAAAGTGCTGGCCGCGAAGGGCATGATCGACGCCCGGCAGAAGCGCGGCACGTTCGTCCAGCCGCGCGAGAAGTGGAACATGCTCGACGCCGACGTCATGCGCTGGCAGACCGCGGCCGCCGACGACCCGGGCCTGCTCGACGAGCTCACCGAGGTCCGCGCGGTCGTGGAGCCGGCCGCGGCCCGGATCGCCGCCGGGCGCGCGTCGGAGGAAGACGTCGAGGGACTGCGGGAAGCGCTGGCGGACATGGCCGCGGCCACCGACCCGGAGGCGAGCGTCCAGGCCGACCTCGCCTTCCACCGGCGGCTGATGGCCGCCACCCACAACAACTTCCTGATGCGGATGGAGCGGGTGATCGCGATCGGGCTGGCCGAGCGCGACAAGCTGGTGCACGGCGCGTCGTCGGCGGAGGACCCGGTACCGAGCCACCGCAAGGTGTTGGACGCGATCGTCTCCGGCGACCCGGCCGCGGCGGAGCAGGCGATGCTGGCACTGGTCACCAAGTCCCGCGACGACCTGGAGAAGGCACAGCGCAAGTCGTGAGTGTTCAGGCGAGTGCGTTTTGGAGCATGCGGGCCGCGGCCGCGCGGGGTTCGGGGTCGATTTCGATCAGGGCGTTCACGACCGCGCCGTCGACCAGGGCGATCAGCCGCTCGAGTTCGGCGTCGGAGACCGGCGTGCCCGAGCGGGCGAAGATCTCCGTCAGCAGCTCGGTGAGCTGGGCCGACAGCGTCCGCATCAGCGGCCGCAGGTACGGGCGGCGGCCGGTCGCGACCAGCCGCTCGTACCGCAGGAGCACCGCTTCGGCGTCCGCCTCCGGGTCGCCGCTCTCCGGGCCCAGCAGCATCTCCAGCACCAGCTCGACCGTCGCCTGCACGCCGCGGTTGCGGGTCGCCAGCTCCTCCAGCCGCTGCCGGCCGGCCGCCAGCTCCGCGTTCGAGTGGTGCTCGACGGCCGCCGTGACCAGCTCCTCGAGCGAGTCGAAGTAGTACGTCGTCGACGCGAGCGGCAGGCCGGCCCGCTCGGCGACCGCCCGGTGCCGGACGGCGTCGAACCCGCCCTCGACGAGCAGCTTCGCGGCGGCCTCGACGAGCGCGGCGCGGCGTCGCTCCCCCTTCGGGGTGGTCGCTCCGGTCATGGCCGGTCATTCTGCCAACCGGGCGAACCCGGGTTCAGAAGCGGGGCGCGAGTGCGCGCGCGAACTGGTCCACTTGGCCCGCGTACGGCGCTGTTCCGCCGGCCGAAGGCACGCTGACCAGCAGGAGCTGTCCACCGGACGCCGTCGGGACCTGCGCCGTGACCGTGCCGGCGGGCTGGGACTTGAAGACCACCGGGAGACCCTTGGGGTACACCGCCGCGGCCACCTCGCCGCCCGGCACCGGGAACCCGGCGGAACGCGCCGCCGTCGAACAGGCGCCGCCCGGGGACGCCTGGGAAGTGGCGACGGGGACGGGGAGCTCGCCAGCGAGGGCGATGGCGAGCTCCCCGTCCACCAGTTCGCACCCGGAGGCGCCTTCGGCCAGATGGCCGGTCTTCCCGTCCCCGTCACCCCCCTGCTGGGGCGGCTGGGCCGGGAAGTTCGGTGACTCCCCACCGACTTGAGGACGCATCGAGCCGTCGCCGGGTTGCGCGGAGCCGGCATCCGATTGCGCCGACACGGCGTTGCCGTTCGCCGCGGTCATCTCCTTCGAAGTACCCCCGGAGAGCACTCCGTACGCACCGAACCCGACGACGACCAGTGCCGCGGCGCTCACCCCGGTCGTGATCCGGTTGCGGCGGCGCACGGTCTGGCGGCGGGATTCGCGGACGACGTCGTCCTGGGAGAACGTGGCCGCGGGTGCCTCCGGCGGCGCGGCGGAGAACAACGAGCGCAGCTCCTGCTCATCCATTGGTCTCCACCTCCCGTTCCAGCACCTGCTTGAGGTTCGCCAGCCCGCGTGCGGTCTGGCTCTTCACGTTGCCTTCGCTGCAGCCCAGCGCCTTCGCCGCGCTGGTGACGTCGAGCCCTTCGAAGTACCGCATGACCAGTACCGCCCGCTGCTTGGGCGGCACCTCCTTCAGCGCCGCGAGCAGGTCTTCCCTGGTCGCGACGAGGTCGTCGAGGCCCGGCGAGTCGTCGGCCGGTTCCGGCAGCGTCTCGGTCTGCCACTCGCGCCGCCACGGACGCCGCGATTCGTCGATCGACGCCCGCACGAGCGTCTTGCGGACGTACGCGTCGGTCGCCGCGCGATCCCTGATCTTCGTCCACCTCCGGTGCAGTGCGACGAACGCCGTCTGCGCGAGGTCGTCCGCCCGGTGCCAGTCGCCGCAGAGCATGTACGCGGTCCGGCGCACGGCGTCCCGCCTGGCGGCGAAGTACTCCGCGAACTCCTCCTCGTCGCGCTGGTCCACGCGCAGTCGTGCTCCGCTCTGTTGTCGTTCGCCCATGAGGACGGAATCAGGGGCGTCCACGGTTGCACGGACCGAGGGGGTTCGACCACCCGAGGGTTGATTGATCCCCGCGAGGTGGGTGTGATGTGATCGCTCCGTGACCTTCACCCTGCCGCCGCTGGACTTCCGCTCCGACACCGTCACCCGTCCGGATGAAACGATGCGCGCGGCGATGGCGTCGGCCGAGGTCGGCGACAACGTCCTCGAGCACGACCCGACGGTCGCCGCCCTGGAGGAACGGGCCGCGCACGTCCTGGGCATGGCGGCCGCGCTCTGGGTGCCGAGCGGGACGATGGCCAACCTGATCGCGCTGAGCCTGCACCTGCAGCGCGGCGACCGGTTCCTCGCCACTCGCGGCGCGCACGTGCTGTCCAACGAGCTGGGCTCGGCCGCCTGGCTGGCCGGCGGCATGCCGGACATCCTGGAGCACGACGGCGGCCCGGGCCGCCCTTCGCCTGACGCCCTCGCGGCCGCGATCGGACAACCCGGGCCGTACTTCACATTACGGACGTCACTGCTCTGCCTCGAGAACACCCACAACGCGGCCGGTGGCGCCGTGACCCCGCCGGACGAGCACGCGCAGCTGCTGTCCGTCGCGAAGGAAGCCGGCCTGGCCGTGCACCTCGACGGCGCCCGGCTCTGGCAGGCCGCGGTCGCGCTGGAGGTGCCGCCCGCCGCGCTGACCGTCGGCGTCGACACCGTGTCGGCCTGCTTCAGCAAAGGCCTCGGCGCGCCGGTCGGCTCGGTCGTCGCCGGCAGCACGGCGTTCGTGGAACGCGCCCGCCGGATGCGCCAGATGCTCGGCGGCGGCGTCCGGCAGGGCGGCATCCTGGCCGCGGCCTGCCTGGTCGCGCTGGACCGCGTCCCGGACCTGGCCGACTCGCACGAAAACGCCGCGCGCCTCGCCGACGGCCTGCGCGAGCACGGCTGGCCGACGAACACGCCGGACACCAACATCGTGCTGGCCGAGGTGCCCGACATCCCGACCGCGCTGGACTGGCTCGACTCGCTCGGGATCCGCGCGGTGCCGATGGCGGGCAAGGTCCGGTTCGTCACGCACCGGGACCTCAGCGCGACCGACGTCGAAGAAGCCCTGCGCCGGATCAAGACTGGCGCTTGACGCACTGGGGGACCCCGTGAACTGGATCGTGTTCGACTACGGCGACGTGCTGAGCAAGCCGAGCGCCGCCCGCCCCGACCTGGCCGCCGCGCTGGGCGCCCCGCTGCCGGAGTTCGAAAAGGCGTACTGGGACCTGCGGCTCCCGTACGACGCCGGCAGCACCCCGCTGGAGTACTGGCAGTCCGTCGGCGAGGCACTCGGCGTGCCGGTCGGCGAAGCGCTGTCGGCCGAGCTGACCCGCATCGACATCGACGGCTGGGGCTACCTGGAACCGTCGTCGGAAGCCCTGCTCGAGGCGCTTTCCGAAGCCGGCGCGGCGCTGGCGCTGCTCTCGAACGCGCCTTCGGTGTTCGGCGAATGGGCCCGCGCGCAGGACTGGATCCGGCACTTCCGCGTGACGCTGTTCTCGGGCGACGTCCGGTGCGTCAAGCCGGACGCGAAGATCTTCCGGCTGCTGCTCGACGAACTCGGCGCGGAGCCGGCGGACTGCCTGTTCTTCGACGACCGCGAGTCCAATGTGGACGGCGCACGGGCGGCCGGGCTGAAGGCCCAGCTGTGGAACGGCGCCGACGCGGCCAAGGCCTGGCTGGACTGACGGACTCACCCACCCCGCACGGCCGCCTACCCGCCGTGATCCCCGTGTCCTAGGCTGGGCGCGTCCACCGCCGACTTCCCCGGTAGGTACCCATGGCGACGAGCGAACGACCGTCGGCCCGCGTCGACTTCGACCGGCCGAGCCTCGCTCGTGTCCGGGACGCGTTGCTCGGCGGGCAGAACCACTACGAGGCCGACCGCGTCCTCCTGCGTGAGCTCCTGGACATCGCGCCGGCCGCCCCGGCGATGGCGCGCGAGACGCGGCAGTGGCTGGTCCGCGCCGTCCGGTACCTGACCGAGCGGCTCGGCGTCGACCAGTTCGTCGACCTGGGCTCGGGCTTCCCGACGGTGGAGAACACCCACCAGGTGGCGCAGAAGTACGACCCGGAAGCGCACGTCGTCTACGTCGACGACGACCCGGTTGTGGAGGCGCACGGACGGGCGTTGCTCGTCGACAACGACTTCACCCACATCTGCGGCACCGACCCGCTGAACCCCGGCGAGACACTCGCCGGGGTGGCCCGGTTCATCGACCTCGACCGGCCGGCCGGGCTCGTGCTGTGCGGGGTCGTCGACCACATCGCCGACCTCCAGCAGGCGCAGCAGGTGGTCAAGTCCTACGCCGGCGCGCTCGCCCCGGGCTCGTACCTGCTCCTGCTGCACCGCCACAACCCGCTCGACGCCACCGAAGCGGCCGTCGTCGCGGCCTCGCTGCAGGACCGGCTCGCCCGCGAGGGGCTCGACACGCGTTACCGCTCGCGTGCCGAGATCGCGTCCTTCTTCGACGGGCTCGAGCTGCTCGAACCCGGCCTGACCGAGCCACACCTGTGGTGGCCGGACGGGCCGCGCCTGGCGCCGCTGACGCCGGTCAACCGGACGGCGCTGGGCGGCGTGGCGCGGATCCCCTGAGTTCTCAGTAGCGGTTGATGCGCTTGCTGTCCTTGTTGCCGGTGATCGCCTTGTAGCCGGCCGCGCCGAGGAAGGCGATGCCGCCGATGATGGCGATCCACAGGACGGCCTTGAACACGAACCCGATCACGGCACCCAGCACCATGAACGCCACCCAGGCGACGATCAGGGCGCCGACGATCTTCCAGAACATGGTTCCTCCGCTGTGTCCCCGTGGCCCCACCGGCCCGGTCACTCCAATGTGCCATCCCCGGCGGGGAAACTCCCTCTCATCGCCCAACGTTCGGGGTTAAATCAGGGTTCCCCCTGGCCGAGCCACGCGCCGAGCCGCCGGACGCCTTCGTCGATGTCCTCGGCGCTGCCGGCGAAGGAGAACCGCACGTACTTGCCGCCGTCGACCGGGTCGAAGTCGACGCCGGGGGTGATCGCGAGGCCGGTGTCGGCGAGCAGCCGCTGGCACCAGCTCAGGCTGTCTCCGGTGTAAGCGCTGACGTCGGCGTACGCGTAGAAGGCGCCGTCCGCGGGCGCGAGCTCGGTCAGGCCGATGCGCCGCAGGCCGGCGAAGAGCCGGTCGCGGTTGGCGCGGTACCGCTCGACGTGCGCGTCGGCCTCCGCGTACGCCTCGGGCGTGAAGGCGGCCAGCGCCGCGTACTGCGAGACGGCGGGCGGGCAGATGGTGAAGTTGCCGGTCAGGACGTCGATCGCGCGGTGGAGGCGCTGCGGCGCGAGCAGCCACCCGAGCCGCCAGCCGGTCATCGCGAAGTACTTGGAGAAGCTGCCGAGCACGATCGGCTCGCGCCCGTACTGCCACGCGCAGTCGAGCTCGGCGCCGTAGGAGATGCCGTGGTAGATCTCGTCGCTGATCAGCTGCACGCCGTGCGACGCGCACCACCCGGTGATGGCGGCGAGCTCCCCGGGCGGCAGCACGGTCCCGGTCGGGTTGCTGGGGCTGGCGACGATCAGGCCATCGATCGGACCGAGCTCGTCGAGCAGGCCGGCGGTGGGCTGGAAGTTCGTCTCCGCGGTGGTGGCGAACTCGACGACCTCGCAGCCCAGGACGGAGAGCAGGTTGCGGTAGGCCGGGTAGCCGGGCCGCGCCATCGCGACCTTGGCGCCGGGGTCGAACGCGCTGAGGAAGGCGAGCAGGAAGCCCCCGGAGGACCCGGTGGTCAGGACGACGTCGTGCGCCTGGACGTCGACGTCGTACCGCTGCCGGTAGTGCCCGGCCACGGCCTCGCGCAGCTCGGGGATGCCGAGCTGTTCGGTGTAGCCGAGGGTGCTCTTCGCCAGCGCCTCCCGGGCCGCCTCGAGGACGGCCTTCGGCGCGGGCGCGGACGGCTGCCCGGCCGCGAGCGACACGAGGTCACCGTGACTCCGCTGCCGCGCACCGGCCGCGGAGAGGACGTCCATGACGTGGAAGGGCGGCACACCGGCCCGCAGCGCGGGACCGGCGAAGGCTCCGAGGTCGACCATGCGGCCAGGCTAGTTCTAGTAGCCCTGGTAGGCACCGCCGTGGGCCATGGCCTTGATGCCGGGCACGTTCCCGAGGCCGCCGTAGCGGTCGTAGGAGTACCGGACACCCGCGATGATGTTGTCGACCGGGTTGTAGATGTTGTCGTGCCCGGGCAGCTTGTGCGCGTTGAACGTCGAGTCGATGCACTGCATGAGCCCCTTGGACGGGTGCCCGGCAGCGGCGTTCGAATCCCAGTTGTTGATGGCGTTGGGATTCCCGCCCGACTCGTGCTGGATGATCGCCCAGATGTTGGGGATGTCGGCGTCGGTGACCGGCACCCCGGCGGCCTGCAGGGCCTTGATGGCTTCCTGGATCCACTGCTGGACGTTGCCCGGGGGCGGGGAGGAGGGCGGGCCGCCGCTGGGGCCGAGGCCACCGCCACCGCCGCCGCCACCACCGCCGCCTCCGCCACCACCGCCGTGGTGGGAGGAGCCGTTGCTGTGGATGCCGCCGGTGCTCTTGGGGGCCGCGGGGGTGCTGCTCGGGAGCGGAACCTGGTCGTAGCCGCCCTCGATCTGCTGGGACATCAGCTTCTGCGACGCCTTGATCGCGACGTCGGCCTGGGTCTGGAGGCCGGTCACGTCACCGTCGAAGCCCGCGGTGATGGTGTGGATGTCGGTCGCGGCCTTCGCCTTGATCTCCGCGGAGGTCTGGGCGGGTGCCGGCTTGTTCGGGTCTCGTTCGTGCTCGTGGGCCGCCGCGTCCGCCGCCTTCATCGCGGTCTCGGCCGTCGCGTTGCGCTCGTTGACCGCCTTCTCTGCGGCGAGCTGCTTGTCCCCGACGTTCTTCTTGACCTGCTCGAGGGTCGACGCGAGGTCGTCGAGGTCCTTGGCGACGTCCTCGAGGTGGGTCTGCACCTTGGTCCCGGCGTCGCGGACCTGGCGGACGTACTTGAAGAATTCGTCGGCCGCCGGGCCGGCCCACACGCCGCCGTTGAGCGCTTCCGTCGAATTCTTCAGGGACGCGGTGTGGTCACCCGCGTTCTTGCCCGCCTCGCGGAACTGCGCCGCGGCGGCGGTGATTTTTCCCAAATCGACCTTTTCGACCTGGTCGACCTTCTTCATGAAGGCTTCCCAGTTGTCCGGCGTTCCGGCGCCGCCCGGGTTCAATCCCACTCTGGTGCCCCCTGCTCAGTTCACTTGTCGACGTGCAGCTTGAGGTCGCTCGCCCCGACCTGGTCGGTCTCGGCGATCAACCCCGCGGCCTTGCGCATGGCGAACCCCAGTGCCTCCATGTGCTTGCCGGCGGCGTCGAACTGGCTGTGCACGCCGTCCTTGAACTTGCCGACGGCGCCGTGCGCGTCGCCCTTGTCGTCCATCCCGCCGAAGGGGCTTTCCTTCTCGTGGTCCAAGCCGGTGACCTTCTGCTTGGACTTTTCGAACTCGTCCTTGAGCTTCTCCACCTGGCCGGCCGCGATGGCCATCGAGTCGGCGTCGTAGACAGGCACGGTTCGTCATCCCCTTCGGAAATCTTGTGTCCGCCCGATCAGACGTCGTCATGACCAGGACGGTTCCCGCGCTTACTTTATGACTTCCCGCGGGGTGCGCGTACGGTTCCCCGTCAACTTCCACCCGGCGGGGCTCAGGCCTCCGCCACCAGTTCCCGGATCCTCGTCGCGAGCAGGGCGTTGTCCGCCGGGGTCACCGTCGCCCACTCGCGGCCTTCGCGGTCGGTCTCCACCTGGAACAGGTAGCGGCCGGAGTCCGTGTCGAAGAACGCCACCACCCGGTTCGCGCGGTGGACCACGCCGTCGCGGCCCACGCGCTCCGCGCCGAACTGGCCCCTGGCCTCCTGGCCGAGCAGCATGCCCGAGAGCTCCTGGGCCTGGAACAGCGGCACGCCGCGGTCCTCCAGCGCCGTCACCAGTGCCTTCGGGTCGCCCTTGGCGGCCGCGTCCGCGGCCTTCAGCGTCGGGTACGGGATGCTCACCGTCTGGCCGATGCCCGGGGCCAGGTCGCCCGCCACCGAGACCGCCGCCTCCGCGAGGGCGTCCTCCGTGGCCGGGATCAGCCACACCTCCGCGTTGTCCACCACCGCCAGCACCGCCTGGCTGCGGTGGCTGACCGCGCGGCCGCGGATCTCGCGTTCGGCCCACACCCAGACGTCGACGCCGAACTGGGGTCGGGCCAGCAGGTGGAGCAGGTCGGCCAGCTCGCCGGACGCCCGGCGGTTGCGGGCCAGGCGCCGCTCGCTCAGCGACGCCCACGCCGACTCCACCAGCGCCGACCGCTCGGTACGGGTGGTTCCCCCGCTCGGCACGTCGATCGCGACGTGCCGCCGAGGCAGTTCGAACGACTCCCAGAGCACGTCGAACTCCGACGCGGACAGCACCAAGGACACGGTCAGCGACCGTCCGAGCCGTGGTCGCCGATCACGTCGGGGGAAACCATCCGCTGGTCGGCGAACAGGTCCTGGTCGTCGACGCCGAAGCGGCGGACGTGTTCGGCGTCCTCCTCCTGCGGGGCCGCCTCCGACAGGAACCGCGCCTCGCCGCGCTGCTGCTTCGGGCTGATCTGCTCGGACTTCCGCAGCGCGACGGCTTCCTCCTCGGGCAGCTCGCCGACCGGCAGCGGCCGCACCGGGCCCTTCGGCTGGCCCTTCTCGCGCCGCTGGCGTTCCTTGTCGCCGCTGAGCGCGCCACCGGCGGCGCCCGCGCCGACCGCCGCCGCGCCCGCGCCGATTTCGCCCGGGGTCGCGCCCGGCTTCGCCACGAAGCCGCGTTCGGCCGTGTACTGGCCCGGTGCGAGCGGGGCCTGCGGCATCGAGCCGACCGTGCGGCCCTTGGCCAGCAGGCCGTCGGGGCCGCGGCTGAGCGAGCTGTCGACGGCGCCGGAGCCAGAGCCGGAGCCGGAGCCGGTGGACGTGCCACCGCCGCCCCCGAGGGACTTGATCGGCGCCGTCGCCGGGTTCGAGCCGGGCGGCAGGGAGCCGGGCGCGCCCGGCGGGACGAACTGCTCGCCCGCGCCGCCGACGGCCAGGCCGGGCGAAAAGTGGGTGGAGTCGCCGCCGGACGTGCCGCGGCCCGGGGTGGTGACCCAGCCGGGCCCGGGCGTCGACGTCGGGGGCTTCACGCCCGACGGCGTCGTCGACGAACTCGGCGTCGTGTGCTGCGCGGCGGGCGCGGTCACCGAGCCGGTCTGCCGCGACGACCCGACGGGCCGGGACGGCTGTTGCTGCTGCGCCGCGACGCCGTAGACCGGGGTCGGCGCGTCGGCGTGCACCTGGTGCGCCACCGGCTGCACCACCGGCGGGTCGACGTGCACCGACCGGACCTTGTCCGACGCGGGCCGCACGCCGCCGTCCGGCGTCACCGCGACCGCCGCGCCGGCGACGTCGAGCACGCCGGGCGTGACCCCCGGAGCGGCCAGCTTCAGCGACTCGGGGTCGGACAGCGACTGCGTCGAGAGCAGGTTCGTGCCGCTCTCCTGCGCGTACTCGTTCAGCGCCTGCTGCGCCTGCTCCTTGGCGTTGTTCGCCGCCTCGACCTGCCGGGCGTGGTCGGTCTCGAACCCGATGAGGGACAGCAGCAGCCCGTCGGTCAGCGTGTAGCCGCCCGCGCCCTTCCGGACCGTCTCGGCGTCCGGGAGCTTGTACTTGGTGCGGTTGAAGGACTCACCCTGCGCGAAGACCATTTCCGCGGCGTGCGCGACCTTCGTGGTGGCGTCCTGGGAGAACCCGGCCTGCTCGGTCAGCACCTGGCCGGCCGCGCCCCCGGCCTGGCTCTGCCACTCGACGCCGAGCTTCAGCAGCTGCGCGCGCAACGTCTGGTCGGTGTGGGCGAGCGCGGTCGCGACGGCCTTCAGCGCGTCGACGGCGGTGCCGATGCTGCCGGTGCCGTCGCCGGTGATCATCCGCGTGATCTGGTCGGCGATCGCGGTGTTGGTCCAGCCGTCGAACCGGTGGTTCTGGATCCCGGCCGCGAGCTCGGAGAATTCCACGCGCCCTCCCTAGTTGCGTGACTTCAAGGACTGCAGCGCCAGGTCGGCGGCGTGCACCGACATCTCGCACAGCTGCGGCTGGGTGAGCTTGCCGCGGGTGATGGGGAACGTCCGGATGGTCAGCGTCCGGCCCTTCGCGACGCCGACGAGGGTGCTGCAGTCGGCCGGGTCGGCGGCCGCGCGGTAGCTCGTCAGCGCCGGGTAGCCGGCGATGGCCTTCGGTTCGGTGGTCATGCTGTTCTTGCGGCGGGCGCCGGTGATCCACTCGTCGAGGTCCGCGGTCACCGAGCCCACCTGGTAGCCGTGGAACGGCTCCTCGCGGTCGGCGTCGAGCACGCAGACCGGCCCGTCGGCGCTGTCGGCCTGCCGGGGCGTGCTGCTGATCTTCATCGCGTCGAGCTGCACCTGCGGGAACAGGTCGCAGAGGTCGACGCCCTGCATCGGCAGATCGGCCGGGCGCTGGGGAAGCTGGGCGGCCTTCGCGCTCTGCGACGCCGCGGTGGCGGCCGTCTCGATCGGGTACGGGGTGCCGTCCTTGTCCGCGGAGCAGCCGGCGAGCGCCGCTGTCGCGAGCACGCCGCCGGTGATCAGCATCGCGCTGTTACGCACCGTGCTTGCCGCGGTCACCGAACACCGCCGCCTTTTCCTCGTCGCTGACCTTGTAGTCCTTCGCGGCGGCGCGCAGCTGCGACACCAGGCGCTTGAGGCCCGCGACGTACTCGCGGACCTGGCCGGCGTAGGACCGGTCGCCGTCGGCGATCAGGTGGTTCCACGCTTCGATCGACTGCGTGCTGACGACGTCCGCCGAGGGCGCGTCGACCCGCAGCTGGTCCAGGCGGGTGATCAGCTGGTCTTCGAGCGCGTTGGCCTGCTCTTCGACGATCCGGGCGACGTCGAGCAGCTTGTCCGGGCGGACCAGGACGTCCGCCACGGCCGGCGCCACCGGGACGGCCGGGCTCAGGTCGTACGAGGGTCCTGACATGCTCTCCCCTGACGTCATACGGACAGTGACCGGCCGGCTCCTCGTCGAGGCTACCAACGCAAGTGTGGCAGCAGCCCGGGTTTGGACGAAGTTCGTGCCCGGCCGGTTCCCCGTTCCCGTGAAATCAGGCGCGCTGCTTCGCGGCCGGAGCGCCGATCTCGCCGTTCGCCGCCTTCAGCGCGATGTCCGTGCGGTGGTGCGACCCGGCGAGGTGCACCTTTTCGACGGTTTCGTACGCGTGCTTGCGGGCCGACTTGAGCGTCTTGCCGGTGCCGACGACCGACAGCACCCGGCCACCGGAGGAGACGACGGCGCCGTCGTCTCGGCGGCGCGTGCCGGCGTGCAGCACGCCTTCCAGCTCGGCGCCGGTGATGATGTCGCCGGTGCGCGGCTTGCCGGGGTAGCCGTCGGCGGCGACCACGACGGTGACCGCGGTGCCGCCCGCCCACTCCAGCGGCGGGTGCTCGGCGAGCTTGCCGGTGGCGGTGGCGTGCATCAGCCCGGCGATCGGGGTGCGCAGCAGCGCCAGCACGACCTGGGTTTCCGGGTCGCCGAAGCGGCAGTTGAACTCGATGACCTGCGGCCCGTCGGAGGTCAGCGCGAGCCCGGCGTAGAGCAGGCCGGAGAACGGCGCACCGCGGTTCACCAGCTCGTCCGCGACCGGCTGGACGACCTTCTCGACCAGGTCGTCGACCAGGTTCTCGGGCGCCCAGGGCAGCGGCGCGTACGCGCCCATGCCGCCGGTGTTCGGGCCCGCGTCGTCGTCGCCGACGCGCTTGAAGTCCTGCGCGGGCAGCAGCGGCACGACGGTGGTGCCGTCGACGAAGCAGAACAGCGACGCTTCCGGACCGTCCAAAAAGGACTCCAGGAGCACCGGGTGGCCGCCGTCGAGGAGCATGATCGCGTGCTTGCGCGCGACGTCGTAGTCGGTCGTGACGACGACGCCCTTGCCGGCGGCGAGCCCGTCGTCCTTGACCACCCAGGTCGGGCCGAAGCGGGCGAGCGCGGCGTCGAGGCGGGCCGGGTTGTCGACCACCTCGCTGCGCGCGGTCGGCACGTTCGCCGCGGCCATGACGTCCTTCGCGAACGCCTTCGAGCCTTCGATGCGAGCCGCCGCGGCCGACGGGCCGAAGCAGGCGATGCCCACCTTCCGGACGGCGTCGGCGACGCCGGCGACGAGCGGGACCTCGGGCCCGACCACGACGAGGTCGGCCTGCCAGCTCTTCGCGAGCCCGGCGACCGCCTCGGGATCGGCCGCTTCGACGCCGAGCTGCTCGGCCACCGCGGCGGTCCCGGCGTTGCCGGGAGCGCAGGCCAGCGCCGTGACGGTGGGGTCGCCGGAAGCCGCGAGGACGAGGGCGTGCTCACGAGCGCCGGAGCCGATTACCAGTACGCGCACGCGGCACAGCGTATCCGGCCGGGTTCGCGCCGGACATTTCGCCGCCCCCGGGCACCGCGGGTGAGGGCCGTGCCGCCCTGGGTGACGGGAGGTGGCGGAGGGTGCTGCTGAATCGAGGTGACCGCTGCAAGGGGATCCGGGGGCGGCGCCGCGGGACACCGGCGCGAGTGGCAGTCCACGCGCCGCCCGCGGGAACCGGAGGCGGCGGCCAGCAGGCTCGTGCACCCACCCCGGCCCGCGAAGTCCTGCCACTGTCGAGCGCCCCCAGCCGTGCCGGGGACCACACCGTCGCGAGCAGGAGTCCACGCGTAGTTCACCGTCGCTTTTGCCCGGATACCCCCGCGCGACGCTTGCGGCATCGAGGGTGGCGCGAGTAGTCAGGGTCAACCCTGTGTGAAAAGAGGTCACCAGATGAAGCGCAAACGTGTCGGTGTGCTGGCGCTCGCCGGACTGGCGTTGCTGAGCGTCACCGGACTGGCCGTCGGGTCGGCCAACGCATCCGAAGCCGGGTCCGCCGATGCGGCCGCGCACGGGCGGGGCCACGATGACCCCGTGATCATCGGACACCGCGGCGCGCCCGGGTACCGGCCGGAGCACACGCTCGCCTCGTACGAGCTCGCCTACCGGATGGGCGTCGACTGGGTCGACGTCGATCTCGTGCCCACCAAGGACGGCCAGCTCGTCGCGCGGCACGAGCCCGAGATCGGCGGGACCACCGACGTCGCGAAGCACCCCGAGTTCGCGAACCGGAAGAAGACCGTCGTGCTCGACGGGGTCAGCACGACCGGGTGGTTCACCCAGGACTTCACCCTCGCCGAGCTGAAGACGCTGCGCGCGGTCGAGCGGATCCCGGCCAACCGCCCGCACAACACGCTGTACAACGGCCGCTACCAGATCGCCACCTTCCAGGAGGTGCTCGACCTGACCAAGCGGCTCGGCCGGGAACTGCACCGGACGCTGGGCACCTACCCCGAGGTCAAGCACTCGACGTTCTTCCAGTCCATCGGCAACCCGACCGAGCCGAAGCTGGTGTCGATCCTCAAGCGCAACGGCCTCGACCGGCCGGACGCGACGGCGATCATCCAGTCGTTCGAGGTGTCGAACCTGATCGCGCTGCACAAGCAGGTCCGCACGCCGCTGCTGCAGCTGACCTCGGCCACCGGCGCTCCGGCGGACTTCGTCGCGAAGGGCGACAAGCGGACGTACGCGGACCTCGTGACGCCGCAGGGGCTGCGTGACATCTCGAAGTACGCGAAGTACCTCGGGCCGGAGAAGGGGCAGATCATCCCGCTGGACGCCGCCGGGAACCTGACCAAGCCGACCGCTCTCGTCGCCGACGCGCACAAGGCGGGCCTGAAGGTGCAGCCGTACACGTTCCGGAACGAGAACCCGTTCCTGCCGGCGAACCTGCGCTCCTCGGCCGAGCCGGACGCCTACGGTGACGTCTTCACCGAGGAGGCGGCGTTCCTCAAGGCCGGCGTCGACGGCTTCTTCGCCGACCAGCCGGACACCGCGCTCGAGTCGCTGCACGCCTTCCTGGGCCGGTAATCGCGTTGCCGCGAAGGGCGCTTCCGTGAACGCTGAGTCCGTGGAAGCGCCCTTTTCCGGTGTGGTGCTGGTCAACCGCGGCGACGAGACGCTGCTCGCCGAGGCGTCCGGCTACGCGCACCGCGCCCACGGTGTCGAGAACACCGTCGACACGCGGTTCGCGATCGCCAGCGGTACCAAGGGTTTCACCGCGCTGGTCGTCGTCGGCCTGATCGCCGAGGGCCGCCTCGAACTGTCGACGAGAGCGCGTGCCGTCCTCGGCGACGACCTGCCGCTGATCGACGACCGCGTGACCGTCGAGCACCTCCTGACGCACACTTCGGGCATCGGCGACTACTGCGATGACGAAAACCCGCCCGAGACACCGCCGGGACTCGTCACGTCGGCCGACTACCTCGCCGCTCTCGACGGCTACCCGCAGCAGTTCCCGCCGGGCGAACGCTTCCACTACCACAACGGAGCCTTCGCGGTCCTGGCCCTGATCGCCGAACGGGTCGCGGGCGTACCTTTCGCCGACCTCGTCCGGACCCGCGTGACCGAGCCCGCCGGGATGGCGGACACGGCATTCCTCCGCTCGGACGCGCTGCCCGCCCGGACGGCCACCGGGTACCTGGAAGACGGCCGCACCAACGTGTTCAGCCTGCCGGTCGTCGGCTTCGGCGACGGCGGGATCTACAGCTCAGCGCCGGACTTCCGGAAGTTCTGGCCCGCTTTCCTCGACGGCAGGCTCGTCCCGGGCGAGTGGGTGGACCGGATGCTGCGCGGAGCCGGCTACGGGCTCGGCTTCCGGCTGCCGCGGCCCGGCGTCGTCCGGCTGGAGGGCGGCGACCACGGCGTCACGTTCGTGAGCCTGCACCAGCCGTCGTCCGGCGTCACCGCGACCCTGATCTCGAACGACCACCGAGGTGGCGGGCCCCTGCTCAGGCAGCTGGACGAGTTCTTGACGAAGGCTTGACACCCCCTGGTGGCGGGGCTACCTTCGGCGAATTCAATGGTCTGGCCGCATACCTTTCAAGAGGTGCCCGATGGACGTTTCCGACCAGCAGACCACTCCCGACCACGCTGACGAAGACAGCGCCCGCCTGCACCAGCTGGGGTACGCGCAGGAGCTCAAACGGACGATGTCGGCGTTCTCGAACTTCGCCGTCTCCTTCACGATCATTTCGATCCTCTCCGGCTGCCTGACGCTCTACGGCTTCGGCATGAAGACCGGCGGCCCGGCCGCGATGATCTGGGGCTGGCCACTGGTCGGGGTGTTCGTCATCCTGGTCGGCCTCGGCATGGCCGAGGTCTGCTCCAGCTACCCGACCGCGGGCGGCCTCTACTACTGGGCGGCACGGCTGGCGCGCAAGAACGGCGCCGCCTGGTCGTGGTTCACCGGCTGGTTCAACCTCATCGGTCAGATCGCCGTCACCGCGGGCATCGACTTCGGCGCGGCGCTGTTCCTCAACGCCTTCCTCGACCTGCAGTGGGGCTTCACCGCGACGCCGGGCCACACAATCCTGCTGCTCGCGATCATCCTCGTGGTCCACGGCCTGCTGAACACCTTCGGCGTTCGGATCGTCGCGATCCTCAACAACGTCAGCGTGTGGTGGCACCTCATCGGCGTCTTGGTGATCGTCGGCGTACTGGTCTTCGTGCCCGCCAAGCACCAGGACGCGTCATTCGTCTTCGGCAGTTTCGTGAACCAAACAGGCTGGGGCTCGACCTTCTACGTCTTCGCGCTCGGGCTACTGGTCGCGCAGTACACGCTGACCGGCTACGACGCATCGGCGCACATGACCGAGGAAACGAAGAGCGCGGCGACGGCCGGGCCGCGCGGCATCGTGATGTCGATCGTCGTCTCGCTGGTCGCGGGCTGGATCCTGCTGATCGGCCTGACGTTCGCGATCCAGGACTACGCGGGCGAGGTCGGCTCGACCACCGGCGTCCCGCCCGCGCAGATCTTCATCGACGCGACCGGCGCTGTCACCGGCAAATTCCTGCTGCTGATCTGCATCGGGGCTCAGCTGTTCTGCGGGATGGCCTCGGTCACGGCAAATTCGCGGATGATCTACGCGTTCGCCCGCGACGGCGCGATCCCCGGGTCGGGCTTCTGGCACAAGATCAACAAGCGCACGCAGACGCCGACGAACGCGGTCTGGCTCGCGGCAGGCGGCGCGCTGGTCCTGGCCCTGCCGTACCTGTGGAGCTACACGGCCTACAGCGCGGTGACGTCGATCGCCGTCGTCGGCCTTTACGTCGCGTATGTGATTCCGGTGTTCCTTCGCGTGCGTCAGGGTGACGAATTCGAGCGCGGGCCGTGGCACCTCGGTCGCTGGGGCAAGCCGGTCGGCATCATCGCGACGACGTGGGTCGTGCTGATCTTCATCCTGTTCATGCTGCCGCAGGCGTCGCCGGTGACGGTGGACTCGTTCAACTACACGCCGATCGCGTTCCTGGTGGTGCTCGGCGGCGCGGCGCTGTGGTGGGTGCTCTCGGCCCGGAAGTGGTTCACCGGCCCGAAGGTCCAGGGCTCGGAAGCCGAACTCGCGGCGGTGGAACAGGAACTGAAGGAGCTCGGCTGACGTCCGGCGCAAGTGGTCGTGAGTGAGGAACAGTGTTCTAACCCTCACTCACGACCCGCGCGGCACACTCAGGGAGTCGCGTGGCTTTCCGGGGCGGGGACGGGGTCGGGCGCCGGGGACTGGCGGCCGGGGCGGACCACCGTGACCGCGGCCGCGCCCAGTGCGCCGACGCCGGCGAACGCGTAGAAGCCCCACGGGTACGCGATTCCGGCCGTCAGCAGGGCGCCGCCGAGGAGCGGGCCCGAGATCGCGCCGATGCGGCCGATGCCGGCGGACCAGCCGAGGCCGGTCGCGCGGATCGCGTCCGGGTAGACGCGGCCGATGTACGCGTACACCAGCACCTGGGCGCTGAACACGAAGCAGCCGGTCAGGAACACCGCCGCGTACAGCCCGACGGCCGGCAGCTTGACGCTCAGCAGCGCCAGGAACACCGCGCCGAAGCAGAACCAGACGATGGCCGACGGGCGGATGCCGACGCGGTCGGCGACCCGGCCCGCCACGAGCAGCCCGGCGATGCCGCCGACGTTCAGCGTCAGCAACAGGCTCAGCGCCGCACCGAGCGGGTAACCGGCCTGGCGCATGATCTCCGGCAGCCACGTGTTGAGCCCGTACACCAGCAGCAGGCCCATGAACGACGTCACCCAGAACGCGATCGTCGCGCGCAGCAGGCCGCCGCGGAACAGGCCGGCGACGGCGTGCCCGGCCGACCGCTCGGTCTCGCGGACCCGCTGGAACGACTCGGACTCCGGCAGGAACTTCAGCATCAGCGGGATCAGCACCACGGCGGGGATCGCGCCGGCGACGAACATCGCGCGCCAGCCCAGCGGCGAGATGAGCACGATGCCCAGCAGCGCCGTCAGCACCGCGCCGACGTGGTAGCCGGTCATCACCGTGGTCGTCGCGCTGCCGGCCTTGCCCCGGCGCGCGTACTCCGTGACCAGCGTGATCGCCGTCGGCAGGCAGCCGCCGAGGCCCAGCCCGGCGACGAACCGCAGCAGGGCGAAGACGAACGTCGATGGCGCGAACGCGCAGAGCAGCGTGCACAAGGAGAACAGCGTCACGGAGATGATCAGGGACTTCCGGCGCCCGATGACGTCGGTGATCGTGCCGATCGCCAGCCCGCCCAGCATCATCCCGGCCAGCCCGACCGTCGACACGACCGACGCCGTGCCGGGCGTCAGGCCCCAGACGTGGTCGCGGAGCAGCACGGGCAGCACGGTGCCGAGCACGACCAGGTCGAACCCGTCGAGCAGGACGGCGGTCCAGGCCAGGGGCACGACCCAGGAGCGAGTGCCAGGGGACATGGAGAACCTCCGGATGTGCGTCGGTGCACGTGATCCGCACAAGTGTGCGTAGTGCGCACAAGTATGCATAGCGGGTCTAACGTAAGCCAGGTCACTTCCATTGGGCGGAAGCCGAGCGCAGGGCTCTCACCTGCGGGAAGATCACGCGCGTGGAGATCCTGACGCTGATGGCCGTGCTCGCGGGCTCCCTCGCGCTGACCGCCCTCGCCCGGCGCTACAACCTGTCCGCGCCACTGCTGGTGGTCGTCGTCGCGCTCGGGATCGCGCTGATCCCCGGCGTGCCGCGGTTCGAGCTCGAACCGGAACTGGTGCTCACCGTCGTGCTGCCGCCGTTGCTCTACTCGACGTCGCTGGAAAGCTCGCTGACGCACTTCAAGCGGGCGCTGCGGCCGATCGTCGCGCTCGGCGTGGTGCTGGTGGCCCTGACCGCCGTGGTCGTCGCCGTCGTCGTGCACCTGCTGCTGCCGGACGTGCCCTTCGCCTCCGCGCTGGTCCTGGGCGCGGTCGTGGCGCCGCCGGACGCGGTGACCGCGGTCGCGATCGGGCGCAAGCTCGGCCTGCCGCGGCGGGTGATGACCGTGCTGACCGGCGAGAGCCTGGTCAACGACGCCGCCGCGCTGACGCTGTACAAGGTCGCGCTCGCCGCCGTCGCGGGCACCGCGGGTTCGGCCGGGCACGGGTTCGCGGTGTTCGGCGTCGCGACCGTGCTGGGCATCGGGGTCGGCCTGGCGATCGGCGCGCTCGTCGTGCTGATCCGCCGCCAGCTCGACGACCCGCTGATGGAGTCGGCGTTCGGCATCATCGTGCCGTTCGCCGCGTACGTCACCGCCGAGCACCTGCACCCCTTCAGCGAAGACTTCAGCGGCTCCGGCGTGCTCGCCGTCGTCGCGGCGGGCCTGCTCCTGGGGCATCGCGCGCTCTACGCGTCCCCCGCGACTCGCATGCAGGACAGATCCGTGTGGGCCTCCATCGACGTCCTGCTGGAAGCGCTGGTGTTCGCGCTGATGGGGCTGCAGCTGCCGTTCGTGCTCGAAGGCGCGCAGCACGCGGCCCGCGACAACGGGACGCTCGCGCTGGTCGCGGTGATCGTGCTCGGGGTGACGATGTTCGTGCGGGTGCCGGCGGTGTTCGTTTCCGCGTACCTGCCGCAGACCGTCCGGCTCTTCGGCCGGGACCGCGCGACGCCGTCGTGGCGGACGCTGGCGGTCGTTTCGTGGACCGGCATGCGCGGCGTGGTCACGCTCGCCGCGGCGGCCGGCGTCCCGGCCGCGACCCCGGGCCGCGAGGAGATCCAGCTGTTCGCGTTCACCGTGGCGATCGGGACGGTGCTGATCCAGGGGCTGACGCTGCCGCCGCTGATCCGGCTGCTGAAGGTGGAGGACCCGGCGGAGGCGTCTCGGGACGAGGCCGAAGAACTCGCCGCGCGCGAGGTCGCGAAGAAGGCGGCCCAGGACCGGCTGCGCGAAATCAGCCACGAGCGGCTGGCTTCGCTGGACCTGCCCCAGGAGAAGGTCGACCGGCTGAAGGAGCGGCTCCAGCGGCTGATCGACACGCGCTACCGCTTCGCCAAGGCCGCGATCACGCTGTCCGGCGAAGACCGGTCCGGCAGCCCGCAGGCCCAGTTCGCGAAGGCCCGGCGCGAGCTCCTGATCACCCAGCGCAAGGCGATGATCGAGGAGAACCGCGCCGGGCGGCTCGACGACGAGGTCCTTCGGCGGGTGCTGCGGGAGCTCGACCTGGAGGAGCTTTCGGTGTCGGCGACCCTCACGAACCGGCTGAGCTGATCACTTCCCACGTCCGCAGCCGCTCTTCGGCGGAGCGGATGCCGGTCTGCGAGACGAGGACGTCGGTCGCGCCGGCGTCGTAGTAGCGCCGGAGTCCTTCGAGGACGGTCTTCTCGTCCCCGATGATCGCCAGCTCGGCCGCGTGCTCGACGCCTTCCGCGGCCAGGATCCGCTGGTAGGACGGGATCTGGCCGTAGAAGGACATCTGCTCGTAGGCCAGCGCGCGCACGGCGTCGGGTTCGTCGGTGACGATCGCCGGCACGGCCGCGAGGATCCGCTTGCCCGCGGGCAGGTGCGGCACGATCTGCTCGGAAAGCGCTCTCGGCCCGGCGAGGAACGGCAGCGTCCCGTCGGCGAGTTCACCGGTGACGCGCAGCGCCTGCGGTCCCATCGCGGCGACGACGATCCGCACGTCACCGCCCACAGTGGACGGTCCGGGCGGGTGCGCTTCGAGCGTCTCGCCGCGGAAGTCGACGGTTTCGCCGTCGAAGACCTGCCGCAGCACGGTGAGGTACTCGCGCAGGTGCCGGATCGGCGGCGGGTACTCGACGCCGTAGACGGGCCCGAGGAACCCCTTCGACCCGAGCCCGATCCCGAGCGTGAACCGGCCCCCGGTGGCGGCCTGCGCGGTCTGCGCCGCGCTCGCGACCAGCAGCGGGTGCCGCGGGTAGGTGGGCACGACGGACGTCCCGACCTCGATGCCGGGGACTTCGCGCCCCGCGAGCGCGGCGACGGTGATGGCGTCCTGGCTCAGCGGCAGCTGCGAAAACCAGACGGACTTCAGCCCGGCATCGGCGGCTTGTCGGGTCTGGGCGAGGAGCTCGTCGACGAGGTTCGCGGCGGATCCGGTGTCACCGGCCGGCAGCGTGACTCCGATGGTCATGGTCCCAAGCTAGCGAGCGGCGCCACTCATTTCCGGCTTCCCAGGACTTGAGAACCCGAGCGGGCCCGCCGGGATTCGCCCACCCTGTGGCACATCCCTCACGATCTTCAGGAGAGCCCATGTCGCTGACCGAAGTCATCGAAGGCACCCGCAAGGCCGTCGACGCCGATCCGCACAACGCCGCCGTTTCCTTCAGCGTCGACCACACCCTCAAGCCCGGTACCAGGACCGAGGTCGAGGTCAAGGTGCGGGACCACGCCTTCACCGTCGACGAGCCGCCCGCGCTCGGCGGGACGGACCAGGCCGCCAACCCCGTCGAGTACGCGCTCGCCGCGCTCGGGTCGTGCCAGGTCGTCACCTACCAGTTCTGGGCGGCGAAGCGCGGGATCCCCATCGACTCGATCAAGGTCACCGTCGACGGCGACCTCGACCTGCACGGCTTCTTCGGGTTCGCCTTCAACACCCGCCCCGGGTTCGGGGACGTCCGGGTGTCGGTCGAGCTGGAAGGCCCGGCGAGCCGGGAGCGCTACGAAGACCTCAAGCGCGAGGTCGACGAGCACTGCCCGGTGCTCGACCTGTTCCGCAACGAGACGCCGGTGACGACGAAGCTGACCTAGACGAAGCTGACCTAGACGAATTCGTGCCGGACGATGGTCTGCTCGCGGCCCGGGCCGACGCCGATCGCCGAGATCCGGGCGCCCGACAGCTCTTCCAGGCGCTCGACGTACGCGCGCGCGTTCGCCGGCAGCTCCTCGAACGTGCGGCACGCCGAGATGTCCTCGAACCAGCCCGGGAGCTCTTCGTAGATCGGGATCGCGTGGTGCACGTCGGTCTGCGTCATCGGCATGTCCTGCGTGCGGAAGCCGTCGACCTCGTAACCCACGCACACCGGCACCTTCTCCAGGCCGGACAACACGTCCAGCTTGGTGAGGAAGTAGTCGGTGATGCCGTTGACGCGGACCGCGTACCGCGCGATCACCGCGTCGAACCAGCCGGTGCGGCGTGAGCGGCCGGTGGTGACGCCGAACTCGCCGCCCTGCTTGCGGAGGTACTCGCCGGACTCGTCGTGCAGCTCGGTCGGGAACGGGCCCGAGCCGACGCGGGTGGTGTAGGCCTTGAGGATGCCGAGCACCGTGGTGATCCGGCCCGGGCCGATGCCCGAACCCGCGCTCGCGCCGCCGGACGTCGGGTTCGACGACGTCACGAACGGGTAGGTGCCGTGGTCGACGTCGAGCAGCGTGCCCTGCGAACCCTCCAGCAGCACGGTTTCGCCGCGCTCGAGGGCCTGGTTGAGCTGCAGCCGCGTGTCGGCGATGCGGTGCGAGAACTTCTCGCCCGCCGCGAGCACCTCGTCGGCGACCTGGTCGGCGTCGAGGGCCTTGCGGTTGTAGACCTTCACCAGCACCTGGTTCTTGAACTCCAGCGCCGCTTCGACCTTCTGGCGGAAGATCTTCTCGTCGAGCAGGTCCTGCACGCGGACGCCGACGCGGGCGATCTTGTCCTGGTAGCACGGGCCGATGCCGCGGCCGGTGGTGCCGATCTTGCGGCTGCCGAGGTACCGCTCGGTGACCTTGTCGATGGCCACGTGGTAAGGCATGATCAAGTGCGCGTCGGCCGAAATCAGCAGCTTGGACGTGTCCACGTCCCGCGCTTCGAGGCCGGAGAGCTCATCGAGCAGCACACCCGGGTCGACCACCACGCCGTTGCCGATGACGTTGGTCACGCCGGGGGTGAGGATGCCGGACGGGATCAGGTGCAGGGCGAAGTTCTCACCGTTCGGCAGGACGACCGTGTGACCGGCGTTGTTGCCGCCCTGGTACCGGACGACCCACTGGACGCGGTCCCCCATCAGGTCGGTGGCCTTGCCCTTGCCTTCGTCTCCCCATTGGGCACCGATGAGCACGATGGCCGGCATGTGACACTCCAGGTGTTCGACGACTGAGGTTAAGTGTCCCGGACGGACACCGGTGGCGCTGACGAAATGCCGGTGCATGACTTTAACGGAGGACCTGCGGGTGCGCGGAATCGTGGTGGCCTGTGGTGACGGCGCGGCGGACTTCGAAGAAGTCGACGACGTCGAGTCGATCCGCGTCCCGGGTCGCCCCGGCAAGGCGGAAATCGACCCCTTGCTGGGCGAACACGATCACCTGGTGGTGTCGGGCACGGACGCCGACCTCGCCGCCGTCGTGCTCCGGCTGCTCCGCAAGGACGCGCTCTCCGGCGTGTCGGTCGGGTTCGTCCCCGCGGACCCGGCCTCGTCGGTCGCCGCGCTCTGGAGACTGCCGAAGACGCCGCTGCAGGCCCTCGCGCTGGCGCTGCGCGGCGAAGTCGACCCGGTGCCGCTGATCCGCGACGACGTCGGCGGCGTGCTCGTCGGGCGCGGGCTGCTGCGGCTGGTCCGCGGGGTGGCCTACGCCGACGAGCAGGTGGCGCTGCGCGGGCCGGCCGCGTCGATCGAGGTGACGCCGGACCCGGACGGCCCGGGCATGGCGGTCCACGTGGTGAAGGGCACCCTCTTCAAGCGGCCGGCCACGCTGTACTCGCGGGCCTTCCAGATCGGCTGCATCCCGACCCGGCCGGTGCGCGACGACGTCGTCTTCGAGCGCGCGGTGAACAAGTGGACCTGGTACCGGCACACGGAAGACCTTCGACTGGTCCGCGGAGCCGTCTGACCTGCTATTTTCACGGTCGGGTGAGCTTCCGGCCACAGCGTGTTCACCGACGGACAGCAACATGTCACCTATACGTGTTGCACTCGCCACTCCCGTGTATCAGGGTTAGCTGTCCCCACACCTGACACGGAGGCAGCAAAATGCCAACCAGGCGTGCTGTTCGTCATTCGTTCACCATCCTCGCGGCCACCGCCGTGCTCTCCGGGACGCTGGTCAGCGTCGCGGAAGCCACCCCGCCGGGCATCCCCTCGGCGACCACGGCGAAGTCCGAGCTCGCGTCCCTCACGGTCAAGGCCGACGGTTCGCAGACCGGCTACAGCCGGGACAAGTTCCCGCACTGGATCGACCAGGGCAACAGCTGCAACACCCGCGAAGTGGTGCTGAAGCGCGACGGCACGAACGTGGTCACCGGCTCCGACTGCGCGGCGACGTCCGGCAGCTGGTTCAGCCCGTACGACGGCGAGACCTGGACCGCCGCGTCCGATGTGGACATCGACCACGTCGTGCCGCTGGCCGACGCGTGGCGCACCGGCGCGTCGTCGTGGACCACCGCGCAGCGCCAGGCGTACGCGAACGACCTCACCGACCCGCAGCTGATCGCCGTGACGGACAACGTCAACCAGGAGAAGGGCGACAAGTCGCCCGACCAGTGGAAGCCGCCGCTCACGTCGTACTGGTGCACCTACGCGAAGATGTGGGTCGCGGTGAAGTACAAGTTCAAGCTGACGATCAACACCGCGGAGAAGAGCGCGCTGACGGACATGCTCGGCCGCTGCTGATCGCTGTCAAGGGCGAATCCCCGTGGTGCCAGGGAATGGGACCGCGGTTCGCCTGCTGGGACGGCCTCCAGCGCGAGATTAGCGTCGCCGGTTGAAGACGCAACCACTCCCGCTGGAGGCCGTCCGGTGTCCCCATCCCCCCGTGCCCGCACTACCGCGGCCTTGCTCGCCCTGCCCCTGCTGCTGACCGCGTGCTCCGCGGCGGGCACCGAACAAGCCGCGTCCGGCCCGCCGAAACCCGGCGGCACGCTCCGGCTCGGCATCTCGTCCGCGCCCGACTGCATCGACCCGCAGCAGACGTCCACCAACGCCTCGATCAACGTGTCCCGGCAGCTGGCGGACTCGCTCACCGACCAGGACCCGAAGTCCGGCGAGATCAAGCCGTGGCTGGCCGAAAAGTGGGAGAGCACCGCCGATTCGACGGCGTTCACCTTCCACCTGCGCGCCGGCGCGACCTTCTCCGACGGCACCCCGGTCGACGCCACCGCGGTCAAGACCAGCTTCGACGGCCTCAAGGCGCTGGGTACGAAAGCGCCCCTCGGCTACGGCTACCTCGCCGGGTACAAGGGCACCACCGTCGTCGATCCGCGGACCGCGCGGATCGAGTTTTCCGCGCCCAGCGCCCAGTTCCTGCAGGCCAGTTCGACGGTTTCGCTCGCCGTCCTGGCGCCGGCGGCGTTCAAGAAGACGCCGGAACAGCGCTGCCAGGGCGACGGCCTGATCGCGTCCGGCCCCTTCGTCTTCAAGAGCCTCAAGCAGAACCAGGAGATCGTCCTGGCCAAGCGCACGGGCTACGCCTGGGGCTCGTCGCTGTTCAAGCACCAGGGCGAGGCTTACCTCGACGGGATCGACTACAAGATCGTGCCGGAGCCGGGCGTCCGCACCGGAAGCCTGGCGTCGGGCCAGCTCGACGCGAGCACCGACGTGCAGCCGGTCGACGAGCCGCAGTTCACCGGGAACGGCTTCAGCGAGAACGTCCGGCCGAACCCGGGTGTCGTGTTCAACCTGCACGCCAACACGACCCGCGGGGTGCTCACCGACGAGAAGGTGCGCCAGGCCGTGCTCAAGGGCGTCGACCGCACCGAGGTCGTGAACACCGTGCTGACGCCGAACTACAAGGCCGCCACGAGCATCCTGGGCTCGGCGACGCCGCTGGTCAGCGACCTGTCCGCGCAGCTCGCGTACGACGCGAAGGGCGCGGCGGCGCTCCTCGACGGCGACGGCTGGGTGCCCGGCGCCGACGGGATCCGCACCAAGAACGGGCAGCGGCTGAGCGCGGCCGTGGTGTTCTCGCCCGTGTTCAACCAGAACCGCAGCGTGCTGGAGCTGATCCAGCAGCAGCTGCGCAAGATCGGCTTCGACCTGAAGATCGAGCAGCACACCAACGCCGAGACCACGCAGCTCCAGCTGGCCGGGAACTACGACTTCCTCTGGTACAACGTCACCCGCGCCGACCCGGACATCCTGCGCGGCCAGTTCTCGACGAAGGCGGGCAACCGCAGCAAGCTCACGCCGGGCAACCCGCTCGACGTCGCGCTCGACGCGCAGTCGTCCACTGTGGACAAGGCCAAGCGCGAGCCGGCGGCCGAGGAAGCCCAGAAACTGATCATCGAACACGCCTACGCGGTCCCGGTGTTCGAACTGACCCAGGTGGTCGCGCTGAGCTCGAAGGCGCACGGCGTCGACTTCGAAGCGTCGTCACGGCTGCAGCTGTTCGACGCGTGGCTCTCGTGAGGCGCTACCTGCTCCGCCGCGTCGGGCAGGCGGTGTTCGTGCTGTGGGCGGCGTTCACGCTGTCGTTCCTGATCCTCTACCTGCTGCCGGGTGACGCCGTTTCGGCGAAGCTCGCCGGTGGGGAGGCCGGGGCGTCGATGACGGCGGAGCAGGTCGCCGCGGCCCGCGCGGAGTACGGCCTCGACTCGCCGTTGCCGGTCCAGTACCTGAACCGGCTGGTCTCGGCGCTGCACGGCGACTTCGGGCGCAGCGTCGCGACCGGCGACGACGCGACGCACATGGTCGTCACGGCGTTGCCGCCGACGCTCGCGGTGACCGGGCTGGCGCTCGTGTTCGCGGTGCTGTTCGGCGGGGGCACGGCGCTCCTCGGCACGTTCACGCGGTTCCGCTGGCTGCGGCAGGCGCTGCTGTCCCTGCCGTCGCTGGCGATCTCGCTGCCGCCGTTCTGGGTCGGGTTGCTGCTGATCCAGTTCTTCTCGTTCCGCCTGCGGCTGCTGCCCGCGCTCGGCACGCAGGGCTTCGCGGCGCTGATCCTGCCGGCGCTCACGCTGGCCCTGCCGACCGGCGCGATCATCGGCCAAGTACTGGCCAAGAGCCTGGCGACGCAACAGGAAGAGCCGTACGCCGAGATCGCGGCGGCCAAGGGCGCGAGCCGCTGGCGCGTCCACTTCGGACACCTGCTGCGCAACGCGGCCGTGCCGACGCTCACGGTCGCCGGCGTCGTCGCGGGCAACCTGGTCGCGGGTTCGGTGATCACCGAGACGGTGTTCTCGCGCGACGGCGTCGGCCGGGTCACCGCGTCCGCCGTCACCGCGCAGGACGTCCCGGTGGTGCAGGCGGTGATCGTGCTGGCCGCGCTGGTGTTCGTGGTGCTCAACCTGATCGTCGACCTGCTCTACCCGCTGCTCGACCCGCGCATCGCCCGGACGCCGGAGGTGGCCCGTGGTTGACCTCGCTCCGGCCCCCAAGCCGCACTTTCACGTGAAAGTGCGGATCCCGCCCGGGCTCGTGCTCGCGGTGGCGGTGCTGGCGTTCGTGCTGCTCGCGGCCTTCGTGCCGGGGCTGCTGACCGGCTACGACCCGATCACCGGCGTCCCGGCCGAGCGCTTGCAAGGCCCTTCGCCGCACCACCTGTTCGGCACCGACGAGACCGGCCGGGACGTCTACGCGCGGGTGGTCCACGGCGCGTCGCTCTCGTTGCGGGCCACCGCGATCGCCGTGCTCGTGGCACTGGTCGCGGGCTCGGCGCTCGGCCTGCTGGCCGGGTTCCGCGGCGGCTGGGCGGACACGGTGATCATGCGGGTCGTCGACGTCTTCCTGGCCATCCCGCCGATCCTGCTTTCGCTGGCCCTGGTCACGGCGCTGGGTTTCGGCACGACGAACGTCGCGATCGCCGTCGGCATCGCGAACCTGGCGTCGTTCGCGCGGGTCATGCGCGCGGAGGTGCTGCGCGTGCGCAACGGCGTGTTCGTCGAGGCCGCGCGGGCTTCCGGGGTGCGCTGGACGGGCGTGCTGCTGCGGCACGTCCTGCCGAACGCGGCGGGCCCGGTGCTCGCGCTGGCGACGTTGACGCTCGGCACGGCGGTGCTCGAGGTGTCGGCGCTGAGCTTCCTGGGCTTCGGCGCGACCCCGCCGACGCCGGAGTGGGGCGCGCTGGTCGCGGGCGGCCGCAGCTTCCTGGCCACCGCCTGGTGGATGACGACGTTCCCGGGACTGACGGTGGCGGCGGTGGTCCTCGCCGCGAACCGGCTGTCCCGCGCGCTGGACGGAGGAGACCGATGACCCTGCTGCGGATCTCGGAACTGGCGGTGTCGTACCGGGCGGTCCCGGCCGTCCACGACGTCGGCCTGCACGTCGACGCGGGCGAAGTGGTCGCCGTCGTCGGCGAATCCGGCTCGGGCAAGTCGACGACGGCGCACGCGGCGATCGGCCTGCTGCCCCGCGGCGGCCGCGTCACCGGCGGCTCGATCACCTTCGACGGCCGGGACCTGCTGGCGTTGCCGGAGAAGCGGTGGCGCGGGGTGCGCGGCCGCGAGATCGCACTGGTCCCGCAGGACCCGGCGGTGTCGCTGAACCCGGTGCACCGGGTCGGTGACCAGGTCGCCGAGGTGCTGAAGATCCACGGCCTCGCGGACCGCCGATCGGCTTCGCTGCAGGCGATCGAGCTGCTGGAACGCGCCGGCGTCCCTTCGCCGGAGTTGCGGGCTCGGCAGTACCCGCACCAGCTGTCGGGCGGGTTGCGCCAGCGGGTGCTGATCGCGTCGGCGCTGGCCGGCCGGCCGAAGCTGATCATCGCGGACGAGCCGACGTCGGCGCTGGACGTGACGGTCCAGCGCCGGATCCTCGACCACCTGACGTCGCTGGCCGCGGAGTCCGGGACGGCGATCCTGCTGATCACGCACGACCTGGGCGTCGCGGCCGATCGCGCGTCGCGGATCGTGGTGCTTTCGCAGGGGACGGTCGTCGAGGAGGGCTCTTCGGTCGTCAGCGCGCCGACGCACCCCTATACGCAGCAGCTGATCGCGGCCGCGCCGAGCTTGTCGAGCCCTTCTCGCCCACCCGCGCCCGCCGCCGAGCCCCTGGTGTCGGTGCGCGACCTGGCGAAGACGTTCGACGGCGGCATCCGCGCGGTCGACGGCGTTTCGTTCGACATCCCCCGCGGCCAGACCCTGGCGTTGGTGGGCGAGTCGGGCTCTGGCAAGTCGACGACGGCCCGGCTGCTGCTGCGGCTGGAGACCCCCTCGGCGGGCTCGATTTCCTTCGACGGCCAGGACATCACCGCGTTGAGCGGCCCCGAGCTACGCCGGCTGCGGCGGCGGATGCAGATCGTGTACCAGAACCCGTACGCGTCGCTGAACCCGAAGTTCTCGATCGAGGACGTCGTCGCGGAGCCGCTGCGGGCGTTCGGCCTGCCGCGCACCTCGGTGCCGTCGCTGCTCGATCAGGTGGCGTTGCCGGCATCGGTGGCCCGCCGCAAGCCGTCGGAACTGTCGGGAGGACAGCGCCAGCGGGTGGCGATCGCGCGGGCGCTGGCGCTGCGCCCGGACCTGGTGGTGTGCGACGAACCGGTGTCGGCGCTCGATGTTTCGGTGCAGGCCCAGATCCTGGCGTTGCTGGCGGAGCTGCAGTCTTCGCTGGGGTTGTCGTACTTGTTCATCTCGCACGACCTGGCGGTGGTGCGGCAGCTGGCGGACCAGGTGGGCGTCCTGCGCGATGGTGTTTTGGTGGAGCTGGGGCCGGCTTCCCGGGTGCTGGCGGAGCCGGAGGCGGAGTACACGAAGGAACTGCTGGCGGCGATCCCGGGCCGTTCGGTGCAGGGGGTGGGCTGAGACAGGAACCGGTTACCCCACCATCCCGGAATGCCTCGGGTGACCACATCCGCCGCGGGGCCGGCTTCTGCAGCCACGCCGCCTCGTTCGCGATTTTCCGGACCGGCGCGGGGAAGTCGCAGATCACCGGCCAAACCTCGGCTGGGCGGTAGCTCTTCGAAGGCCGGCCGTTCGCCCGCCGGAACCCCTCCGAGGTAGCGAGCTCGCACCCACGAGGGCTTGGCCTCCAGCACCTCGGCTTTGCGTCACCCACGACATCCGGAATTGCGCCGCTCCGCCCATGACCTGGTACTCGTCGGGAGTCATGAACGGCTCGACGACGAACGGATCCCACCGCGAGTCACGCCTCACGAGAGGTACGTCTTTCGCGTAGGAGACAAGAAACCGGACAGGATCGACGGTGCGTGTTCCCGCCGCCACCCACCGCGACGTATGGTCTGGACCATGCGGAGGATCAGTGTGGCCTTCGTGGCCTTGGTGCTGATGATTTCGGGTGCGGTGCCGGCTTCGGCCGCCGCCGGGCGCAGGGTTGTCGTCTACTACCAGACCATCTACAACGGCTCGGCCTACGTCTCGCCGCTCACCCTCCGCGGCACCGGGGTCACCGATGTCGTCGTCGGCGCGATCCACCTCGACACCAACAGTGTCGTGCACCTCAACGACGATCCGCCGAACGCCGCCAAGTTCACCCGGATGTGGCAAGACCTCGCCACGCTCCGGAACAGCGGTGTGCACGTGCTCGCGTTCGTCGGCGGGGCCGCCGCGGGGAGCTTCCAGCGGCTCGAGACGCAGTTCGACACCTACTACCCGTTGCTGCGCAACCTGATCCGGACCTACTCGCTCTCCGGCATCGACCTCGACGTCGAAGAGCACATGTCCAACGCTGCCCTCAACAGGCTCATCGACGCCCTGCGCGCCGACTTCGGCAGCTCGTTCCTCGTCACGCTCGCCCCGGTCGCGACCGAGCTCAGCGGCGGGGGCGGCCTCTCCGGGCTGAACTACGACACCCTCTACCGCGAGCGCGGCGCGCAGATCTCCTGGTTCAACGCGCAGTTCTACTGCGGCTGGGGCTCGCTGAGCACCACCACCGGCTACGACAACATCGTCCGCCGCGGGGTCGTGCCGGCGAGCAAGGTCGTCGCCGGGACCGTGACCAACCCCGCCAACTGCAGTGGTTACGTCGCCATGTCGACCCTCCAGTCGACCGTGCGCAGCCTCGTCTCCAAGTACCCGGACTTCGGCGGCGTCGACGGCTGGGAGTACTTCAACTCCCTGCCCGGCGGGACGTCGGCGCCGCAGCAGTGGGTGCAGCAAATCGCTCCCGTCGTCAAGGGCTGACCCAGTACGCTCGGCGCGGTGCGGATCCTCTTCACGTGCCGCCCGGCGTACGGCCACCTGTTCCCCTTGCTGCCGCTCGCGAACGCGGCCGCGAAAGCCGGGCACGACGTCGTCTTCGCCACCGGCGAGGCGTTCGTGCCGAAGGTGCGCGACCTCGGCTTCGAGGTCCACCGCGCCGGCATCGGCATCGGCGAAGCGGAGGCCGAAGCCAAAAAGCGCCACGGCGAGGACGCGGGTTTCCTCGACGTCGGCGTCACGATGTTCGCCGAGCTGCTGCCGCGTTCCCTGCTCGGCGACCTGACGCCGCTGCTGCCCGAACTGCGCCCCGACCTGGTCGTCTACGAGATGAGCGACGTCGGCACCGCGATCGCCGCGCGCCGGGCAGGGATCCCGGCCGTCTCGGTCGTGATCGGGCGGTCCATGCCGCCGGAGGTGCTGGCCGTCGCCGCCGAACGGCTGCGGCCGCTCTGGGGGACGCTGCCCGCGGACGCGCTGCTCGGCGACGCCTGCGTCGACGTCTGGCCCGACCGCGTCCGCGACCCGGGCACCGCCGGCGTGCCGAAGGTGTTCCGGATGCGCCCGACGCCGTACGACCCCGACGTCCCGCTGCCGCCGCTGCCTGCCGACGGCTTCGTCTACCTCACGCTGGGCACGGTCGTCTTCGGCGCGACCGACGTGCTGCGCGGCGCGATCCGCGCGCTGGAGCGCCTCGACGTCGACGTGCTGGTGGCACTGGGCCCCGGCGACCCGGCCGCGCTCGGGCCGCTGCCGGAGCGGGTGCGCGCCACCGGGTTCGTCCCGCAGGCCCAGGTCCTCGAGCACGCCGGTCTGGTCGTCCACCACGGCGGCACCGGCACGGTGCTCGCCTCGCTCGCCGCCGGGCTGCCGCAGCTGGTGCTGCCCCAGGGCGCCGACCAGTTCGCCAACGCCGAAACCCTCGAAGCGCTCGGCGCGGCGAAGGCGCTGGTGGGCGACGCGATCCGGATCCCCGCGCTCGAGACGGCGGCCCGTGCGCTGCTCACCGACCCGAAGCCGCGCGAGATCGCCCGGGGCATCGCGGCCGAGATCGCGGAAATGTCGCCGCCGGAACAGGTTCTCGACGAACTGGTCAGCTGGGCGGGTTGACCAGCGCCAGGATTTCGCGCGCGACGGCGTCGTTCTGGCGGAAGGACAGGGCGTTCGTCCGCGGCCGGGTGAACGCCGCCGCCGAGCGGGCGCTCGTGTGCGGACCCACGGCGAAGCGGTGCGGGTGGGCCCGTCCGGTGCCGTCGAGCAGGCGGGAATCCGAGACGCGCGTGTGGATCCGGCCGGACGGCAGGCGCGCGCCGGACACCGGGTCCGCCACCGTTTCCTCGGCCAGCTCGCCGCTGTCGCGCAGCTGGCGCAGCAGCCCGTCGGCCGCGCGGGTCACGCTCGGGCCCGGCAGCCGCGCTTCGACGAGCGTCCGGGCCTCGACGGTCCCCGGGAAGCTCGCGCTGGACGCGACGAACGCGTCGCGCTCCGCCGTCACCGCCATCTCCGCGCCCGCGAACGAGACGATCCCCGCGTCGTGCAGCGCGAGCAGTTCCTCCAGGCGCCGCGGCGGCGGACCGCTGGCGTAGTAGGAGAAGAACCCGTGGAACCAGCCGTCCATATCGGACACCTGCGAGGCCGCGTCCAGCCGTCCTTTTTGGACCAAGGCGGGCAGCTGGCTGTACACCGAGAGCAACGCCGAGAACGCGCCGAGGTCGGCGCTGAACTCCTGGCTCGCGCGGCGCGCCAGGTCGCCCTCGACGTATTCGCGCAGCTCCTTGCCGAACTCCTCGGGCGTGCCGAACACGCGGCCCGCCATCGGGCGGTCGATCCGGTCGAGGTCGAGCCGGTCCGCCTCGGCGGGCACCGCCCGCGCGACGAGGTCGTGCATGCCCGGCGAATCCCAGTCCAGGTCGGCGAAGGCGTCGGCGAACACCACGAAGTCCAGGCGCACGCGGTCCGGGTGGCCGGTGAACAGCTCGGTGTAGTAACCCCAGGCCAGTTCCTTCGCGATCAGCGGCCAGACGTCGGTGCGGAAGTCCAGCGCGCCGGGAGCGCCGGCCAGCGCATCGATGGCGTAGGCGTCGAAGAACCGGGGCAGCCGCGCCGGTTTCCCACGCGGCCGGTAGCCGATCTTCGCGTGGTAGGGCACCCCGCGCCGCGAGCCGACGTGCAGCACCGGCTCGGCGCCGCTCGGGTGGTAGCGGAGGCCGCCGCAGGCCAGCTCCTCGAACCGGCCGCCGCGGCCCTCGGTGAGCAGCAGCATCAGGTCGACGAACGCGAGCCCGAAACCCCGCACCAGCACCGTTTCCCCGGGTGCGATGGCGGAGTAGTCGACGTCGGCGGTGTAGCCGGCCGGGTAGTAGGCGAGCCCGTGCCGCGCGGCGAACGACACCAGCTCGCGCTCGCGGTCGTCCGGTTCCGCGTCGAGGTGCCCGACGGTGAACACGACGGCGTCCGCCCGCACCGCCGTCCCGTCAGAGAGGCTGACGGTGTACCCGTCCACGCCGACCGCCCGCGCGGCGTGCTCGACGACGTCGACGCCATCGGGCAGGCCCTCGACGACGTGCCGGTAGACCCAGGTCAGGTAGGCGCTCTGCAGGCGCCGGGTGGGGAAGTCGAAGGGGTCCAGCGCGGTCAGCTCGGCGACGACGTCGGGCGGGACCTCGGCGTCGAGGCCGCCGTCACGGACCTTGCGCGCCCAGTCGAGCAACGTCGGACCCGGGCGGACCGGGCCGGACATCTTCACCGACTCG
Source organism: Amycolatopsis sp. cmx-4-83 (assembly GCF_046548815.1). Classification (NCBI taxonomy): domain Bacteria; kingdom Bacillati; phylum Actinomycetota; class Actinomycetes; order Pseudonocardiales; family Pseudonocardiaceae; genus Amycolatopsis; species Amycolatopsis sp. cmx-4-83. Next base: position 9,796 of record NZ_JAEBEF010000002.1, on the reverse strand, counting down.
TCGGTGTACATCGTGACGTCTTCGGGCATGGAGTTCATCCGCAGCAGCGGTGACTGGTCGTAGCGCCACACCCGGCCGGGGCCGGGCGGGAAGGGGTCGATCAGGTGCACCTCCAGCCGGCGGCCGCCCAGCAGTTCCGCGGCGTTGGCACCGAGCCGTTCGAGGACGCCGACCCCGCGGGGTCCGGCGCCGACGACGGCGAGGGTGAACGGCGGGGAATCGGCCACGAAACCGAAGCTACGCCGGGGTTGTCGCGGGGAAGTGCCTTCCCACAGAGCGGAACCGACCCGCGTGCTCCCGCGCCGGTCGCTGCCCGTCGTGTTCGACCGGCGCGGCAGCCGGGGTCCCGGCAAAGCCGGATCGGCGCGGTCGGCTCGTCCCGGCCCCGGTGCGCCGTTCCACCCTGCGGACGTCGTTGCCGCTCCCGGTGCGCCGGGCGTAGCCGTTGCAGTAGCTACGGGAGAGAAGGTGACGGCATGCCGGTGGAATTCCTGGGCATCGGGGGCACGCACGACGGGTCCGAAACGCACGCCCGCACGGGCGGGGTGTTCGACAAGGAGTACACGCTGCGCCTGGCCCGCGCGCACGAAGACTTCGGCTGGGACCGGGTGCTCTTCGCCTACGGCTCCGGCTCGCCGGACCCCGCGCAGGCGGCCGCGTACGTCGCCACGAAGCTCGACAAGCTGCAGATCCTGCTCGCCCACCGCGCCAACGTCTCGTACCCGACGTTCGCGGCGAAGACGTTCGCGACGCTCGACCGGATCTCCGACGGCCGCCTCACGGTCCACTTCATCACCGGCGGCAACGACCACGAGCAGCAGCGCGAAGGCGACTACCTCAGCAAGGACGACCGCTACGGGCGCACCCGCGAGGCGATCCAGATCATCAAGCGGGCCTGGACGTCCGACGAACCCTTCGACTTCGACGGGCGCTACTACCGCTTCGCGGACTACGTCAGCGACGTGAAGCCGGTCCAGCAGCCCCGGCCCGGTGTGTCGTTCGGCGGGTCGTCGCCGGCCGCGTACGCCGCCGGGGGCGCCGAAGCGGACATCTACTGCCTCTGGGGAGAGCCGCTGGCCCAGACCGCGCAGCAGATCGAGGCGGTCGCGGCCGCCGCCCGGACCGCCGGCCGCACCGACGTGCCGCGGATCCAGGTCGCGTTCCGGCCGATCATCGCACCGACCGAGGAGCTGGCCTGGGAAAAGGCGTACGCGACGGTGGGTGCGATCAAGGACCGCACCAAGGGCGGCCAGCCGCTGACCCGCCGCCACAAGCTCACCGAGCCGGAGAACACGGGCTCGCAGCGCCTGCTGGAGATCGCGGCGAACGGCGAGCGCTTCGACCGCGCGCTGTGGACCCCGACGGCGGCCGCGACCGGCGGCGCGGGCAATTCGAACGCGCTGGTCGGCACGCCGGAGACGGTCGCGCAGGCGTTGCTCGACTACTACGACCTCGGCGTGGAGATCCTGTCGGCGCGGGGCTACGACATGCTCGGCGACACGATCGACTTCGGGCGGTACGTGATCCCGATCGTCCGGGAAGAGGTCGCGAAGCGGGATGCCGCGCGGGCGGCGATCGCGGCCGGCCGGCCGGTGGCGGACGCCCTCACGATCGACGGCTGAGCACAGTTCCCCCCAGGTAGCCACCTCGCGAACGCGAGGTGGCTACTTTTGCCTCTGGTCCTCCGGCCATCGGGTACGGAATGATCCATTGGTGACTCCTGAGCCACCGGTCAGACACTGCGGGCTATCGTCTGACCCGTTCGGGAAAGCTCCGTGACACCTTGGATACCAGCGAAAGAACCTAGAGATTTACCAACAGTCACGGGACACTGGCTGGGGTAACTCACGTACCGTGACTGCCCCATGACCGACTGGTCGTCTCGTCACCGGCGGTCGTGGGACTGACGCGGTCTGCACAAGAGGTCGGGAGAAAACGCATGGCAGCACCGCCGGATCGAGTCACGTTCCGCGAGGTGTTCGGGATCGCCGAGTTCCGGGCGCTGTGGTTCGGGGAACTGCTGTCGATCGCCGGCGACCAGCTGGCCAGGGTCGCGCTGTCCATCCTCGTCTTCACCGGCACCAACTCCGCGACCCTGACCGGCCTGACGTACGCCCTGACCTACGCCCCGTCGCTGTTCGGCGGCATCTTCCTGACCGGCTTCGCCGACCGCTTCCCCCGCCGCACCGTGATGGTGGTCGTCGACCTGCTGCGGGCCGGGCTGATCCTGCTCGTCGCGCTGCCTGGCATGCCGTTCTGGCTGATGTGCGTGCTGGTCGGCGGCGTCTCCCTGGTCAACCCGCCGTTCAAGGCGTCCCAGCTGGCACTGCTGCCGCAGGTGCTCACCGGCGACCGGTTCGTCGTCGGCATGGGCATCCGCAGCATGACCGTGCAGAGCGCGCAGCTGCTCGGCTTCGCCGGCGGTGGCGCGCTGCTGATCGCCCTCGACCCGCACGTCGCCCTCGCCATCGACGCCGCCACCTTCCTGCTCTCGGCCGCCTTCGTCCGCTTCGGCGTCCAGGCCCGGCCGGCCGCGGCGAGCGGCGAGCAGCGCAAGTCCTTCTTCGCGACGCTCGGCGGTGGTGGCCGGACGGCGTTCGCCAGCTCGTCGCTGCGGACGCTCGTGCTCTTCACCTGGCTGATGGGGCTGCTGCCGGTCTACGAGGGCATCGCGGCGCCGTACGTCTCGGCGGCGGGCGGCGGCCCCGAAGCGATCGGCCTGCTGCTGGCCGCCGACCCGATCGGCAGCGTCATCGCGACCTTCGCCTACACGCGCTGGGTGCCCGCGCGGCTGCGGCCGCGACTGATCGGCCCGCTGGCGGCGCTGTGCGCGGTCCCGCTCGTGCTCTGCTTCCTGAACCCCGGCCCGGTGGCCTCGATCGTCCTGTTCATCGTGTCCGGCGGGTTCGGCACGGTCTGCCTGCTGCAGGCGACCGCGTCGCTGACCCTGGCCGTGCCCGACGAGCAGCGCGCGCAGGTGATGGGCCTGTCCAACACCGGCCTGACCACGATGATGGGCGTCAGCCCGCTCATCGGCGGCGTGTTGGCGGATCAGCTGACCCCGCACGGCACGGTCGGCATCTTCGGCGTCGTGGGCGTGGTGCTCACCGTGGCGCTGGCGGTGCTGTGGGCCCGATCGTTATCGAGCGAGCCGGAACGCTGGCACGACAAAGAAGCCGCACGCGCCGAACATGCATGACATGCCCCGCGCGTGGGCCCGACCTGCGCGACCTTGCGGTGCGCTGTGCGGTCACTGTTCTTTGCCGCGCATCGCTGGCCACCTCTCGTTCCGGTGTCACAGAAAAAGTACACACCGAAAGCCCTTGTGGACAGCGGGCGAACGGTCTGAAACTGTCCGTGAGTACTTTGTCACCGTACATTCACGCAAGGGTCTGGGGGAAAAATGGTCACATCGGGGGAACAGCGCGGCCAAGACTTGATTTCTCGCGCGCGGGGCTGGGCACTGTGGACACGCCCCCGCGACTGGATCATCGCGACGCTGACCGCCATCGCGGTCATGCTGAGCTGGACGGCCGTTTCGCTGTTGACCGTGCCGGTCACCATCGCCCAGCTGGGCACGTTTCTGCTGCTCACCGCCCTGGCGGTGGCGCAGACGGAGGTCAGCAGGCGGCTCGAGCGGCAGCGCCGCATCCTCAGCAACGGGCCCTACATCTCGATGACTTCGGTGTGGTTGCTGCCCGCCGGCCTGCTGCTGCCGGCCCAGCTGATCGCCGCCCTTGGTGTCGTTCTGTACGTGTACTTGGCCTTCCGGAGTTGGTCCGGCACCCGTCCGGGTGAATTTCACCGGGTGGCCGCGAACGCGACCACGATGATCCTCTCGGCCTTCTCCGCGGGTGTCGTCGGTCACATGACGATCGGCAGCGGCGTCGCGACCGTGACCCTGGCCGCCCTGGCCTTCTTCACCGTGAACACCGCGCTGACCGGGCTCGGCCTCTACCTGGCCGACCCGGAGAGCGCGACACCGGTGTCCTGCCTGGGGAACATGGACGACAACCTGCTCGAACTGTCCACCTTGTGCGTCGGCGCGCTGCTGGTGATGGTGCTCAACGAGGAGCCGCTGCTGTCGGTGCTGGTCATCCTGCCGCTCTACGTGCTGCAGCGGTCGGTGCTGATCAAGCGGCTCGAGGAGCTCGCCACGACCGACCAGAAGACGCAGCTGCTCAACGCCACCACCTGGCAGGACGGCGCGCAGCGCGAGATCTCGCGCGCGGAGCGGGAAAACGGCAGCTTCGGCGCGATGATGATCGACCTCGACCACTTCAAGCGGATCAACGACACCTACGGGCACCTCGCGGGGGACGACGTGCTCAAGGCGGTGGCCGCGGTGGTCAAGCAGGAGACGAGGGCGCACGACCTGGTCGGGCGCTTCGGCGGCGAGGAGTTCGTCGCACTGCTGCCGTCGACGTCCAAAGAGGACGCGATCGTGACGGCCGAGCGGATCCGGCAACGGGTCAGCGAGCTGATCATCAGCACCAAGACCAACGAGGGCGCCGCCGTCGACATCGAGCGGCAGACGGCGTCCATCGGCGTCGCCGCGTACCCGCTGGACGGGTCGTCGATCGAGGAAGTGATGTCGTCCGCGGACGCGGCCGTCTACGCGGCCAAGCACGGCGGGCGGAACCGGGTGGTCGGCTCCGTCTCGCTCCCGGAGATGGCCGTCGCTTAGCTGCCCCCCGGGTCAGCGCAGCCGGTCGATGACGTCGCTCGCCTTGGTCTGGAGGCGGGCGACGCCGCCGACGGTGAACTCGGTCAGCAAGTCGATCAAGGCCTCCTGGTCGGGCGGCTCGCCGTCCCAGGTGGCCTGGACCAGTGACTCGGTCATCGCGAAGAAGAGCGTGACGAGCGCGCGGTCCGCGCGGCCGGAGTCGATGCCGTGCGCGGCCCACCGCTTGCGGCTGGCTTCGGCGTAGACGACGGCCAGCCGCTCCCTCAACCGGGTGAGAGCGGGGTCGCCCGCGCGCTCGGCCGCGCGGAGCACGCCGTAGCCCTCGGGGTGGTCGGCGACGAAGGTGACCATGTTGGCGTAGTTGGCCCGCGCCCAGGCCCGCAGACCGGGCTGTTCGTCGGCCACCGAAGGGCCCGCGATGGCGGCGAAGGCGCTTTCCTCGGTAGCGGCCACGACCTCGGCGAACAGGGTCGCGCGGTCGCCGAACTGCTCGTAGACGGCCTGCCGCGAGACGCCGGCTTCGCGCGCGATCTGCTCGATCGTCGCGCCCTGCATCCCGTGCTGCGCGACGACCCTCGCGGTCGCGCCCAGCACGCGGGCGCGCTGCTCCCCGACCGGGAGCTTGCGCGGCCGCCCGCGCGGAGCGGGGCTTGACATGGTGGTCCACCTCACGTGATTCTTTTTCCGACACCTCTGTCTGAAAAGGTGTTCCCCGCGCACTCGTCTGCTCAACGAGGAGCAAGCATGCGTATCTTCCCCCGTCGCGCCCGCTTCGCGGCCGTCGCCACGGTTTCCGTGCTGGCGTTGACGACGCTCGGCCCGCCGCAGGCCTCCGCCGCGTCCTTCTACGACCCGCCGTCACCGCTTCCCGCGGGCAGCAACGGCGACGTCATCCGGCACGAGGCGTCGACGTTCTACATCGACCCGATCAAGCTGATCAAGGCCGACGCGGCCGTGCAGCGGATCATGTACCGCAGCACCGACACCCACGGCTCGCCGATCGCCGTCACCGGCACGGTGCTGACGCCGCGGTCGGCGTGGCACGGCGCCGGCGCGCGCCCGATCGTCTCCTACGCCGTCGGCACGCAGGGCGAGGGCGACGACTGCGCGCCCTCGAAAGCGCTTGCCGCCGGCTTCGAGTACGAAGGCCCGTTCATCGCCGGGCTCCTGACGCGCGGCTACGGCGTCGTCGTCACCGACTACGAAGGGCTCGGCACGCCGGGCGACCACACGTACGTCAACCGCGCTTCGGAGGGGCACGCGGTGCTCGACGCGGTCCGCGCGGCGCAGCGGCTGCCGGAGGCGGGCCTCCCGGACGACGGGCCGGTCGCGATCGCGGGTTACTCCCAGGGCGGCGGCGCGTCGGCCGCGGCGGCGGAGCTCCAGCCGAGCTACGCGCCCGAGCTGAAGCTGAAGGGCGCGTACGCGGGCGCGGTGCCGGCGGACCTGGCTTCGGTGGCGAAGAACCTCGACGGCCACTACGCGGTCGGCTTCCTCGGCTTCGCGCTGGTGAGCATGAACTACGCGTACCCGGAGCTGAACATCCCGGCGCTGCTCAACGCGCGCGGCAAGCAGCTGTTCGAGCAGGTCCGGACCGAGTGCACGGTGGAGGCGATCGCGGCGCACGCGTTCACGCAGTCCTCGACGCTGACCACCGACGGCCGCTCGCTGACCGCGTACCTCGGCGAGGAGCCGTACGCGTCACGGGTGGCGGAGCAGAAGATCGGGACGCTGAAGCCGGCCGCGCCGGTGCTGATCGTCCACAGCGCGCTCGACGACATCGTGCCCTACGCGCAGGACCGCGACCTGGGGCGGACGTGGTGCGGCAAGGGCGTGAAGGTGCAGTTCAGCACCTCGCTGGTGCCCACGCACGTGCTCACGGCGGTGCGGGCGTTCCCGGAGGCGTTCGCGTGGCTCGAAGGCCGCTTCGCCGGCCTCCCGGCCCTCTCCAACTGCGGCCTGTTCTGAGGTCTGCCGCGGCTCTCTTGAGTGTTCAGGGCGGTCGGAACCGCCCTGAACACTCACGAGGCGTCACTTCAGGCCGGTGGCCTCGGAAGCGGCGGGGTCGGAGTCGGCGAGGAACGTGCGGCAGCGGTCGTACTCCTCGGTCTCGCCGATCTTGCCCGCGGCCTTGCCCAGCACGGCGAGGGCGCGCAGGAAGCCCTGGTTGGGGCGGTGCGCCCACGGCACCGGGCCGAAGCCCTTCCAGCCCGCGCGGCGCAGCTGGTCGAGACCGCGGTGGTAGCCGGTGCGGGCGTACGCGTACGCGGCGACGGTCTCGCCCGCGTCGAAGGCCTTCTCGGCCAGCGACGCCCACGCCTCGCTGTAGTCGGGGTGTTCGGCCGCGACGGTGGCCGGGTCGCTCCCGGCGTCGAGCGCGGCCTGGGCGGCGGTGTGCTCGGGCAGCAGCGTCGGCTCGGGGCCGAGCAGGTTGTGCGTCATGCCGCCCATTCTGCCCTCAGAAGAGGAGCGCCCCGAGCACCCCGCCACCGGCCAGCACCAGCGCGCCGATCAGGACGGCGGCCACAACTCGTTTCGGCATCATGGCGGCACACCATGCCAACCGGCGCGCGCCGGAGGCAAATCCACCACCCCTACGGGTGAACCCCGGTTTTTGGCGGTCTTAGCCCGCTCGTGACCATGACCGGCCATGATGTCCGGCATGGCCAAGGCAGTCGACGTCCCCGTGGACGTGATCCCGCGCAGCCCCGTCGGCAAGACGCGGCTGTTCTTCACGCGGCACTGGCACCGCGGCGCCCCCGGGCAGCCGACGCCGGACTGGGTGCTCCGGTTCTGCTACGGGATGTGGCTGGCGGCGTTCGCGTTCAAGCTGGTCGGCTCGTCGTGGGACATGTCGTGGCACTTCATGTGGCTGCGCGACGACCTGGCGCCCCCGCACCTGATCAACACCGTGGGCACGGTGATCATCGTGGTGCTGGTGGCGATCCACAGCTACACGGGCCTGGGCGCCGATCGCCGCTCCCTGCGCCTGATGCAGATCGGCCTGCTGGTGTTCCTGGTGGCGGCACCGCTGGACGTCATCAACCACCGCGTCAACGGCCTGGACCTGACGGCGTGGAGTCCGTCACACATGATGCTGTACCTGGGCACGGGCATCATGCAGGCGGGCGTGCTGCTGGGCTGGCTCCGAGCCGCGCCCCCGGGAAGGTTCCGGACGGGCGTGCTGCTGGCGCTGTGGGCGTTCTTCCTGGAGAACACGTTCTTCCCGAACGGCCAGCAGGAGTACGGCATCCTGGGCCTGCGCGCGTGGGAGCGCGGCACCCCGGAGGCCGAGCCTTCGCTGCTCTCGTTCGCGGCCAACCAGATCGGCCACCCGGTCGACCGGACGGCGATCCTGCACTTCACGATGCCGATCCCGGAGTGGGTGTACCCGCTGTGGGGCATCGGCGTGATGGCGCTGATCCTGGCCCTGGCGCGCCGGACGTTGGGCTTCCGCTGGGCGGCGACTTCGGTGGCTCTCGCTTACGTCGCGTACCGGTCGGTGATGTGGCCACTGCTGCTGGGAATGGGCTTCCCGGTGTCGACGGTGCCGTTCTACCTGCTGTTCGTCGGGCTGGCGGTGGACCTGGCGTTCACAATGGGCGCGGGTGTCCTGCAGGCCGGCGCGGGGGCGCTGCTGGTGACGGCGTTCGGGTACGGGGCGCTGTGGGTGCAGTCCCAGTTCCGGCCGTGGGTACTGGGCGACGCGCACACGGAGTCGGCCCCACCACTGGCGTACTGGACGGCGGCGGTGGTGCTGGCGGGGGTGTTCGTGCTGTGGGCAGCGGCGGGCCCGGCTTCGCGGCGGTGGTCCGCAAAGCGGGTAACGGTGTAGCACGCGGTGCTACACTTGGCTGGTGAACGTCATCAGCCAGCGCGAATTCCGGAACAACTCCGCCGCGATCATGGACGCGGTCGAAGCCGGCGAGACGTATCACGTCACCCGCAACGGCGTGGAGATCGCCGAACTGCGGCCGGTGTCCCGCCGGCAGCGGTTCACCGCGGCAGAGCTGGTCGAACGGCACAAGCGGCTGCCCAAGGTCGACGCGGCCGAACTGCGGCGTGATGCCGACGAGTTCTTCGGCGACGATCGCATCAGCGCCGACGACAACCCGTGGGAGCGCGCGCGTGGCTGACCGGCACGCCACCGGCGTCCTCGACACCTGCACCTACATCGAGCTCGGCAGCCTGGACCCGGCGGTGCTCCCGGACTTCCCGGAGATCACCGCGGTGACCATGGCCGAACTCCACCAGGGCGTCGTCATGACCGCGGACCCGGCCGCGAAGGCCATGCGGAACGAGCAACTGGGCGCGGCCATCGTCGAATTCACCCCGCTGCCGTTCGACGGTGAAGCCGCCGCGCGATACGGCACGCTGGTCGCGCTGACCATCGCCGCGGGCCGGTCACCACGACCGCGCCGGCTGGATCTGATGATCGCCGCTATCGCGTCCGTCCACGGCCTTCCGCTGTACACCCGCAACGCGAAGGACTTCCGGGGTCTGGAAAGCCTGCTCGAAGTCGTCGAGGTCTGAACACGACGAAGGGGCGGCACTTTCCCTATGAAAGTGCCGCCCCTTCGCGCGAACAGACTTACTTGAGCTTCGTGCCTGCCGAGCCCAGGGCCTGGCAAGCCTCCACCACGCGCTGCGCCATCCCGGCCTCGGCGGCCTTCAGGTACGAGCGCGGGTCGTAGACCTTCTTGTTGCCGACCTCGCCGTCGATCTTCAGGACACCGTCGTAGTTCTTGAAGAAGTGGTCCACGATCGGGCGGGTGAACGCGTACTGGGTGTCGGTGTCGACGTTCATCTTCACCACGCCGTAGGACACCGCCTCGCGGATTTCCTCCGGCAGTGAGCCCGAGCCGCCGTGGAAGACCAGCTCGAACGGCTTCGCGCCGCTGTCGAGGCCGAGCTTCTTCGCTGCTGCTTCCTGGCCGCCCTTGAGCACGTCGGGGCGGAGCTTGACGTTGCCCGGCTTGTAGACGCCGTGGACGTTGCCGAACGTCGCCGCCAGCAGGTAGCGGCCGCGGTCGCCGGAGCCGAGGGCGTCGATGGTCTTGAGGAAGTCGCCTTCGGCGGTGTAGAGCTTTTCGTTGATCTCGGCTTCGA